>NZ_WSPD01000007.1:0-262348 GCF_026319105.1 Enterobacter sp. HSTU-ASh6 | reverse complement strand
TGGCATCAGGTCAAACTCAGTGACAGTTTACCCGTCTGTTGACGGGTAACTGAAGTGACTTTAAACATACAAGGGCATCAGCGCGCACCAGACTTACTTACGACGCCAGGTGGTCCCCTGCGGGCCGTCTTCCAGAATAATGCCCATTTCGGTCAGACGGTTACGCGCCGCATCTGCTGCCGCCCAGTCTTTCGCCTGACGCGCTTCCAGACGCGCCTTGATCAACGCTTCAATCTCCGCCACTTCGCCGTCATCCGCCTGCGCACCGCTCTGCAGGAACACGTCCGGCTCCTGCTCCAGCAGGCCAAGCACGGAGGAGAGTTTACGCAAGTGAGACGCCAGCGCATTCGCTGCCGCCATGTCTTCTGATTTCAGACGGTTCACTTCGCGCGCCATATCGAACAGCACGGAGTACGCTTCCGGAGTATTGAAGTCGTCGTTCATCACCTCAATAAAGCGCGCTTCGAACGCCTCGCCGCCAGCAGCCGCCACGGATTTGTCAGTCCCGCGCAGCGCGGTGTACAGACGCTCCAGCGCAGAACGCGCCTGCTTAAGGTTCTCTTCGCTGTAGTTCAGCTGGCTGCGATAGTGGCCGGACATCAGGAAGTAACGCACGGTTTCCGCGTCGTAATACTTCAGCACGTCACGCACGGTGAAGAAGTTGCCCAGCGATTTAGACATCTTCTCGCGGTCAACCATTACCATCCCGGAGTGCATCCAGTAGTTCACATACTCACCGCCGTGGGCGCAGGTGGACTGCGCGATTTCGTTTTCGTGGTGCGGGAACATCAGGTCCGAACCGCCGCCGTGGATGTCGAAGTGTTTGCCCAGCTGTTTGCAGTTCATCGCCGAGCACTCAATGTGCCAGCCCGGACGGCCTTCACCCCAAGGGGACGGCCAGCTTGGTTCGCCCTCTTTGGACATCTTCCACAGCACGAAGTCCATCGGGTTGCGCTTCACGTCAACCACGTCAACGCGGGCACCGGCCTGCAGTTGGTCCAGGTCCTGACGGGAAAGCGAACCGTAAGTCGGGTCAGTCGGCACCGAGAACATCACGTCACCATTGTCCGCCACATAGGCGTGACCGCGCGCAATCAGCTTTTCCGTGATCTCGATAATTTCGTGAATATGGTGGGTCGCGCGCGGCTCGCTGTCCGGGCGCTGAATATTTAAGGCGTCGAAGTCTTTGTGCATCTCGGCGATCATACGATCGACCAGCGCGACAAAGCTTTCGCCGTTCTCATTCGCACGCTTAATGATTTTATCGTCGATGTCGGTGATGTTACGCACGTACTTCAGTTTGTACCCGAGAAAACGCAGGTAGCGCGAAACCACATCGAAGGCGACGAAGGTGCGGCCATGGCCAATGTGACAGAGATCGTAAACCGTAATTCCACACACGTACATGCCGACTTCCCCGGCATGGATAGGTTTAAATTCCTCTTTTTGGCGCGTCATTGTATTAAAGATTTTTAACATCGAAGATTCCATGTAAACACGTGTGTGGTTGAAAACCGGCTATTCTACCCGTAATTCAAACCTGAAGCAGCACACAATGCAAGGTGATCGCATCCTGTGGTTATGCTATAACAAGCCCCTATATATGACCCGAACACGGGTCGACGTACCACAATAACGGAACAGGATGCACAAATGGTTACTTTCCACACTAATCATGGCGATATCGTAATCAAAACCTTTGATGACAAAGCGCCTGAAACAGTTAAAAACTTCCTGGACTACTGCCGCGAAGGTTTCTACAACAACACCATCTTCCACCGTGTGATCAACGGCTTTATGATCCAGGGCGGCGGTTTCGAACCTGGCATGCATCAGAAAGCCACCAAAGAGCCGATCAAAAACGAAGCCAACAATGGCCTGAAAAACACCCGTGGCACGCTGGCGATGGCCCGTACTCAGGCGCCTCACTCTGCGACCGCTCAGTTCTTCATCAACGTGGCTGACAACGACTTCCTGAACTTCTCCGGCGAAAGTCTGCAGGGTTGGGGCTACTGCGTCTTCGCAGAAGTGGTTGAAGGGATGGACGTGGTTGACAAGATCAAAGCCGTTTCTACCGGCCGCAGCGGCATGCATCAGGACGTTCCGAAAGAAGACGTTGTGATTACAAGCGTGACCGTCAGCGAGTAATTCGTGGCGACACTCTTTATTGCAGATTTGCATCTGCAAACAGAAGAACCGGCGATCACCGCCGGTTTTCTGCGTTTTTTAGCGGGTGAAGCCCGACATGCGGATGCGTTGTACATCCTCGGCGACCTCTTTGAAGCCTGGATTGGCGACGATGACCCGAACCCGCTACACCGTGAAATGGCGGCGGCCATCAAGGCGCTGGTGGATTCTGGCGTCCCCTGCTACTTCATCCACGGTAACCGTGATTTCCTGCTCGGCAAGCGCTACGCCCGCGAAAGCGGCATGACGCTGCTGCCGGAAGAGCAGGTGCTCAACCTCTATGGCCGCAAGGTGCTGATCATGCACGGCGATACGCTCTGCACCGACGATACCGGCTACCTGGCGTTTCGCGCCAAAGTTCACACCCCGTGGATCCAAACGCTGTTCCTTGCCCTGCCGTTATTCATCCGCAACCGCATCGCCGCGAAAATGCGTGCGGGCAGTAAGGCCGCCAACAGCAGCAAATCCATGACCATCATGGATGTTAACCCGCAGGCGGTGGTGAATGTAATGGAAAAACACCGCGTCCAGTGGCTGATCCACGGTCATACCCATCGGCCTGACGTGCATTCACTTATTGCCAACGGCGAGCCCGCCCACCGCGTGGTATTAGGCGCGTGGCACAGCGAAGGGTCTATGGTTAAAGTCACCCCGGAAGGTGTGGAGTTGATCGCTTTCCCGTTTTAACTGCTTCTCGTCTTTTTGCCCATTTCTCAGCCACGCAACCGTTTTCCTTGCACGTATAACATGCTATTCTCTGTGCCCTCGAAAGCAGTGTGTTTCGCACCACAGGAGTTTTAAGACGCATGTCTTCCCGCAATAATCCGGCGCGTGTCGCCATCGTGATGGGGTCCAAAAGCGACTGGGCTACCATGCAGTTCGCCGCCGAAATCTTTGACATCCTGAATGTTCCGCACCATGTAGAAGTGGTCTCCGCGCACCGTACACCAGACAAACTGTTCAGCTTCGCCGAAAGCGCCGAAGAGAACGGTTATGAGGTGATCATTGCCGGTGCGGGCGGCGCAGCACATCTGCCGGGCATGATTGCCGCCAAAACCCTGGTGCCGGTACTGGGCGTTCCCGTACAAAGCGCCGCGCTGAGCGGTGTCGACAGCCTCTACTCCATCGTCCAGATGCCGCGTGGTATTCCTGTCGGCACGCTGGCCATTGGCAAAGCGGGTGCCGCCAACGCCGCCCTGCTGGCCGCGCAGATTCTGGCGACGCACGACAGCGCGTTGCATCAGCGTCTGGCGGACTGGCGTAAAGCTCAGACCGATGAGGTGCTCGACAATCCGGACCCGCGGGGTGCGGCATGAAGCAAGTTTGCGTCCTCGGTAACGGTCAGTTAGGCCGGATGCTGCGCCAGGCAGGTGAACCGCTGGGTATTGCCGTCTGGCCCGTCGGGCTGGATGCGGAACCTGAAGCCGTCCCGTTCCACCAGAGCGTGATTACCGCTGAGATCGAACGCTGGCCGGAGACGGCGCTGACCCGCGAACTGGCGCGTCATAACGCCTTTGTTAACCGCGATGTGTTCCCGATTATTGCCGACCGCCTGACGCAAAAGCAGCTGTTCGACAAGCTCGGCCTGCCGACCGCGCCGTGGCAGCTGCTGTCCGATAAAAGCGAGTGGAATGATGTCTTCGCGATGCTGGGTGAACTGGCGATCGTGAAGCGCCGCGTGGGTGGCTACGATGGCCGCGGCCAGTGGCGTCTGCGCGCGAACGACACCGCCGAGCTGCCGGATGAGTGCTACGGCGAGTGCATCGTTGAACAGGGCATTAACTTCAGCGGTGAAGTGTCGCTGGTTGGCGCGCGCGGGCATGATGGCCGTACGGTCTTTTACCCGCTGACGCATAACCTGCATCAGGACGGTATTCTGCGCACCAGCGTCGCCTTCCCGCACGCCAGTGCTGACCAGCAGGCGCAGGCGGAAGAGATGCTCTCTGCCATCATGCACGAACTCGGTTATGTGGGCGTCATGGCGATGGAGTGTTTTGTCACGCCGTCTGGTCTGCTGATCAACGAACTCGCGCCGCGCGTGCATAACAGCGGCCACTGGACGCAAAACGGTGCCTCCATCAGCCAGTTCGAACTGCATCTGCGCGCCATCACTGACCTGCCGCTGCCGCAGCCGGTGGTAAACAGCCCGTCGGTGATGATCAACCTGATCGGCACCGATCTGAACTATGACTGGCTGAAGCTGCCGCTGGTGCATCTGCACTGGTACGACAAAGAGGTTCGTCCGGGTCGTAAAGTGGGTCACCTGAACCTGAACGACAGCGACGCAGACCGCCTGAGCGCCAGCCTGGAAGCCCTGATCCCGCTCCTGCCGCCGGAATACGCGAGCGGCATTGTCTGGGCGCAATCAAAGCTCAGGTAAGACATCCCCGCCGGGGAGTTGACCTTCCCCTTCCCCGGCGTACAATTCCCGCCCATTGCTGCTCAGTTTTCTTCTGGAAAAACCATGAACGATGGAACGGACTATCGCGCGATCCTCGCGTCTGATACCCCTTTAATCGACGTTCGCGCGCCGATCGAATTTGCCCAGGGCGCGATGCCTGCCGCCCTTAACCTGCCATTGATGAACGACGACGAACGCGCCGCCGTGGGCACCTGCTATAAACGCCAGGGGCCCGAGGCCGCTCTGGCGCTTGGCCATAGCCTGGTGCATGGCGACACGCGTGAGGCCCGTATCAACGCCTGGCGCGACGCCAGCCTTGCCCATCCTGAGGGCTTTCTCTGCTGCGCGCGCGGTGGCCAGCGCTCACATATCTCGCAGGCCTGGCTGAAAGAGGCGGGTGTCGATTACCCGCTGATCCGCGGCGGCTATAAGGCCCTACGTCAGACAGCGATTCAGGTGACCCTCGAGCAGTCACAAAAACCGATGGTGCTCATCGGCGGCTGTACCGGAAACGGTAAAACGCTGCTGGTGAAGCAGCACGCGCAGGGAATCGATCTGGAAGGACTGGCGCACCATCGCGGTTCATCCTTTGGCCGCACGCTAACGCCGCAACTTTCCCAGGCAAGCTTCGAAAATTACCTTGCGGTCGAGCTGCTGAAAAAAGACGCTGCGCGCTGGGTGCTGGAAGATGAAGGCAGGATGATTGGCTCTAACCATCTACCGGAATGCCTGCGCGACCGCATGGCTGAAGCCCCTGTCGTCGTGGTAGAGGACCCGTTCGATATTCGGCTTGAGCGCCTGCGCGAAGAGTATTTCGACCATATGTGGGCGGACTTTTCAGCCGCATACGGCGAGGAGGCGGGCTGGAAAGAATACAGTGAATATCTGCACCACGGCCTGTTCGCCATCCGCCGCCGTCTGGGGTTGCAGCGGTACGCGGAATTCACCGCCTTACTGGACGCCTCGCTTGTCGAACAACAACGTACTGGCAGCACTGATGCGCACTTCAGCTGGCTTGTGCCGCTGTTAAAGGACTATTACGACCCAATGTACCGTTATCAACTGGAGAAGAAAGCGGAGAAGATTGTCTATCGCGGGACGTACGAAGAGATTGCTGAGTGGCTTGATCGCTGAAAAATAAAGCCGGGTGGCGGCTACGCCTTACCCGGCCTACATGTTCTCCCCGTCTGTTCCCTCTCCCTTTCAGGGAGAGGGTTAGGGTGAGGGTCAGAAGTCGTAACGCAGACGCACCAGGTTCATGTCGCCCAGGTTGTCGGTGCTGGAGGTGAACACGTGTTCGTAATCCACGCGGAAACCATAATCCAGCTGGAAGCTGATACCCACGCCGTTATCGATGCGCTGGTAGTTACGGCCGTTCACATACTCAATACGGTCGCCCATGAAGTAAGGCTGGATGGATTTAACCGCATACTGACCGACTGGGAATTTGTACCCTGCGAAGTATTCAATACCCCACGCGTCACCGGCGAAGTAGTCATTCACAGACACTTTTTTGGTGGTCAGGAAGTTCTGATACCAGCCGCCGCCTGCGGAGAAGGTCCAGTTATCCGGTGTCCAGCTCAGCGCGGTACCGAGGATGTTCTGGTCATAGGTTTTGCTGTCGCCGTTGTCCGGGTTACGCATGTCCGCACGGGTGTAGTTCCACGCGGCGCCCCAGGTCAGATCGGTGGTCAGGTGGTAATCCAGACCCAGTGAACCGCCGCCTTTACGCTTGTAGCGCAGGCCATTGCCCGGCAGGTATTCGCTGTCTTCAAACAGGTAAGATGCATAGATGTCGGCATCACCCACGGTTTTCTTATATTTCAGCATCTGACGTGAACGATAAGAACCATCGTAGTCGCCGTTGATCCCGTTACCTGGCGCCTGAGCGATCATGTCGTAGTCCCAGATATCGGTTTTCGCGCCAACCACATCATAGTAAACGCTGTTCTGTTGACCGAAGGTCAGCGTACCCCAGGTGTCGCTCTTCAGACCGGTGTAGAGCATACGACGCGTGGTGTCGTGCGCACCTTCGGCGTAGTGGTGATCCCAGTTAAACTGCGCGGGAATATTCACACCCAGCTCGTAGTAGCTGATCCAGCTGATGTCATCAAACAGGTAGTAATCAGCCGCGAAACGGAAACGGGTGCCGCCGTCAAAGCCGTTACGCTTGTAGCTGTTTTTACCGTCGTCGCCGGTCATGTTCTGGAACTGAGGACGGATACTGCCGCCAACGGTAAAGTTCAGGCGGCTCAGCGGGTTACCCGCCTGAGGATCCTGTTTAAGAACGGTGATTTCCGCCTGAGAAGCGAAGGACGTCAATGCCACTGCCGCGCCGATCGTTACCGCCAGCGCTGATTTTTTTATAGTCATTATTTTTCCTTAATAGACACGCTGCTAAATATTTAGCTGGTGAATATTAACTGGAAATAATCGGGCTGTGTGGTCGGGTTTTTAATGTTTTGTGCTACTAAATGAGTGGGTATTATCACTTTGTGCTATTTAAACATTGCGTGCCGGCATTAAAATCCGACACGCAATTATCACCGAGCTAAATCAACTGGCAAACTGACGGAACAGGGCTTTGCCCTTTAACAGCCGCGTGCCGAGCCAGCCGCCGCAAAGGGAAAGCAGCACAGCACCGCAGAGAGGCAGGGTCAACCAGAGACGCCAGTCAGGCTCCCACGGGAAGTCAAAGACCTTTGTCTGCAACACCGCCAGGGCCGTCTCAGCGCCAATGGCCGCCACCAGACCGGCCACCAGCCCCAGCAGGGCGAACTCGCTCCAGAGCGTCATCCGCAGCAGCCGCTTACCGGCTCCCAGCGTGCGGTAAACCACCAGTTCCTGATGACGCTGGCGCATGCCCACCTGCACCTGGGCCAGCAGCAACAGCACGCCGCAAATCGTCACCAGCACCACCATCACCTCCAGCGCACGGCTCACCTGCTCCAGCACCTGCCCCACCTGCTTCAGGATCGCCCCAATATCCAGCAGGCTGACCGTCGGAAACTCCCGGTTTAGCTGGGTGAGCATGCCGTTGCCCTTTTCCCAGCGGAAGCTGGTGAGCCAGCTCTGCGGCTGTCCGTCCAGCGCTCCCGGCGGGAAGATGAAGAAGAAGTTAGGCCGCAGGCTCTCCCAGTCCACTTTACGCAGGCTGGTCACCTTCGCGGTAAAATCCTGGGTATCGCCGGTAAAGGTGACGCGGTCTCCCGGCTTCACGTTCAGGCGCGTCGCCAGCCCCTCTTCCATCGACACCTCTCCCACTTTTGGCGGCCAGGTGCCGGCCGTAATCGGGTTATGATCGGGCCGTTTTTCCTGCCACGTCAGGTTGAGCTCGCGGTTAAGCGACTCGTCCTTGTTCCCTTCCGTTGGCACGCCGTTGATCTGCGTGAGCCGCGCGCGAACGATGGGATAGAACGCCTCCGGGATGATATGGTGCTCAGACAGGAACGCCTTCAGCGGCGTGACCTGCTCAGGGGCGATATTGATCAGGAAATAGTTCGGGCTTTCCGGCGGGAGCTGCTGCTGCCAGCGGTCGAGCAGATCGCCACGCAGCACGAGCAGCAGGGCCAGCAGCATAAACGACAGCGAAAAGGCCGACAGCTGGCTCAGCGTTGACCACGGCTGATGCAGCAGACGGTTCACCGCCAGGCGCACGGGCAGGGATTTTACCGTCAGCCTTTTCAGGACGTTGAGCAGTATCCAGCCCAGCACGCCGCAGAGCAGCGCCAGAACCACCGCCCCGGCCAGCACGGCCCACAGCAGCGTGCTGCCCCCCATCAGCCAGGCCAGCAGCCCCACCGCCACCGCCATAATCACCGGCAGGTAGAACTTCAGCGGCCAGACGTTCGCCACCACATCGTTGCGGAGCACGCGCAGCGGCTGCGTCGCGAGCAGCAGGCGGTAGGGTCGTAGCCCCACCAGCACCGAGATCACCGTCATCGCGCCCATCGCCCACAGCCACGGCCAGAAACTGGCCGGCGGCAATGCGGCCGGGAGTACCGGTTTCAGCATTACCATCAGCAGTTTTTCAAACAGCAGCCCCATTATCCCGCCGGTTAGCGCGGAGAGGGCAAGCAGCATCAGCCACTGGCCGACAATCAGTTTGCGAAGTTGCTTGCGCCCTGCGCCGAGCGTTTTGAGGATCGCCACCAGGTCATAGCGGCTGCGGCAGTAGTGCCCCATCGCAACAGCGACCGCCGCCACCGCCAGCAGCAGGGTCAACAGTGCCGACAGCAGCAGGAACTGCTGGGAACGCTCCAGTGATTTACCGAGCGCCCCCTCGTCCTGCTCCAGCCCGTACCAGCGGTGCTCCGGTTTGAGCTGCGGCAGAAGCCATTTTTCATAGTCATTAAGCTCGGCAGGCGTGCCGCCAAACTTGTAGCGCCAGGTGACGCGGCTGCCCGGCTGGACCGCATGGGTTGCCGCGACATCCGCGGTGTTCATCAGCAGGCGTGGCGCAAGCTGGAAGGGGTTAAAGCCGGAGTCCGGCTCCTGCACCACTTCCCCGGCGATTTTCAGTGTGGCATCGCCGACGTCGATGCTGTCGCCAGTTTTCAGATTCAGCAGCGCCATCAGCCGGGGAGCCAGCAGTACCGTACCGGGCGCAGGCTTCAGCCCGGGCGGGCTGGTCTGCAGTTCGCCGTACATCGGGTAGATCTCATCGACGGCCTTAACGCTCGCCAGCTGCGGCGTGTCGCCCGCGAAGGTCATCGTCTGGAAGCTTAGCTGTTCTCCCACCGTCAGCCCCCGCCTGCGCGCTTCGTCAATCCAGCCCGGCGGAACGGCGCGCGAACTTTGCAGCGCCCGGTCTCCCGCCATAAACTCCCGGCTCTGCTGGCTGAGCCCTTTTTCCATCCGGTCGCTGACGCTGCCGAGCGCCAGCACGCAGGCCACCGCCAGGCTTAGCGCCAGCCAGACAATCAGTAGCGAGGGGGAACGCCACTCGCGCCAGAACCAGCGGGTAATCATGTCTCCTCCTGAAGCATACCGTTCACCAGCCGCAGGCGCCGGTCGCAGCGGGCGGCAAGCTGCGGATCGTGGGTGACGAGGATCAGCGTAGTGCCGTGTTCGCGGTTAAGTGAAAACAGCAGGTCGGCAATCCGGTCGCCGGTTTTACGGTCAAGGTTACCGGTGGGCTCATCGGCAAACAGCACTTCAGGGCGGCCGTTAAACGCCCGCGCCAGCGCCACGCGCTGCTGCTCGCCGCCGGAAAGCTGCGCGGGAAGATGGTCGAGACGTTTCCCCAGACCGAGCTGTTCTAGCAGCTCCTTCGCGTGAGCGCGGCTGTCACGGCTATTTTCCCCGCGCAGAAGCGCCGGGAGCTCGACGTTTTCCAGCGCGTTGAGGGTGGGGATCAGCATGAAGGACTGAAAGACAAAACCCACATGACGTGCGCGTAACGCGGCGCGCGCCTCTTCATCAAGCTGATGCAGCGGCTGCCCGACAAGATGGACCTCACCGCTGCTGCCGTCGTCCAGACCGGCCAAAATCGCCAGCAGGGTGGACTTACCAGAGCCCGATTCGCCAATCAGCGCGATGGTTTCAGCGCGTTTGACAACGAGTTCAACTCCAGTAAGGATGGAAAGCTCGTGTTCCCCCTGACCGACGGACTTCTTAAGATGATGAACTTCAACACTGTTTTCCGCTGGCATTTGCCCTTCCTGTTTTTGATTCTGATGACCTTCCGCGCGGCGGCAGCGGACACGTTACTGGTTCTCGGTGACAGCCTGAGCGCAGGCTATCGTATGGCGGCCAGCGCGGCCTGGCCCGCCCTGCTCAATGACAAATGGCAGAGCAAAACGACGGTTATCAACGCCAGCATCAGCGGTGATACCTCGCAGCAGGGGTTGTCGCGCCTGCCTGCGCTACTCAAACAGCATCAGCCGCGCTGGGTGCTGGTTGAGCTTGGCGGCAATGATGGCTTACGCGGTTTCCAGCCTCAGCAAACGGAACAGACCCTGCGCACCATTTTGCAGGACATCCGGGCGGCAAACGCCCAGCCGCTGCTGATGCAAATTCGCCTGCCCGCCAACTACGGTCGTCGGTATAATGAAGCCTTTAGCGCGATCTACCCTAAGCTTGCCAAAGAGTTTGATATTCCGCTGCTGCCATTTTTCATGGAAGAGGTCTATCTCAAACCCCAGTGGATGCAGGACGACGGGATCCACCCCAATCGCGATGCGCAGCCGTTTATTGCCGACTGGATGGCAACGCGGCTGGCTCCTTTAGTTAACCATGACTCCTGATTAAGCGGAGATCCTGACAGGTAAAGTTATGCAAAAATCGGTCTTAATAACAGGATGTTCCAGTGGAATCGGCCTTGAAAGCGCGCTCGAATTAAAGCGCCAGGGATATTGGGTGCTGGCGGCCTGCCGCAAACCCGACGATGTCGAACGCATGAACGGGCTGGGCTTTACCGGCGTGTTGCTGGATATGGACTCGCCGGAGAGCGTTGATCGCGCCGCGGATGAGGTGATCGCCCTGACCGGCAATCGCCTCTACGGGCTGTTTAATAATGCGGGTTATGGCGTGTACGGTCCGCTGGATACCCTCTCCCGCGAAACGCTGGAGAAACAGTTTTCGACTAACTTCTTCGGCGTACATCAGCTCACCATGCGCCTGCTCCCCGCGATGCTGCCGCATGGTGAAGGGCGCATCGTGATGACGTCCTCCGTGATGGGGCTGATTTCAACCCCAGGTCGCGGCGCCTATGCCGCCAGCAAATATGCGCTGGAAGCCTGGTCCGACGCCCTGCGCATGGAGCTACGCCACAGCGGCATTAAGGTCAGCCTGATTGAACCAGGCCCGATCCGCACCCGCTTTACCGAAAACGTTAACCAGACGCAGGCGGATAAACCGGTCGAGAACCCCGGCATTGCCGCACGTTTTACGCTCGGACCCGAAGCGGTGGTGGCCAAAGTGCGCCATGCTTTTGAGAGTGACAATCCCAAAATGCGCTATCCGGTGACGCTGGTCACCCATGCCGTAGGCTGGTTAAAACGTCTGCTGCCGGGCCGGATGATGGACAAAATTTTACACGGTTGAGTTGAAGCGACGACGCGCATCCCCATGTAAAGAGTAAACCGATAAAAGAGAAGGCCGCATGTCCGTACAGAATATCGTCAATATCACTGAAGCAAACCTGCAACAGACCCTTGAACAGTCGATGACCAAACCGGTGCTGTTCTACTTCTGGTCTGAACGCAGCCAACACTGTCTGCAGCTGACGCCGGTGCTGGAAAGCCTTGCCGCCCAGTACAATGGTCAGTTCATTCTCGCCAAACTGGACTGTGACGCACAGCCAATGGTGGCGTCTCAGTTTGGTTTGCGCGCGATCCCCACCGTCTATCTGTTCCAGGACGGTCAGCCTGTGGATGGCTTCCAGGGACCGCAGCCGGAAGAGGCCATTCGTGCCCTGCTGGATAAAGTGTTGCCGCGCGAAGAGGAGCTGAAAGCGCAGGAAGGCATGGCGCTGATGCAGGAAGGCAAATATGACGAGGCGCTGCCGCTGCTCAAAGAGGCGTGGCAGCTGTCGAAGCAGAACAGCCAGATTGGCCTGCTGCTGGCGGAAACGCAGATTGCCCTGCACCGTTCAGAAGACGCAGAAGCTGTCCTCAGGACCGTTCCGCTGCAGGATCAGGATACCCGCTATCAGGGGCTGGTGGCGCAAATTGAGCTGCTGAAGCAGGCCGCGGATACCCCGGAAATTCAGCAACTGCAACAGCAGGTTGCCGATAACCCGGCCGATGCGGCGCTGGCAAGCCAGCTGGCACTGCAGCTGCATCAGGTGGGACGTAACGAAGAGGCGCTTGAGCTGCTGTTTGGTCATCTGCAAAAAGACCTTGCTGCCGCAGACGGCCAGGCGCGCAAGATGTTCCAGGAGATCCTGGCCGCGCTGGGCACCGGTGATGCGCTGGCGTCGAAATATCGCCGTCAGCTGTACGCCCTGCTCTACTGACAAAAAAGCCCGGTGGCGGCTTCGCCTTACCGGGCCTACAAAAGCCATATCACCCTGTCTTTTTCAACTGCGTCACCACCAGCTGGTGGCGCGCGTTGTAGAACTTCCGGTAGGTCAGGTAACAGGCAATGATGGTGGACAGGCTGGCCGTGGAGAGCAGCATAAACGTCACCATGATCTGATACTTAATCGCTTTTACCGGATCGATACCGGCGAAAATCAGCCCCGACATCATTCCCGGCAGGCTGACCAGCCCCACCGTTTTGGCGGAATCCACGGTCGGGATCAGCGATGAACGAATGCTCTCACGAATCAGCCGCGCCGAGGCCACTTTTGGCGTTGCCCCCAGGCTTAATTTCTCCTGCAACTGCTGCTGTTCGCTGCTGAAACGCTGGCCGAGGTTGTTGTAACACAGCCCAACGGCCACCATGGCGTTCCCCGCAATCATCCCGGAGATAGGGATAACCTGCATCGGCGTAAACTCAATCGAGCCGGAAAGCACCAGCACCGCCAGCGTGAGCGCCGTGCCGGTGGTAATCGCGATAAACGACGAGATAAACGCTTTATCAATGTATTTACTGCGTTTTTTCGCATTCCACGCCGCGTTAAAGCAGATAAAGAGCACCATCAGCAGCGTAAGCACCGCGTGATTAACGTTGAAAATGTATTTCAGCACATAGCCGACGATGATGAGTTGAATCACCGCGCGGCAGATACTCCACACAATGTCTTTTTCCAGGCCCAGCTTTTCCCGGTAGCTGACCACAATCGCAATCAGCACCAGCACCATGGAAAACGCCAGAGATTCGTTCGTAATATTATGCTCACCCACGGTTTGCCTCCTGCATTTTCCCGCCGTGCGGCTGCAGCCTAATCACGTCATCCGCATGACTAATTTCGTTAGCGTCGTGCGTGACCCACAGCACGGCAATATTCTGCTCGCGAACGTAACGATGAATAATCTCGTTGACGTTGCGTTTGTTGGTGTCATCGAGCGCGCTGGTGATCTCGTCCAGCAACAACACCTTCGGTAAAAACTGCAGATTGCGGATCAGCGAGACGCGCTGTTTTTCTCCGCCCGACAGCGCATTGATGGATTGGGTCAGCGTCTCCTGCGCCAGGCCAAAGCGGGCCAGATCGTTGATAAACCGTTCCGGCTCCGGCGTTTTATGGCGAATTTTCCACGGAAAAATCAGGTTGTCATAGACCGTATCGCCAAACAGCGCCGGGGTCTGTACGCAATAAGAGACCTGCTGGCGATAGTTTTCCGGAGAGAGCGACGCAACGTCCTGGCCTTCAAAGAGAAGGGTCCCCTCTGTGGGACTGAGCAGCGAGGCCACAATCTTCAGCAAGGTGCTTTTGCCACAGCCTGATGGCCCGGTGATTAATTTAAACTCGCCCGGCGACAGGCTAAATTCAACGTGCTGAAGGATAGTGTTATCCCCGACACGAAATCCAATATCCCTGAGTTGTAACAGGTTTTTTTTATTGTTCATTCCGCTTCCGTTAACCGCGTCTTGTAAGAACCGTCTGTAGGATAATCTTTTTCCAGTCTATTTTCAGAGGCGAATTTCAACCGGATAGCCGATATACTTATGAGCAATAAACACACACGTTCTCTCATCACGGCATGCAAAACAGGAGGTTTTTATGCTTATTGTTGTTCCAGTCCTTATTTTTGTTGCTCTGGTTATTGTGGGCGCAGGCGTCAAAATTGTTCCTCAGGGTTATCAGTGGACCGTTGAGCGTTTCGGTCGTTATACCAACACGCTCCAGCCTGGATTAAGCCTGATTGTCCCGTTCATGGACCGGATTGGCCGTAAGATCAACATGATGGAACAGGTTCTGGATATTCCTTCCCAGGAAGTGATCTCGAAGGATAACGCCAACGTCACCATTGACGCCGTCTGCTTTATTCAGGTGATAGATGCGCCAAAAGCAGCGTATGAGGTGAGCAACCTGGAGCTGGCGATCGTCAACCTGACGATGACCAACATCCGTACCGTGCTCGGCTCGATGGAGCTGGATGAAATGCTCTCCCAGCGCGACAGCATCAATACCCGCCTGCTGCACATTGTTGATGAAGCGACGAACCCGTGGGGCATTAAAGTGACCCGCATCGAGATCCGCGATGTGCGACCGCCTGCGGAACTGATCGCCTCCATGAACGCGCAGATGAAGGCTGAGCGAACCAAACGAGCCTACATTCTGGAAGCGGAAGGGGTACGTCAGGCTGAGATCCTGAAGGCGGAAGGGGAAAAACAGTCGCAGATCCTGAAAGCGGAAGGCGATCGTCAGTCCGCGTTCTTACAGGCGGAAGCGCGTGAACGTTCTGCCGAAGCGGAAGCCCGCGCAACGCAAATGGTGTCCGAGGCGATTGCCGCCGGTGATATCCAGGCGGTGAACTACTTCGTCGCGCAGAAATATACCGATGCACTGAAAGAGATCGGCTCCGCCAATAACAGCAAAGTGGTGATGATGCCGCTGGATGCCAGCAGCCTGATGGGCTCTATCGCCGGGATTGCTGAACTGATCAAAGACAGCGGGAACGAGCGTAAAAAATGATTGAGCTCATCGTCGCACATCCTCACGCTTTCTGGCTAAGCCTTGGGGGGTTATTGCTGGCCGCGGAGATGCTGGGCGGCAATGGCTACCTGCTGTGGAGCGGTGTCGCCGCGGTCATTACCGGGCTGCTCGTCTGGCTTCTGCCGCTTGACTGGGCGTGGCAGGGGGCATTGTTTGCCGTGCTGACGCTGGTGGCCGCGTGGCTGTGGTGGCGCTGGCTTAACCGACAGGTTAACGAGCAGAAACCGGTGGACGCTCATCTCAACCAGCGCGGACAGCAGATTGTCGGCCAGCGTTTTACGCTTGATACCGCGCTGGTGAACGGACGTGGACATATGCGCGTGGGCGACAGCTCGTGGCCGGTGGTCGCCGACGAAGACCTCAGCGCCGGCACGCGGGTTGAGGTCATTGCGGTGCAAGGCATTACCCTGCGGATTAAAGCCTGCTAAGCAGAGGTCTTACGATGGCAGCAGCCGGCAAGATTATCGATAATCGGGCAGTCGGCGCTGTCATCCCCCGGACAGGATTCCGCGAGCTGTAGCAGCTGTTCGCGCATCGCCTGTAGCTCAATGATGTGGCGTTCAATCTCGGCCACTTTTTCCAGGGTGCGTTTTTTCACGTCTGCGCTGTGACGCTTCGGATCATTAAACAGATTAACCAGCTCACCGCACTCTTCCAGATTAAACCCGACCTGCCTCGCCTGGCGCAGTAACGTCAGCTCATCCAGATGCAGCTGCGTGTAGCTGCGGTAGCCGTTTTCACTGCGCAGCGGCGGCGTCACCAGCCCCTTCTCTTCATAAAAGCGAATCGCTTTGCTGGTTAAACCGGTTTTTTTCGCCACATCGCTGATATTCACATTTCCCCCTTGACCTTCCCCTTGATGGTGGGATTCTGACAGGCGCAACCCTGTAAGATGCTGCGCCGAATCAGTATTTTATAGACTTAACTGACCCGCAAATCCCCCTCGTTGCCTCCAGAGTGTGGACACAATGTGGATATTCCGCTGAGAAGATTATAGCTCACAGCATCCAGCAAATAATCAGGTGCGAAATGCGCATAAATCATCGTTTGAGAAATATCCGCATGGCCCAATATCCACTGTAAAGCAATGATGTTGCCCCCGTCATCATTAAATGCGTTGCGCGCTGGAAAGTGACTGTAAAAATTAACAGGGGTTAGTTGACATATCAAGGAATCTGCACCATCATTCAGGTTGACAAAGTTTGATATTTGCACTCGCGGAGATTTGGATTGATGTCTAAGAAGCCTTTACCATGGGACTTTCACCCACAATTAACAGAAGAGCGTTTAACAATTATTGCTAAAGAATTGTTACAGGTCTTAAATGACACATACGCTCAACTTTCGACCACACTGGATAACAACTATACACGCTCTACTTGTACTTTTGGGCGTCAGTGGCAGTTGCTTATTGATTTATGTTTGAGTGGTCAGTACGACTGGCTTCATCTCACCAATGCCGGTTTAGACATCACTTTTACTATTGATACAATTCCTGTGCGTTTCTTCACTGATGACCCAGCCAATCCTAAAAAGGATGGTTTTTATCGCAGGAATCCTGCAGATCAGCTTTTTGCTCCTGAGGTAAACATTCCAGTTTTGCATCGCTTTGTTGTTGAGAAACCCGAATTTGAGGGTGAGGGAGCTAAGGTTCACTTCATTGGTTACAACGCTTTGGACGAAGAGGTATCCAAGTGGACGTATAACGATGAACCAACAACGGCATTGTTGCACTCTACTGATGATACACCGCCAGAGTCTGTTAGAATTGAGCTTGATGACATTCGCCCTTCTCGTCCCGAAAAGGAAGAAAAAGAGAGCGATAAAGATTAATGAGTAGAAGGTGAAAAGTGTTTAACGGTTCTAATTTAAGATTGGCTCGTCTGTATCACGAGTTATCGCTGGAGCAAGTAGCTGAGCGGGTTGATAAGACCCGCCAGTATATTCAGCGGCTGGAATCCGGCACGGCTGTTCCCACACCCGAGCTTGCTAATAAATTAGCTGCCGTCTTGCTGGTGATGCCTCATTTTTTCGAAGAGCAATGGCAGTCTCCTGTTAATGAAGAGATCGTTCACTTCCGCAAGCGTAGTTCTACGAGAGTCGCCACAAAAATGGCGACTCTCGCCAAGGCTGAGCTATATCGACGACTTATTGATATTTTTGAAGAGTATCTGGATTTACCACAAGTTAGATTTCCTGAACTGAAAGTGAATACACAAGAGGATATCGAAAAAGCGGCAGAGAAATGCCGGACTGACTGGGGACTCGGTTTTGGGCCGATCGATAACATGACTCGTCTTGCTGAAAAGCTGGGAGCATTTGTCACTTCTTTTGATTCTGTTTCTGACGATGTTGATGCTCTTTCTGTTCCTTTAAGTCGACCATTTATCGTAAGGAATACAGCTAAAAAGTCACCCTGCCGTCAGCGTTTTGACATAGCACACGAGGTGGCACATTTAATCTTGCATGAAGGTGTCTCTACTGGAGACAGGGCTACTGAATCGCAGGCTAACCGCTTCGCGTCTGCATTGCTTTTGCCAAGAACAGCTATGGCGAAATATTTTCCACGTCCGATTGGCGGTCGAATCGACTGGAAAGGTCTCAGCCAGTTTAAATTAACGTGGAAAGTGAGTAAGGCCGCGATCATTTATAGAGCACATCAACTTGGGCTTTTGACTGACACTCAATACAAAACCGCCTTTTTTGGTCTCAAGCGAAAGGGTGAGGCTATTGATGAGAAAGAAGATTATTTGATCCCTTGTGAGAAGCCAGAGCTATTCAGTAAAGCAATGAAATGTCTGTTAAATGATATGTCAGTGGATATTGAAACATTGGCCCAGCGTTTAAGCATAACCCCTACGATGCTCGCAGAACTTGCTAATGATGACACTTTGGTTTCTGTGTCAAGAGTGGATTCTGAGAATGTAATTTCAATGTTTGCGTATCGAATGAAAACTTCTTAAAAAGTTTCAGAGATCAAAAGTCCCGCTTCGGCGGGATTTTTTTAGAAAATGTCTGCACAACAGCGCACAAATTTGTACAATATTTTTGAAGCTATTTATACCCTTTCCATCCTGTGGCGGCGTGGTCTGCCCCAGGATAGGCAAAAGCAAGAAAATGGAGCAAATGTCGCGCGCAGATGAAGGGGGAACAGCCCACGCGAGGGAAGGAATGCCCTTAAAAGCCATACTTCGGTGTTTCCTGCCTCCTACGCGCACTTTCTCGCTTTTGGGTGTGCGGGGGTCAATTGCAGTTTGCGATTGCCAGAGTGGCGCTGATGGGCTCAGAGTGAGAGGCGATAAATTTCGTGCAGAACGGATTTAGGTTATGGTGGGTTATGCGTTGATTGAAAATTACTGAAGGAGAACCGCCGCAGGATGTGCGGCGGGTATAATGGGCCACTCGTCTTTGAGCAGAGCGTAGAAATTGAAGCGGATCACTTCCTCACCGAGCCAGCCATTAATGTCTTTTATTGCTTCCTTCAAGGGCAATATTTCGTTGATGGCGAAGACGCGCCCGGCCTTCTCAACATCACCGAGAGATCCAGTGCCTTCCGGCATTGCGCCCATCATCTGCGGCGAGATGCAGTGAGCGTCGCACAAATCGTTGCGCGTTGCCGATTTGATGTTAAGAAACTCATACTTTGCCGATATCCCGCGCGATGCCTTTCCCGCCTTGCACTATGGAAATACTCAACTCAACCTGATTATCTAAATAAAAGCCAGTGATGTATCGGGGCTTTTCTCTTGTCAATGCGTCCAAATCCGATAAAATCCTAATGTTTTGTAACAAAAAGATAAGATTCTTATTAATCAAAGGAGATTGGTTTATGGCATTGGTTAGCTGTCCAGAGTGTCTTAAGGATGTAAGTGATACAGCATTGC
This sequence comes from Enterobacter sp. HSTU-ASh6, assembly GCF_026319105.1. Taxonomy (NCBI): domain Bacteria; kingdom Pseudomonadati; phylum Pseudomonadota; class Gammaproteobacteria; order Enterobacterales; family Enterobacteriaceae; genus Enterobacter; species Enterobacter sp. HSTU-ASh6. Next base: position 243,330 of record NZ_WSPD01000007.1, on the reverse strand, counting down.
GTTGCCCGTCATGTGGGAAGCAGCTTAAAAAGCCACGACGTTCGCTTTTTGGAAAAGTCATCAAGTGGGCTTTTATACTGTTCAACTTATTTATGATCTACTGCCTCTTCGCGGGAGTTGGTGGTAGTAGTGAAGTAATAAATCACGCAACTTCCGATGCAGAAAGAGCTGGGGCTGCAATTGGTACCGGTCTAGGTTTAATGGCAATTGCTAGTGTCTGGGTTATAGGCGACATAATCATCGGTATCCTTGTATTCCTCACCAGACCAAAAGGATGATTAAATGAAAAAGCTTTTTTTAAATGTAATAGCATCATTTATGATCCTCAATGCAGTGTCTGTATACGCAGAAAGTGAACATAAAAACTTTAATGCGGTCCTTGAATGTCGGGCTATAGAAAATGATGCTGAACGACTTTCTTGTTACGATAAATCAATACCGCCATCACGAACACAAAGTGCTAATAAATTCGAGAGTAGAGATCAATGTCCTGAGGAGAAAGATAACGATAAACGACTATCTTGTTACGATCGTTTTTTCTCACCAACGTTTAAAGCAACAACAAGTACGATAAACACGTCAGTAAAAACTGATTATCAGCAACCTGACCGAGCAAAGTTGTTAGAGTGCCAAAGTGAAATTAATGGCACCAAAAGGCTGGAATGTTTCGATAAGTTATTCCCGCAGAATACATCCGCAGAAACTGAAGCTACACAAAATTTTGTTTCTAACCCTGGCAAGTGGCAAACATCAATAAGCACCTCACCTGTAGACGACTCAAAAAACATAATCCTCTCACTTAACAGTAATGATTACATTCGAACGCCTTTTGGTGAAAGTGTGATGCCAACAATGTATGTAGCCTGCCGTGAAAAGAAAACGGAGTTATTCATTAACTGGGATGTGTACCTGGGCCTTGAGCAAACGAGTATGCTTTACCGCTTGGATAAGCAGAAAGCAGTTGAAAAAGAATGGTCTATCTCAACTGATACCAAAGCGGTTTTTTACAAGGGCAGTGACATCGACTTTATTAAATCTCTAGCTAAAGCAGACAAAATGTTCACCAGAATCACCCCATACAATGAAGCCCCTGTGAGTGCAACCTTCGATCTTAAGGGCCTTTCAGATGCAATGAAACCGCTTCAAAAAGCTTGTGGTTGGAAGTAAACGGAGTTTAAGTCATTAACCAGAACAACCTTGATACAATGAAGAGTAACTTGTTATGAAAAAAGCCCCGCTCAATAAGCGGGGCTTTGTCATTGTAATCTGGACACTTTTGTCGAAGTGTGGAGGCTATGCAGACACTGATTTTAAAAAACCCTTTCAATCAGCCATTTAAATGCTTGACCTTCCCCTTGATGGAAGGTTTAACCTTCATAACAGTCAGTAAAAAGCACGATATCGGTCAACAACTGACCAGATCATTATACGGGAGTTTTACTATGTCTCACACTATCGACCTGACGCTGGATGGCCTCTCCTGCGGTCATTGCGTCAAACGCGTAAAAGAAAGCCTTGAACAGCGCCCCGATGTTGAAAGCGCTGAAGTCACTATCGACCATGCCGCCGTTACCGGCAGCGCCAGCGCGGATGCGCTGATTGATACCATCAGGCAGGCCGGCTATGGGGCGGAGCTGAGCCACCCAAAGGCTAAACCGCTGGCAGAGTCATCATCCCCGTCGGAAGCACTGACAGCGGCCACTCCTGAGCTTCCGGCAGCGGATGATATTGATGACAGCCAACAGCTGCTGATCAACGGCATGAGCTGCGCCAGCTGCGTCTCCCGGGTACAAAACGCCCTGCAGGCGGTACCGGGCGTCGCCCAGGCACGGGTCAACCTCGCGGAGCGCACTGCGCTGGTGATGGGCAGCGCCTCCGCAGCAGATTTAGTGCAGGCCGTTGAAAAAGCGGGCTACGGCGCGGAGGCCATCGAAGATGATGCCGAACGCCGCGAGCGCCAGCAGGAAACGGCGATTGCCACCATGAAGCGCTTCCGCTGGCAGGCGATTGTCGCCCTGCTGGTGGGTATTCCGGTGATGGTGTGGGGGATGCTCGGCGACAACATGATGGTCACCGACGACAACCGCACGCTGTGGCTGGTCATTGGCCTCATTACCCTGGGCGTGATGGTCTTCGCGGGCGGTCATTTCTATACCAGCGCCTGGAAGAGCCTGAAAAACCGTACCGCGACGATGGATACGCTGGTTGCGCTCGGCACGGGTGCGGCGTGGCTCTACTCCATGAGCGTGAACGTCTGGCCCCAGTGGTTCCCGATGGAAGCGCGGCATCTCTATTATGAAGCCAGCGCGATGATCATCGGTCTGATTAACTTAGGCCATATGCTGGAAGCCCGCGCCCGTCAGCGCTCCTCGAAAGCGCTGGAAAGGTTGCTCGATTTAACCCCGCCAACCGCGCGCGTGGTCACGGACGACGGGGAAAAGAGCGTCCCGCTGGCCGAGGTTCAGCCCGGCATGACGCTGCGTCTGACCACGGGCGATCGCGTTCCCGTTGACGGTAAAATCACGCAGGGCGAAGCCTGGCTGGATGAAGCGATGCTGACCGGCGAGCCCATCCCCCAGCAGAAATCAGACGGTGACGCCGTTCATGCCGGTACGGTGGTACAGGACGGCAGCGTGCTGTTCACCGCCAGCGCCGTCGGCAGCCACACCACGCTGTCGCGCATTATTCGCATGGTGCGCCAGGCGCAGAGCAGTAAGCCGGAGATTGGCCAGCTTGCCGACAGGATCTCTGCCATTTTTGTGCCGGTGGTGGTCGGTATTGCCCTGCTGAGCGCGGCGATCTGGTATTTCTTCGGCCCGGCGCCGCAGATTGTTTATACCCTGGTGATTGCCACCACGGTGCTGATCATCGCCTGTCCGTGCGCCCTTGGCCTGGCGACGCCGATGTCGATTATCTCCGGCGTAGGCCGCGCCGCCGAGTTTGGCGTGCTGGTGCGGGATGCGGACGCGCTGCAGCGGGCCAGCACCCTGGACACGCTGGTGTTTGATAAAACCGGCACGCTGACCGAAGGCAAACCGCAGGTAGTGGCCGTCACGACCGCAGGCATTGCCGAAGCGGACGCGCTGCGGCTTGCCGCGGCGCTGGAGCAAGGCTCCAGCCATCCGCTGGCGCGCGCCATCCTTGATAAAGCGAATGCATCTGCCCTGCCACAGGTCAGCAACTTCCGTACCCTGCGCGGGCTCGGCGTCAGTGGTGAAGCCGAAGGCCACGCGCTGCTGCTGGGCAACCAGGCATTGCTTAATGACAACGGTATTGATACCTCCGCGCTGGAAAGCGAGCTGAAAGCGCAGGCGTCTCAGGGCGCCACGCCGGTTCTGCTTGCGGTCGATGGCCAGGCCGCCGCGCTGCTGGCCGTGCGCGATCCGCTTCGTCAGGATAGCGTGGACGCCTTGCAGCGCCTGCACCGCGCGGGCTACCGTCTGGTCATGCTGACCGGAGATAACCCAACAACGGCAAACGCCATCGCCCGGGAGGCCGGTATTGACGAGGTGATTGCGGGCGTACTGCCGGATGGCAAAGCGGACGCCATTAAAAACCTGCAGCGTCAGGGCCGTCAGGTGGCGATGGTCGGCGACGGCATCAACGATGCCCCGGCGCTGGCCCAGGCGGACGTGGGGATTGCCATGGGGGGTGGGAGCGACGTGGCCATTGAAACCGCCGCCATTACGCTGATGCGCCATAGCCTGATGGGCGTTGCCGACGCGCTGGCCATTTCAAAAGCCACGTTGCGCAACATGAAGCAGAACCTGCTGGGGGCGTTTATCTATAACACCCTCGGTATCCCGATTGCGGCCGGCATTTTATGGCCGCTGACCGGCACGCTGCTAAACCCGGTGGTCGCCGGTGCGGCGATGGCGCTCTCCTCCATCACCGTGGTGAGCAACGCCAACCGGCTGCTGCGCTTTAAACCGAAGGATTGAACCTTGTACTCGTACGCGCTAGCATGACCCTTTCCATTCATGGAGCGCGTATGGGTCTGTTTAATCGTATAAAAACATCGTTTCGCGCCCTCTTTCCTCGCCGTTACGCCTGGCCGGGTCTGGATATCTCTCTCCCCGGCGGGCAACACCTGCATCTGGTAGGTAGCATTCATATGGGTACGCAGGATATGTCTCCCCTGCCGCCCGGCCTGATCAAGCTGCTGAAACACGCCGACGCACTGGTCGTTGAGGCGGACATCTCCGGCCATGAGTCGCCGTTCGCTGGCCTGGAGAGCGATCTCACGCTCGCGGAACGTCTGGATGAAACCCAGCTTGCGGAGCTGAAGCGCGTGGCGGATGAAACGGGCGTCTCGCTTTCCATGATTGACACCCTGCCGCTGTGGCAAATTGCGATGGTGCTGCAGGCCACGCAGGCGCAGCGTCTGGGTCTGCGCGGTGATTACGGCATTGATTACCAGCTGCTGAATGTGGCCAGGGCGCGCAGTCTGCCCATCATCGAACTGGAAGGGACCGACAGCCAGATTGCGCTCCTGCGACAGCTTCCCGACGACGGCCGTATGCTGCTGGATGATACGCTGACCCACTGGCACACCAACGCGCGACTGCTGCAAACCATGATTGGCTGGTGGCTGGACGCGCCGCCTGCGGAGGGTAAGCTGGCTTTACCGTCGACCTTCAGCGAATCGTTATACGATGTGCTGATGAATGCGCGCAACCAGGCCTGGCGACAGACGCTGCATGCGCTACCTGCGGGGCATTATGTGGTGGCGGTCGGGGCGTTACATTTGTACGGAGAAGGGAATTTGCCGTCGCTGCTGAAATAAAAAAATGGCCAATATTTCTATTGGCCCGTCAAAGAGGAATTTCATCGTTTTTATTATGCCGAAGGAGACCTTCGGTTGAGCCGATTGTCGCTCAAAGTGACCATCACTGCCAATACTATTGCGCAAGATGGTGCTATTTTTTAGACAAACGTCAGGCGTATGCTGGTGGCATGATTTGTCTGTCGTAAGAAGGATAGCTATGACTCCCGCCGTAAAATTACTCGAAAAAAACAACATTTCTTTCCGGATCCACACTTACGATCACGATCCGAATGAAACCAACTTTGGTGATGAAGTGGTGCGCAAGCTGGGCCTGAACGCGGACCAGGTGTATAAAACGCTGCTGGTTGCGGTGAATGGCGACATGAAGCACCTCGCCGTCGCGGTTACGCCGGTGGCGGGACAGCTGGATCTGAAGAAAGTCGCCAAAGCCCTGGGGGCGAAGAAGGTGGATATGGCCGACCCGATGGTTGCGCAACGCACCACGGGCTACCTGGTGGGTGGGATCAGCCCGCTCGGGCAGAAAAAACGTTTGCCGACGCTGATTGATGCCCCTTCACAGGAATTTGACACCATCTTTATATCCGGAGGCAAACGCGGGCTGGATATTGAGCTGGCCGCGGGCGATCTGGCGAAAATGCTGGACGCGAAGTTTGCGGATATTGCGCGCCGGGATTAAAAAAAGCCGGGTGGCGGCTTCGAGGTAAAAGCAAAACGGTAACAGGCGTTACCGTTTTTTGTGTTCGCGCCCTCTCCCGATGGGAGAGGGTTGGGGTGAGGGCATCAGGCCGCACAACACTACTGCCAGCTCACCTCACCTTTCGGCTCATACGCATTCACGTCTATCGGTGAATTCTGCTCGATGAACTGCTTCAGCACTTCCGCATCAATAAAGCCGGTATTCACGTAGCCCGGTTTATTATCAATATGCGGATAACCGTCGCCGCCAGTGGCGTTAAAACTCAGAGTCGCCAGACGGTAGGTTTTGCCAGGATCGACCGGTTCACCTTTAATCTTAAGATCGTTAAGCTTGCCGTCTTTCGCCACAAAGCTGACGTTGGCAAACTGCGGATAGGCCCCGGAATCCGGTTTCATCTGCGCCACGGCGGTCAGATAGTCAATGACCTCTTTCCCGCTCATATCGGCATAGACCACCACGTTACCGAACGGCTGCACCTTCAGGACGTCTTTATAGGTGATGTTGCCACCTTCGATAGAGTCACGAATGCCGCCGCCGCTCATCACGCCGAAGTCAGCGCCGGTACGCGCCATTTGCGCCGCCAGTACCAGGTGACCCATGTTGGTCTGCACGAAGCGAACTTTACTGCGGTCCCCTTCCAGACGCCCGTTCAGCGTGCCGATTTTCACATCCAGCTGCGCCTTACCTTTGTTCTGGAACGGCGTCAGCAGGGAGAGCATTTGCTGGTTTTCGGCGATCTCTGGCGTGTAAAGTACGCGCTCACTTTTCCCGTCCGGGTAGGTAACCTTTTTCTTCAGGTTGACCGGAATGAGCTGATAATGCACCAGCTTCATCTCACCGTTACGGAACTCGAAGTCCGCCCGGCCCACGTATTTGCCCCACTCGTGCGCCTGCACAATCCAGATACCGTTCTGACGGTCTGGGGCGCACGGCGTACCCGGCACGTAATCCACCTGCTTTTTGTTCTCCGAGGCCATACACACCGGATCTTGTGAGTGACCACCCACAATCATCGCCAGCGAGCCCGCAGGCAGGCTGCGCGCCATCTCCACGTCACCCGGTGCGTTCGAGCCGTGCTCACCGTTGTCGTAGTGCCCCATGTGGGTGGTGGCGATAATCACGTCCGGCTTTTCGTTTTGCTGCAGCTCCTGAATCACCAGCTTCGCTTCGTCCGCCGGTTTGCGGAATTCGATATCGGTAAAGAACTCCGGGTTGCCAATTTTCGCCGTATCGTCGGTGGTTAAGCCAATGACCGCGATCTTCAGATCCTGACGCTTAAACAGCGCCCAGGGCTTAAACAGGCGCTCGCCGGTACTTTTCTGGTAAATATTGGCGGAAAGGAAGGGGAATTTGGCCCATTTTTCCTGCTGACGCAGCACGCTCAGAGGGTTATCAAACTCGTGGTTACCGACGGCCATCGCGTCGTAGCCAATCAGATTCATGCCGCGGAAATCGGGCTCGGCATCCTGTAAATCAGATTCCGGCACGCCGGTATTGATATCGCCTCCTGACAGTAACAGCACGCTGCCGCCCTGGGCTGCCACCTCTTTACGAATGCCGTCCACCAGCGTTTTTTGCGCCGACAGACCATATTCGCCGTATTCACTGCGCCAGAAATGACCGTGGTGATCGTTGGTATGCAGAATGGTGATTTTATAGGTTTTGTCTTTTTCATACGCCTGCGCGGGCAGGCTTACCATACCCCAGGCGGCAATCAGCGCCAGCGCGACGCCCCGCTTCATTAACTTCATCTTCTCTCTCCCTGACCAATAGACAAAGGCAGAAATTACAGTGACTAATAAGAATAGACAAATAAGTTTTCAGAATTGCGACTTTCTTCAAAGGTCCCGGGCGGGTATGTTAGTCGGATAATAATTACACCCTGCATCGCTACTAACTCAAGACGTGGTAATTCTCTCTATGGCAATCAGTGAATCAACCCAGCCCGTTCCGGGTGCGCCGGCGTCGCGCACCTCCTTTAAAGTATTAGGCGCAATCAGTCTCTCGCATCTGCTCAACGACATGATCCAGTCGTTAATTCTGGCTATTTATCCGCTGCTGCAGTCCGAGTTCTCCCTCACCTTCGTGCAGATCGGGATGATCACCCTGACCTTCCAGCTGGCTTCTTCACTGCTGCAGCCGGTGGTGGGCTACTGGACGGACAAATACCCAATGCCGTGGTCGCTGCCGATTGGCATGTGCTTTACCTTAAGCGGACTGGTGCTGCTGGCCATGGCCGGAAGCTTTGAAGCCGTGCTGATTGCCGCCGCGCTGGTAGGTACCGGCTCGTCCGTTTTCCATCCAGAGTCCTCGCGCGTGGCGCGTATGGCTTCCGGGGGACGTCACGGTCTGGCGCAGTCTCTCTTCCAGGTGGGCGGCAACTTTGGTAGCTCCCTCGGCCCATTGCTGGCCGCGGTGATTATTGCCCCTTACGGTAAAGGCAACGTGGCCTGGTTCGTCCTGGCCGCACTGCTGGCGATTATTGTGCTGGCGCAGATCAGCCGCTGGTATGCTGCTCAGCATCGGGTGAATAAAGGAAAACCTAAAGCGAAGGTTATCAATCCCCTTCCTCGCAATAAGGTTATCCTGGCGGTGGCCGTCCTGCTGATCCTGATTTTCTCGAAATACTTCTATATGGCGAGCATCAGCAGCTATTACACCTTTTATCTGATGCAAAAATTCGGATTATCGGTACAAAACGCGCAGATCCATCTGTTTGCCTTCCTGTTCGCCGTCGCCGCCGGCACGGTCATTGGCGGGCCTGTAGGGGATAAGATTGGGCGTAAATATGTTATTTGGGGCTCTATCCTCGGCGTAGCGCCCTTTACCCTCATTTTGCCGTACGCCAGCCTTGAATGGACGGGGATTTTAACCGTGATTATTGGTTTTATCCTCGCTTCCGCGTTTTCCGCCATTCTGGTCTATGCCCAGGAGCTGCTGCCAGGACGTATCGGTATGGTTTCCGGACTCTTTTTCGGTTTCGCCTTCGGTATGGGAGGCCTTGGCGCGGCGGTATTGGGGATGGTTGCGGATCACACCAGCATCTTCCTGGTTTATAAAATCTGCGCTTTCCTGCCACTTCTTGGGATGTTGACCATATTCCTGCCTGATAACCGCCACAAAGCGTAAATAAGGGGTAGCCAAAGTTTGTCTTTGGCTACCTGCCCCCCTGATGCCATAAGGGTTTCCTCTACTTCCCTCACTGAATTTAGCAAAATGCGCTTTTTATGGTGCTTATTGCTGTTTTATTCAAACTTCAACAATTATTCATAAACATAAGGGTAAAAATTGTCATAAACTATTACTCGGTTTTTGGTTTTTCACCAAAAAGGATCACCCACAACGAAAGGAGACGGAATGCACCACGCCACACCGCTTATCACCACCATTGTTGGTGGACTTGTGCTCGCTTTTATCCTCGGCATGATTGCCAATAAACTGCGTATTTCTCCTCTTGTCGGCTATCTGCTAGCGGGCGTCCTGGCCGGGCCGTTTACGCCAGGGTTCGTGGCGGATACCAAACTGGCCCCTGAGCTGGCGGAATTGGGCGTGATTCTGCTGATGTTTGGCGTCGGTCTGCATTTTTCCCTGAAGGATTTGATGGCGGTAAAGTCGATTGCCATACCGGGAGCGATCGCCCAGATAGGGGTGGCGACGCTGCTGGGGATGGCACTGTCGGCTGTGCTGGGCTGGTCGTTGATGACCGGCATCGTATTTGGGCTGTGTCTCTCGACCGCCAGTACCGTGGTGCTGCTGCGTGCGCTTGAAGAGAGACAGCTGATAGACAGCCAGCGTGGGCAAATCGCGATAGGCTGGCTGATTGTTGAAGACCTGGTGATGGTCCTGACGCTGGTGCTGCTGCCTGCCGTGGCTGGCATGCTGGAAAAAGACAATATCGGCTTCGCGTCACTGGCGCTGGATATGAGTATCACCATCGGGAAAGTGGTGGCGTTTATCGCCATCATGATGCTGGTGGGCCGCCGTCTGGTCCCGTGGATCATGTCCCGCAGCGCGGCAACCGGCTCACGCGAGCTGTTTACCCTCTCCGTGCTGGCGCTGGCGCTGGGCATTGCTTTTGGTGCCGTTGAGCTGTTTGACGTCTCCTTTGCCCTGGGCGCCTTCTTCGCCGGGATGGTGCTGAACGAATCCGAGCTGAGCCATCGCGCGGCGCACGATACCCTGCCGCTGCGCGACGCCTTCGCCGTGCTGTTCTTCGTCTCCGTCGGGATGTTGTTTGACCCGCTTATTCTGATCCAGCAGCCGCTGGCCGTGCTGGGCACGCTGGCGATCATCATCTTTGGTAAGTCCCTCGCCGCCTTCTTCCTGGTGCGGATGTTTGGCCACTCGCCGCGTACGGCACTGACCATCGCCGCCAGCCTGGCGCAGATTGGCGAGTTCGCCTTTATTCTCGCCGGTCTGGGCATGGCCCTGAATCTGCTGCCGCAGGCCGGGCAAAACCTGGTGCTGGCAGGCGCGATCCTGTCGATTATGCTTAACCCGGTGCTGTTTGCCCTGCTGGAAAAATACCTCGATAAAACCGAAACCCTGGAAGAGCAGACCCTCGAAGAGGCCATCGAAGAAGAGAAGCAGATCCCGGTGGATATTTGCAACCACGCCCTGCTGGTCGGCTTTGGCCGCGTGGGAAGCCTGCTTGGCGAGAAGCTGATGGCGCAGGGTATTCCGCTGGTGGTGATTGAAACCTCGCGTACCCGCGTCGACGAGCTGCGCGAGCGCGGCATTCGGGCGGTGCTGGGCAATGCGGCGAACGAAGAGATCATGAACCTGGCACATCTGGACTGCGCCCGCTGGCTGCTGCTGACCATACCCAACGGCTATGAAGCGGGCGAGATTGTGGCTTCCGCGCGCGAGAAGTGCCCCAATATCGAGATTATCGCCCGGGCGCATTATGACGACGAGGTGGAATATATCACCGAGCGCGGCGCGAATAAGGTGGTGATGGGCGAACGCGAGATTGCGAATACGATGCTGACGCTGCTGGAGAAACCGCCGGTTGAAGAAGGGGTGACGGGTTAAGTGTTGTACGGCCAGATCCCCTCACCCCAGCCCTCTCCCCATAGGGGAGAGGGTGTTCGAGTTCCCTCTCCCCTATGGGGAGAGGGTTAGGGTGAGGGGTTTCTTTTACCTGTCCCAGTACGCCTCTTCGAGGCTGTCTTCCCGTTCCGGCAGGCCGCGCGTTAAGCGCGGCGAGTGCTGGTTCAGCACCTGATAACTGACGCGATTCGCGTATTTACACACCTGCGCCAGCGACGAGTAGGTCAGCCAGTTGAATTTATGCTTGCTGGAATTGGGTACGTTGGTTTTGTGGTAAGCATTGGCGGTAATGTCGTGCAGCAGTGCCGCCAGCGCGCCGTCGCCCGCGCCGTTGGTGTTCATGATCTTCTCCGGTCCGCCCATATAGGGCGCGATGTGAGAGTAGATCCGCAGTGGGTTAATGCAATCTTTGTAACGCATGCCGCGGCTGAACTCATACTGGTTAAACTCGGCAATCGCGCCCGGCAGCAGCGGATGCTGGGTTTTGCGTTTACTCTCTTCTTCCGTGAAGCCCGCCATATACAACCCGACAGGACCGGCGGTGCAGAGCACCAGGTCAACCCAGTCCAGCGCTTTATCAGACGCCAGCAGCGGATCGCTTTCACCGGTCAGCGCTTCGGCCTCTTCTTCGTTCATCGCCAGAATCGAAACGTGCTCTTTCAGGAACGCCTGCCACCACTCCGGGTTATCGGCAATCACGAATTTGGTGCCCAGTGTTAACACCACCGGCACATCGTACTTTTTGGCGTACTCAATGGCTTTCATGGTGGCTTCCGGCATCGGCTCTCCCGGCTTGCAGCGCACCAGATAGGAGGTCAGTACCAGCGCCGACGCGCCCGCGATCACCTCTTCAGGAATGCTTTCCGCGCGCAGCTTATTCATGTGGCCCGGGCTGATGGCAAAGGTACGTTCACCGGATTCGCCGATCAGCGTAAAGCAGCGGCCAATCGGCCCGTCAACGCCCTGGAGATAGTTCAGATCGGTACGGCTGGAGGTGTTGCACAGATAACGGTAGGCGTAGCCACCGATTTCGATATTGCTGCACATGACGCCGAGCAGGACAGAGCGGTCGTCAGCCAGCACGGAGTAGTTGTGCATGGTATTACCGATGGTGCCACCGGCAAACTGATGGGTAATCAGGTTTTCGCGCACCAGCTCCTGGTACAGCGCTTCGGCCACGTCATCTTCAATCACCAGCGAGTGACCGGCGCTCAGACCGTAACGGGCGACAAACTCATCATCCACTTTCGCTTCAATGTCCACCAGCGTCTGGTCGATACCGACGACCCAGGCCGCGCTGGTTTCATTTTCAGGCTGGATTTGCTGCAGGAGCGGATCGCGGGCATCGACGGGAAAGTAGTGTTTGGATTTGCGTTTACCGGGAAATTTCATGGTCTGAACTGTACGAAGAATATGGGCCGGGAATGGTAGCACAAACCCGGCCCGGAGTGCGATCAGCGGCTGTTCGTCACCAGCGAGACCATCATGTCGATATGTTCTGGCGAATCGTTAAGCGCCGGAATGTACTCGTACTTTTCACCGCCAGCCTCAAGGAAAAATTCCCGGTTTTGCACCGCGATCTCCTCCAGCGTTTCCAGGCAGTCAGCCGAGAAGCCCGGCGACATCACCTGAACATGCTTCACGCCCTTCTCACCGAGCATTTTGAGGGTTTCATCGGTGTACGGCGTCAGCCACGGCTCGCGGCCGAAGCGCGACTGGAAGGTCATCATCACCTTCTCCGGCGGCAGGCCAAGGGCGGAGACCAGTTCGCGGGTGGTATCGCGACAGCGCTGCGGGTAATCATCCCCTTCGTTGGCGAAACGCTGCGGGATGCCGTGATAGGAGAGCAGCAGCAGATCCGGCTCGCCGTGTTTTTCAAACGACGCGCGCGCGCTGTTGGCAAGCGCCTTGATGTACAGCTCGTTATCCGCATAGTCGCGAATAAAGGTCACGCCCGGAATGCGACGTCGGGTCGCCAGAATGCGGGCCAGCTCGTCCCAGACGGCGGCTACCGTCGAGCAGGAGTACTGCGGATAGAGCGCCAGCACCACGATATGGTCCACGCCCTGCGCCAGCAGTGAATCCACCGCGCTTTCCAGGGACGGTTTGCCGTAGCTCATGCCGAGCGCGACGGGCATCTCCGGCAGGCGGGCAGCCAGCGCTTTTTCCTGGCGACGGCTGTAAACCATCAGCGGCGAGCCCTCTTCCATCCACACGGACTGATAGAGTTTGGCGACGCGCGGAGAACGGATCGGCAGAATGACGCCACGCAGCAGCGGCCACCACAGCAGTCGCGGAAAATCCACGACGCGCGTGTCGCTTAAAAATTGTCGCAGGTAGCGTTTTACCGCGTCTGATGTAGGTGCTTCTGGAGTACCCAGATTGGCAAGCAGGATGCCGGTTTTCGCCTGACTCATTCACGCCTCTTAACCATTTGAATGGTTGTCAATTGTAGCGGAAATGCGTTTAAACGAAACCCATTGCTGTAATAGGTAAGATGAGAATTTTTCTCACCCGGTGGCCCGGGTGAGAGAGATGCGATTAGCCGAGGATTTTTTCCAGCTCAGCACGCACGTCAGCCACGGCTTTGGTGCCGTCAACTTTCGCGTATTTGGTGTTACCCGCCTGCGCTTCTTTGGTGTAGTAGCCGATCAGCGGCGCAGTCATCTGATGGTATTCCACCAGGCGCTTACGCACGGTCTCTTCCTGATCGTCTTTACGGGTGGTCAGCTCTTCGCCGGTCACGTCATCTTTGCCTTCAACCTTAGGTGGGTTGAATTTGATGTGGTAAACGCGGCCAGACGCAGCGTGTACGCGACGGCCAACGATACGATCAACGATCAGCTCGTCCGGTACGTCGAACTCCAGAACGTAGTCCACGTTGATGCCCGCTTCTTTCATGGCGTCAGCCTGAGGAATGGTGCGTGGGAAACCGTCCAGCAGGAAACCGTTACGGCAGTCTTCCTGAGCAATGCGCTCTTTGACCAGAGCAATAACCAGCTCGTCAGTCACCAGCTTGCCTGCGTCCATGATGTCTTTCGCTTGTTTACCCAGCTCGGAGCCAGATTTTACAGCGGCGCGCAGCATATCACCGGTGGAGATTTGCGGAATACCGTATTTCTCCATGATGAACTGAGCCTGAGTTCCTTTACCCGCGCCCGGAGCGCCAAGCAGAATAATACGCATTGCGAAAATCCCCTCAAAAGTCGATTCAATTTTTCAAAAGCGCTAAACAATACCACCAGAACGAGTGCGGCTCAAGGAAGGCGGGAAGGCTGAAACGGTTAATGGGGGGAGATAATTTGGGATAGTGCGAGAATGCCCCCTCACCCTAACCCTCTCACCTTTGGGGAGAGGGCTGGGTGAGGGGCAGGTGTTTAGCTACGCCAGCAGCAGCGCATTCACACGTTTAATGAACAGGTTAGGATCTTCCAGCGTGCCGCGTTCGGCCAGCAGAGACTGGTCCAGCAGCAGCTCAACCCACTCAGCAAAGCGGGCTTCGTCCTGGGTATCCGCCGCGCGTTTCACCAGAGGATGATCCGGGTTCAGCTCGAAAATATATTTCACTTCCGGCACCGCCTGGCCCGCAGCCGCGAACAGCTTCGCCATCTGGGTGCTCATTTCATCGGCATCGGTGGTGACAATGGCCGGAGTGTCGGTCAGACGGTGAGTGAAACGCACCTCTTTTACGCGCTCGCCCAGCAGCGTTTTCACGCGCTCAATGAACGGCTCCAGCGCCTTCTCGGCTTCTTTCGCATTTTCATCCACTTCATCTGCCAGCTTGTCGATGGACTCGTCTGCCTTCGCAACAGACTGGAACGCCTTACCGTCGAACTCGGTCAGGTAGTTCATCATCCATTCGTCTATGCGGTCGGACAGCAGCAGTACTTCGATACCTTTCTTGCGCAACAGCTCCAGGTGCGGGCTGCTCTTCGCTGCGGCGTAGCTATCGGCGGTGATGTAGTAGATCTTCTCCTGCCCTTCTTTCATGCGGGAGATGTACTCTTCCAGCGACACGGTCTGCGCGGAGGAGTCGGTATGCGTAGAGGCAAAGCGCAGCAGTTTAGCGATGGTTTCAACGTTCGCCATGTCTTCAGCCGGGCCTTCTTTCAGCACCAGACCGAACTGTTTCCAGAAGGTCTGATATTTTTCCGCATCGTCTTTCGCCAGTTTTTCCAGCATCTGCAGCGCACGTTTGGTCAGGGCGTTGCGCAAGTTACGGGTGACGGTGCTGTCCTGCAGAATTTCACGGGAGACGTTCAGCGGCAGATCGTTGGAATCTATCAGGCCGCGCACAAAGCGCAGGTAGTTCGGCATGAACTGCTCGGCGTCGTCCATGATGAAGACGCGCTGCACGTACAGCTTCAGGCCATGCTTGTGATCGCGGTTCCACATGTCCCACGGCGCCTGCGCCGGGATGTACAGCAGGCTGGTGTACTCCTGCTTACCTTCCACGCGGTTGTGGCTCCAGGTCAGCGGGTCGGTAAAGTCGTGGGCGATATGCTTGTAGAACTCGTTGTACTCGTCGTCCTTGATTTCAGCCTTGTTGCGCGTCCACAGCGCCTGCGCCTTGTTGATTTTCTCCCAGGAAACGATGGTTTCACCGTCTTTCTCTTCCTGTTTTTCAATCTCAACCGGCAGCGCGATGTGATCGGAGTACTTGCTGATGATGGAGCGTACGCGCCAGTCGTTCAGGAAATCATCTTCCCCTTCACGCAGGTGCAGGGTGATTTCGGTCCCGCGATCCGCTTTGGTGATGTCATCAACGGTGTATTCGCCTTCACCTTTCGATTCCCACAGCACGCCATTCTCCGCGCTGTCGCCCGCCGCGCGGGTGCGCACGGTGACTTTGTCCGCCACGATGAACGCCGAGTAGAAACCCACACCGAACTGACCGATCAGTTGGCTGTCTTTCGCCTGGTCAGAGCCCATGGACTCGAGGAACGCTTTGGTGCCGGATTTGGCGATGGTCCCGAGGTGGTCGATCACCTCGTCGCGGTTCATCCCGATGCCGTTATCGGCGATGGTCAGAGTGCGGTTCTCTTTATTGAAAGAGACGCGCACGCGCAGCTCACCGTCGCCTTCGTACAGATCCGGGTTAGACAGTGCGCGGAAGCGCAGCTTGTCCGCCGCATCGGAGGCGTTGGAAATCAGCTCACGCAGAAAAATTTCTTTGTTGGAATACAGGGAATGGATCATCAGGTGCAGAAGCTGTTTTACTTCTGACTGGAAACCACGGGTTTCTTGTCCTTTCATCTATGTCGACCTCAACAATGCCATTTAATGGGGTTTTAAAACGTTGAGGGAGAGATGGGGATAAGGGGGGAAATTTTCAAGCGAAGGCGGCAAACGCCACCTCCGTTTGGTCAGAAAATAATCTTGTGACGTCCTGCCAGAGAGTGGGACAGCGTAGTGCCGTCCACCATCTCCAGCTCGCCGCCGACCGGCACGCCGTGAGCGATGCGGCTGGCGTCAACGCCATACTGCGCGCACAGCTCGGCGATGTAGTTGGCAGTAGCTTCTCCTTCCACCGTGGGGTTGGTGGCGAGGATCACCTCTTTGATCGTTTCGGACTCAAGACGCTGTTCAAGGCGGTCAAGACCGATATCGTCCGGGCCAATACCGTCCAGCGGGGAGAGATGCCCCATCAGCACGAAATAGCGGCCAGAAAACTGCCCGGTTTGTTCGATGGCGTAGATGTCCGCCGGACTCTCCACCACGCAAATCTGACCGTTTTCCTGACGACGCGGGTTCGTGCAGATGTTACAAACATCCTGCTCGGTAAAGGTACGGCAATCCGCACAGTGACCAATTTCTGACATGGCGCGGGTTAAAGCCTGCGCCAGGCGCATCCCGCCGCTGCGGTCGCGCTGCAATAGCGTAAACGCCATGCGCTGCGCTGACTTCGGGCCAACGCCCGGCAGGCAGCGCAGTGCTTCCATTAACTGCGTGAGCAGCGGACTGGTTTGCATCAGAATGGCATCTTGAAGCCAGGCGGCAGTTGCATACCGCTGGAAACGGAGGCCATTTTATCTTTCTGAGTTTCGTCGATACGGCGCGCAGCATCGTTAAACGCGGCAGCAACCAGATCTTCCAGCATCTCTTTGTCGTCTTCGAGCAGGCTCGGGTCGATTTCAACGCGACGGCAGTTGTGCGCACCGTTGATGGTCACTTTGACCAGACCGGCACCGGATTCACCCGTGACTTCCAGCTGAGCGATCTCTTCCTGCATCTTCTGCATTTTTTCCTGCATCTGCTGAGCCTGCTTCATCAGGCCACCCAGACCGCCTTTTCCACCAAACATAGGCTTCTCTCTTCTTTCACGTTTAAGGATTACAACCGTAAGTCAGACTCACGATCAAATGGGGCGAATACTCTCTTCATCCAGATCGGCGTCGAAGAACCGGCGCAGGGTCTGAATGTTGTTATCCGCAATAATCGCCTCGCGCGCCTGCGCGAGCTTCTCTTCATAAATGGCCTGGCGCCACTCCAGCGGCGTTTTCACCGCCGGATTATCATCTTCAATGATAGTCAATTCAACCGGTGAACCCTGTAAAGCGGCCAGCGCCTCGGCCAGCGCCTTTTGCGCACCGGGTGAATTCAGGTGGCGTTGACCCGGACGCAGGTGCAAACGCACCTGATTGCCGTCCTGCTCTTTCCAGGCATTCAGCGCGACCTGCTCGACCAGCTTCGGCAACTGGAGCTGGCTGACCTCAGCGGCCCAGGCGTCGCGCGCAATAGCCTCTTCGGCAAGCTTCGCGGCCAGCTCCGGCGTTTTTTCATGCTCCAGCGCCTTTTTCAGCGCTTTCGGCGTGGCAACCACTTCCTTGACCGTTTCGACAACGGTGGTCGCCTTCCAGCGGTAAGCCTCTTCTTTCACCGGGGCTTTCTGCTCGAGCGCGGACGGTGCCGGACGCGACTGTACGCGCTCCGTTACCGAGGCCAGTCGTTCAAGCGCGGCGTTGTTCACCGGCCGCGCTCTTCCTGGCGCTGCCGGTTCACTCTTTTTTGGTTTGGTTACTCCCTGGGCACGCTGCAGTTGGCTGCGTGCGGCAAGCACCGAACTGGTGGCGTCCGACAGCGGCACGTTCTGCGCCGGCGGTGTCGGCTGCGGCGGTACCTGCTGCGGCGACATCACCGCCGTTGGGGCGACCGGGGCGAAAGACTGCCGTGGCGCCTCAGGCTCCGGCAGCGGCATGCGCGGGTGGAACGCCAGCGCGCGCAGCAACGTCATTTCAACGCCCATTCTCGGGTCCGGCGCGAACGGTAACTCTTTACGGCCAATCAGCAGCGTCTGGTAGTAGAGCTGCACGTCGGCAGGCGGCACGGTGCGGGCTAGTTCACGCATCCGCTGTTCAATGGCGGCCATATCGGCGCCAATGGCCGACGGAGAAAGCTGCAGCATTGCCACGCGGTGCAGCAGGCTAAGCATCTCAACCAGCAGCCCTTCCCATTCAATACCCCGTGCGGCTGCGGCATTCACCAGCGACATTACGCGTTCACCGTTGGCGGCAATCATCGCCTCAATAAGCGAAAGCGCCTGATCGTCATCCAGCGTACCGAGCATGGTGCTGACCGCGTCAGTCGAGAGCTTGCCGTCACCGCTGGCAATCGCCTGGTCGGTGAGGCTTAACGCATCACGCAGGCTGCCGTCTGCCGCGCGGGCCAGCAGCTGCAGGGCGCGCGGTTCGTGGACAATCTTCTCTTCGTCAAGAATGTGCTCAAGCTGCGTGCGGATCTGCTCAACGTCCAGCGCCTTCAAATGGAACTGCAGGCAGCGGGACAAGATGGTGACCGGCAGCTTTTGCGGATCGGTGGTCGCCAGCAGGAATTTCACGTGCGCAGGCGGCTCTTCCAGCGTTTTCAGCAGGGCGTTGAAGCTGTGGCGGGACAGCATGTGCACTTCATCGATCAGGTAGACCTTGAAGCGGCCGCGCGCCGGGGCGTACTGGACGTTGTCCAGCAGGTCGCGGGTATCCTCAACTTTGGTGCGTGAGGCGGCGTCGATCTCGATCAGATCGACAAAACGCCCCTGCTCGATCTCCCGGCAGTTATCACACACGCCGCAGGGGGTGGCAGTGATCCCGGTTTCGCAGTTGAGACCTTTTGCCAGCAAACGGGCAATAGAGGTCTTACCGACGCCGCGGGTGCCGGAGAAAAGATAAGCGTGATGGATGCGACCTAGCGACAAGCCGTTCGCCAGGGCCGTCAGCACATGCTCCTGACCGACAACGTCAGCAAAGGTTTGTGGTCGCCATTTACGGGCTAACACCTGATAACTCATGGGCAGGCTCTGCAACGCTGGAAGGTGAATTTATGGAGGGGAATGCTATCACAACCTCACCCATTGAGCGAGGTTGTGAAAACCGGGATTAATGACCCGGGAAAGGCACCAGGCTGTAGCTGGTAATGCCCTGTTTTTCCAGGCGCTGCTCACCGCCGAGATCGAACAGGTTGATGATGAAGGCCGCGTCGGTCACTTCGCCACCCAGACGACGAATCAGCTTCACCGTTGCTTCGATAGTGCCGCCGGTTGCCAGCAGGTCGTCAACCACCAGCACTTTGTCGCCAGGCTTGATCGCATCAACGTGGATCTCCAGCTGATCGGTGCCGTACTCCAGCTCATAGCTCTCGGCGATGGTTTCACGCGGCAGCTTGCGCGGTTTACGCACTGGCACAAACCCAACGCCCATCGCCAGCGCAACCGGTGCGCCAAACAGGAAGCCGCGGGCTTCAGTACCTACTACTTTGGTGATCCCGGCGTTTTTATAACGCTCGACCAGCAGTTCAATGCTGAGCGCGTACGCTTTCGGGTCTTCCAGCAAGCTGGTGACATCACGGAAAAGAATGCCAGGCTTTGGATAGTCCTGGATGCTTTTGATGCTGTTTTTCAGATATTCAAGCTGCTGTGCAGTTGCGGTCATCGGTTTTGCCTAAATGAAACAGTGTTACTCACGGCGCGCAACGAGTCGGCCAAGGCAACAATTGTTTAACCTTTGACCAGGCGCACCTGTGCTCGAAAACGGTCGAATTTACTGGCTGCGCGTGATAATTGCAACAGCCATGATGAGGCTTCAGTGCTTTTGTTGCTTTTCATCAACCACGGGGATCCGCCACATGAAGATGAGCAGACAGGTGAGAATGACCAGCAACAGGATCCGCACCCACAGCATTTTCACCAGCCATAATGATATCGCGAAGGTGATGAGGATCACCGCAATCGCGCGCGGCTTCGCACCGGGCGGCATGGCCCGGTGTTTTTGCCAGTGCCGCAGATAGCCGCCAAACCACGAGCGATACAGCAGCCAGTGGTGAAAACGCGGTGACGAGCGGGCGAAGCACCAGGCCGCCAGCAGAATAAACGGCGTGGTTGGCAGCAGGGGTAAAACCACACCCAGCGTGCCAAGCACTACCGCGAGCCAGCCAATGATGATTAAAATAGTACGCTGCATAATGCGAATCGTTATCAAACTGAATGGCTACTTTACCACTGGAGAGCGCCTTGAAAACAGACTTGCTTCTGGAGATGCTGCAAAAACAGCTGACCACCCTGCGAGCCGAGGCCACCCCTCTGCTGGGGCACGCCACGCTGAAGCCGCGCTTTGACCGGCAGCTTTTTCGTACCCGCAGCACGGTAATCGAGGAGTATATTGCGGAAGCGCAGACGAATCTCGACGAGTTGCGCCATGCCGTTGAGCGTGAACAGCCTGAACAGGTGGCGTGGCTCGCTGAGCATCTCACTGAGCAGATTACCGCCCTGCACCGCGAAATTGCCGCCTGGCCGCTGCGCGCCTGGGACAGCGCCTCGCCGGGGCTCGGCAAATGGCAGCGAAAGCGGCTGGAAAATCAGGAGTTTGAACGCCGGCTGTTTGAGATGAAGCGCGAACGCGAAGTGCGGCTGAACAACAGCGAAACGCTGGAAGAGCAGCAGCTATTGATGCGCGAGATTGGCGCGCTGGAAGGTCGCATCGTCCGCTGCCGTCAGGCGCTGGAGGAGATTGAGCACGTCATTGAACGTTTGACCCGTTAACAGGAGCCATACTTATGTCACTGGAAAATGCACCCGATGAGGTCAAACTGGCCGTCGATTTGATTATGCTGCTGGAGAATCATGAGATCCCTGCAGAAACGGTACTGAAGGCGCTGGAGATTGTGCGTCGGGATTTTGAGGGAAAACGTTCCCCTCACCCTACCCTCTCCCCAGAGGAGAGAGGGTAAAAGCAGCCCGCACCAGATTATTCCCTCTCCCTTCAAGGGAGAGGGTTAGGATGAGGGTCGTCTCCCTTAATCTCGCGCTTCACTTCCGTATGCTCATCACCTTTTTCATTACGCAGGTGAACCTCAAGCTGGTTGAAGGCGATATTTATATCGTTTTCACGACACAGGCGATCGATAGAACGGTTCAGCTCATCCACCGTGTAGCTGCGGTCACGCAGTTCACGCACGTATAAACGCAGCTCGTGATCCAGCGTGCTCGGCCCAAAGGTGGTGAAGAACACCGCCGGGGCCGGATCGTGCATCACTTTCGGATGTTCCGAAGCCGCCTTGAGCAGCACCTCTTTCACCTTCTCCAGATCCGATCCATACGCCACGCCCAGGCGGATCACCACGCGCGTCACCGTGTCGGAGAGCGACCAGTTGATCAGACGCTCGGTCACAAACGCTTTGTTCGGGATGATCACCTCTTTACGATCGAAGTCGGTGATGGTGGTAGCACGAATACGGATCTTGCTGACCGTACCGGAGAAAGTGCCGATGGTGACGGTATCGCCGATACGCACCGGACGTTCGAACAGGATAATCAGGCCAGAGACAAAGTTACCGAAGATCTCCTGCAGACCAAAACCCAGACCGACCGAGAGCGCGGCCGCCAGCCACTGCAGTTTGTCCCACGACACGCCAAGCGAGCCAAAGACCGTCATCGCCCCCACAATAATGATGACGTAGTTGAGGATCGTGGTAATGGCGTACGAGGCCCCCTGGCGCAGATTCAGACGCGACAGAACCAGCACTTCCAGCAGGCCCGGCAGGTTGCGAATCAGCGCCCAGGCCACGACCGACGACACCAGAGCAAACAGCAGGCTACCCATGGTCACGCTTTTCATGACCGCCGCACCGGCTTCGGTTCCGTTGTATTGCCAGAGGGTAATACTGTCGAGATAGGCGAAAACGGTAATAAGATCGGACCAGATTGCCCAGAACATCACGGCGAACAGCGCGATCATCACCAGCATGGTGATACGCAGCGTCTGCTGGTTAACCTGCTCCAGCGCGATGGTCGGCTCTTCCTGTGGCTCAGCCCCTTCGGCCCCCTCTTTCACCTGATGCTGACGACGCGCGATGGCGCGGCGATAGGCAATGCGACGGGCCGCTACGCTCAGGCCGCGCAGCACGGTCTGGTAGAGCAGGTTCCAGACGATCACCAGATAGACCGTTTCAATCCAGCGTCCGGACAGGCGCAGCGTGGTATAGAAGTAGCCCGTCGCCGTAAGCACCATCAGCGCCAGCGGAATGATCGCCAGCACCGTCACGGTGGCCAGACGAATATTGTGGGACTCTTTATCACGCCAGCTGTCGCGGCACATCGGCCACATCAGGATAGCAATCAGCAGCAGGTTCAGCAGTATGACCAGCTGGCCCAGCACATCATCCATCAGATGCAGCGGGGAAAGTTCAGAGACAACCGACCAGAAGTGCAGCGGCAGGAGCGCCAGGCTGATGCGCACAATTTGACGACGCCAGTGGCTGGTCAGCTGGGCAGGCATGTTGAAATGACGCACGGCCACGCCGTCTTTTTCCAGCACCTTCCAGCACACGCCGAACACCAGCCAGAACAGCGCCAGTTTTTTACTGAACGCCCACAGCAGATCGCTGACGTTAAGCTGCATGGTGAGCAGGATCAGGCCCACCGCCAGAATAATCAGGCATACCGGCAGGGCACGAATGAGGTCGATCAGAATCGCTTTTGGCGTATGCAGCTGGCTATCGTTTCGCAGTTGCCCCACTTCAGACGCCAGTTTGGCCTGGTATTTTTTCAGCCAGCCCAGACGCCAGCGAATCAGACCCGCGATCAGTAGCAACGGTAACCCCGCCAGGAAGGCAATCATCACCGCAGGCCAGGCTTTCTCCCAGTTCACGGTGATTTTCATGCTCTTGATCTGCGTTTTCAGCGTCTCCGGGAAGGATTTCACCCAGTCCCAGTCCATCGGTTTGTTGCTGTTTACCCAGAAAATCTGCTGGGTCAGGATCTCCTGCAGGCTTTTCGAGACGCTCACCAGCTGCTGCTGGTTGATTTGCAGGTTAATGGCCATCATTAGCTGGTTGCCCAGCTGTTTGTTGAGCTGGTCCAGCAGCTCGCGACGCATATCAACAACCTGGAGCAGCGCATCGTGCACTTCAGGATTCACGTCACTGGAATGGCCCTCTTCAATTTTGGCGACAAAGGCATCGCTCTGGAACAGGGCATCGCGCTGCTGGTTAACGTCGAATTGTTCCAGACGTAAATCCGCAATGCGGTTGGTCATGTCCTCCAGCTCATCGGCGGACGGGAGCGTCTGCTGCTGCTGGTAGAGAATACGCGACAGCAGGAGGCTGCCTTTGAGGACCGCGATCTGCTCTTTGATATTGCGTTCCGCCTGCAGCGCACGATCCAGCCAGTTTTTAACTTTGATATTTTGCTGAACCAGCGAGTTGCCGTTTTCTGTCGCCAGTATCAGGCGCTGACTAAGCTGATGGTTAGCCTCAAGCTCCTGCTTCACCAGCGGGTTCGCCTGGATGCGGGCGGTTTCGTCAGGTGAGACGGCCTCCTGGGCGGTTTTTTCCGTCAGCGTCAGACGCTTGCTGTTAACCGCCTCCTGCAACAGCTGAAGCTGGTGTTCCAGGCGATTAATATTTGCGGTGACGTAATCACGCTGCTTCTGCAGCGTATCCTGCAGCACCGTGTTCCCTTCCAGGCTTTTACGCTGCTGTTCGATCTGCGCATTGAGCAACGTCTGCTGCACCAGCAGCAGGGTTTGCTGGGTCGGGCGCAGTGTGCCTTCCCCCACCGTCGTGCCATTCAGACGGTTGCGGATTTGCTGCAGCTGCTGAGACGCGGCGTACATCGCGTTTTGCACACGCTCGGGCTGGGTCTGCAGGGAGACCAGCTGGCTGTTATAGGTTGCGAGATCGGATTGCGCGGTTTGCAGGTCGTCGAGTAACTGCGCAACGCGCGATTCCAGCTGACGCAGGGAGAGCGTCGAGAGCGTTTTGCGCGTTTCGTCGTCGTTATCGACGTCACTCAGGGCATTCAGCGATTCCGTCGCTTTACGCATATTTTCAGGGGCCTGCGCCACCTTCTGACGAAGCTGGGCGGTTTCGGCTTTAACACGCTCAATTTTATCCAGCGTTTCCAGCGTTTCCGTCAAATCCTGCTGGGTAAGCTTATCCTGAGGCGAGAGGTCTTTCTGTTTGTTCAGGGTGTCGAGTTGCGACTGAACATCGGCACGCGAGGGGATATCATTGCTGTTATCGGCGCGGGCCCATGTCAGCGGCGCCGTAGCGAAGAAAAACAGCATCGCAAAGAGCAATGCAAAAACAGGATGTTGCGAGCGATTGATGGGCAGCATAATTGTGAATGATGTCAGAAGATGACCGAAAATAGTCCGGCGTGAAGAATATCACGCTCGCCTGAAGCAGAATAGCGCGAACGTTATCCTCTGAGATAAATCCTGGAAAGGCCTCAGGCAGTTAGCGGAGGCGCATCGCTGCGCAGCGTCGGACAGAGCTGTAGCATTTCCAGTAAAATCGCGACGTAGCTGCGGGCTTCCGCTTTGAGGTCAAAGGATTGCGGCGCAAAGAGCCAGTTTTCCATCAGACCGGAAATGTAGCTACGCATCAGGATAGCCGCCCGGCGGGTGAACAGATTGGCCGGTAACAGTTTTGCCTCCATGCACAGCCGCAGGTTGTGCTCAATACGGTCATAGCTCTCCAGGCTAAGGCTGCGCTGCGCCTGCTGCACCACCGCCATCTCGCCCACGAACTCGCATTTATGGAAGATAATTTCCATCATTAGCCTGCGACGTTCTTCAACTACCGTCGCTTCAAGGATATATACTAATATTTCTCTTAATACTGAGAGTGGATCGTCAGGGAATTTTGCCCGATACTCACTCTCGAGATCGCTAATGCTGGACTCTGAAAGCTCCCAGATTTCACTGAACAGATCTGACTTGTCTTTAAAATGCCAGTAAATCGCTCCCCGCGTCACACCGGCAGCCTGAGCAATTTGAGCCAGCGAGGTGGATGACACCCCCTGCTGGGAAAACAAACGTATTGCCACATCCAGAATGTGTTGTCGGGTTTCCAGCGCTTGTTGTTTGGTTTTTCGTGCCATAGGTGAGTGAATTTACAGGAGTCAGATTTACATACATTTGTGAATGTATGTACCATAGCATGACGATAATATAAACGCAGCAATGGGTTTTTGGACTCAGGACCATTGATCAATTTGAAATCGGACACTCGAGGTTTACATATGAACAAAAACAGAGGGTTAACGCCTCTGGCGGTCGTTCTGATGCTCTCAGGCAGCTTAGCGCTAACAGGATGTGACGACAAACCGGCTCAACAAGGAGCTCAGCAGGCGCCAGAAGTAGGCGTCGTGACGCTCAAATCTGAACCTCTACAAATCACCACCGAATTACCTGGCCGTACAAATGCTTACCGCATTGCGGAAGTGCGTCCTCAGGTTAGCGGCATTATCCTGAAACGTAACTTTACTGAAGGCGGTGATGTGCAGGCCGGTGAGTCTCTGTATCAGATTGATCCCGCAACCTATCAGGCAAATTATGAAAGCGCCAAAGGCGACCTGGCGAAAGCGCAAGCCGCGGCCAAAATTGCCCAGTTGACGCTGAACCGTTACCAGAAACTGCTCGGTACCAAGTACATCAGCCAACAGGATTACGATACTGCCCTGGCGGATGCCCAGCAGGCGAACGCGGCTGTGGTGGCAGCGAAAGCGGCCGTTGAAACCGCGCGCATCAACCTGGCCTATACCAAAGTGACCTCCCCTATCAGCGGTCGTATTGGTAAGTCTTCCGTGACGGAAGGAGCGCTGGTGCAGAACGGTCAGACCACGGCGCTGGCGACCGTACAGCAGCTTGACCCGATCTACGTTGACGTTACGCAGTCCAGCAACGACTTCCTGCGTCTGAAACAGGAGCTGGCTAACGGCACCCTGAAACAGGAAAACGGCAAAGCCAAAGTGGAGCTGATTACTAACGACGGTATCAAGTTCCCGCAGGAAGGTACCCTGGAGTTCTCTGATGTGACGGTCGACCAGACCACCGGTTCCATCACCTTACGTGCGATTTTCCCGAACCCTGACAAAAATCTGCTGCCAGGAATGTTTGTTCGCGCACGTCTGGAAGAAGGAACGAATCCAACCGCCCTTCTGGTTCCACAGCAGGGTGTGACCCGTACGCCACGCGGCGATGCGAGCGCACTGGTTGTTGGGGCAGATGACAAAGTCGAAATGCGCAATATCACCGCAACCCAGGCGATTGGCGATAAATGGCTGGTGACGGAAGGTCTGAAAGATGGCGATCGCGTGATTGTTACTGGTTTGCAAAAAGTTCGTCCTGGCGCGCAGGTTAAAGCACAGGAAGTGAAATCTGACGATAAACAACAAGCTTCGGCCGCTGGCCAGTCAGAACAAACCAAGTCTTAACTTAAACAGGAGCCGTTAAGACATGCCTAATTTCTTTATCGATCGCCCCATATTTGCGTGGGTGATCGCCATTATCATCATGCTGGCTGGGGGACTTGCGATCCTGAAGCTGCCTGTCGCGCAATATCCAACGATTGCGCCACCGGCGGTGACAATTTCCGCAACCTATCCAGGGGCTGATGCGAAAACGGTGCAGGACACCGTCACGCAGGTTATCGAACAGAACATGAACGGTATCGATAACCTGATGTACATGTCCTCAAACAGTGACTCCACCGGTACCGTGCAGATCACCCTGACCTTCGAATCAGGTACGGATGCTGACATTGCGCAGGTTCAGGTGCAGAACAAGCTGCAGCTGGCGATGCCATTGCTGCCGCAGGAAGTGCAACAGCAGGGCGTGAGCGTTGAGAAATCGTCCAGTAGCTTCCTGATGGTTGTCGGCGTTATCAACACCAACGGCACCATGACGCAGGAGGATATTTCCGACTACGTAGGCGCCAACATGAAGGACGCCATCAGCCGTACCTCCGGTGTGGGTGACGTGCAGCTGTTCGGTTCCCAGTACGCGATGCGTATCTGGATGGATCCGAACAAACTGAACAACTTCCAGTTGACCCCGGTTGACGTGATTAACGCCATTAAAGCGCAGAACGCCCAGGTGGCAGCCGGCCAGTTAGGCGGCACGCCGCCGGTGAAAGGCCAGCAGCTTAACGCCTCGATCATCGCGCAAACCCGTCTGACCTCCGCTGATGAGTTCAGCAAAATTCTGCTGAAAGTGAATCAGGACGGCTCGCAGGTTCGCCTGCGCGACGTGGCGAAAGTTGAGCTGGGCGGTGAGAACTACGACATCATCGCGAAGTTCAATGGTAAACCAGCTTCGGGTCTGGGTATCAAACTGGCGACAGGCGCTAACGCCCTGGACACCGCCACGGCGATCCGTGCAGAACTGAAGAAAATGGAACCGTTCTTCCCGTCAGGTCTGAAGATCGTTTATCCGTACGACACCACACCGTTCGTTAAAATCTCGATCCACGAAGTGGTGAAAACGCTGGCAGAAGCAATCATTCTGGTCTTCCTGGTAATGTATCTGTTCCTGCAAAACTTCCGTGCAACGCTTATCCCCACTATCGCCGTTCCGGTCGTTCTGCTGGGGACATTTGCCATCCTCGCGGCCTTTGGCTTCTCGATAAACACCCTGACGATGTTCGGGATGGTGCTCGCCATCGGCTTGCTGGTGGATGACGCCATCGTGGTGGTAGAAAACGTCGAGCGTGTCATGGCGGAAGAGGGTCTGCCGCCGAAAGAAGCGACCCGTAAATCAATGGGTCAGATCCAGGGCGCGCTGGTCGGTATTGCGATGGTTCTGTCTGCGGTATTTATCCCGATGGCCTTCTTCGGGGGCTCTACCGGTGCGATTTACCGTCAGTTCTCGATTACCATCGTCTCGGCGATGGCGCTGTCGGTGCTGGTGGCGTTGATCCTGACGCCTGCGCTGTGTGCCACGATGTTGAAGCCGATTCAGAAAGGCGGCCATGGCGAGCACAAAGGATTCTTCGGCTGGTTTAACCGCATGTTTGATAAGAGCACGCACCACTACACCGACAGCGTGGGTAACATCCTGCGCAGCACCGGTCGTTATCTGCTGCTCTATATCATCATCGTGGTAGGCATGGCTTTCCTGTTCGTTCGTCTGCCAAGCTCGTTCCTGCCGGATGAAGACCAGGGCGTGTTCCTGACGATGGCACAGCTTCCGGCGGGTGCGTCGCAAGAGCGTACCCAAAAAGTGCTGGATGAAGTGACGGACTACTACCTCACCAAAGAGAAAGCCAACGTTGAGTCCGTGTTTGCGGTTAACGGCTTTGGTTTTGCGGGTCGTGGTCAGAACACCGGTATCGCCTTCGTCTCTCTGAAAGACTGGGCGGAACGCCCGGGTAAAGAGAATAAAGTTGAGGCCATTACCGGCCGTGCAATGGGCACCTTCTCGCAGATTAAAGATGCGATGGTCTTCGCCTTCAACCTGCCAGCGATTGTTGAACTGGGTACCGCGACCGGTTTCGACTTCCAGCTGATCGACCAGGGCGGTCTGGGTCACGAAAAACTGACGCAGGCGCGTAACCAGTTGTTTGGTGAAGTCGCGAAACATCCTGACCTGCTGGTCGGCGTGCGTCCAAACGGCCTGGAAGATACGCCGCAGTTCAAAATCGATATCGACCAGGAGAAAGCTCAGGCGCTGGGCGTGTCCATCAGTGACATCAATACCACGCTGGGTGCAGCCTGGGGCGGTAGCTACGTTAACGACTTCATCGACCGCGGTCGTGTGAAGAAAGTGTACGTGATGTCAGAAGCGCAATACCGTATGTTGCCGAACGATATCAATAACTGGTTCGTGCGTGGCAGCAACGGTCAGATGGTGCCGTTCTCGGCGTTCTCTACGTCGCGCTGGGAGTATGGTTCACCGCGTCTGGAACGCTATAACGGTCTGCCATCTATGGAGATCCTGGGTCAGGCCGCGCCGGGCCGAAGCACCGGTGAAGCCATGAACCTGATGGAAGAACTGGCAAGCAAACTGCCTTCGGGTATCGGCTATGACTGGACCGGTATGTCCTATCAGGAACGTCTGTCCGGTAACCAGGCCCCTGCTCTGTACGCCATTTCACTGATTGTGGTCTTCCTGTGTCTGGCGGCACTGTATGAGAGCTGGTCGATTCCGTTCTCGGTTATGCTGGTGGTGCCACTCGGGGTTATCGGTGCGCTGCTTGCGGCGACGTTCCGTGGACTGACCAACGACGTGTACTTCCAGGTAGGCCTGCTGACAACCATTGGCTTGTCGGCGAAGAACGCGATACTTATCGTCGAATTCGCCAAAGATCTGATGGAGAAAGAAGGCAAAGGTCTGATTGAGGCGACGCTGGAGGCGGTTCGTATGCGTCTGCGCCCTATCCTGATGACGTCCCTGGCGTTTATCCTCGGCGTACTGCCGCTGGTTATCAGCTCCGGTGCGGGCTCCGGCGCGCAGAACGCGGTTGGTACAGGGGTTATGGGCGGTATGATCACCGCGACCGTACTGGCTATCTTCTTCGTACCGGTGTTCTTCGTGGTGGTTCGCCGCCGCTTCAGCCGTAAGAATGAAGATATTGAGCACAGTCATTCGGTAGAACCTCACTGATACCGGTTCCACATGATAAAAAGGCCGCATTCGCGGCCTTTTTCATTTTCAGAAAAAATCATAAATTACGCTTATTGTCGTTCCATTTATTTTCTGCCATCTTAATTAGACATATCATAATTAACGGATAACTTAATCGGTGAATTCAGGATTTTTTTAATTTCATTTCCCCGCTTAAGTTGTTAGGAATATTCCTAATAAGAAGTTCTGACAAAGAGAACTCCGGAACTGAACTTTTCTCGTTGTTTACGCTAAGCCAATGAAAGGTAAGGAAGCGATAAAAAGCCAGTGTTAATTGGGTTCAAAAAGTTCTCTTCTGGAGGAACAATTGCGTTAACGCTCGCAGTCTGCAGTTTTATTTGTAATTTTTCGTAATAGCGCGATGAAATCCTGATGAGAGTGGCTTATAGTTAGAGTTATCAGGAACACCGCACCCGTGTGGCTAAGTATGTTGTATCCATCCCGACAATGATGTTCGGTGAGTAAGAAATCACTCAGAAGGGGATGCGCTATGGACGAGTACTCGCCAAAAAGGCATGATATCGCGCAGTTGAAATTTCTCTGCGAATCCTTGTACCATGACTGCCTTGCCAACCTTGATGAAAGCAACCATGGCTGGGTAAACGACCCAACGTCTGCCATCAATTTACAGTTGAATGAGCTGATAGAGCATATCGCAACCTTCGCACTTAATTATAAAATTAAGTACAATGAAGATAATAAGCTCATTGAGCAAATTGATGAATACCTGGATGACACCTTTATGTTGTTCAGCAGTTACGGCATTAACGCCCAGGATTTGCAAAAATGGCGTAAATCGGGAAACCGGCTATTCCGCTGTTTCGTCAACGTGAGCAGAGCTAACCCGGTTAGTCTTTCCTGTTAAAATTATTACAATTACTAATACTAAGGTGAATTTATGTCTGATAAACCACTCACTAAGATCGATTATTTGATGCGCCTGCGACGTTGTCAGTCAATTGACACCCTCGAACGCGTCATTGAAAAGAATAAATACGAGCTTTCTGATAATGAACTGGCGGTATTTTATTCAGCCGCTGACCATCGTCTTGCTGAGCTGACCATGAATAAGCTGTATGACAAAATCCCAACGTCGGTATGGAAATTTGTCCGTTAATCATTGAAAGGTGTCTGTAGAGTTCTACGCCACGTTCTGAACGATATTTACCTGTCCCGTTAGACCTCCTGTGCGTATGCCAGGTCTCCGTGTAAAACGTGTTCATCAGCAACAATGTTGTGACTACAGTCACACCAGCTTGTCGGGAACGTTCCCCTTCTGGTCTGTTCCGATTACCCTGCGGTAATGACATCCAGAGAGGTTTCCCATGAGCTTAGAAAAACAGAAGATGATTGCCGGTGAACATTACCGCCCCGGTGATGAGACGTTACGGGCCGACCGACTGCGAGCCCGCCATCTGATTTATCGCTATAACCACACCGCGCCGGATGAAAAAACAGAACGCCAGAACATTCTGGCGGAACTTCTGGGGCAAAGCGAAGGGGCTTATATTGAACCGAGCTTCCGCTGTGACTATGGATATAACATTTATCTCGGCAAAAACTTTTACGCTAACTTCGATTGCGTGATGCTGGATGTCTGCCCCATTCATATTGGCGATAACTGCATGCTCGCACCGGGTGTGCATATTTATACGGCTACCCATCCCCTGGACGCGGAAGCGCGTAATAGCGGCGTGGAGTTTGGAAAACCCGTCACCATTGGGAATAATGTCTGGCTCGGTGGTCGGGCGGTCATTAACCCTGGCGTCACGATAGGGGATAATGTGGTGGTGGCCTCCGGTGCCGTCGTGACGAAAGACGTTCCGGCTAACGTCGTCGTGGGCGGTAACCCGGCAAAAATCATCAAAACGCTGTGAGGGTCTGGGGAGCCAACTGTTATGGTCTTTTAGCGCCAGACTGTTACTTTTTTCAGCCTGATGGCTCCCCTAAAATTGGCGGTCACCCTGTATTGTCAACTCTCATGAAGGCAAAAAATGACCGAGATACAGCGCCTGCTCATCGCCACCATCGACGATCTTAACGTCCGCGAAAAGCGCGATAATCGCCCGCGCTTTAGCATTAGCTTTATCCGCAAACATCCTGGCCTGTTTGTCGCCATGTATGCCGCCTGGCTGGCGACGCTTATTGTGATGCTCCAGTCCGAAACGCTGGTGGACTCCGTCTGGCTGCTGGTGGTGCTGTTTGTCGTCTTTAATGCCTTTTTCTTTTTTGACGTGAACCCACGCTACCGTTACGAAGATATCGATGTCCTCGATTTCCGGGTCTGCTACAACGGCGAATGGTACAACACGCGTTTCGTACCAGGGGAGCTTATCGACAGCATCATGCGCTCTCCGGCAGTGGAAACCGTGCAAAAAGAGAAGCTGCAGAAAATGGTCTCCACTAAAGGCCAGCTCTCTTTCTACGATGTTTTTACCCTTTCCCGCCCTGCTGCTGCGTAATGAGCGCCTGAATACGTCGGATCCCCGACACAAACTGCGAAGCAGAGGTATTGCCGTAACCTAACACCAGACCGGTTTTCCCCTGCTTCGCCTCCAGGTAATACCCGCTCAACGCAGCGGGTGCCAGCTGAAACGCCCTCGCCTGCTCCACCAGCTTCTGGTCGTCAATCCCGTCTATCGCCAGCGTCAGATGCATGCCGCCTTCACCCGCCAGAATGCGGTGCGGGGTATGAAGCTCTGTAACCAGCACTTCCCGCAACTGGCGGTAGCGTTTGCGATAGAGCCGACGCATGGCGGCGAGATGGCGGGCATAATGACCCTCTTCAATAAACAGCGCCAGGGTACGTTGCTCCGCGCGATGCCCTCCGCGCAATAGCGAGCCAATGGCCGGACGAGCCGCTGTCGCCAGCGCTGGCGGCAACACCATGAATCCCATTCTGAGCGACGGAAACAGCGTCTTACTGAACGTTCCCAGATAGACCACGGGAGCATTCGCCACCATTCCCAGCATCGCCGGTACGGGCTCACCGGCATAACGGAATTCGCTGTCGTAGTCGTCCTCAATAATCCAGGCGTTATGCTCTCTGGCCAGCGCCAGCAGGGCCAGACGCCGCCGGGCACTGAGCACGCTCCCGTAAGGAAACTGATGTGAGGGTGAGGTAAAAATTAACGCGGGAGAAGGCGCATTCAGTCCCTCCCAGCACATTCCCTCGTCATCCACCGGAATGCCCCTCATCGTCAGGCCGGTTTTAACAAACGCGCTTTTTGCCCCACTGTAGCCGGGGTTTTCTACCCAGGCGATATCCCCCGGCTCGCTCAACAGCATCGTGCACAGGTTGACGCCCTCAAGCGCGCCTTCAGTGATCACTATCTGGCTGGCGTCACAGTCAATGCCGCGGGACAAGGCAAGGTGCCGGGCAATCGCTGCCCGCAGCGACGGCTCGCCGGCGGGGTCGCCGTAGCCTAACAGGGCGCTTCCCTCCTCCCGCATCACGCGGTCATACAACCGCCGCCATAGCGGCAGAGGGAAATAGTTAATGGCGGGTGTCCCCGGCGTAAAGGCAAGAACCGGGGTATCCCGCGGCACCGGTGGAGGCAGCAGGCTGACCCGTCTGGCAAGCGTGATGGCAGGGTCCGGCAATGACCTCGGGACAGCACGCTGAGCAAACAGTGTTACCCGCGTTCCCTGGCGATTACGCTGCAGATACCCTTCGAGGGTGAGCTGGTCCAGCGCCGCATTGACGGTATTGCGGGAAAGGGAGAGCTGCCGGGCCAGCGTGCGCGAACCGGAAAGCTGGCAGCCGGAGAGGAGTCTTCCGCTCAGAATGGCCTCCCGCAAAGCCAGATAGAGCGTACGCTGGAGCGTCTCCTCGCCACGTTTTTTCAGCGCTGCATTGAGCAAGGTATACAGTTCATCACCCGGAATATTCATCTCACCTCCTCGTGGCACCATCAAAACATAACCTGGTGGTTCTTTTTAAGGAACCAGCAATTCATTAGTCTGGAACTCTTTTCAACGTCACGGAGATGAAGATGAAGACAATCAATCAGTTTGGGCAGCCCGTGGGCGAACCGCTTATCGACTGGCAACCCCGTCCACATCCGTCCCGGGTGGTACTTCAGGGTCGTTACTGCCGGCTTGAGCCGCTGCGGGTGGAGCATGCTAACGCGCTGTTCTGCGCGTATGCGCAGGCCGAAGATACCCGCAGCTGGACGTGGCTGCTGCGTGAGCCCGATGCCACCGCAGAGGCGTTCGCCGGATGGGTCGCGAGCGTGAGTGAGTTATCCGATCCCATGCACTTTACCGTCATCGATAACCAGACCCAATCTCCGGTCGGCACGCTGGCCCTGATGCGGATCGATCCTAAAAACGGCGTTGTGGAAGTGGGGCACGTTCACTTCTCTCCCCTGTTAAGCCGCACGCCTATGTCAACAGAAGCGCAATATCTGCTGATGCAGTATGTTTTCGATACCCTCGGTTACCGGCGTTATGAATGGAAATGCAATAGTCTGAACGAACCGTCCCGCAAAGCGGCCCTGCGTCTGGGTTTTCAGTTTGAGGGGCGTTTTCGCCAGGCGCTGGTGACAAAAGGACATAACCGGGACACCGACTGGTTTTCAATTCTCGACAAAGAGTGGCCGGCGCTGGCAAGCGCCTTTGAAGGCTGGCTTGCCACCGACAATTTTACTGCCGATGGCAAACAGAAAAGATCCCTGGAAAGCTGGCGAGAAACACGCGTCTAGCGTCTTTTTTTACGTCCCTGAACCGCCTTAAAACGCGGATTAGATTTGCAAATCACATATAAGCGTCCCTTGCGTTTGACTATCTGGCAATCCGGGTGACGCTGTTTTGCGCTACGTAATGAGTTAAGTACCTGCATGATTAGCCCCGCTTCGCATTGATAAAACCGCCATAACGCTTACGGAAGCGCGCTGCGCTGCCATCCGTGGAGAACGTTTTCTGCTTGCCGGTATAAAACGGGTGCGATTTTGACGAGACATCAAGGGTGACGTACGGATACGTTTCACCATCGAGCTCAATTTCACGGTCGGTGCTAATGGTTGAGCCAATTTTAAAATATTCATTGGCGCTGGTGTCGTGGAAGACCACGATACGATAAGCAGGATGGATATCTGGTTTCATCATAAACCTCATATGTTTTGTTATAACATAACAAAATAATATCCAGGCCAGGCTGTAAAAACAACCCCTCTATCAGGGTGATATTTTCGGGTTTCCCTGACATAAAATGAAAACCATGCCACCCACGTGCTATAACTATATCATTTCGCGGTAAAAACTTTCTCTTCAGGCAGGGAACTCAGTGCTCAGGAGCGGGCATACGAGGAAGGAAACGACAGCATGAAAACCCGACATCTGGTCAGTCTGGTGACCGGCATACTTATCTTTTCTGTGCTGGCCCCCATTTGCCTGAGCATCTGGCTGGCTCATCGCCAGGCAGAAGATAAATTTGTCGATGCCCTGGATAACTATGCCTCACGCGTGCTGATACGCACCGACAGGGTCGTGGATCAGGCGAAAGAAGCGCTCGATCACCTGCAGGCCTTTGAGGGCGTGCCGTGTAGCCCGTTGCAGTTAAGGGAGATGCGACGGGTCGCTTTCTCGTGGCGATATATCCAGGAAGTGATTTATATCGACAGCCTCAAACCGCTCTGCTCCTCCCTGGAGCAAACCAGTCATGCATCCCCTTTCCCGCCGCCGATGCGCATTACCGAAGATGGTTACAGTGCATGGCTGACCACCCAAAACGATCTTGGGTTTAATCACTACATGGCTGTGCTGGGTAAAGGGCATTATCTGGTCATGGTCGATCCGGCTTCGCTGGTGGATGTGATCCCTTTCGGTGAGATAGCGATTGATGCCGCCCTGGTCGGAAGTGCAACACGCCGCATCTTCGCCAGCAGCAATACGCTCGATCCGCACATCCGGGACATGATCAAGGGTCAGGAGATGACCAGCGTACAGTACGACGGTTCGATGTATGTGATGAAGCCCGTCCCCGAACTGGGGTTTACCGTTGTCGCATGGGCGACGCTCAAACCGCTGGCTGAAACCTGGCACCGGCAGCTGCTGTTCTGGCTGCCCTTCGGCATCCTGATAAGCCTGCTTGCCGCGCTTTTTGTCCTGCGGATACTGCGTCGCATCCAGTCGCCGCGCAATCGCCTGCTTGACGCCATTAACAGCCGCGATTTTGTGGTTCACTATCAGCCCATCGTGGCGCTGTGTAGCGGGAAAATTGTTGGCGCAGAAGCGCTGACGCGCTGGCCCCAGCCAGACGGAAGCAGTCTTTCTCCTGATATCTTTGTGCCGCTGGCCGAGCAAACGGGGCTCATTTCGCAGCTGACGCAGTTGGTCATCGAAAAAGTATTTGAAGACATGGGCCACTGGCTGCATCTGCACGGCGACCAGCACATCTCCATTAACCTTGCCCCCGCCGATTTGATCTCCGGCACGCTGCCGCCGCTGCTGAGCCACTTGCTGAATAAGTGGCAAGTCCATCCCAGACAGATCGCCCTTGAGTTAACCGAGCGTGGCTTTGCCGATCCTCAAATTAGCGCGCCGGCTATCGCCGCATTCCGCCGGGCGGGCCATCCTGTCTATATTGATGATTTTGGAACGGGCTACTCCAGCCTGAGCTATCTGCAGGACCTTGATGTCGACACGCTCAAGATTGATAAATCATTCGTGGATGCGCTGGAGTATAAAAACGTGACGCCGCACATTATTGAAATGGCGAAATCGCTGAAGCTGGCGATGGTCGCGGAGGGAGTCGAAACCGCAGGGCAACTCGCCTGGCTGCACCGACACGGCGTGCAGTATGGACAGGGGTGGTACTACAGCAAAGCGCTGCCCAAAACGGAATTTATTCTCTGGGCAGAACACAACCTCGAAACGTACGCTACTTAAGATAAGATTTGATCACCTGCAACACCACGCCAAGATCGGCTTCACGCTGCGCTTCTTCGGGCTCTTTCACCACGTGATCGGTTAAATGCCCTTCGATCACCTGCATCATCATGCCGTTAACCGCGCCACGGATCGCCGCCAGCTGCTGTAGCACCTCGGCGCATTCGTGATCGCTGTTCAGCATTTTCTCCAGAGCATTACTCTGCCCCTGAATTTTCTTCAGGCGGTTCAATAACATTTTCTTGTCGCGAACGGTATGTGACATCGGACGATCCCTTCTCTTCTTTGGCATTCAAAGCATATCACGCTCTACTCCCCCTGAGTATTTTTCTACTGGGGGGTAGTATTAATCTACTGGGGGGGAGTACTATCTGAGCACGCTTTCCACTCCGGAATTTCCCATGAACGATTTTGCTTCACTTCTGCAGCAGGGCAATGCCTGGCTGTTTGTTCCCAGCGCTATTCTGCTCGGCGCGCTACACGGCCTGGAGCCGGGCCACTCAAAAACGATGATGGCGGCCTTTATTGTGGCCATCCGCGGCACGCTGAAGCAGGCGGTGCTGCTCGGTCTGGCAGCCACACTTTCCCATACGGCAGTAGTCTGGGTTATTGCCATGGCCGGATTATGGTTTGGTCGGGGCTGGGATGCGCATACTTCAGAGCCGTGGTTCCAGCTGATCTCGGGAGTCTTGATCGTCCTGATCGCCCTGTGGATGGCATGGCGGACCTGGAAAGAGAGCCAGCCGCACGATCATCATCATCACCACCATCATCACGACCATGACCATGACCATGACCACCAGCATGATCACCACCACGAACATCCGCTGGTTGATGAGGAGTGGCAGGACGCTCACCAGCGCGCCCACGCGCAGGATATTAACCGGCGCTTCAGCGGCCAAAACGTCACCACCGGACAGATCGTGGTGTTTGGCCTGACCGGCGGGCTCATCCCCTGCCCGGCATCCATCACCGTTCTTCTCATCTGCCTGCAGCTCAAGCATTTTGCCCTTGGCGCGACGCTGGTCTTCAGCTTCAGTATTGGTCTGGCGATCACCCTGGTCGCTTCCGGCGCGATTGCCGCCTTAAGCCTCAAACATGCGACAAAACGCTGGCCCGGGTTTAGCGAACTTTCCCGAAAAGCGCCGTGGATCTCCGCTGCGCTGATTACTGTTGTAGGGATTTACATGAGCCTGCACGGCCTGAGCGGGATTCTGGGGTAAGCAGGCGGCCACGCCCTGTGGCCGCCTCTCACGGGTCAGTTAAGCGTCTGCCGCCAGCTGAAGGTATAACGCAGCTGGCGTTGCTGGAGAATAAATTCCGGCGAGACGCTGGGGCTCCAGGAGTCGTCGCCACCCACGCCCATATGGAATGCATCAAGATTGAGCCAGCATCCGGGCTCTGCACGCAGCAGATGCTGATGGGTTGTCTCTCGCAGCTGCTGCTGGCTGTAGCGGCTCACCGAGAAATGGAAGCGGCCATCCAGCTGATGCGTTCCCAGCACCAGCTCGCGGGTATCACAGCGCAAGCCATTTTCCGTCGGGAAGATATACGGCGTATGCATGGCCTCCAGGGGCACTCTCCAGCGCCCCTGCTGTGCCGCCAGCTTTCGGTCCGGATAGTTTTCATGCGGGCCCAGCCCCAGCCAGCGAACGTTGTCCGGCGTTTCGGCGAGATGCACGCACAGGCCAACGCGCGCGGGTTCCGGGATATCGGACGCAATATCCACCTGAATATCGCCGTGCAACCTCCCCTGGCTGTCCACTCGCCACACCTTACGGCTCAGGAACAGCGCTTTTCCGCGATATTCCCAGGCATGCAGCGTCGTCACTACAGCCTCATTGGCACGCTGCTCGCCTTCACAATGCAGCACCCGCGGGGTTAAATCGTACATTCCCGCCGCCTTCCAGCGCTCAACCCATGCATCAGGATCAATTCGCGTGGCCTCGCTTACGCCGATATCATTATCCAGCGGCGCGCGGGTAAAGTTATCCCTCAGCGGTGAACGCAGCGTTTCAACGCCATTGTTCAGCCACTGCGTCAGGTTTCCTGAAGCACGATCGAAAAGCCATCGCTGCTGCCGGTGCGTCAGGATCAGCATGGCGTCGCTTTG
This sequence comes from Enterobacter sp. HSTU-ASh6, assembly GCF_026319105.1. NCBI lineage: Bacteria > Pseudomonadati > Pseudomonadota > Gammaproteobacteria > Enterobacterales > Enterobacteriaceae > Enterobacter > Enterobacter sp. HSTU-ASh6. The sequence continues at coordinate 204,889 of NZ_WSPD01000007.1, read as the reverse complement.
CGTCAGCACCGGCGGCTCACCCACCGGGTCAGACTGTGCAATAAACAGCGGCGTCGGGAGCTGCCACTGCGCCCAGGCACAGCGATGGTTGGCAGGTGACCACGGCGTCGCCCGCGGCTGATAAACCTCAACGTTCAGCCAGACTTCACCCGGTTCAGCCTTTATCTCTGGCAGGGCGATCTCCAGACGCTGAGCGCCTTCAGGCGCCATCGCGAGCGTCACCTCGCCCGAAGCCAGCACCTCCCCGTCCCGGGCAACCGTCCATCTCAGCACCTCGTTATCGGTGTGACGGAACAGGTAGCCGCTTTGCACCTCTATCACCAGCGGAGAGGTGCTGACCCGCGTAAAGGTGAAGAATTGCTGTGCGCGTTGCGCCTCATACAGCGCCGGATGCGGTGTACGATCGGGGAACACCAGCCCGTTCAGGCAGAACTGCCGGTCATTCGGTTTATCGCCAAAATCACCGCCATAGGCCCAGAAGGCGTTGCCCTTTTCATCTTTCTTCGTCAAAGCCTGATCGACCCAGTCCCAGACAAACCCACCCTGCAGGCGAGGATGGCTGCGAAACGCCTGCCAGTATTTCGCGAACCCGCCGAAGCTGTTACCCATCGCATGTGCGTATTCGCAAAGGATCAGCGGCCGCGTTTCATCCGGCATGCCGATCCATTTCTTGATCGACCATTTCGGCACCGCCGGGAAAGGCTGATCCTGATCGACACGGGCGTACATCGGACAGACGATATCCGTCGCCGCTGTATTCGCCCCACCGCCTTCGTATTGTACCGGGCGCGTCGGGTCCGTGGATTTCACCCAGCGATACAGTGCGTCGTGGTTTGCGCCGTGCCCGGACTCATTGCCCAGCGACCAGATGATAATGGAGGGGTGATTACGATCGCGCTGCACCATGCGGGTCACACGCTCGCTCATGGCGGGCAGCCAGCGCGGATCGTCAGTAAGACGGCTCATCGGCACCATGCCGTGGGTTTCTATATTGGCTTCATCAACAACGTACAGGCCATAGCGATCGCACAGCCGGTACCACAGGGGGTGGTTCGGGTAGTGCGAGCAGCGCACGGCGTTGAAGTTGTGCTGTTTCATCAGTTCGATATCGCGACGCATCGTCGCTTCGTCCATCACCTGGCCGTTTTCCGGATGATGCTCGTGCCGGTTAACCCCGCGGATCAGCAGGGGTTTACCGTTGAGTTTCAACAGGCCGTTGCTGATTTCAACCCGGCGGAAGCCAACGTCGCAGGCTTCACTCTCCAGCACGTTGCCCTGCGCATCGCGAAGCGCGATCGTCAGGCGATAGAGTTCCGGCGTTTCCGCACTCCATAACGCGGGGGACACCACGGGGATTACCGCCGTTAACCGCTCGGCCCAGTTTCCGCGTTCATCCACAATGGCAGAGCCAGGCTGTTGGGTGACGCTTGCACAGCGCTCACCGTTGCGCCACAAGCTAATCGCCACGTCGCACGCCGCGAAGTCAGCGCCCGCCAGCGCGACCTCCACGTTCAGCACCGCGCGGTCCAGATCCGCGTTCAGGTCGGTAACAACATGGTAATCCGCAATGTGCGTCTCAGGCTTATGCAGCAAGGACACATCGCGGAAAATACCGCTCATGCGCCACATGTCCTGATCTTCCAGATAACTGCCGTCGCACCAGCGCAATACCATGACCGCGAGGCGGTTCTGCCCGGGGCGTAATGCCGTTGTCAGGTCAAATTCAGCGGGCAGTCGACTGTCCTGCGAATACCCTATCCACTGCCCGTTGCACCACAAATGAAACGCCGCGTTCACGCCGTCAAAAATAATGCGGGTTTGCCCGGCCTGTAAGACATCCATGTCAAATGTGAGCGAGTAACAACCGGTAGGATTTTCTTGCGGAACAAAAGGCGGGTTAACCGGTATCGGATAAGTCACATTGGTGTAGACGGGTGTGTCAAATCCCTGCATCTGCCAGTTAGACGGCACGGGCATGGCCACAGCATCTGCGCAATCTTCGGTGACCCATGCCTGAGGAACCTGCTCGGGGGCAGCAAAGTAGCTGAACCGCCACATCCCGTTGAGGCAGCGCCTGCTGACAGATCCGGCGTCATCCCGGGCGGATTGTTCATCACGCCAGCTGTATAACGGCGTGTGTGCCGCCAGACGGTTCCACTGGGTAACCCCCGGGTTTTCCCAGTCACGTCGGGCGAGAATGGCACTGAGGGTCAGCGATGAAGAATGGGACATAGTAACCTCTTTGCGAAGCGCTCACAATTTTAGTTAACATGCCCTGGCATCCGATAACGGTAAAGCGATCGTTTGCGGGGTAGCGAGTCAGATCACAAAAGTCTTACTTGCGGGCCAGCTGCTCCGCCAGTAGTGCCAGGCTTCTGAGCTGTTGCGCCAGCGTCTCGTGCTCCGCCTGCAGGGGGGTGTGGCGCGCGCTGGAGTGGCGGGTCACCAGCGTCACCGGCAGCTGAACCTGCCAGCACGCTTCGTCCCCGGTAGGCGCCAGCAACCACTCCACGCTGCGTTCGCCTGCCTCGCGAAACGCCTGGCGAATGGTCGTCAACGGTGGGGAAAACCAGGCGCTGTCCGCCGTATCGTCGAACCCGACCACGGATATCTGACCCGGGATCGCGATCCCTTTTTCCGCGCAGGCGCGCATAACCCCGAGGGCCATTTGATCGTTGGCCACCAGAATCGCATCCGGTAATGCCGGCGCAGATAACAGCAAATGCCCCTTCTCATATCCGCTGGCCGCGCTCCAGTCACCGTAGGCCACGGCGGCGGCGTCAAGACCCGCCCTTGCCAGGGCCGCTTTCCAGCCCGCCAGACGTGCCCGTGCGGAGACCGAACTTTCCGGCCCGCTCAGCAGGGCAATGCGCTGATGCCCCAGCGAAAGCAGATGCTCAACGCCCAGACGTGCGCCCTCCGCGGCATTAAAGACGAGACTATTGACCTGCGCTGAAGGGGAGACATCGAGAAACAGCACCGGGACAGGCAATGCCAGCGCCCTGAGCTGTTCGGCATCCGGATCGTCAAGCGGAACATTCACCAGCAGCGCTTCCACGCGCTGCGCCAGCAACGCCTGAATCGCGGCCTGACACTGGTGCGGCTGTTCCACCATCGAAATGAGGACGCTCGCCCCCTGTTCTGCCGCCCGGGATTTCACCGCCGAGACAATTTGCGAAGGGGCGTGCAGGGCCAGATCGGTGGTGATGAGCCCCAGCGTGCGGGTGCGTTTCCCCGCCAGCTGCTGTGCCCGAAGGTTAGGCACGTAGTGCAGCTCCGCCATCGCCTGCTGCACCTTTTCCCGGGTGCGGGCAGACACATGTTCCGCGTCGTTAATGACGCGGGAAACGGTCTGATAAGAAACCCCCGCAAGGAGGGCGACATCATAGAGTGTGATTGCTTTCATGCATGCTGGCATCGCGTGTTTCGGAGGTCCTATTCTGGCACAGCGACGCCCTGAAAAACATGTGAGCGCTTCGCAAATTAAACAACCCGCTCCGGCTGGGGGATGTCCTCAATCCGCGGCTTCTGACGGAACCAGGGCAGACAGAGCTGGATAAGCGGGCCAATCGTCAGGGCATACAACACGGTTCCCACTCCAAACGTGCCGCCAAGCACGCAGCCAATCAGCAGGACAGAGACCTCAATGGAGGTACGCACGCTGCGAATAGACCATCCCATCCGGGCATGAATGCCGGTCATCAGGCCATCGCGCGGGCCCGGGCCGAAACCGGCTCCGATGTACATGCTGGTCGCAATCGCGTTCATCACAATCCCGCCCACCAGCAGCGTGAGTCGAATGGGCAACGAAATCACCTCCGGGATGAATGCCATGCTGGCATCCGCCGCCAGACCAATACAAATCACGTTACTGATTGTGCCGAGCCCCGGCATCTGACGCAGGGGGATCCACAGCAGCAGCACCGCGGCGCCGGTTAAAATGATCACCGTCCCGATACTCATCCCCAGCTGCATCCCTACCCCAAGGTGAAAAACATCCCAGGGATCGACCCCTAAATCGGAACGAATAAACATCGCGGTGGAAAGACCATACAGCCCCAGACCGACATACAGTTGTAGCAGACGACGTACCATTTTTCGCTTCTCCAGTGAACCAGGCTTTCATCCTGACCTAAAATGGCACTATGATTAATGTCCAGTTTTCAAATAGTGGACTGCATATGTCATCACGCCGCTTCGGAAGCCAGTCTCTGATACGCCTGTTAGGCCACTGGCAGCAAACCTCTTCCCGTACCCCACTCTGGCGTCAGCTGGCCGATGCATTGCGTCTGTTAATCCTTGATGGCCGGCTGGCACTGAATACGCGGCTGCCGGGCGAGCGCGAACTGGCCTCTGCGCTGGACGTAAGCCGAACCACCATCAGCAGCGCCCTCGCCCATCTGCGTGAAGAAGGTTACCTGGAAAGCCGTCACGGCAGCGGGTCACGCGTGATCCTCCCGGATACACGCGCCGTTCCCACCCTCTCAGCGGCGAGCGCCGCACTGGATCTCTCCACCGCCGCCCTCAGCGCCGGACCAGAGATCCACCAGGCGTATACCCATGCGCTCACGGCCATTACGCAGCACCTCGCGCTGACGGGCTACGACCAGCTGGGGCTGCCGGCACTGCGGGAAGCCATTGCTGCGCGCTATACCGCGCGGGGTCTTCCCACCCGTGCGGATGAAGTGATGGTGGTGAATGGCGCCGTCAGCGGCTTTGCGCTGGTGCTGCGGATGATGACCGGACCGGGGGATCGCATCGTGGTTGATCATCCCACCTATCCACTGGCGATTGCCGCCATCCAGGGGGCACAGTGTCGGCCCGTGGGGGTGTCGCTGCCGGAAACGGGCTGGGATACGGACGGCTTCGCGGCAACGCTTGCCCAGACAGCGCCGCGGCTGGCGTATCTGATGCCAGACTTTCATAACCCGACCGGGCGATGTATGGATAGCGCCACCCGTCAGGCCATTACCGATATTGCCGCACAAACCCGTACGGCACTGGTGGTGGATGAGACGATGGTGGATCTCTGGTTTGATTCGCCTCCCCCACCGCCGCTGGCCGCCTTTAACCCGCAGGCCACCGTCATCACGCTGGGCTCTGCCGGAAAAAGTTTCTGGGGCGGGCTGCGTCTCGGCTGGATCCGCGCCTCCTCGCGTACTATCGCCACGCTTGCCCAGACGCGGGACACGCTGGATTTAGGATCGCCGCTGCTGGAGCAGCTGGCGACGCTGTGGCTCATGAACAACAGCGAGACGTTTCTGCCCGCACGCCGGAAGATGCTGGCGGAGCGACGCGATCGTTGCGGTGACCTTTTGCGTGAACATTTCCCGGAGTGGACATTTCATGAAGCGGAAGGCGGGCTTTCTTACTGGATAGAACTCCCGGGCATGCTGGCAACGCAGCTTGCTGCGCGAGCCGAGATTCTGGGGATTAACCTGGGGACCGGAACGCGATTTGGTTTATCGGGCGCGTTTGACCGCTACTTACGCATGCCCTTCTCGCTCGAACCGACAGAACTTGAGCAGGCATTGCTGCGGATCAAACCGCTATGGCTTGCTCTGAATAAAAACGTGCCGCCGGTGAAACGCAGCGTCATTTAATATTTAAAAGTTTGAAGCAGATCATAAAATAAAAACTGCTGACTGTAACAGATGCAGTCAGCAGTTTTCACCGTTTAGTCGTTAATGCTGAGCAGGAATAGGAAAACCTTTCAGTGAAATAACGAAGCTTTCACCGTCTTTCTTTATTTTTGCGCCCGTATCACACCAGTCAGACGCAATACGAAAGAACTCATCACTTCCGACATTCCAGCCAAGACGTACATGCTTCACGTAGCCTGAACGCAACAGATCGCAGGCCTCTTTGTAGTCACTGGCAGTTGACAGTTGTTGTTTCATTTTCTCTTCTTCAGCAGTTTACGTAGAGCTTTGATTTCTTTAGGAGTAAAAGGAGAAACACTCTCTTCTTCCGTATGCTGATTATCAATATCCTCTTCCGATACTCCCGCCTCTTCTACTGCTTCAAACGCCAGCAGCAGCAGTTTCTCTGTCGTCACGCTTAAATTCTCGTTATTGTGTTCCGCATAGTGGCGAAGTCTTTCTTTTAGCGCGTCATCGATCTTCACATTTAATACTGCAGTAGCCATGTTTGTCACTTCCCTTCGGAATAAGTACTTTATTTAATACACGAAGTTAACAACGTTATCCAGATATATATTTTTTTGAATTATGTTAGAAAAAAGACATACGATTCTAAAATGCCAGTCTATTATTACAGGTTTATGACAATAATATTTCAGCGCGATGAAATATATATTACATGCTATAAGCTTAGTCTTAATGGGGATTAACATCTCAGAAAGAGACAAAAAACAGGGGAAGAACGCCGGGAGCCACAAATGGGTGGGCCCCTGACGGCTAGCTATAACTCTTATTTTCAGTGACATAGGGTGCGGTCATGCGGGGAAAATAGCGTTACGGATTAGCTTAATGAGATTGCCGATGCGAAAGCATCGCCCGGCAATATTGAATTCAGGGGGAGAAATAAACCGATCAGGATGCAGGAGGCGTTAACGGCTGAACGTCATTGCTATTCACCCAGCCGTGTGTCGTTTTTCCGCTACGGGCGACAAACTCTACCTCTGCCCAGCCAGCCTGGGTTTGTATTACCCCTACTACGTCTCCTTTAACGATCCAGGCTTTACGCCGGGTCGCGGCATCAGGCGTGGAGCTCAGATAAGCCCGCGGGCTGCTTACCTTCATCAGCGTTTGCCACTGTGTCTGCCGCGTCCTCTCCAGTTCCAGACCTGTCGCAATTTCAGGCATCAGCACATTCATACACCCAGCATGGTTTTGCCCATCAGGAATGGCTAATGTGACACCCGCGGTATTCGCGGCAATATGGCCCGCGAGCACAGATGAAGACCATGAAGTGATGGTGTCTGGCTGTTGCGCTGAAACATGGCCTGTCAGAAAGAAAGTGCAGGTACGTTTTACGCTGTCTTCAGCCGATTCAGAGTAATACCCGGTGATATTGCCCGTCGGTGAGACGGCGAGTAACAAACCTTCATATACGCCAGACTGTAGCGTCGTGGCATACGAAGAAAACGCCGCGATTAAGGCTGAAAAACCGCAAACTATGCGCATCATTTTAATTTTCATCTCCGCCCCTTCTCCAGACTTTCATAAGTTCTACGAATTTTAACGTCATAATCACCGAAATCGCTTCCGTTATAGTTGAATGCCATATTATAAAAGTCCTTATTTACCATTGCCGACAGTAGTGAGCTGTTCTTATTGCACAAATGTAAAAAAGCATTTAATTGCTTACCGGTATTAGACTTCATATCTTTTAAAAATGTGCCGAGATCTTTATAACCGCACGATTCGTAATTAAACCCATAATCTGGAACATCCCCCATGAACACGATTTTATCGCAGCTTCGGCATCAAGTGCGTAAGCCTTCGCCAGGGTATTCCATGCAGAAAGCTGGTCGATATTGTTTTTTTGCCATTTCGGACCCGCTTTCTTTATATCTTTATAAGACAAAAAAGGGTGGGTTTGATCGTATTTCCTTTTGGTGTATTTACGGAAAATATGCCCTTCATACGCAATAATCGGTAGATTTAAAGCATTAAACCCAGATCGTCCGCCCGACTTCACAATAGAAAAAGCTTTGATGATATTCAGTTCTACCCGACGATTAAGATTTTCCCAGGCTTCAGTAAATTCCTGCTCCGTCAGCGATACAGCCCCATCAATTCCAGGTGCCATCAGCTTGCTTCGCTCAAGGGTTTCATCTGCTACGTTGTAGCGCTCTTTTCTCAGATAATCGTTAACCAGCTGACGGACGCTATTTTCATTGGCAGAAGGTTGCCTAAAAAATGAAGATGTGAAAGACGATTGTTGGGACGCAAGGGGATATTTCATCGCAGCAGCAACTCATCCACGGAAAGTCTTCCCTTCTGGCTCAATAACCCCATCGGGATGCTGGAAACGCAAATGAATGGACTGAAACTGGCTGATGGTTCTGATCAATGTCGGGGAAATAATCCCATCTTCTGGGATGTCATACTGGATGATAGGCTTAATGAGATTAAACAGGTATTGCACGATAATCACGTCGCGCTGAAAGTTTCCTGCTTTACCTGGCGTTCCTACGGCACTTTTCAATAAAGGTGGCAAACGTCTGAGAGAATTATCCATTTCTGAGTACTCATAAATGAAAAAATATACGGTTAGTGGGAAACCGCACCTCGTAATCGACAGCATAAAGCTGCTCACATCCAGCAGGCATTGATACGCCACTTGCGCAGCACCAGGTAAACACTGAAAACAAGAATTATTGGGAGCACAAATGGGTGGGGGCCCTGCCAGCTACATCCCGGCACACACGTCGTCTGCCCTGGCTGCTTCCTTCCGGACCTGACCTGGTGAACAGAGTAGCGTTGCGGGAGAACCAACAGAGCCCCCATTGAGAGCGTTGATAACCAACGCGCTGGCGCATTATCCCTGTGCTAACGTCCAATTGCAAGCCGCCAGAAACCGGATGCTGTTTTCTTGCGCAAACAGGCGCAGCAATCATGACCATCTTCGTTTACCATGGTTGCCCAGAACATCCCCACAGGTGAAGGTATGGACGAACACGACTCCTTTCCACAGCGTGTATGGCAAATAGTGGCCTCTGTTCCGGAAGGCTATGTCACTACCTATGGTGATGTGGCGCGTCTGGCGGGTTCCCCTCGTGCGGCACGACAGGTTGGCGGCGTCCTCAAACGGTTACCGGAAGGCAGTACGTTGCCCTGGCATCGGGTGGTGAATCGACACGGCGCCATCTCGCTCACCGGGCCAGATCTTCAGCGCCAGCGTCAGGCGTTACTGTCAGAGGGTGTGCAGGTTTCCGGGTCGGGGCAGATCGATTTGCAGAAATACCGCTGGGTGTACTGACCCCTCTCCCGCAGGAGAGGGGAAATACACTCATTACATCTGAGTGGGTGGGGTTGGCAGGGACGGCTGACCGGTCGCCGGGGCGACAGGCACTTCAGTCTGCTGCACAGGAACCAGGTTCAGGTCGATTTTTGTCCCACCGTTGTTGATCGCTTCCTGGACCGTATCGGTGATAAAGACCAGCTTACCGTTAATCGTTACCGCGGCACTCAGTAGAATACGGGCATTCGGCTGCACGTCCGATGGGTTATACGGTAACACGAAGCTAAACGGCGCCTGTTTGCCCTCAGTTCGGACGGCACGCTGAGCCACAACCTTCGATGGTGCGTCGGCCAGGGAAGCATCCGACAGGGTCACCGTTAACACCGCATCCGGCGGTAACGCCACTTTCTGTTTAATCCAGATAGTACCGGAAACGTTAGGCTGCTGAATGGATTGCTGCGAAAGGGTATTGATCCCGTTCGGATCTGCCGCTGGCACTGGCACCTGGGCGCTCTTACCGGCACAGGCGGACAACGCCACCGCAATAGCTACACCACTTAGCATGGGCACGAGTTTCATTGAAGTCTCCTTATCATCAATGCACCAGCGGGATCGATCCCATCCGATGTCGTTTCAATCACATAACGCATATAAGTGTGGCACAAATCACTGATTAATGCCTGAAATCGTCCCGATATTCAGATTAATCTACCCATCGGACCACTTTCATTTCTGCGTTATACTCAGCCTATCTTTCGCTACGGCGTTTATTGAGGACAACTATGAGTCAGGCACTGAACAATCTGCTGACATTACTGAACCTGGAAAAAATTGAGGAAGGACTCTTTCGCGGACAGAGCGAAGATCTAGGCTTACGCCAGGTCTTCGGTGGGCAAGTCGTAGGACAAGCGCTGTACGCTGCAAAGGAGACAGTCCCGGCAGACCGTCTGGTGCATTCATTCCACAGCTACTTCTTACGTCCTGGCGATAGCGCGAAACCGATTGTGTATGATGTTGAAGTCCTGAGAGATGGCAACAGTTTCAGCGCACGACGCGTCGCGGCCATCCAGAACGGAAAGCCCATCTTTTACATGACCGCCTCTTTCCAGGCACCGGAGCCTGGCTACGAACATCAGAAAGAGATGCCTCCGGCCCCGTCCCCCGACTCGCTGCAATCAGAGACCGATATCGCCCGTGCGCTGGCGCATCTGCTTCCGCCACAGGTTAAAGAGAAGTTTCTCTGCGATAAACCGCTTGAGATCCGCCCCGTCGAGTTCCACAACCCGATGAAAGGTCACACCGCGGAACCGAAGCGCCAGGTCTGGATCCGCGCTAACGGTACCGTACCAGAGGACTTCCGCGTTCATCAGTATCTGCTGGGTTATGCGTCAGATTTCAACTTCCTGCCGGTGGCGCTGCAGCCACACGGCGTCGGCTTCCTCGAAAAAGGGATGCAGGTTGCGACGATTGATCACTCCATGTGGTTCCACCGTCCGTTCAATATGAACGAGTGGTTGCTCTACAGCGTGGAGAGCACGTCGGCATCAAGCGCGCGTGGGTTTGTGCGTGGAGAGTTTTATACGCAGGATGGCGTGCTGGTGGCTTCAACGGTGCAGGAAGGGGTGATGCGTAACAGAGGGTGATTTGGCCCTCTCCCACAGGGAGAGGGAATAAATACAAAAAAACGGCAACCGAGGTTACCGTTTTGCTTTTACCTTGTGCGGCCTGATGCCCTCACCCTGACCCTCTCCCACAGGGAGAGGGAACAAACACTAAAAACGGCAACCGAAGTTGCCGTTTTGCTTTTACCTTAGGCGTTATACGCATTCTCGCCGTGACTGTTGACGTCCAGACCTTCGCGTTCCTGCTCTTCCGGTACGCGCAGGCCGACCGTCATATCCGCCAGTTTGTAGCCAATGAAAGCGACAACGGCAGACCATACAACGGTGATCGCAATACTTTCCAGCTGCACCAGCACCTGATGAACCATGGTCACGCCTTCCGCATAGCCCACACCACCCAGTGATTTCGCCGCGAAGATACCGGTCATGATACAACCGATAATGCCGCACACGCCGTGCACACCAAACACATCGCAAGGGTCATCCACGCGCAGAAGACGTTTCAGCGCCGTCACGCCCCACAGACCCGCCAGACCCGACACCAGGCCGACCAGCAGCGCGCCGCCGACACCGACATACCCACACGCAGGGGTGATACCGACCAGACCGGCAATCGCACCCGAGCAGGCACCCAGCAGGGAAGGTTTACCGCGCACCGCCCACTCGCCGAAGACCCAGGAGAGGATCGCACCCGCCGTGGCCACAACGGTGTTCACAAAGGCCAGCGCGGCAATTTCGTTCGCGGCACTTGCTGAGCCTGCGTTAAAACCAAACCAGCCAAAGTAGAGGATCGCTGTACCGGTAAAGACCATCGGCAGGTTGTGCGGTTTGAACGCTTCTTTACCGAAGCCCACGCGTTTGCCAATCAGGTAGGCACCCACAAGACCCGCTACCGCGGCGTTAATGTGCACAACGGTACCGCCAGCGAAGTCCAGCGCACCGTGCGTCGCCAGCAGACCGCCACCCCAGACCATGTGCGCAATCGGCACATAGGAGAGCGTCAGCCAGACCACCACAAAGATCAGGACGGCAGAGAAGCGAATACGCTCGGCGAGTGCGCCCACAATCAGCCCGACGGTAATGCAGGCGAACGAGCCCTGGAACGCCACGTGAATATACTGATAGAAGCTGCCCATCAGCGCGGTCAGTTCAATATTTTTCAGCATCACCCAGTCGAAGTTACCGAAGAATGCGTTGCCGGTGCCGAAAGCGAGGGAGTACCCGTAAACCACCCACAGCACGCAGACCAGTGCGAAGGTCACGGCAACCTGCGTCAGCATGGAGAGAACGTTTTTGCCACGGATCAGGCCGCCGTAGAACAGCGCAATGCCCGGAATGGACATGAACAGCACCAGCGCGGTGCTGATCATCATAAAGGCGTTATCGGCTTTGTCTGCCACCGCAGGCGCAGCCAGCGCCAGGCCCGGCAGCAGCGCCAGCGAACCCAGACCCGTTTTAAGTGTTGCTATCTTCATTTTCTCGATCCCTATCACTGTGTGCCAGGCGTTAATTACAGTGCCGCTTCGTCAGATTCGCCGGTACGGATGCGAATGACGCGCTGCAGTTCGGCAACGAAAATTTTGCCGTCGCCAATTTTGCCGGTGTAGGCCGCTTTGCTAATGACATCAATGACTTCATCAAGCTGATCGTCAGCAATCGCGACATCAATTTTTACTTTTGGCAGAAAGTTAACGCTGTATTCCGCCCCGCGATAAAGCTCGGCATGACCCTTCTGACGACCAAAGCCTTTCACTTCGGTGACAGTCAGTCCCTGAATACCCATTGAAGACAGCGCTTCACGCACGTCTTCGAGTTTGAATGGTTTGATTACAACCGTAACCAGCTTCATAGATCCCCTCCAGTCAGAATTCGGTAATGGCCGCAGCTTACGCAGAAGCTATTGCAAGGGGTGTGCCAGAAATGAAAACCGGAGGGAACAGCGGTGTGATGAGCATTACACGGTCCTGATTAACGAACCGGCGAAAAAAAACGCACCATGCCGGTGCAGGGTGCGTTTCAGTTTTGCACCAACAGGAATGACTGTTAGCGCATCGCCTCATTTTAGTGCATCAGGCGCTAAGCGACTCTTCATCGCGCACGCTGGCTGCCAGCTCTTCGCCCGCCAGCTGCAGCTGGTACATCTGCCAGTAACGCCCTTTTGCCTCCAGAAGTTCGCGGTGCGTACCGCGCTCAACGGCGTGTCCGCGATGCAGCACCAGGATCGTGTCCGCATCGACGATGGTGGACAGGCGGTGGGCAATCACCACCAGCGTGGTATGGTCGCGTACGGCAGCCAGTGCCTGCTGGATGGCCTGCTCGGTGCCGGAGTCAATGCTGGCCGTCGCTTCATCCAGAATCAGGATCTGCGGCGTTTCAATCAGCACGCGCGCCAGAGCCAGAAGCTGTTTTTGTCCAACAGAAAGATTGTTGCCCTGCTCGCCCAGTTTCGTCCTGATGCCGTCGCTAAACCCGCGCGCCAGCGCTGCCAGCTGCACTTTTTCCAGCACGTCCCAGACCTGCTCCTCAGTGTAGTCTCGCCCCAGGGTTACATTGGCGTAGAAGGTATCGGCCAGGACGACCGGATCCTGCTGCACCATCGCAACGCCTTTGCGTAACACGGTGTGGCTGAGAGACGCCAGCGGGCGTCCGTCGAGGCGAATTTCACCGCGGCTGACCGGGTAATACCCCATTAACAGGCTGGCTAGCGTGCTCTTACCGCTGCCGGTATGCCCCACCAGCGCCACGAACCCGCGTGACGGAACAGCAAGCGAGATATCCTGCAGTACCAGCTGGTCGTCGCGGTAGGCAAAGGAGACGTTATCAAAGGCAATCGCCCCGCTTTGCAGAGGACGATCATCGTTACCGTAGGTCTGACGCGGCCTGTCCATCAGCTCGAAGACACGCTCCCCTGCCACCACCGCCTGCTGGAGCATAGACTGCTGCGTCGTCAACTCGATCAAGGGTTCGTTCAGGCGGCCAAGGTAGCTGATAAAGGCGTATAACACGCCCACCTCAATGGTCCCTTGTGTGCTCAGGCCAAAAAGCATCAGCAGCCCGCAAAGCACCAGCGCGGAGAAAAGGCTCAGCAGCGGGCGCAACAGGAACCCATCAAGCCGCAGCGTCTGCATGCGCGCCATATAGTGCGAACGGCTGGCTTCCCCCATCCGCTCACCAAAACGTGCCTGCTGGCGGAACTGCTGGATGACGCTCATGCCGTTGATCACTTCGTTGAAGCCATCATTGATGTCGGCCAGGTAAGTGCGCACCCGACGCACAATCGGCGTGCTGTAGCGTTGATAGATAACCATCACGATCAGCACTGCCGGGAAGATAGTGATGGCCACCAGCGCCATGCGCCAGTCGAGACTGAACATCGCCACCAGCATCGCACCAATCAGCGCTGCGCTTCGCAATACGGTTGCTACCACGGTCACGTACAGATCGCGGATCACCTCGGTGTCGTTGGTCACGCGCGAAATCACCTGCCCGACGGGCTGGATATCAAACTCGCTGAGCGGCTGGCGAAGCGCGGCGTCCATGACGTCCGTGCGCAACTGCTGTACGACGCCCACGGCGGCCCGGTTAAACAGCAGCGACTGGGCATAGTGGAGACCGGCGGCCGCCAGTTGCAAACCTACGTAGGCTACGCCCAGGCCCGCCACCAGCCCCAGTGGCAGGTAGCTTTTGGCAACCATATTGTCGATGAAGTAGCTGATGAGCAGCGGGCCGCTCACTTCAGCCACTGCAGCAATCCACAGTAAAAGCACGGCCACGGAAAGCGGTTTACGCCACGGCGAGCCATAGGCCAGCAGACGTTTCAGCGTCGGCCACATTGTTCCGAGCTTACGCATTGTCGGCCTCCTCAGCGTGTTCTGGCGCATCGTCCAGCGCCGCTTCAAGCTGTTGATAGCGATACATATCTCGATACCAGCCTGGTTGCTCCGCGAGCGTTTCGTGCTGCCCGCGCTGGGCAATATGCCCATGTTGTAATACCAGAATTTCGCTGGCTTCCGTCAGCGCCGACAAACGGTGGGCGCTGATAATCACCGTGCGCCCGTCACCCCACTGGCGCAGGTTATGCAGGATCTGATGTTCGGTACGGCCATCCACGGCGGAAAGGGCATCATCCAGGATCAGGATTTCCGCATTCAGCAACAGCGCACGCGCAATCGAGATACGCTGTTTTTGTCCCCCGGACAGCATCACGCCCCGTTCCCCGACTTCCGTTTCGTAGCCCTGCGGCAGGCGCAGAATGTCATCATGTACGCTGGCTAACCTCGCCACATGCTCAATCTCTTCCTGCGTCGCCCTTGGGCGTCCAAGGGCAATGTTGTTTGCCACGGTGTCTGAAAACAGGAACGGCGTCTGGCTGACGACCGCCAGTCGGCCTCGCCACTCATCCAGCACCAGCCTGGTCAGGGGAATATCATGGAAGCGAATATCGCCCTGCGTAACGTCAAAATGGCGCTGGAGCAGTGAGAGCACGGTACTTTTGCCGGATCCTGTCGGGCCACAGATGCCCAGCATCTGGCCGGGCTGAAGGGTAAAACTGACGTTCTCCAGTACCGGATGTTCCGTTTGCGGATAGACAAACTGGCGGATGTCGACTTTCATGACGCCGCGCCCTTCTGGTACCACTTCACTACCGTCATTGACCACCGGCGCTTCGGCCAGCATGGCGCGAATGCGGCTATAGGCAGCGCTGCCGCGCTCCACGATGTTAAACATCCAGGCCAGCGCCAGCATCGGCCAGATCATCAGCCCCAGATACATGGCAAAGCTGGTCAGTTGCCCCAGGGTTAACGTCCCCTGAACCACCATCCAGCTTCCGCCGCCAATCGCCAGCAGGTTGGCCATGCCAATCGCGATATAGATGGTCGGGTCAAACCGGGCGTCAATACGCGCCACGCGCATGTTCTTCGCCCCCGTGTCGGCGGCATCGGCCGCGAACAGCGCCGATTGTCTGTCTTCCAGGCCAAACGCTTTGATCATCCGGATGCTGGTCATGCTCTCCTGGGTGCGGTCGTTTAGCGACGAAAACGCCGCCTGCGCCAGCTTGAAACGCTCGTGCAGTTGTTCGCCGTAGCGGTTGATCGCCAACGCCATGAGCGGCATCGGCAACAGGGCAAGCAGGGTTAACTGCCAGCTGATCTGTGTGGACATGACGATCAGCACCGCACAGCCCATCACCAGCGAGTCCACCAGCGTCAGCACCCCTTCCCCGGCGGCAAAGACCACGCGATCGACATCGTTAGTGGCGCGCGCGATAAGATCCCCGGTACGATGGCGCAGATAAAATTCGGGATGCTGCCGGCTCAGCTGGTGATAAAAATCCTCACGCAGCTCTACGGCCAGCTGGTAGGACGCGCCAAACAGCAGCACGCGCCAGACGTAGCGCAGCAGATAAACAATGACGGCCGTCAGCACCAGCGTGCCAACCCACATCAGCACCCGTGCGGTGGTGTAATGCTGTTCGGTGACGCCATCCACGACGTATCCCACCACTTTCGGCGGGATCAACTGCAAAATGGCAATGATAATAAGCAGGCATACGGCGCCGAGGTAGCGTTGCCACTCCCGACGAAAGTACCAGCTTAGTTGGGCAAATAATCGCACGCGGTTTGTTCCTGAAGGTATTTTACGAAGTTATTCAATAGGTAACGCTGTGGTGTATTTAATCTGTTCCATGGCGAAGCTCGAGGTGACGTCCGATAATCCCGGTACGCTGTTCACCAGCCGTTTGTAGAAGTCATCATAGCGCTTCATGTCGGCCACCTGAACGCGCATCAGGTAATCGTACTCGCCGGCCATTCGCCAGAAACCGAGCACCTCCGGCATTTCCGAGACCTGCGTGACAAAGCGGCAATACCATTCGCTGCTGTGATGCTGCGTTTTTATCAGGACAAAAGCCGTCAACCCAAGCCCCAGTTTTTCGGGATCTAATAACGCGACGCGTCCCAGAAGAATACCGTCATCCTCAAGCTTCTTCAGGCGCTTCCAGCACGGCGTGGTGGTCAGATTAACGGCATCGGCCAGCGCCTGCAAAGAGAGGGTACAGTCACTCTGCAGTAACGACAGGAGCTTACGGTCAATTTTATCTAGCATACCCACCTCACAGAGAAAATTTTTCTCCCTTGATTCTATTTTAAAGGCCAGATAGCAACAATTTTTTCTGTGCTTTTCGCTATGCTAGGCACAAAATGACAAACGGATAACTACGATGAATAGCACCTGGGTTAAACATGCGATCAGCGAAATCAATGCCGACTATCAGCGCTCGGCGGATACGCACCTGATTCGCCTTTCCCTGCCGGGATTTGACGGCATACAGCTCTATCTGAAAGATGAAAGCACTCATCCCACCGGTAGCCTGAAGCATCGCCTGGCGCGCTCGCTGTTTTTATACGGTTTATGTAACGGCTGGATTAAAGAAGGCACCACCATTATTGAATCCTCATCCGGTTCAACGGCGGTGTCCGAAGCCTATTTTGCCCGCCTGTTGGGCCTGCCGTTTATCGCGGTAATGCCGTCCTGCACCGCAAAACGCAAAATCGAACAGATCGAATTTTACGGCGGTCGCTGCCACTTTGTGGAAAGCGCCTGCGAAATCTACGCCGCCTCTGAAATGCTGGCCCGTGAGCTCAACGGTCACTATATGGACCAGTTCACCTTCGCCGAGCGCGCGACGGACTGGCGCGGCAATAACAACATTGCCGACAGTATTTTCCGCCAGATGACCCACGAACCGCATCCGGTTCCCTCCTATATCGTCATGAGCGCCGGTACCGGCGGCACGTCAGCCACGATCGGACGCTACATTCGCTGTCAGGGCTACGATACCCAACTGATGGTGGTGGATCCGCAAAACTCCGTATTCCTCGACTACTGGCAAAACCGCGATGCCAGCCTGCGCAGCCCGGTGGGGAGCAAAATTGAAGGGATTGGCCGCCCGCGCGTGGAGCCGTCGTTCATCCCGGATGTGGTGGATGAAATGCTCCGCGTGCCGGATGCCGCAAGCGTGGCAACGGCGCACTGGCTGGAGACGCAACTGGGTCGTAAAGTCGGCGCATCGACGGGCACAAATATGTGGGGCGCACTGCAGCTTGCCGCACGCATGCGCGACGCGGGCCGCACGGGTTCTGTCGTCACGCTGTTGTGCGACAGTGGCGAGCGCTACCTTGAGACCTACTACAATGCGGAGTGGGTGCAGGCCAACATCGGCGATATCGCCCCGTGGAAAGCGCAGATTGCGCAGTTGCTGAAGTAAAAAAAAGCCAGACCGAAGTCTGGCTTGCTGGAAGGGTCTCACTATTCGGGGGAATATGGGAGGGTGTTATTGTCCAGCCAATGCATCAAAAAATGGGACACCGCTTCGTTGCGGCAATGTCCTATAACCGGCAGATGAGGAAGCGCCGCTTTTAGCTGCGCCATCGCATTCCCCATAATCAGACCGCGGCCTACGCTGCCCAGCATCTCCCGGTCGTTCATGGCATCGCCAAACGCCATGCAATCCTGAAGCGTTAAGCCCAGGTGGTCGCTCAGTACCGCCAGGGCTGAACCTTTGTTACAGCCCACAGGCAACACCTCCAGACAATCCACTGCCGAGAAGGTCAGATGCGCCCGGTTACCCAGCACCTCATTGAGCTGAACGCGTAAACGGCACAGATCGTCATGATCGCCACAGAAACAGATCTTGGTCACCGCATGGGCGGGGATCTTACGCAGATCGATAAGCTGGTATCTAAAACCGCTGTAGACATGCGCATGCAGTAACGCAGGAATATCACGCCCGGTAAACCAGCCCTGATCGTTAAAGACGTGAATGCTGGCCTGCGTGTCCCAGGTACTGTGCAGCACGATATCTGCCACTTCCGGGTCGAGATCCTGACAGTGCAGTACCTCCCCTTCTACAGAGTGAATTCGCGTCCCGTTGCCGGTGATCAGAAAGGCATCGAGGGAAAAGGCGCCCAGCAGATGACGCATTTCCAGCACATGACGGCCAGTGGCAAAGGTCAGGGTGACGTTACGCTCGTGCAGGCGCTTTAGCGTGTTCAGGGTTTTCTCCCCTAAACGGTGATCCGGCATTAACAACGTACCGTCCATATCAAATGCAGCGAGCCGAGCCATGGTTACTCCCGAAATGTGATGCGGTTAACTTGTGCATCAGTATCGTGTGAGATATACGGAAGTAATAGTGAATAGATGATTATTATTGTTCCGGGTTTTTTATGCGCCAGCTCAACCGACTCAATCAGTATCACCGCCTCTGGCAGCCTTCAAAGGGTGCAACGCAGCAGGTCACCATCAGCGAACTGGCTGCCCGCTGTTTTTGCAGCGAACGACATGTCCGCACGCTGCTGCGTCAGGCCCAGGACGCGGGCTGGCTGAGCTGGCGAGCGCAGTCGGGTCGCGGCAAACGGGGAGAGCTGACGTTCCATGTCGCCCCGGAGTCACTGCGTAATGCAATGATGGAAGAGGCGCTGAAGCGCGGACAGCAGCACAACGTGCTGGAACTGGCCCAGCTTGCCCCCGAAGAACTGCGGTCTTTGCTGCACCCGTTTTTAGGCGGGCAGTGGCAAAACGACACGCCGACGCTGCGTATCCCCTATTACCGTACACTGGATCCGCTTCATCCCGGTTTTCTGCCCGGTCGTGCGGAGCAACATCTGGCAGGACAGATTTTTTCCGGGCTAACGCGTTTTCATGGCAACTCCAGTGAACCCACAGGCGATCTCGCCCATCACTGGGCGGTGTCGGAGGACGGTCTGCACTGGCATTTTTATATTCGCTCCACCCTGCACTGGCATAATGGCGATAAGGTCGAAACCGGGCAGCTTCAGCAAAGCCTGAACGCGCTTCTTGCCCTGCCTGCCCTGCGTAAACTGTTCCAGAGCGTCTTGCGTATTGACGTCACTCACCCTCAGTGTCTGACATTTACTCTGCACAAGCCGGATTACTGGCTGGCACACCGCCTGGCCACTTATTGCAGCCGCCTTGCCCATCCCGAACAGCCCATGACGGGCTGCGGCCCTTTCAGGCTCAGCGTGTATGAACCCGATCTGGTTCGCCTGGAGAGCCATGAACAGTACCATCTCAGCCACCCGCTGCTTAAGGCTATCGAATACTGGATCACCCCGACGCTATTTGACTCTGAGCTGGGTACCAGTTGTCGTCATCCTGTGCAGATCGCCATTGGCGAACCGGATGAACTTGAGAGTCTGCGTCTGGTCACTAACAGCACCAGTCTGGGCTTTTGTTATCTCACCCTGAAGCAAAGCCCACGCCTGAGTGAAATGCAGGCGCGACGACTCATTAATATCATTCATCTCTCATCGCTTCTGCATACGCTCCCGCTCAATGAAGGGCTGATTACCCCAACAGAGGAGTTACTGCCCGGCTGGGCAATTCCTCAGTGGCCGGATTTAACCCATGTCCCTCTGCCGGAGAGGTTAACCCTGCTGTACCATTTGCCCGTCGAGCTACACACGATGGCGCGCCAGCTAAAACAGTACCTTGCCCAGCAGGGCTGCGCGCTTACGGTTATCTTTTATGATGCGAAAACCTGGGACGGATGTCAGCAACTGGCGGACGCGGACATCATGATGGGCGACAGACTGATTGGCGAAGCACCGGAATACACGCTTGAGCAGTGGCTGCGTTGTGATGCCCTCTGGCCACACCTGCTGAGCGCGCCGCAATATGCTCATCTGCAGGCGACGCTGGATGCGGTCCAGACCCAGGCTAATGAACAGGACCGGCATGCGGGCCTGAAGGCGATATTTAGCCGGCTGATGGAGAACGCGGTCATCACCCCACTGTTCAATTATCAATACCAGATCAGCGCCCCGCCGGGGGTCAACGGCATACGCCTTAACACCCGCGGCTGGTTTGACTTTACCGAAGCCTGGCTGCCCGCCCCCAAATCGTGAAGAAGCTGGTCGCCGTCGTGGTCAGACGGTAACATAGCGTTTTTACGTAACTGTCGAGATGATTTATGAAACGTGCCGTCGTCGTGTTCAGCGGAGGACAAGACTCTACTACCTGCCTGGTTCAGGCCCTTCATCAGTACGATGAAGTTCACTGTGTCACTTTCGATTATGGTCAGCGCCATCGCGCTGAAATCGACGTTGCCCGTGAACTGGCCCTCAAACTGGGCGCACGCGCGCACAAGGTGCTGGACGTTACGCTGTTAAATGAACTGGCCGTCAGCAGCCTCACCCGGGACAGTATTCCCGTCCCGGACTACCAACCTGACGCCAGCGGCATTCCGAACACCTTCGTTCCTGGCCGAAATATCCTCTTCCTGACCCTGACGGCAATCTACGCCTACCAGGTACAAGCCGAAGCGGTGATAACCGGCGTATGCGAGACCGACTTCTCCGGCTATCCGGACTGTCGCGATGAGTTCGTGAAAGCGTTAAACCACGCCGTCAATCTGGGCATGGCGAAAGAGACGCGCTTTGAAACGCCGCTGATGTGGCTGGATAAAGCCGAAACCTGGGCGCTGGCGGACTACTGGGGCAAGCTGGACCTGGTTCGCAGTGAAACCCTCACCTGCTACAACGGCATCAAAGGTGACGGTTGCGGCCAGTGCGCCGCCTGCAACCTGCGCGCTAACGGGTTGAATCACTATCTTGCCGATAAAGCCGGCGTGATGGCCGCTATGCAGAAAAAGACCGGGCTTAAATAGGGTTATTTGACCGTGCTGTCGAACAGTTTGACACCGGCAGCACGGGTCACTTTCATCAGGGTTGTCAGCGTTGGGTTGCCATTGTCAGACAAGGTTCGGTATAGCTGCTGACGGGATAAGCCTGCTTTGGCAGCAATTTCACCTATGCCACCGCGGGCTTCGATAACGCGTCTTAACGCGATTAAATATGCAGGGATTCCCTGATCTTCATAAATCTCATCTAACGCAACCTGCAGGTATAGCTGAGCGTAGGAAGGGTTTTCACGAAGCATTTTTACAACGGCTTCATCATGGCTGACGGAACTAGAAAATTCTTGTTGGCTTTTGCTCATCGGATTTATCCTTTTGATGATCATTCCAGTAATCTATTGCCAGCTTAACATCCGTCTTTTGACTCTTTTTGTCACCGCCGATCAGCAACAACAGGATCTTCCGATGGTGAAGCGCAAAATAGATTCGATAGCCGGGACCACAATCAATTTTCAATTCCCAGATCCCCTCTCTGAGGTATCGGTAATCGCCGAAATTCCCTTTCTCAGCACGGTCAATTCGCAGAAGGATCCGAAACGCTAACTCCGGATCCTTTCGCTTCATCTTCGCTACCCACTCCTCAAACGGCACTTTTCCGTCGCGGGTCCGGTAACGTTCAACAACGTAGTCCCTGTCCATTATTCTATCCCTGAAAAAACTTTTTGTCTTTTATAAAAGACAAAATTCCTACGCGATCATCAACTCCAGCTTTTCCCGCAACTCCCCTTCAAGCGGCAGCGCTTTCTGCGTTTTCAGATCGATACAGACGAAGGTAATTAGCGCATCAGCCACCACCTGCCCTTCAGGATCCAGCGTGACAACCTGACTGAGGACACCACTCTTCCCGTTTAGCTGTTGTACCTGGCTGGTCACGGTGAGCACATCACCCAGTACGGCCGGACGGCGGTAGTTGATGTTGATGTTGACGACCACGAACGCGATGTTATGCGCGGTCAGCCACTGAAAGCTTTCGCTGTTTTCCAGCCCGTCCCAGCGCGCTTCTTCAAGAAACTCAAGATAGCGTGCATTGTTCACATGCTGGTAAACGTCGAGGTGAAAACCGCGTACTTTGATTTTTGTCTGCATAGCGCAATAGCCTTTCGTTGTTATAGGATCAGAGGTCATCACTGGTATGACCTCTTTATCCTGGCAAATTATCGCCGCAGTGCAAGTAATTGTGAGATTACAGCGTCAGGTGTGAGAGGTTGCGTTCAACCAGCGCGCTTCCCATCCCCGGAACCTGTTTGAGATCGTCGACGGTTTTGAAAGGTCCGTACTCTTCGCGGTAGCTGACGATAGCCTGCGCTTTTTTCAGGCCGACACCGTTCATCGCGCGGGCCAGATCTTCCGCCGATGCCGAATTGATACTCACCCGCGTACCGTCATCGTCCCCATTTTTACCGGCATCCGTCGCTTTGGTTTGCCCCTGCACTGGCGCAGCGGCGTCGGTCTTACTCTGTACCGTCTGTGGTTTAGCAGCAGGCGTCGCCGCCTGCGTGCCAGCGCTCATCCCGGTGGTGGCAATAGCCAACGTAATTAACAGTGCTTTGATTCCACGTTTCATGCTGTATCTCCTTGTTTGTTGACAGCCCCGTCACGATAGCCATCGATGAAAACAGGCACAAACGGCAGATTGCAGAAATGGAAAAGGCCGCGAAAGCGGCCTTTAGTTTTTGCAGAGCGTTACGAAAATCTGCGAGCAGATACGTAATTATTGCTGCTGAGTCATCACATCGCCCAGCTTGATTTTGGCATCTTTACGCAGGTTGCTCATCATCGCTTCGAAAGCAATCTGGGCATTGTTCTGGGTAATGCCCTGAACCATCGCTTTCTTCTGCGCTTCTGGCAGAGTGCCGGCTTTCACTTCATCGAGCGCCAGCAGAACGACGTTACCCTGCATATCAGTCGTGGAGCCGAAGCTCGGTTTATCCTTCGCAGGCAGGCTCAGGCCAAATGCAGCCTGGCTGACAGGATCCTGACCCGTACGGCTCAGCGTTTTCGCCTCACCGAAGCTCAGGCCAGCCGCTTTCAACGCGTCCTCTTTACCCGCTTTCAGATCAACCAGAATCTTTTCAGCATCCAGTTTCGCCTGCTGTTCCGCTTTATTGTGCTTAACCTGGGCGACAACCTGATCCTTCACTTCCGCCAGCGGTTTGACCGCTTCTGGCTTGTGCTCGCTGACGCGCAGAACGAACGCACGATCGCCATCAACGGTAATGATGTCAGAGTTACTGCCTGGCGTGCCGTTCTCGCCGACCAGCCCACCGTTAAAGATGGCATCTGAAACTGGTTTGAAGTTCAGCTCTTCCGGCAGGTTATCACGGCCAAACCAGCCCGTTTCAACCGCTTTCACGCCAGCCGCCTGCTCTGCACCCGCCAGAGATTCGTTGTCGTTGCTGGCCGCATCGCTCACTTTCTGCTGCAGTGCGTAGTAGGCATCCAGCGCTTTTTCCTGCTTCACTTTCGCCGCGATGTCATCACGAACTTCAGCCAGTGGTTTGGTTTTCGCAGGGATGATGTCGTCCAGACGAACCACCAGGAAACCAACGGAAGATTTAACAACACCAGACAACTGGCCTTTGTCTTTCAGACCGGCATTTTTCAGTTCATCAGGGGTCGTTGCCTCTTCCAGCCAGCCCATATCCCCACCGTTTTTCGCGGAGATAATATCGGTGGATTTCGCTTTCGCAATGGTCGCGAAATCTGCGCCTTTATTCAGTTCATCCAGTACCGCTTTGGCATCAGCCTCGGTTTTGGTCTGAATCACGCTGTAGCGGTTGCGCTGCGGCTGAGTGAACTGATCCTGATGCTGATCGTAGTAAGACTGGATCTCCGCGTCAGACGCGCTTTCCTGCAATGCAGCCGCATCCAGCTTGATGTAGCTCACGCGGAACTGCTCCGGAGAAACAAAGGAATTCTTGTTCTGCTCGTACCAGGCGTTAACGTCAGCGTCGCTTACCTGCTGTTTCGCCGCCAGGGCATTTACGTCAATGGTCGCTTCACGCACAACGCGTTGCTGCGCTACCAGCGCGGCCAGTTCGTCCGTTTCACCTTTGAGCATGAAATCAGTACCCACAACAGCATTGATGAGCTGCTGGGTAGTCAGTTGGTTACGCAGCGCCTGCGCGTATTGATCGGCGGTCATGCCCATCTGGTTGACGATGCTGTTGTAACGCGCGTTATCGAATTTGCCGTTAGACTGGAAGGCTTGCGTGGAGAAAATGGCTTTTTTCACCTGCTCGTCGCTGATGCCGAGGCCCAGTTTTTTGGCGTACTGGTCCAGCAGCGCTTCGTCGATAAGACGGTTCAGCGTCTGTTGGCGCAGGGTCTTCATATACCCTTCGTTCGCCGCCAGCTCAGAGAATTGGTCGCCCAGCTGTTGCTGCATACGGTTACGTTCACCGGCAAAAGCATTCTCGAACTGACCACGACTGATCTCCTGGCCATTCACTTTTGCGGCATAGTTCGCGCCACCGCCAATAAGGTAACTGCTCACGCCGGTCAATATGAACGACACGATAATGATACCGAAAATAATCTTGAGCACGAGACTGTTAGCAGCCGTGCGTAAGCTGTCCATCATGGTGTAACAACACTCCGCTGTAGGTGACTGATTACCTGACGCTGACGGTAAATCCTGCCCGTCGCGCGTGAAGGCCTATTGTGACAAGAAAACGGGGCGATTGTCAGCCCACAACTCGCATAAACTCGTACAAATCAGGTCTGGACAAACAAAAAAGGCACATCAAACGATGCGCCCTTGTACTATCCGGCTTCCCTGAAACGGGAAAGCAATCAGTTTACTGCGTCTTTCAGCGCTTTACCTGCACGGAAACCCGGCACTTTAGCAGCAGCGATGGTGATCTCTTTACCGGTCTGAGGGTTGCGGCCAGTACGGGCAGCACGCTCTTTAACAGCAAAAGTACCGAAGCCTACCAGTGCAACGTCGTCCCCAGCCTGCAGAGATTCAGTAACAGAAGCAATTAATGCATCTAACGCACGTCCAGCTGCAGCTTTAGAAATATCAGCACCAGCAGCAATTTTGTCAATCAGTTGAGATTTATTCACTGTTCTCTTCCTCTCTTTATAATTTATATCGCGTCTGAATCCTTCACAACGCGACCGCGCAGCAGTTATATCAGGCCTGCCATGACCTTACAACACCCGTTGTTGATGGCTGACCTAATCAGCAATCTAAATTAGCTATACAAAAAAAGGCTGGCAAGTGCGAAATCACTTACCAGCCTTGTTTTTATTGACGCTCTTTGCGCGAGGTCACTATTTTGCGGTTACAACCTGCATTCCGGAAGGTTCATTCTGCAATGCGAGACTAAGAACTTCCTCAATTCGCTTAACAGGATGGATCTGCAGATCGGCAATCACGTTGTCCGGAATCTCTTCCAGATCGCGTTTGTTTTCGTACGGGATCAATACGGTTTTGATCCCACCGCGATGTGCCGCCAGCAGTTTTTCTTTTAACCCACCGATTGGCAGAACCTGACCACGCAGGGTGATTTCACCAGTCATCGCCACATCGGCGCGCACCGGGTTGCCGGTCAGACAGGAAACCAGCGCGGTACACATGGCAATACCCGCGCTTGGGCCATCTTTCGGCGTTGCCCCTTCAGGAACGTGGACGTGGATGTCGCGTTTTTCATAGAAATCCGGGTTGATGCCCAGTTTTTCTGCGCGCGCGCGCACCACGGTCAGCGCCGCCTGTATGGACTCCTGCATCACTTCACCCAGAGAACCGGTGTAGGTCAGTTTGCCTTTGCCCGGGACACAAGCGGTTTCGATGGTCAGCAGATCGCCGCCCACTTCCGTCCATGCCAGACCAGTCACCTGGCCCACACGGTTTTCGTTGTCCGCGCGACCGTAGTCGAAACGCTGAACGCCGAGATAGGCATGCAGATTATCGCCGTTAATCACAATGTGTTTCAGGCTCTTATCCAGCAGCAGCTGTTTCACCGCTTTACGACACAGTTTAGAGATTTCACGCTCAAGGCTACGCACGCCCGCTTCACGGGTGTAATAACGGATAATGCCAATAATCGCGCTGTCCTCTACGGTCAGCTCGTTGGCTTTCAGCGCGTTACGCTCTATCTGTTTCGGCAGCAGGTGCTGCTTAGCAATGTTCAGCTTCTCATCTTCGGTATAACCGGAGAGACGAATCACTTCCATACGGTCCAGCAGCGGGGCCGGAATATTCATGGAATTCGACGTCGCGACAAACATGACGTCGCTCAGGTCGTAGTCCACTTCCAGGTAGTGATCGCTGAACGCCACGTTCTGTTCTGGATCAAGCACTTCCAGCAGAGCCGAGGCCGGATCGCCACGCATGTCCGAGGACATTTTGTCGATCTCATCGAGCAAGAACAGCGGGTTTTTAACGCCCACTTTCGCCATTTTCTGAATCAGTTTACCCGGCATAGAACCGATGTAGGTGCGGCGGTGACCGCGGATTTCCGCTTCATCGCGTACGCCACCCAGCGCCATACGGATATACTTACGGCCGGTCGCTTTGGCAATGGACTGGCCCAGAGAGGTTTTACCCACCCCCGGCGGTCCTACCAGGCAAAGAATAGGGCCTTTAATTTTGTTCACACGGCTCTGTACCGCAAGGTACTCAAGAATGCGGTCTTTCACACGTTCCAGGCCGTAGTGGTCGGTATCCAGGATTTCCTGTGCCTGACGCAGGTCTTTTTTGACCTTGCTGCGGGCGTTCCACGGAACCTGTACCATCCACTCAATGTAGCCGCGCACCACGGTCGCTTCCGCCGACATCGGAGACATCATTTTCAGCTTCTGCAGTTCTGCTTCCGCTTTCTCTTTCGCCTCTTTCGGCATCTTCGCCGCATCGATCTTGCGCTTCAGCGCTTCGTTTTCGTCCGGCGCGTCGTCCATCTCGCCGAGCTCTTTCTGAATGGCTTTCATTTGCTCATTCAGATAGTACTCACGTTGAGATTTCTCCATCTGCTTTTTCACGCGGTTGCGAATACGCTTCTCAACCTGCAGCAGATCGATTTCAGACTCCATCATCGCCATCAGGTATTCCAGACGTTCGTTAACGTCGGACATTTCCAGCACGGACTGTTTGTCAGCCAGCTTCAGCGGCATATGGGCAGCGATGGTGTCCGCCAGACGCGCAGGATCGTCGATGCTGTTCAGCGACGTCAGCACTTCTGGTGGGATTTTCTTGTTCAGCTTGATGTAGCCTTCAAACTGGCTAATCGCGGTGCGCACCAGCACTTCCTGCTCGCGCTCATCCAGTTCGGGCGAATCAAGGTACTCTGCCTTCGCGGAGAAGTGTTCGCCATCGTCTGACAGAGTGGTAATACGCGCACGCTGCAGACCTTCTACCAGCACCTTCACGGTGCCGTCAGGCAGCTTCAGCATCTGCAAAATAGAGGCCACGGTCCCGACGGTGAAAAGATCGTTTACACCCGGCTCATCCGTTGATGCTTCTTTCTGCGCCACCAGCATGATTTTTTTATCATGATCCATAGCGGCTTCGAGGCAACGGATAGATTTTTCCCGCCCTACAAATAAGGGTATGACCATGTGCGGATAAACCACCACATCGCGCAACGGCAATACGGGGATTTCAATGCGTTCAGAACGCTCAGGATTCATAGAGCTCTCTCTTAGTTAGTGTCCGCCAGGTAAGCTGGTCATGTCACTGTGCTTCACATAACCATTAACATGTATCCAGTATATGGGGATGTTTCCCACACATTCAACGCTATGAATAAGGAAAAAGTAAAGGGGAGATAAAATCCCCCCTTTTTGATTAACTGCTTGTATGATTTGGTGAATTATTCGCCAGACGCCTGCTGTGCTTCCGGTTTACCGTAAATCAGCAGTGGCTTGGTTTGACCGCTAATCACGGACTCGTCAATCACCACTTTTTCCACGTCTTCCATTGAAGGCAGATCGTACATGGTGTCGAGCAGAGCCGCTTCAACGATAGAACGCAGGCCACGCGCGCCGGTTTTACGGCTCATTGCTTTTTTGGCAATCGCATCCAGCGCTTCGTCACGGAATTCCAGGTCAACGCCTTCCAGATTGAAAAGCGCCTGATACTGCTTGGTCAGCGCATTTTTCGGCTCTTTCAGGATCTGGATCAGCGCCTCTTCACTCAGTTCATTCAGGGTTGCCACCACCGGCAGACGACCGATGAACTCAGGGATCAGACCGAACTTGATCAGATCTTCTGGTTCAACCTGTGCCAGGAGCTCGCCTTCGTTCGGTTTTTCGGACGTTGATTTCACCGTTGCGCCAAAACCAATGCCGGAGCCGGTTTCAACACGGTGGGAGATGACTTTATCCAGACCGGCAAACGCACCGCCACAGATGAACAGGATTTTGGAGGTATCAACCTGCAGGAACTCCTGCTGAGGGTGTTTACGTCCCCCCTGCGGCGGAACGGCAGCAACCGTCCCTTCAATCAGCTTCAGCAGTGCCTGCTGTACGCCTTCACCTGATACATCACGGGTGATGGAAGGGTTGTCTGATTTACGGGAGATCTTGTCGATCTCATCGATGTAAACGATCCCGCGCTGGGCTTTCTGTACGTCGTAATCGCACTTCTGCAGCAGTTTCTGGATGATGTTTTCAACGTCCTCACCCACATAACCGGCTTCGGTCAGGGTGGTGGCATCCGCCATGGTGAACGGAACATCCAGCAGACGCGCCAGGGTTTCAGCCAGCAGCGTTTTACCGGACCCGGTTGGGCCGATCAGCAGAATGTTACTTTTACCCAGTTCTACGCCATTGCTGGTATCGCCGTTGCGCAGACGTTTGTAGTGGTTGTATACCGCTACCGCCAGTACTTTCTTGGCCTGCTCCTGACCGATGACATAGTCGTCAAGGTGATGACGAATTTCATGCGGCGTTGGCAGCGCGCTGCGTTCGCGGTGTGGCGCGACTTCTTTAATCTCTTCGCGAATGATGTCGTTACATAAATCGACACATTCGTCGCAGATATACACGGACGGCCCGGCAATCAGTTTACGCACTTCATGCTGGCTTTTGCCGCAAAAAGAGCAGTACAGCAGTTTGCCCGAACCATCTTTGCGTTTATCTGTCATGAGTCCAAACCTCTTTTTAAGTTCTTTGTGCCGCACATGACGACGCAAATGCTATTCTAAGACGCAAGCTGCTCTCAGGCAGAGTGCCGCCCTACCTTAGTATAGCGGCACACTCGCGTCGCGGGCATCAATTACGATGGGTCAACACGGAGTCGACTAAGCCGTACTCAACTGCTTCTGAAGCAGAGAGGAAGCGATCGCGCTCGGTATCGCGCTCGATCTGCTCGAGGGGTTGACCCGTATGCTGCGCCATAAGTTCATTCATGCGCGCTTTTACTTTCAGGATTTCGCGGGCGTGGATTTCAATATCCGTCGCCTGCCCCTGGTAACCGCCCAGCGGCTGGTGAATCATCACGCGGGAATTCGGCAAGCAGAAACGCTTACCCTTAGCCCCTGCTGTTAACAGGAACGCGCCCATAGATGCAGCCTGACCCATACAGATAGTGCTTACATCAGGCTTGATGAATTGCATGGTGTCATAAATGGACATACCTGCTGTAATCACGCCACCCGGGGAGTTAATGTACAGGTAAATGTCTTTTTCCGGGTTTTCCGCTTCCAGAAACAGCATCTGCGCCACGATCAGGTTAGCCATATGGTCTTCCACCTGGCCTGTCAGAAAGATAACGCGTTCCTTGAGCAGACGGGAATAGATATCAAAAGAACGCTCACCACGTGAGGTCTGTTCAATAACCATT
Organism: Enterobacter sp. HSTU-ASh6; assembly: GCF_026319105.1. Classification (NCBI taxonomy): domain Bacteria; kingdom Pseudomonadati; phylum Pseudomonadota; class Gammaproteobacteria; order Enterobacterales; family Enterobacteriaceae; genus Enterobacter; species Enterobacter sp. HSTU-ASh6. The sequence continues at coordinate 174,828 of NZ_WSPD01000007.1, read as the reverse complement.
GGCACCAGAGCCATATGGGGTGCAAAGTTATCTCGTTCGCCACTGTATGACATTTCCGTCTCCTGGATCAAAATTGAAAACACCTGCTGTACTGATTGTAACCTTACGGACGGATTATCAGCCAGTCTCATTCATCATGATTACGTACTTATGGGGTTCACAGTGCCCTATTTCAAGCATAACAACCTTTTGTTGTTACGCTAACACCGAAAGGGCGTTTTAGCACTCTTCCTGGGCTAAGCTGCGATAAAAAAAACCCGCTGCCGCAAGGCAACGGGTTTTCTGTTCAAACTTTAAACCGTCAGGGCGAAATTACGCCTGCTGGTTCATCAGTTCGTTGAAAGAGGTCGCTTTTTCGGTCACTTTCGCTTTCGCCAGTACCGCTTCAACAGCCTGCTCTTCCAGGGCAACGTTGCGCATGTTGTCCATCAGCTCTTTGTTCTTACCGTAGAACTCGATCACTTCTGATGGATCTTCGTATGCAGAAGCCATCTCTTCGATCAGGCCTTTCACACGCTCTTCGTCAGCTTTCAGCTCGTGGGTACGAATCACTTCGCCCAGCAGCAGGCCAACAACAACGCGGCGTTTTGCCTGCTCTTCGAACAGTTCGCGTGGCAGTTCCATCGCTTGCTGCTGGTTGCCACCGAAACGCTGTGCAGCCTGACGGCGCAGCACGTCGATTTCGCTGTCGATCAGGGCAGCTGGCACGTCGATTTCGTTCGCTTTCACCAGACCTTCGATCGCCTGAGATTTAACACGGTTACGCACCGCGCCATTCAGCTCGCGCTCCATGTTTTTACGCACTTCGGTACGCAGGCCCGCGACAGAACCATCTTCCACGCCGAAACGCTTGATGAATTCTTCAGTCAGTTCTGGCAGTTCGCGCTCTTCAACTTTCTTCAGGTTGATAACGAACTTCGCCGCTTTACCTTTCAGGTTTTCAGCGTGGTACTCTTCCGGGAAGGTCACGTCGATGGTGAACTCTTCGCCCGCTTTGTGACCTTTGATACCGTCTTCGAAGCCTGGGATCATACGACCCTGGCCCATCGCCAGTACGAAGTCAGACGCTTTGCCGCCTTCGAACTCTTCGCCGTCTACAGAACCGGTGAAGTCGATGGTCACACGGTCTTCCGCGTCAACAGCGCCTTCTTTCTCTTTCCAGTTCGCCTGCTGCTTACGCAGGGTGTCCAGCATGCCGTCAACGTCTTCGTCAGTCACGGATACAATCGGTTTTTCAACTTCGATAGATTCCAGACCTTTCAGCTCGACTTCCGGATACACTTCGAACTCTACAGAGTAGGTGAAGTCTTCGCCCAGTTTGTATTCGCCTGGAACGTAGTTCGGCGCGCCGGCCGGATTGATTTTTTCTTTGATGATCGCATCAATAAAGTTACGGCTCATCAGCTCACCCAGCACATCCTGACGCACAGAAGCGCCATAACGCTGAGCAACAACATTCATTGGTACTTTGCCCTTACGGAAGCCGTCAATACGTACTTTTTTTGCTACGTTGACCAGCTCGCTTTTCACAGCAGTTTCGATGCTGTCAGCAGCGATAGTAATCGTTACACGGCGGCCAAGGCCTTGAGTGGTTTCAACTGAAACTTGCATCTTGTTACCTCAAAAAAATCACAGTGCTCGGTCAACTCTGAATCTGTCTGTTATACCGGGATGCTCTCTTAGTGCAGATTCACATTCCCTGTCGCCAGAATCATCCCGAAGACATTCATTAAGACGCGGCATTATAGCGGCATCACTTAGGTGAGTCGAGAACGGTTGGGGCATGTTGCTGCGGCTTTTTTCACACTTTAAGGCTATTTTTAGCCTTAAAAACGCACCATCCGCTCAAAACTCAGACAAAACAAAACGGCCCGGAGGCCGTTTTGAGGAAATCTGTAAGCAACATACTGGAAAAACTCCAGCCGTTGCAAATCCGATTTATCAAGCGATGGTGCCTGCTCCCCGGCAAGGTGGGGAGGCAAAAACCGTATCCTGCAAGCCTTCCCACTCCTTAATGGTGTAGGTATGCAACGCCAGGGCATGTACGGTTGTGGAGAGTTCTTCCGTCAAGGTGCTGTAGATCAAGCGGTGTCGGTTCAGGAAACGTTCTCCCGTGAAGCGATCGCTAACCAGAACCACTTTGAAGTGGCTTTCAGAACCTGCCGGTACGTTATGACGATAGCTCTCGTCGACGACTTCGAGGAACACAGGGTTGAACGCTGCCCTTAATTTATCTTCTATCTGCTCACGTATCATCATGAAATTACTCCTCCGACAACGCCAGGATGTCACCCATCCCTTTAAATATTAGCCGCTTTTACCGTTTCCATTACACCTTGACAACAAATATTTAGCTTTCGTCTTATTTTCTCACCCAAACGAATGAAGTTTACTGTGTGGCTCATACGTTTTGTCATTCCGCGAGGGAGAAAAAGGGTGAGCTGGTCAGTTTTCAGACAAGGCGATGAATTTACATGCGTTGACCACTTCCCCTGGCCGTTGGCGATGTTATGATGGCGGCAATTTTTTCTCTCTCTATGCTTACGATTCGTGAGAACCTTAAAATGTTAAAAAAACTCTTCTTCCCGTTGGTAGCCCTTTTTATGCTGGCAGGCTGCGCAACCCCGCCAACCACCATTGATGTTTCACCTAAAATCACCCTGCCTCAGCAGGACCCAAGCCTGATGGGCGTCACCGTGAGCATTAACGGTGCCGATCAGCGTCAGGATCAGGCTCTGGCGAAGGTGACCCGCGACAACCAGCTGGTGACATTGACCGCGTCCCGCGACCTGCGTTTCCTGCTGCAGGAAGTGCTGGAAAAACAGATGACCTCTCGCGGTTATATGGTTGGCCCAAGCGGCGCGGTGGATCTGCAGATCATCGTGAACAACCTGTACGCTGACGTCTCCCAGGGTAACGTGCGCTACAACATCGCCACTAAAGCGGATATCGCCATCATCGCGACCGCGAAGAATGGCAACAAGATGACCAAAAATTACCGTGCGAGCTACTCTGTAGAAGGCGCGTTCCAGGCGTCTAATAAAAATATTGCTGATGCGGTTAACAGCGTGCTGACGGACACTATCTCCGACATGGCGCAGGACACCAGCATTCACGACTTCATCAAACAGAACGCGCGTTAATCCTGCTGGCTGACCCGGTGTGTTACCGGGTCAGTTGCTAAGAACATGTCCAGTCAATACTTACGTATTTTCCAGCAACCGAAATCAGCCATTCTGCTGATCCTCGGCTTTGCCTCGGGTTTACCCCTCGCGCTCACTTCCGGCACGCTTCAGGCATGGATGACGGTCGAGAATATCGATCTTAAAACCATCGGTTTCTTCTCGCTGGTGGGCCAGGCCTATGTCTTTAAGTTCCTGTGGTCTCCGGTCATGGATCGCTACACGCCGCCCTTCCTGGGGCGTCGTCGTGGCTGGCTGGTGATGACCCAGGTCCTGCTGCTGCTGGCCATTGCGGGGATGGGTTTTCTTGAACCCACCTCGCAGTTACGCTGGATGGCCGCGCTCGCGGTGGTGATTGCCTTCTGCTCCGCTTCCCAGGATATCGTGTTCGACGCCTGGAAGACGGACGTCTTACCGGCGGAAGAGCGCGGTGCTGGTGCGGCCATCAGCGTGCTGGGCTATCGCCTCGGGATGCTGGTCTCCGGCGGGCTGGCTCTCTGGCTGGCCGACCGTTATCTCGGCTGGCAGGGCATGTACTGGCTGATGGCTGCCCTGCTTATCCCGTGCATTATCGCGACGCTGTTTGCGCCCGAACCGAGTGATGTAATCCCGGTTCCCCGTACGCTGGAGCAGGCCGTCGCCGAACCACTGCGTGATTTCTTTGGCCGTAACAACGCCTGGCTGATCCTGCTGCTTATCGTCCTTTATAAGCTCGGCGATGCCTTTGCGATGAGCCTGACTACCACCTTCCTTATCCGGGGCGTCGGTTTTGATGCCGGCGAGGTGGGTGTGGTGAATAAAACGCTGGGGTTGTTCGCGACCATCGTCGGTGCGCTCTACGGTGGTGTATTAATGCAGCGCCTGACGCTGTTCCGCGCACTGTTGATTTTCGGCATCCTGCAAGGGGCGTCTAACGCAGGTTACTGGCTGCTGTCGATCACCGACAAACATATGGTCAGCATGGCTACCGCGGTATTCTTTGAAAACCTCTGTGGCGGGATGGGGACCGCGGCATTTGTCGCCCTGCTGATGACGCTCTGCAACAAGTCGTTTTCTGCCACGCAGTTCGCACTGCTCTCAGCACTCTCTGCCGTTGGCCGCGTCTACGTGGGGCCGATTGCTGGCTGGTTTGTTGAAGCCCATGGCTGGCCGACGTTTTATCTCTTCTCTGTGGTTGCTGCGGTGCCGGGGATTTTATTACTGCTGGTCTGCCGTCAGACGCTGGAATATACCCAGCGAACAGAACACTTTATGCCGCGCACCGAATATCATCGCGCCTACCGTTTTGCGTTACGTCTGTTAATGACGGGCTGTGTTGCCCTGGCTCTCTGGCTGGTCGTGCTCATTATTAATGCCAGCACGTCGCTGGCGCTCCCTCTGGAAGCCCTTCTGCTGGACGCTGGCGCCCTGCTGGCCGTCGTCGGGATCCTGACGGGAGGCGTGCTCGATTTCATGGCGCTGCGTAAAACGCGCATGACCTGAAGAAAAATGCGAAAGGTTATTTCCCGTTGTAATCACTAAGCGAAATTATAACGGTGAAATAGCCAGCAACCGCTAAAAAAATATTTGTTGTTTTGTGCGGGATAGGATTTGGAAATTATTGGCTCCGGTTCCAAAACACTATTTTTCATTAAACGATTCAGCATTGGGAAGTTTGATTTTTCGTTTTTTAGATGTCTTTTTATTGATAATTAATTGTTAATTTTTTGTTTATTTTTAACAATGGTTATACCAATTGCCCCTTTTAGGGTATGCTTGGGGGTCCTTTCGTTATAAAGCCCATGCCATGCGGCTTCGGTCATAAAAACCGACATAATTTGCAACACTTGTGACACGTGCGGCAGAACCCGGTAACACCTTCCTGACACAGGCCTAATGATGTTTACAGTAATGTAACCTTCCCGTAAAATGCCCGCACACTTTAAACGCCACCAGACTCCCGTGGAATTGAGGTCGTTAAATGAGACTCAGGAAATACAATAAAAGTTTGGGATGGTTGTCATTATTCGCAGGCACTGTATTACTCAGTGGCTGTGATTCTGCACTACTAGACCCCAAAGGACAGATTGGACTGGAACAACGTTCACTGATATTGACGGCTTTTGGCCTGATGTTGATTGTGGTTATTCCAGCCATTTTGATGGCTGTTGGTTTCGCCTGGAAGTATCGTGCGAGCAATAAAGATGCGAAGTATAGCCCGAACTGGTCACACTCCAATAAAGTGGAAGCTGTGGTCTGGACGGTACCTATCCTTATCATCCTGTTCCTTGCCGTGCTGACCTGGAAAACCACTCACGCACTTGAGCCAAGCAAACCGCTGGTTCACGATGAAAAACCTATTACCATCGAAGTGGTCTCCATGGACTGGAAATGGTTCTTCATCTATCCAGAGCAGGGCATTGCTACCGTGAATGAAATCGCCTTCCCGGCGAACACTCCGGTTCAGTTCGAAGTGACCTCCAACTCCGTAATGAACTCCTTCTTCATCCCACGTCTGGGTAGCCAGATTTACGCGATGGCCGGTATGCAGACTAACCTGCACCTGATCGCGAATGAAGCAGGCACCTATGATGGTATCTCCGCCAGCTATAGCGGCCCGGGCTTCTCAGGTATGAAGTTCAAAGCTATCGCAACGCCGGACCGTGCCGCTTTCGACCAGTGGGTTGCAAAAGCGAAGCAGTCTCCAAACACCATGTCTGACATGGCGGCGTTCGAAAAAGTGGCTGCACCTAGCGAATACAACAAGGTGGAGTACTTCTCTAACGTGAAACCTGATTTGTTCAAAGACGTTATTGGCAAATTTATGGATCACGGCAAGAGCATGGACATGACCCAGCCTGAAGGCGAGCACAGCGCGCACGAAGGTATGGAAGGCATGGACATGAGCCACGCGGAAACCGCTCACTAAGGGGCCGAGGAAGAAAATGTTCGGAAAATTGACACTGGATGCAGTGCCCTACCATGAACCGATTATCATGGTTACGGTGGCTGCGATTATCATCGGTGGTGCGGCCTTACTGGCCTTAATCACTTACTTCGGTAAGTGGAGCTACCTGTGGAACGAGTGGCTGACTTCGGTTGACCACAAAAAACTCGGTATCATGTACTGCATCGTCGGTATCGTCATGTTAATTCGTGGCTTTGCGGATGCGATCATGATGCGTAGCCAGCAGGCACTCGCGTCTGCGGGTGAAGCCGGCTTCCTGCCGCCGCACCACTACGATCAGATCTTTACCGCCCACGGCGTTATCATGATCTTCTTCGTGGCGATGCCGCTGGTTATCGGTCTGATGAACGTGGTCGTTCCGCTGCAAATCGGCGCGCGCGACGTTGCGTTCCCGTTCCTGAACAACCTGAGCTTCTGGTTCACGGTTGTCGGCGTAATCCTGGTTAACCTGTCACTGGGTGTGGGCGAATTCGCGCAGACCGGCTGGCTGGCTTACCCGCCGCTGTCAGGAATCGAGTACAGTCCGGGCGTAGGTGTCGACTACTGGATTTGGGCGCTTCAGCTCTCCGGTGTTGGTACAACCCTGACCGGTATCAACTTCTTCGTGACCATTATCAAGATGCGTGCCCCGGGCATGACCATGTTCAAGATGCCGGTATTTACCTGGGCATCGCTGTGCGCCAACATCCTGATTATCGCGTCCTTCCCAATTCTGACCGTCACCATCGCGCTGCTGACCCTGGACCGCTACCTGGGCACCCATTTCTTCACGAATGATATGGGTGGCAACATGATGATGTACATCAACCTGATTTGGGCCTGGGGTCACCCGGAAGTGTACATCCTGGTTCTGCCTGTCTTCGGTGTGTTCTCCGAAATCGCAGCAACCTTCTCGCGTAAACGTCTGTTTGGTTACACCTCGCTGGTGTGGGCAACCGTCTGTATTACCGTTCTGTCGTTCATCGTTTGGCTGCACCACTTCTTCACCATGGGTGCGGGCGCGAACGTAAACGCCTTCTTCGGTATTACCACCATGATTATCGCCATCCCGACCGGGGTGAAGATCTTCAACTGGCTGTTCACCATGTATCAGGGCCGTATCGTGTTCCACTCAGCCATGCTGTGGACCATCGGCTTCATCGTGACCTTCTCCGTAGGTGGGATGACCGGCGTACTGCTGGCGGTACCAGGTGCTGACTTCGTTCTGCACAACAGTCTGTTCCTGATTGCGCACTTCCATAACGTTATCATCGGTGGCGTGGTCTTCGGCTGCTTCGCTGGCGTAACCTACTGGTGGCCAAAAGCGTTCGGCTTCACGCTGAACGAGAAATGGGGTAAACGCGCGTTCTGGTTCTGGATCATCGGTTTCTTCGTGGCATTTATGCCGCTGTACGTGCTGGGCTTCATGGGTATGACCCGTCGTCTGAGCCAGCAGATTGATCCGCAGTTCCACCCAATGCTGATGGTTGCAGCGGGCGGTGCGGTGCTGATTGCCTGTGGTATCGCGTCTCAGCTGATTCAGTTCTACGTGTCTATTCGCGACCGCGACCAGAACCGTGACCTGACCGGTGACCCATGGGGTGGCCGTACGCTGGAGTGGGCAACCTCTTCTCCACCGCCTTTCTATAACTTTGCCGTTGTGCCGCAGGTTCATGAACGCGACGCATTCTGGGAAATGAAAGAAAAAGGTGAAGCGTACAAGCAACCTGCTCATTACGAAGAGATCCACATGCCGAAAAACAGCGGTGCGGGCATTGTGATTGCCGCTTTCGCAACGGTATTTGGTTTCGCAATGATCTGGCACATCTGGTGGATGGCGATTGTTGGCTTCGCTGGCATCGTAATCAGCTGGATTGTGAAGAGCTTTGACGAGGACGTGGACTACTACGTACCAGTCCGTGAAGTTGAAAAGCTGGAAAATCAGCATTTCGACGAGATTTCTAAAGCGGGGCTGAAAAATGGCAACTGATACTCTGGCGCACTCGACTGCCCACGCGCATGAACATGCGCACCACGATACAGGACCGACCAAAGTCTTCGGTTTCTGGATCTACCTGATGAGCGACTGCATTCTGTTCTGCTGTCTGTTCGCGACCTATGCCGTTCTGGTGAACGGCACAGCGGGCGGCCCGACCGGTAAGGACATCTTTGAACTGCCGTTCGTTCTGGTTGAAACCGCACTGCTGTTATTCAGCTCCATCACCTACGGCATGGCGGCTATCGCCATGTACAAAAACAACAAGAGCCAGGTTGTCTCCTGGCTGGCGTTGACCTGGTTGTTTGGTGCTGGATTTATCGGGATGGAAATCTATGAATTCCATCATCTGATCCTGGAAGGCTTCGGTCCGGATCGCAGTGGCTTCCTGTCAGCGTTCTTCGCGCTGGTCGGTACCCACGGTCTGCACGTGACCTCCGGTCTGATCTGGATGGCAGTACTGATGTTCCAGATCTCCCGTCGCGGCCTGACCAGTACTAACCGTACCCGTATCCTGTGCCTGAGCCTGTTCTGGCACTTCCTGGACGTGGTGTGGATCTGTGTGTTCTCTGTAGTGTATCTGATGGGGGCGATGTAATGAGTCATTCAAACGATCATGGCGCTTCCCACGGTAGCGTAAAAACCTACATGACAGGTTTTATCCTGTCGATCATCCTGACGGTGATCCCGTTCTGGATGGTGATGAGCGGTTCTGCCTCCAAGCCGGTTATTCTGGGTGCAATCCTGGTGACCGCGGTGGTTCAGATTCTGGTGCATCTGGTTTGCTTCCTGCACATGAACACCAAGTCCGATGAAGGCTGGAACATGACGGCCTTCATCTTTACCGTGATTATCATCGCTATCCTGGTAGTCGGTTCCATCTGGATTATGTGGAACCTCAACTACAACATGATGGTTCACTAAGAGCGGCGAGTATGTTTAAGCAATACCTGCAAGTAACGAAACCAGGCATCATCTTTGGCAACCTGATCTCCGTGATCGGAGGGTTCCTGCTGGCCTCTAAAGGCAGCATTGATTACACCCTCTTTATTTACACGCTGGTCGGTGTGTCACTGGTTGTTGCGTCCGGTTGTGTATTTAACAACTACATCGACATGGATATCGACAAGAAGATGGAAAGGACCAAAAATCGGGTGCTGGTGAAAGGCCTGATCGCCCCTTCCGTCTCGCTGGTGTACGCCACCTTGCTGGGTATTGCTGGCTTTATGCTGCTGTGGTTTGGTGCTAACCCGCTGGCCTGCTGGCTGGGGGTGATGGGGTTCGTGGTGTATGTGGGCATTTACAGCCTGTATATGAAACGTCACTCCGTGTACGGCACGCTGATTGGTTCTCTCTCCGGCGCTGCGCCGCCGGTGATTGGCTACTGCGCGGTCACGAACGAGTTCGACAGCGGTGCGGCTATCCTGCTGGCTATCTTTAGCCTGTGGCAGATGCCGCACTCCTATGCCATCGCGATTTTCCGCTTTAAGGATTATCAGGCAGCGAACATCCCGGTTCTGCCGGTCGTGAAAGGCATCTCTGTAGCCAAGAACCACATTACGCTCTACATCATCGCCTTTGCTGTCGCAACGCTGATGCTCTCTCTGGGTGGCTACGCTGGATACAAATATCTGGCGGTAGCGGCTGCAGTGAGCGTCTGGTGGCTCGGTATGGCGCTGCGCGGTTACAAAGTGGAAGATGACAAAGTCTGGGCACGCAAACTGTTTGTGTTCTCGATTGTCGCCATCACCTCGCTTTCCGTGATGATGTCCGTAGATTTTATGGTGCCGGATTCACACAACCTGCTGACTTACGTCTGGTAAGCCACAACAGGTGAATAAAGGGGTGCTTCGGCACCCTTTTTTATTCACTGAATCTATTAATAACGCATGTAATATTTGTTAAATAACCCTTTATTTACCCCGCCCCTTCCCCGCACTACACTATGGCCTGCTTTTGAACTGAGGTGGTAATGAACGATTATAAAATGACGCCAGGCGAGCTTCGCGCGACCTGGGGCTTAGGGACTGTCTTCTCGCTACGGATGCTTGGCATGTTTATGGTCCTGCCTGTTCTGACCACGTACGGTATGGCCCTGCAGGGCGCCAGCGAGGCGCTGATTGGCCTGGCGATTGGCATTTACGGCCTGGCACAGGCGGTATTCCAGATCCCGTTTGGCCTGCTCTCTGACCGGGTGGGCCGCAAGCCGCTGATCGTCGGCGGACTGCTGGTCTTTGTTCTCGGCAGCATCATTGCCGCCCTCTCCCACTCCATCTGGGGAATTATTCTTGGCCGCGCCCTGCAGGGTTCCGGCGCAATTGCCGCCGCGGTGATGGCGCTGCTGTCAGACTTAACCCGCGAGCAGAACCGTACCAAAGCGATGGCGTTTATCGGCGTGAGCTTTGGCGTCACCTTTGCAATTGCGATGGTGCTGGGCCCCATTATTACCCATGCGCTTGGTCTGCACGCCCTGTTCTGGATGATTGCCGTGCTGGCGACGATCGGGATTGCCTTAACCCTGTGGGTGGTGCCGGACAGCAAAAACCACGTCCTGAACCGTGAATCAGGGATGGTAAAAGGCTGCTTCAGCAAGGTGATTGTTGAACCCCGCCTGCTCAAGCTCAATTTTGGCATTATGTGTTTGCACATCCTGCTGATGTCGACCTTTGTCGCCCTGCCCGGCCAGCTTGCCGCTGCAGGTTTCCCGGCGGCTGAGCACTGGAAAATTTATCTGGTCACGATGCTGATTTCGTTTGTCTCCGTCGTGCCGTTTATCATCTACGCCGAAGTGAAGCGCAAAATGAAGCGCGTCTTCGTGGGTTGCGTGGCGGTCCTGCTGATTGCCGAGATCGTGCTCTGGGGCGCCGGCCCGCACTTCTGGGAGCTGATCGCCGGCGTGCAGCTCTTCTTCCTCGCCTTTAACCTGATGGAAGCGTTGCTCCCGTCGCTGATCAGCAAAGAGTCTCCCGCCGGCTACAAAGGTACGGCGATGGGCATTTACTCCACCAGCCAGTTTCTCGGCGTGGCGATCGGCGGCTCACTTGGGGGCTGGGTTGACGGGCTGTTTGATTCACAAACCGTATTTCTCGCCGGTGCGCTACTGGCGACGGTCTGGCTGCTGGTCGCCAGCACCATGAAAGAGCCGAGCTACGTGAGCAGCCTGCGGGTAGAAATTCCGGATGACGTTGCGATTAACGATGCGCTGAAGCAGCGTCTCGAAGCCAAAGAGGGGGTGACAGAGGTGCTTATTGTCGCGGAAGAACGCAGCGCTTACGTCAAAATAGACAGTAAAGTGACCAACCGTTTTGAGGTCGAGCAGGCGCTCAGCGCCTGAAAAAAAGCCCGGTTAAACCGGGCTCTCTTTATTAATCGCGGAAGTTTTTAAACTGGAACGGTTGTCCCAGATCGCCGCCACGCACCAGCGCCATCACGGACTGCAGGTCATCGCGTGACTTTCCGGTAACACGAATTTCTTCGCCCTGGATCTGCGCCTGCACCTTCAGCTTGCTGTCTTTGATGAGCTTAACGATCTTCTTCTGCACCGCGCTCTCAATGCCCTGCTTCAGTTTGGCTTCCACAAACCAGGTTTTACCGCTGTGGACAAAGTCTTCCGGCACATCCAGAGACGTCCCTTCAATGCCGCGTTTTAACAGCTTAGCGCGCAGAATGTCGAGCAGCTGGTTCACCTGGAAATCAGACTCGCTCAGCACCTTAATGGTCTTATTTGCATCGTTGAGCTCAAACGACGCCTCTACGCCACGAAAATCGAAACGTGACTCAACTTCGCGGGTTGCGTTCTCAACGCCGTTGCGAACTTCCTGGATATCAACTTCGGAAACAATATCGAAAGATGGCATCTTTTCTTCTCCCTTCACTTTTGTTGCGTTGCATAATACCCGCTACGAGACATAACTCAACAGAAGCTTAGCTGTATAATTAAGCTGTAACACCTGGCGCAGTTGCAGGTGAGGAGGAACAATGAAAATTACAGTGCTCGGATGCGGAGCCCTTGGTCAGCTATGGCTGACTGCGTTGTGCAAGCATGGACATGAGGTTCAGGGCTGGCTGCGCGTGCCCCAGCCCTATTGCAGTGTAAACCTGATTGGTGAAGACGGAAGCATCTTTAACGAATCCCTCACTGCGAACGATCCGGATTTCCTGGCGCAAAGCGATCTTTTACTGGTGACGCTCAAAGCGTGGCAGGTCTCGGACGCGGTCAAAACCCTGGCCGCGCAGCTCCCCCCCACGTCCCCCATCCTGCTGCTGCATAACGGCATGGGGACCCTGGATGAACTGAAAAGCGTCCCGCAGCCCCTGCTGATGGCGACAACCACTCACGCTGCACGCCGCGACGGTAACATTATTGTCCATGTCGCCAGCGGCGTGACGCACATCGGGCCTGCCAGACCGCAGGATGGGGACTACAGTTATCTGGCTGATGTCCTGCAGAAGGTATTACCTGACGTCGCCTGGCATAACCACATTCGTCCTCAACTCTGGCGCAAGCTGGCCGTCAACTGCGTGATTAACCCACTGACGGCGCTGTGGAACTGCCCAAACGGGGAGCTGAAAAATCATCCAGATGAGGTTGCGCTGCTGTGTGCGGAAGTCGCGGCGGTTGTTGAGCGGGAAGGCTTGCATACCTCGGCAGACGATTTACGCTGTTATGTCGACCAGGTCATTGAGAGTACCGCAGAAAACATCTCCTCAATGCTGCAGGATGTTCGGGCATTACGCCACACAGAGATCGACTATATCACGGGATATCTGCTAAAACGCGCCCGCGCGCACGGCATCGCGGTGCCGGAAAACGCCCGTCTGTATGACCTGGTTAAACGTAAGGAGAGTGAATATGAGCGCGTCAGCACTGATCTGTCTCGCCCCTGGTAGCGAAGAGATGGAAGCGGTCACTACCATTGATTTGATGGTGCGCGGCGGCATTAAGGTCACCACCGCCAGCGTCGCCAGCGACGGTAATCTGGCTATCACCTGCTCGCGCGGGGTGAAGATCCTCGCGGATGCCCCGCTTGTGCAGGTGGCTGACGGGGAGTATGACATTATCGTGCTGCCCGGTGGCCTGAAGGGTGCGGAGTGTTTTCGTGACAGCCCGTTGCTGGTCGAGACCGTGCGTCAGTTCCATCTTTCGGGCCGTATCGTGGCCGCCATTTGTGCTGCGGCCGGCACGGTGCTGGTACCCCATGACATCTTCCCCATCGGCAACATGACCGGCTTCCCGGGGCTTAAGGATACGATCCCGGAAGAGCAGTGGGTGGATAAACGCGTGGTCTGGGATCCGCGCGTCAACCTGCTGACCAGCCAGGGGCCAGGCACCGCGATTGATTTTGGCTTAAAGATTATCGACCTGCTGGTCGGGCGCGAAAAAGCGTACGAAGTGGCATCATCGCTGGTGATGCCGGCGGGAATTTATAATTACTATGAAGAGTAGTGCATAAAAAAGCCGGGTGGCGGCTACACCTTACCCGGCCTACAAATGCACGGTATCGTAGGCCCGGTAAGCGAAGCGCTACCGGGCGAGAAACTACGGACGATATACCTTCACATTGGCAAAGCCCTGCTCGCGCAGATACAGCGCCTGCAGACGGCTCATCACCCCGCGCTCACACCACAGCAGGTACGTTTTGCTCTGGTCGAGGTCGCCAAACTTCGTGCTCAGCTTGTAGAACGGCAGCGAAACCACTTCCACACCGTCTACCTGCAGCGGCTTGTCATCCTGCTCATCAATAGAGCGGATATCCAGAATCGCATCGTTCGCACCGAAACCGCTCACGGTTTCCACTTCAACCACGTCCTGTTCGGTCTGCTGGGCAATTTCGCGGATATCAATGTTGGACGCTTCCGCCACCACTTTATCCAGAATGCTGAAATCGAAGTTCTCTTCTTCCGCTTCGATCTTCGCTTTCACCGCTTTAACGGTCGGGCTTTTTGAGATCACACCGCAGTATTCCGGCATGGTGCGGGCAAAATCTTCGGTACCAATTTCACGCGCCAGGTCGATGATGTGCTCTTTGTCGTGGGAGATCAGCGGGCGCAGGATCAGGGTATCAGACACATTGTCGATAAGGCGCAGATTGGTCAGCGTCTGGCTGGAGACCTGGCCCAGCGCTTCCCCGGTGACCAGCGCCTGCACGCCGTAGCGCTCCGCTACTTTGGATGCCGCACGCACCATCATACGCTTCAGGATGACACCCATCTGGCCATCGTCCACTTTCTCAAGAATTTCGCCGACCACAGGTTCGAAGTTGATCGCCACAAAACGCACGCGGTGGGAGCTGCCGAAGCGGTTCCACAGATAATGCGCAACCTGACGAACGCCGATTTCGTGCGCCGCACCGCCCAGGTTGAAGAAGCAGTAGTGCACGCGGCAGCCGCGGCGCATCAGCATATAGCTGGAGACGCCGGAGTCGAAGCCGCCGGAGATCAGGGACAGGACATCTTCCTGAGTCCCGATCGGGAAACCGCCAATACCTTCATAGCGCCCTTTCACCAACAGCAGGCGATCGTTTTCGATCTCCAGATTCACGGTCACGTCCGGGTTGGTCAGACGCACGCGCGCAGACTCAACGTGCTGGTTCAGACCGCCGCCGACGTAACGTTCCACTTCAATGGAGCTGAATTCGTGTTTACCGCGACGCTTCACGCGCACGCAGAAGGTTTTGCCTTCAATCTGGTCGCGATACTGAACCAGCGCTTTCTCGAAGATATCGTGCATGTCGCTGAACGGGACATCTTCCACTTCCAGAATATGGTGGATCCCCGGGATACGGGTCAGGGCGTCACGAATGTCCTGACGTTTGTTTTCGTCTTTCGCACGGACTTCAACGTGGTCCCAGTGGCGCACCACGGCGAGGGTTTCGTCGTAGTGCTTTAATACGTTACGAATGTTCCCGGTGAGAATTTTAATGAAGCGCAAACGCACAGATTGGCTTTTGATGGTGATTTCAGGGAACAATTTAATGATAAACTTCATGGCGGCAATGTTTCTTAGGCAAGCGTATTAAGGCTTGTAATGGAAAAGAGTACAGCAGCCCACACCCGTGGCTGCATCCAGGCGCGCAAGTATACCACCATCGCGCCGCTCCTGTGCACATTGCGCGTTATTTGATAATTGCCCTGAGTCCGTTACCATGTCGGGGCTGAGAATATAAGAGTCAATTCACTATGCCGAAGAAGAACGACGCACCGGCCAGTTTCGAAACTGCGCTGAGTGAACTGGAGCAGATTGTCACCCGCCTTGAGAGCGGCGATCTCCCGCTGGAAGAGGCGCTCAACGAATTCGAGCGCGGCGTGCAGCTGGCACGCCAGGGGCAGGTCAAGCTGCAGCAGGCTGAACAGCGCGTACAGATCCTGCTGTCCGACAGCGAAGACGCGAAAACCACGCCTTTTACACCGGACGCCGAGTAAATGGATTTTGCCAACGAGCTTCAGGCGCGTGTCGTGCGCGCCAACGACGCCCTGCGCCGTTTCATTGCGCCCCAGCCTTTTCAGAACACTCCACTGGTTGAAGCCATGCACTATGGCGCACTCTTGGGGGGAAAGCGCCTGCGCCCGTTTCTGGTGTACGCCACAGGCAATATGTTTGGTATCAGCGATAACACGCTGGACGCCCCGGCCGCCGCCGTGGAGTGCATCCATGCCTACTCGCTGATCCACGATGATTTACCGGCCATGGATGATGACGATTTGCGTCGGGGTCAACCTACCTGCCACATCAAATTTGGCGAGGCGAATGCCATTCTGGCGGGTGATGCCCTGCAAACGCTGGCATTCTCGATCCTGAGCGATGCTCCTATGGCGGAAGTGGCTGACCGCGACCGCCTGGCAATGATCTCCGAACTGGCAATGGCCAGCGGCGTGGCCGGCATGTGCGGCGGACAGGCCCTCGATCTGGACGCGGAGGGACGTCAGGTTAATCTGGAACAGCTGGAGCGTATTCATCGCCATAAAACCGGGGCATTGATTCGTTCAGCCGTACGCCTGGGCGCGCTGAGCGCGGGTGAGCGAGGGCGCAAAGCCCTGCCGATTCTGGACAGATACGCCGAAAGTATCGGTCTGGCATTCCAGGTTCAGGATGACATTCTGGATGTGGTGGGCGATACTGCAACATTGGGAAAACGTCAGGGTGCGGACCAGCAGCTTGGCAAAAGTACCTACCCCGCCCTGCTGGGTCTTGAGCAAGCCCAGCGTAAAGCCCGGGATCTGATTGACGATGCCCGCCAGTCGCTGAATCTGCTGGCCGCGCAATCACTTGATACTTCGGCACTGGAAGCGCTAGCGGACTATATAATCCAGCGTGATAAATAAACACACTATCTCGATGAGCCTTTGATGAGTTTTGATATTGCCAAATACCCGACACTGGCGTTAGTTGACTCCACCCAGGAGTTACGTCTGTTGCCGAAAGAGAGCCTGCCGAAGCTGTGCGACGAGCTGCGTCGTTACCTGCTCGACAGCGTAAGCCGCTCCAGCGGCCATTTCGCCTCCGGGCTTGGCACGGTTGAGCTGACCGTGGCGCTTCACTATGTCTATAACACGCCGTTCGATCAGCTTATCTGGGACGTGGGCCACCAGGCCTATCCGCACAAAATTCTGACCGGACGTCGCGATAAGATTGGCACCATTCGTCAGAAAGGGGGCCTGCATCCGTTCCCGTGGCGCGGTGAGAGCGAGTACGACGTACTGAGCGTCGGTCACTCCTCCACCTCCATTTCAGCGGGCATCGGGATTGCCGTGGCCGCTGAAAAAGAGAACAAGCAGCGCCGCACCGTCTGCGTGATCGGCGACGGCGCCATCACCGCCGGGATGGCCTTTGAGGCCATGAACCACGCGGGCGACATCAAGCCGGACATGCTGGTGATTCTGAACGACAACGAAATGTCGATTTCCGAAAACGTCGGCGCGCTGAACAACCATCTGGCACAGCTGCTCTCCGGCAAGCTTTACTCAACGCTGCGTGAAGGCGGCAAGAAAGTCTTCTCCGGCGTACCGCCGATCAAAGAGCTGCTCAAACGTACCGAAGAGCACATCAAAGGCATGGTCGTGCCGGGCACGCTGTTTGAAGAGCTGGGCTTTAACTATATTGGTCCTGTTGACGGTCATGACGTGCTGGGGCTGGTGTCCACGCTCAAAAACATGCGCGACCTGAAAGGCCCGCAGTTCCTGCATATCATGACCAAGAAAGGGCGTGGTTACGAACCGGCGGAAAAAGATCCGATTACCTTCCACGCGGTACCGAAATTTGACCCGTCCAGCGGCTGTCTGCCGAAAAGCAGCGGCGGTATGCCGAGCTATTCAAAAATCTTCGGCGACTGGCTGTGCGAAACCGCCGCGAAAGACAATAAGCTGATGGCGATCACCCCGGCCATGCGCGAAGGCTCAGGCATGGTGGAGTTCTCTAAAAAATACCCTGACCAGTACTTTGACGTGGCCATTGCCGAGCAGCATGCGGTCACCTTTGCGGCGGGTCTGGCGATTGGCGGCTACAAACCGGTTGTCGCGATCTACTCCACCTTCCTGCAGCGCGCTTACGATCAGGTTATTCATGACGTGGCGATTCAGAAACTGCCGGTACTGTTTGCAATCGATCGTGCCGGCATAGTCGGTGCTGACGGCCAGACGCACCAGGGCGCATTTGATCTCTCCTTCCTGCGCTGCATCCCGGAGATGGTGATCATGACGCCAAGCGATGAGAACGAATGTCGTCAGATGCTGTTTACCGGCTACCACTATCAGGACGGGCCGAGCGCGGTTCGCTACCCGCGCGGTAATGCGGTGGGCGTTGAGCTGCAGCCGCTGGAGAAACTGGCGATCGGTAAAGGACTGGTAAAACGTCGTGGCGAGAAAGTGGCGATCCTGAACTTCGGCACGCTGATGCCAGAGGCCGCAAAGGTGGCGGAATCGCTGAATGCCACGCTGGTGGATATGCGTTTTGTGAAGCCGCTCGACGAATCCCTGATCCTCAGCATGGCTGAAACGCATGACGTGCTGGTCACCCTGGAAGAAAACGCCATCATGGGTGGCGCAGGCAGCGGCGTGAACGAGGTGCTGATGGCGAACCGTAAAGCCGTTCCGGTGCTTAACCTCGGTCTGCCGGACTACTTCATCCCACAAGGCACTCAGGACGAAGCCCGCGCGGCGATTGGCCTGGATGCTGCCGGTATCGAAGCCAAAATCCGCAACTGGCTGGCCTGATCCCTCCCCTTTTCCGCTCCTGCTATGCTTAAACGTATTGTTTAAACAGCAGGAGCGGAACCATGCAATACACGACATTAGGAAAAACAGATCTCAGGGTTTCCCGACTTTGTCTGGGATGCATGACCTTTGGTGAGCCCGACCGGGGGAACCACGCCTGGACGCTGCCGGAAGAGAGCAGCCGTCCGATTATCAAACGCGCCATTGAGGGCGGCATTAACTTCTTTGACACCGCTAACAGCTACTCCGACGGCAGCAGTGAGGAGATTGTTGGCCGTGCCCTGCGTGATTTTGCACGCCGGGATGAAATCGTCGTCGCCACCAAGGTGTACTACCCGGTGGGCGATCTGGCGGAAGGCCTTTCTCGCGCGCAGATCCTGCGCTCTATTGATGACAGCCTCAGACGCCTGAACATGGATTACGTCGACCTGCTGCAAATTCACCGTTGGGATTACAACACGCCGATCGAAGAGACGCTTGAAGCGCTCAACGACGTGGTGAAAGCCGGTAAAGCGCGCTACATCGGTGCATCGTCTATGCACGCATCGCAGTTTGCCCAGGCGCTGGATCTCCAGGCGCAGCACGGCTGGGCGCGCTTTGTCACCATGCAGGATCACTACAATTTGATCTATCGTGAAGAAGAGCGCGAGATGCTGCCGCTGTGCTACCAGGAGGGAGTAGCGGTCATCCCCTGGAGCCCGCTGGCGCGCGGACGTCTGACCCGTCCGTGGGGGGAAACCACGGCCCGGCTGGTATCCGATGAGGTGGGGAAAAATCTGTACGGCGGAACAGAAGCCAGCGATGCGCTGATTGCCGAACGTTTGGCCGGGATCGCCGACGATACCGGTGCAACCCGCGCCCAGGTGGCCCTGGCGTGGCTTCTGGGCAAGCGTGGTGTCGCGGCCCCCATTATCGGCACGTCCCGGGAAGAGCAGCTGGACGAACTGTTAAATGCGGTGGATATCACGCTTACGCCAGAGCAGATTGCCGAGCTGGAGACGCCGTATCAGCAGCATCCGGTGGTAGGGTATAAATAAGCCCTCTCTTTTGTAGACCGGGTAAGGCGTAGCCGCCACCCGGCAATACAGAGCGCAAAACATCACGCGAAGTGGTCGTACCCTTTCCAGTCCAGCGTCACGGGCGCACCGTCTTTCACAAACTTCAGCCCTTCACTCTCCGGCATAATCTGCCCGATACAGGTAAATTTCGCGCCGAGATGGGCTAACGCCACATCCAGCGTGCCACGGTTGAGTTCCGGAACGGTAAAGCACAATTCATAGTCTTCACCACCCGAGAGCGCCCAGCGCAGAGCCTGCTCAGGCTCCACATGGCGAAGCAGCTGCTCTGACAGCGGGAACAGATCCAGATCGATGCGCGCGCCAACGCCGCTGGCTTTCAGAATATGCCTGAGATCTGAGATAAGCCCGTCAGAGAGATCGATAGCCGAGCTTGCCCGCTCGCGCAGCGCCTGACCGTGCAGAATACGCGGCGTCGGGCGCAGATGGCGTTTCACCAGATAGGCCGCATCGTCAGCGTTCTTCACGGTTAAGCGATCCTGAAGAATCGCCAGGCCCGCGGCGCTGTCGCCCGGTGTACCGGTCACGTAGATCCAGTCGCCGGGTTTTGCACCCGAGCGCTTCAGCGCGCGACCGAGCGGCACATAGCCGTGGATCGCCAGCGTCATCGACAGCGGCCCGGCCGTGGTATCACCGCCGATCAGCTGCATATCGTAGTAGTTAAGCTGCTCAAACAGCGCATCGCTAAAGGCTTCAAGCCAGGCTTCATCCACCTCAGGCAACGTCAGAGCCAGCGTTAACCAGGCGGGATCGGCACCCATTGCCGCCAGATCGCTAACGTTAACCGCCAGTGCTTTATAGGCCAGATCGGCAGGATCGATATCCGGTAAAAAATGACGTCCGCACACTAAGGTGTCGGTGCTGATTGCCAGCGTCTGTTTTTCGGGAACATTGAGAAGTGCGCAGTCATCGCCAATGCCGGTTTCAACATCAAGACGAGAGGTTCTGACACGGTCGAAATAACGGGCAATCAGGGAGAATTCGCCGCATGCCATACGTTATGCCTCAGCAAATAAAAGAAAAAACCGGAGCCGCACTGCCCGTCAGGCAATGCAGGACTCCGGTTTGCGGATCACTTTTTGTGGGGACGGATCGCAGGTGCTGCTTTATCAAGAACGCCGTTTACGAACTTGTGGCTGTCTTCAGCGCCGAAGGTTTTCGCCAGTTCGATCGCTTCGTTGATGGCCACTTTGTACGGCACATCATCACGTTTAGACAGCTCAAACAGCGCAATGCGCAACACTGCTTTTTCAACCTGGCCCAGCTCTTCGAGCAGACGGGACAGGTATGGCTTCATCAGACCATCGAGATACGCGCTATTAGTCGCCACTCCCGACAGCAGTTCACGGAAGTACAGAACGTCAACGTCTTTCACGTCCTGTTCTGACAGGAACTGGTATTCAACATCAGCGATGTCGTTCTGGGACAACTGCCAGGAGTAAAGTGCCTGGACGGCACATTCACGGGCGCGGCGACGAGCAGCAGGTTTCACGGAATTCCCCTTACAAAAAAATCAGGCCTTGATGGCTTTCAATACATTGATCATTTCAAGCGCGGTCAGTGCAGCTTCTGCACCTTTGTTACCGGCTTTGGTGCCAGCACGTTCGATGGCTTGTTCAATACTTTCGGTGGTCAGCACGCCGAAAGCGACAGGAATTTCAGCATCCTGTGCAACGTGTGCCAGACCGTTGCTTGCACCGCCCGCAACGTATTCGAAGTGCGCAGTGCCGCCACGAATAACGGTACCCAGCGCAATCACCGCGTCGTATTTACCGGTTTTCGCCAGCGCGCCCGCTGCCAGTGGCAGTTCGTAAGCACCTGGAACCCACACAACGGTAATGTTGTCATCTTTAACCTGGCCGATGCGTTTCAGGGCGTCAACCGCACCTTCCAGCAGGCTGTCGTTGATGAAGTTGTTGAAACGCGCAATGGTGATGGCGACGCGAGCGTCCGGGGTAGCTACAGCAGCTTCAATAATGTTCATACTCTTCCTTTACGGGTTCATTTGGCCCCGCAGGGGGGCGGATTTTATCATAATACTTTGCGCACTGCTTCCCTATTTCGGGAGCAATTACGCTGTCGTTAAGTGGAGGCAGACATCCGGGCCCACCGGACGAATCTCGCTGAATTTGAGTTGCGGTGCATCAGCCAGTTTTTCAAGGCCGGGCAGTACAAACAGGCCACGCGCGTCGCTGCCCAACAGTTTAGGCGCCACGTAAACAATCAGCTCATCCACCAGCCCGGCCTGCAGCAGCGCGCCGGCCAGCGTCGGACCCGCTTCCACCCAGATGCTGTTCACATGCTGCTTACCGAGCAGCATCATCAGCACCACGAGATCCAGACGTCCGTTGTGCTCCGGCACCCTGATACTGCGCACGCCTTCCGGCCATTCGCGCGTATCGTCTTTGGTGCGTGCAAACCAGGTTTCACCCGGCTGCTGGACAATGCGGTGCTCTGGCGTCACACGGTTCTGACTATCAATCACAATACGCAGCGGCTGGCGCAGGTTCTCCTGCGGATAGAGCGCCTGGGTATCGGCATTCAGTTCGTCCCAGCGCACGGTCAGCGCCGGATCGTCAGCCAGAACGGTTTCACTGCTGGTGAGGATAGCATGGCTTTGCGCACGCAGACGTTGCACATCGCGCCTTGCCTGCGGCGAAGTGACCCACTGGCTTTCACCGTTTGCCATCGCCGTGCGTCCATCCAGCGAGGCGCCCAGCTTAAGCTGAATATACGGGAACCCGGTGCGCATGCGCTTCAGGAAGCCTTTATTAAGCGCCTCTGCGTCCTGCATCATCAGGCCATGGCTGACCTCAATCCCTTCCTGCTGCAGGCGATACAGACCCCGGCCCGCCACCTGCGGATTCGGGTCCTGCATTGATGCGACCACGCGTGCAACACCTGCGGCAATCAGCGCGTCGCAGCACGGCGGCGTACGCCCGTGATGGCTGCAGGGCTCTAGCGTAACGTAGGCTGTGGCGCCGCGCGCCTTCTCGCCTGCCATGCGCAGAGCATGAACCTCAGCATGGGGCTCACCCGCGCGGTAGTGAAAACCTTCCCCCACGATCTCGCCATCGTTAACGATAACGCACCCGACATTCGGGTTAGGGTGGGTGGTAAAACGACCGCGCTGCGCCAGTTTCATGGCGCGCGCCATGTACATCTCATCCTGCATGGACTTAATCCTGTAAGCGGGCGATCTCTTCGCCAAACTCTTTGATATCTTCGAAACTGCGATAAACAGAGGCGAAGCGGATATAGGCGACCTTATCGAGCTTTTTCAGCTGTTCCATCACCAGATTGCCGATCATCTTGCTGGGCACTTCACGCTCGCCCAAACCACGAAGGTAAGATTTTATGTGGTTTAACGCCATTTCAACGTCATCCGCACTGACGGGCCGTTTTTCCAGGGCCTTCAGCATCCCGCTACGCAATTTCTCTTCGTTGAAGGGTTCACGCACGTCGTTAGTTTTTACCACGCGCGGCATGACCAGCTCTGCCACCTCAAAGGTCGTGAAACGCTCATTACACACCAGACACTGCCGACGACGGCGTACGGATGATCCTTCGCCCACAAGACGAGAGTCGATGACTTTGGTATCCACAGCGGAGCAAAATGGGCAATGCATACGGTATCCCTGTTATCTGGTTAACTGATTTTCATTTTACCCTGATCTGGCCTGACAACAAAGGAAGAGCTTTTTGAGATAAAGGATCTATGTCTGACGCCACAATGCTGGCTACCATTAGGGCGATCCGTTATTTCAAGGAAATAAACGCAATGACAAGACGTTACCTGAAAATATTGCTGGTGGGGAGCCTCTTCACCCTTAGCGCCTGTGCACAGCAAACCGAAGTCCGTCAGATGAAACAGAGCGTGAATACGCTTAATACCGCGATGGACAAACTGAACAAAGAAACGGTGAAGATCACCCAGCAAAATGCGCTGAACGCCAAATCCAGCAGCGGGGTTTATCTGCTGCCGGGCGCGAATACCCCTGCGCGACTTAACAGCCAGGTTGGCACGCTAAAAATGTCTCTGGTGAATGTGGCGGCGAATGCAGATGGTACTCGCGCAACATTACGCATCCAGGGAGAATCCAACGATCCGCTGCCGGCCTTCAGCGGCACCGTCGAGTGGGGCCAGATCCAGGGCACCACGGAGAACTACCAGGAAGTGAATGTCAGAAATCAGCTTTTCACTGCACCCGCCAGCGTGCTGGCTCCGAGCGATGTTGACATCCCGCTGCAGCTCACCGGACTGACCCCGGATCAGTTAGGTTTTATCCGCATTCACGATATCCAACCCGCCGCGCAATAACCCCTTCTTTTCGCGGAGTGCAATGTCACTCCGCTAACATTTACATTTCGTATGGATTGGCAACATAAATGATTGCCGCTACAATCCCGCCCGTTTAAAGTACGCAAACGTGAACGCAATCGATTACGTGTATGAGAGATATGTGAAACAACACATATTTTTGTGAGCAGGGATTCCTATAATAGGCACCGCAGAAACACGAAATATTTAGAAACGCAATTCGCGCATTTTTCACTCCCGGAAGGGAATTTCAATCAGTGGCATGATTATGAAAAAAACATTACTCGCAGCTGGCGCCGTGCTGGCACTGTCCTCTTCTTTCACTGTTAACGCAGCGGAAAACGATAAACCACAATACCTCTCCGACTGGTGGCACCAGAGCGTTAACGTGGTCGGCAGCTACCACACCCGCTTCGGACCACAGATCCGTAACGATACCTACCTGGAATACGAAGCATTCGCCAAAAAAGACTGGTTTGATTTCTACGGTTATATGGATGCACCTGTCTTCTTCGGTGGTAACACCGACGCGAAAGGTATCTGGAACCACGGTTCCCCACTGTTCATGGAGATCGAACCGCGCTTCTCTATTGATAAGCTGACCGGTACCAGCCTGGCGTTTGGTCCGTTCAAAGAGTGGTATTTCGCAAACAACTATATTTACGACATGGGCCGTAACAAGTCCGGTCGCCAGAGCACCTGGTACATGGGTCTGGGTACGGACATCGACACCGGTCTGCCAATGAGCCTGTCTCTGAACGTGTACGCGAAATATCAGTGGCAGAACTACGGTGCCGCGAACGAAAACGAGTGGGATGGCTACCGTTTCAAAGTGAAATACTTTGTGCCAATTACTCAGCTGTGGGGCGGCAACCTGAGCTATATCGGCTTCACCAACTTTGACTGGGGTTCAGATCTGGGCGACAACGACTTCCGCGACCTGAACGGTAAGAAAGCGCGCACCAACGACTCCATCGCGTCCAGCCACATCCTGGCGCTGAACTACGATCACTGGCACTACTCTGTTGTGGCACGTTACTGGCACAACGGTGGTCAGTGGAACGACGACGCCAGCCTGAACTTCGGCAACGGCGACTTCAGCGTTCGTTCTACCGGCTGGGGTGGTTACCTGGTGGTGGGTTACAACTTCTAATCGTATGATTGTTGTCGGGTGGCGGCTACGCCTTACCCGGCCTACAAAACCTGTAGGCCCGTGCAAGCGCAGCGCCGCCGGGCAAAAAAGCCAGCTCAAGGGCTGGCTTATTACTGCTTCACCTTCCGTAAAAAATCCGCCAACGACCTGTCCGCACTCTCGCTAAAGCGCCTCTCCGTCTGCGCAATATTGAGACATCTGTCGAGCCGGAAACAGCGATAGTCCTCGCGCCGTTCGCACCACGCTGCCAGCAGCCAGCGCTCGCCCCAAAAGAACAACCCCAGCGGCTGAACTTCGCGTTTAGAGAGCTGTCCGGCTTCATCACGGTAATGCAACGCCAGCACGCGCTGGGCGGAAATCGCCTGATGGATCCTGTCAAAATCGCTGCGGGAGTGGCTTTGCATGCAAAAGTCCGGGGCGTAGATCCGCGTCTGCTCCGCCTTTCGACGACTCTCCTCGGGCAGGATCGCCAGCACCTTCTCCTGAGCCGATTCCAGCTCACGCGACAGCGACTCCCCGCCCCAGGTTTTGAGCAGGCGAATCGCGACAATCAACGCCTCAGACTCCTTGTTTGTCAGCATCAGCGGCGGCAGATCAAAACCCGACATCAGCCGGTATCCGCTCCCTGCCTCGCCTTCCACCGGCACGCCGGAAAGCGACAGGTCGCGGATATCGCGGTAGACCGTGCGTTCGGACACGCCTAGCCGGTCCGCCAGATGCGCTGCCGTTGTCAGACGCCTGCCCCGCAGGATCTGCACTATCTGAAACAAACGGTCAGCGCGTCGGGTCATAGATTCGTTAACTCTCAGGCAGGTTGATGGAGGCCGACGCGATTACCTTCGCTGTCGGTAAACAACGCGATAGTGCCAATACCATGCGGCAGTTCCAGTGGGCCAAACACGCACTCGCCGCCAGCAGAGGCAACGCGATCGAGCGTGGCCGCCAGATTGTCGGTATGCAGATAGATAATAGCGCCTTCATGAGACGGCACAATGCCCTCAAATTTTGCCAGCGCCCCGCCGGTAGCCGGATCCTCATGGGGGAAAACGGCCAGTTCAGCACAGTCCATTTTCTCGCGTTTTAATGACACCTGCATCACGGGCTCATAAAAACTCATCGCGCGATCCATATCCGTGACCGGGATTTCAAACCAGTTAATCACACTTCTCATACATCCTCCTGACGGTTGTTTGGGTTCGAAAAGAGTCTACGACAGGGCTCCTGACAGCATACTGTCAGGAGTGTTTGTCAGGAGCAGATAAAAAAAATCCCGGTCAACAAACCGGGATTTCGATAACGCGCTAAACGTCGGATTACGGCAGAATCGACGGCTGATCCGCCCCTTCTTTCTCGACTTTCTGCTGGAGCAGGTGCTCGCGCTTCATGCCGAGTTTCAGCGCCAGTGCGGATGCAACGTAGATAGACGACGCCGTACCGATGGTGACACCAATCAGCATGGTCAGCGAGAAGCCTTCCAGTACCGGGCCACCGAACAGGAACAGCATCAGGATCACCATCAGGGTAGTACCGGATGTGATCAAGGTACGGTGCAGCGTCTGGGTCAACGACACGTTAAAGATTTCGTACGGCGTACCGCGACGGATCTTACGGAAGTTTTCACGGATACGGTCAGATACCACGATACTGTCGTTCAGTGAGTAACCGATAACGGACATCAGGGATGCCACAATCGTCAGGTCAATCTCAATGTGGAACAGAGACAGTATCCCCATGGTGATCACCACGTCGTGCGCCAGAGCGATAACCACACCGGCCGCCAGTCGCCACTCAAAGCGGAAACCGACGTAGACCAGGATGGAAATCAGCGCCACCAGCAGCGCCATGGCCCCGGTTTGCGCCAGGTCAGCACCCACGCTTGGGCCGACGAACTCAATACGTTTGACTGCCGCATTCTGGCTGGTTGTTTCGTTAATCACGTTCACAACCTTACTGCCCAGCTCCTGGCTGCCGTTGGCATCGTGCACCGGCGGCATACGCACCATGATGTCGCGGCTGCTGCCGAAGTTCTGCAGCAGTGGCTCTTCAAAGCCCGCCTTCTGCAGAGACAGGCGCATCTCGTCCATATCGACCGGTTTTTCCAGGGAGATCTCGATGACCGTCCCCCCGGTGAAATCAAGCCCCCAGTTAAAGCCTTTCACGCCCATAATGACGATGGACAGGATCAGCAGGAAACCTGAAATGCCGAAGGCCCAGTAGTCCCAGCGCATAAAGTCCCAGACTTTACGGCCGTGGTTCAATTGTTCAACAGTATATTCCTGTGCCACAACGCACTCCTCAGATAGACAGCTTTTTGACGCGCTTGCCGCCGTACAGCAGGTTCACGATGGCACGGGTGCCGACAATAGCGGTAAACATTGACGTTGCGACACCGATACCGGTTGTAATCGCAAAGCCTTTGATCGCGCCAGTACCCACTGCATACAGGATAAGAACCTTAATCAGTGTTGTTACGTTCGCATCGAAGATGGAGCTAAACGCGCCTTTGTAACCTTCGTCAATCGCCTGCTGAACAGAGCGACCGTTGCTCAACTCTTCTTTGATACGTTCGTTAATCAGTACGTTGGCGTCGACCGCCACCGCAAGGGTCAGAACGATACCCGCAATCCCCGGCATGGTCAGCGTCGCCCCTGGCAGCAGGGACATAATGCCGATGATCAGCACCAGGTTGGCGATCAGCGCGCTGGTCGCAATCAGACCAAACTTCTTGTAGAAGAAGATCATGAAGAGGATAGAGACCACCAGACCGGCCAGACACGCTTCCAGACCCTGCTGGATGTTTTGCATCCCAAGCGTTGGACCAATGGTACGTTCTTCAACAATCTGAATTGGCGCAATCAGCGCACCGGCACGCAGCAGCAGAGAGAGCTGACGCGCTTCGTTCGGGTTGTTAATACCGGTAATACGGAAGCTGTTACCCAGACGAGACTGGATGTTGGCGATGTTAATCACCTCTTCCTCTTTCACCAGTACCGCACGGCCGTTTGCATCTTTCTTACCGCTGTCTTTGTACTCCACGAACAGGGTCGCCATCGGTTTGCCGATGTTGTCCTTGGTGAAGTTAGACATGATGTTACCACCCGCGCTATCCAGCGAGATGTTAACCTGCGGCTGGTTGTATTCGTCCTGGCTGGAAGTGGAGTCGGTGATATGGTCACCGGTCAGGATCACGCGTTTGTACAGCACCACTGGCTGACCTTCGCGAGTCTGTTTCACTTCCGAGTCACCCGGAATACGGCCAGAAGCGGCAGCAGACTGATCAACGTTGGTATTCACCAGACGGAATTCCAGCGTTGCGGTCGCACCCAGAATCTCTTTCGCACGCGCGGTGTCCTGAATACCCGGCAGTTCAACCACGATACGGTCAGCACCCTGACGCTGTACCAGCGGCTCAGCCACGCCCAGCTGGTTTACACGGTTACGCAGAATATTGATGTTCTGCTGAACGGCATATTCACGCGCTTCTTTCAGTCGAGCATCGGTCATCACCGCACGCAGCTGATTGCTGCCCTGAGAGGTGATCACCAGGTCACGGTGACGTTGCGTCAGGTAATCTACAGCCTGATCGCGCGCCGCGCTGTCGCGGAACGTGATGCTCATACCGTAGTTATCTTCTTTACGCACGGTGGTGTAAGCGATGCCTTTTTCACGCAGATCGCTGCGCAGGCTATCGATATTTTGTTCCTGCAGTTTGCCAAGCGCGGTATCCATATCCACTTCCATCAGGAAGTGAACGCCGCCACGCAGGTCAAGACCGAGTTTCATTGGCTCAGCGCTCAGCGCAGCCAGCCAACGCGGGGTTGCAGGAGCAAGGTTAAGCGCCACGACGTATTTATCACCCAGCACGCCCATCAGCGCTTCACGAGCGCGGAGCTGCGTGTCGGTGGTGTCGAAGCGAGCAAGAATTGCACCCTCTTCCAGAGCCACAGACTTAGCGGTAATTTTTTCTTCTTGTAACGTTTTCTGGACCTGGATCAGCGTTTGCTCACTGGCGGCGACACCGCGCGCGCCAGTGATTTGAACAGCCGGATCCTCACCATACAGGTTGGGAAGTGCGTACAGCAGGCCGACGAGAATCACGACGACCAGCATGATGTACTTCCACAAAGGATAACGGTTTAACACGGCAGTTCCCTTTGGGAAAAGTTGGGATTACAGCGCCTTCATGGTGCCTTTCGGCAGAACGGCAGCTACGAAGTCACGTTTGATGACCACTTCAGTGGTGTCGTTCAGGGCGATAGCAATGTAGCCGCTTTCAGCCACTTTCGTTACACGACCGACCAGACCACCGTTGGTCAGTACTTCATCGCCTTTCGCGATGGAGTCCATCAGCTTTTTGTGCTCTTTGGTACGCTTCTGCTGTGGGCGCAGGATCATGAAGTAGAAGATCAGACCGAACACAACCAGCATCAGAATCAGAGACATCGGGCTGCCCTGCGCCGGAGCACCTGTTGCCGCTACCGCATCAGAAATAAAAAAGCTCATTCAAATTCCCTCATTATTAATATTAATCAACGTTCAAAGGTGGAACGGTTCGACCCTGACGTTGGTAAAAATCGGTCACGAAGCTCTCTAATTTACCCTCTTCGATAGCCTTGCGTAAACCAGCCATTAAGCGCTGATAATAGCGAAGGTTATGAATGGTATTGAGACGCGCGCCCAAAATCTCATTGCAACGATCGAGATGATGCAGATACGCGCGAGAATAATGGCGACAGGTATAGCAATCGCACTCGGCGTCGAGCGGACTGGTGTCACTTTTATGCTTCGCGTTACGGATTTTCACCACGCCATCGGTAACAAACAGATGACCGTTACGCGCGTTGCGGGTTGGCATGACGCAGTCGAACATATCGATGCCGCGGCGCACGCCTTCAACCAGATCTTCTGGTTTACCCACGCCCATCAGGTAACGGGGTTTATCAGCCGGGATCTGCGGGCAGACATGTTCCAGAATGCGATGCATGTCTTCCTTCGGCTCACCGACAGCCAAACCGCCGACAGCGTAGCCATCAAAACCTATCTCTACCAGACCTTTAACAGAGATATCGCGTAAATCTTCGTAAACGCTGCCCTGGATAATGCCGAACAGCGCATTTTTGTTCTGCAGGGAGTCAAAACGGTCGCGGCTACGCTTCGCCCAGCGCAGCGACATCTCCATTGAGCGCTTCGCGTAATCCCAGTCCGCCGGGTACGGCGTACATTCGTCGAAGATCATCACGATGTCAGAGCCGAGATCGTACTGAATCTCCATCGATTTTTCAGGATCGAGGAAAATCGGATCGCCGTTGATCGGGTTACGGAAGTGAACACCCTCTTCGGTGATCTTACGGATATCACCGAGGCTGAAGACCTGGAAGCCGCCGGAGTCGGTCAGGATGGGGCCTTTCCACTGCATGAAATCATGCAGATCGCCGTGGAGCTTCATAATCTCCTGGCCCGGGCGCAGCCACAGGTGGAAAGTATTGCCGAGGATAATCTGCGCGCCAGTGGCTTCCACCTCTTCCGGCGTCATCCCTTTGACGGTGCCGTAGGTGCCCACAGGCATAAACGCGGGGGTTTCCACCACGCCGCGATCAAACACCAGGCGGCCGCGACGCGCGCGGCCATCGGTGGTATCGAGTTCAAATTTCATTTTCTTTCCTCTGTGCCAGAAAAACAGTCCAACACATTATTCCGGTGCCGCGGACTTATTCCCCGACACGCTCATTCAAAGCCAGCGGATTGTACGTGATAAACATCGCGTCCCCGTAGCTAAAAAAGCGATATTTTTGTTCTACCGCAGACTTGTAGGCATTCATTGTATGCTGATAACCCGCAAACGCGGAGACCAGCATAATCAGCGTTGATTCAGGCAGATGGAAGTTGGTCACCAGTGCGTCAATCACTTTGTACTGATAGCCCGGGTAGATAAAGATCTGCGTATCGCCAAAGAACGGCTCGATAAGACCATTTTTCGCCGCCTGCGCGGCACTCTCCAGTGAGCGCACCGAGGTCGTACCGACCGCAACGACACGGCTACCGCGCGCTTTCGCCGCCAGCACCGCATCCACCACATCCTGCGGCACTTCAGCATATTCAGAGTGCATGATGTGATCTTCGATGCTGTCCACGCGCACCGGCTGGAAGGTTCCCGCCCCGACATGCAGCGTCACAAACGCCATCTCAACCCCTTTCGCGCGCAGTTTTTCCAGCAGGGGTTCATCAAAGTGCAGGCCTGCCGTCGGCGCCGCGACCGCGCCGGGCTTCTGGCTGTAGACGGTCTGGTACAGCTCGCGGTCGGCCTCTTCGTCCGGACGCTCAATGTACGGCGGCAGCGGCATGTGGCCGATGGCGTTCAGAATGTCGAGCACGGTGCGCTCGTCGTTAAACTCCACTTCGAACAGCGCGTCGTGTCGCGCGGTCATGGTCGCGTTGATGCTTTCATCATCGCCCAGCAGCAGTTCCGCGCCCGGCTTCGGCGCCTTAGACGCGCGAATATGTGCCAGAATACGTTTATCATCGAGCATACGTTCGACCAGCACTTCAATCTTGCCGCCGCTGGCTTTACGGCCAAACAGGCGCGCCGGGATCACGCGGGTATTGTTAAAGACCAGCAGATCGCCAGGGTTGAGCTTGTCGAGCAAATCGGTGAAAGTACCGTGCGTCAGCTCGCCCGTTGGCCCATCCAGTGACAGCAAACGACAGCTACTGCGCTCAGGCATGGGGTAGTGAGCAATCAGGGATTCAGGTAGTTCAAAGGAGAAATCGGCGACGCGCATGACGTATACTCGTGACTTAAAAACAGGCGGCATAGTCTAGTGCTCACACCCTTTTGCTGCAACAACTAGCCGCCCCCGGACAAATAAAACGCATGAATTTTCTCGCTCACCTGCATCTCGCTCACCTCGCTGACAGCTCCCTTTCCGGTAATTTGCTGGCCGATTTCGTGCGCGGCAACCCCGCCGAAAACTATTCCCCTGAGGTGGTCGACGGCATTTTTATGCATCGCCGCATCGACGTCCTGACGGATAACCTGCCGGAAGTGGCCGAGGCCAAAGGGTGGTTTCGCCCCGAAACGCGCCGCGTCGCGCCGATCACGCTCGACGTGATGTGGGATCACTTCCTGTCGCGCCACTGGGGACAGCTGTCGCCGGAGATGCCATTGCCGGAGTTTGTACGCTACGCCCATCAGCAGGTGTCGATTATTCTGCCCGACTCGCCGCCGCGCTTTGTGAATCTCAATAACTATCTGTGGTCAGAACGCTGGCTGGAGCGCTACCGCGATATGGACTTCATTCAGAATGTGTTAAACGGCATGGCGAGCCGCCGCCCGCGGCTGGATGCCCTGCGCGACTCCTGGTATGACCTGGATGAACATTACGACGCGCTGGAAACGCGTTTCTGGCAATTTTACCCGCGCATGATGGCCCAGGCGAAAAGCAAACAGCTCTGACAGAATTCACATTGATAGGTAAAAGCTGGCGGAACGATTGTCACCACCTCTTTGTCTTATCCCTGAACACTCTCTATACTGGCTCGCGTTGCGTTCCAAATAACCTTAGTATCTACAGGAGAATCATATGGTTCTGGTAACTCGTCCGGCTCCGGATTTTACAGCTGCAGCAGTTCTGGGCAACGGTGAAATCGTTGAAAACTTCAACTTCAAACAGCACACCAACGGTAAAGCGACCGTTCTGTTCTTCTGGCCAATGGACTTCACTTTCGTTTGCCCGTCTGAACTGATCGCGTTCGACAAACGTTATGAAGAATTCCAGAAGCGTGGCGTAGAAGTGGTTGGCGTCTCCTTCGACTCTGAGTTTGTACACAACGCATGGCGTAACACCCCTGTCGACAAAGGCGGCATCGGTGCGGTGAAATACGCAATGGTTGCGGACATCAAACGCGAAATCCAGCAGGCTTACGGTATCGAACATCCGGACGCTGGCGTTGCACTGCGTGGTTCTTTCCTGATCGACGCAAACGGCATCGTGCGTCACCAGGTTGTGAACGATCTGCCGCTGGGTCGTAACATCGACGAAATGCTGCGTATGGTTGACGCGCTGCAGTTCCACGAAGAGCACGGTGAAGTGTGCCCGGCTCAGTGGGAAAAAGGAAAAGAAGGTATGGCTGCTTCTCCAGACGGCGTAGCAAAATACCTGTCCGAGAACGTATCCAGCCTGTAATCGGCACGGTTTACGAGAAGGCCCGCTAATGCGGGCCTTTTTTATGCCTTACGCTGCGTCTCTCGCCAGATGCGCCAGGCCATGCCCGCCAGCAGAACAACACCCGCAATCAGCACGCCCCAGACCAGTAGGGTGTTCATCCTGCTCTCCCGCTCGGCTGCGGACGTGGCGGTTAAACGCCCCTCGCCGCCTAATGCGACATTATCCTGAATGTCAGCCTGCGGCAGATTTGCCAGATCATAGGTTTTGCGCAGGTCGGCAGGGATCAGCATGTCGGGCTCCACGCTGGCAGGCTTTGCTGCTCCGTTGCCCCAGGCGAGCACGTACGGCGCTTTCCCCTGCGCGTTGAACACGAGGTCATAGCGGTCGCGATGCCCCGTCACGACCGGCAGGTTTTCCGGCAGACGCGCATTCAGCGTCGTGATTTTCACCGCCTGGACCAGCCCGCCGTTGAGCGAAACCGGTGCCGATGTTTTCCCCTCCAGACGGTAAAGGACCTCTTTCTTCAGGGGATGCCATGTGTCTTTTTCCGTACTCCGCCAGGCGATTTCCACGGGAAGGACACCGTCACCATTCAGGGTGATACTGACCGCGCTCAGGGGCTGCGGATGTGTCCAGTGCCATTGCGCTTCGCTTGCCGATAACGGTTCCGCCTCGGCCTCCAGACTCATTTCTTCAGACATGGCCTGCGCCGGTGCGCTAATTGCGTTTACGCCGGTCAGTGTCAGACCCGGGTGTTCCGAATTCAGCACCACCAGCAGATAGCGGTTCGCATCGGGAGACAGCACCATGTCGGTATCGATCCGATCGAGCTTAAGACGATCCTGGCCGCTGACGACATCCAGCAAGGGCATATCCTCACGCAGGCTAAACCAACGCTTAAGATCCTCGCTGTAATAGACCGACGCGGTTCCCTGCCACGGTGTCCGGGGAGCATTCCAGAGCAGCTGAAGCTGGGACAGGGCAATCTCCCCTGCGTTCTGCTCCGGCAGCGTCAGGAGGTAATGTTGCCCTGAGGCGGCCATGTTTTGCCCTTCCAGCACAATCTCCACGCCGTTGCGGGAACGGAGCAGGACCTTATCGCTATCACCGGCGTCTCGCGAAGGCGCAAGCGGCGACGCGTCCAGAGGGAAGAGGCGCAGCGCCGTGGATTGCGGGGTCGCCTGCGGACGCGTGGCGGTGACCAGGCTAAAAGGCACCGGCTCGCCCGACTGATTAAAGACGCGAACATCATGCAGTTCTGGTGACGTGCTCTGTTCATAAACGGCGAGCGGGAGCATGACCCGATACCACTGGGAAGGGACAGATGTATCGAGTGAACGACCAAAGGCATAGTCCCGCGGCGATTCCGTTTGTCCCTCGTCGCAAAGCGCCGGGCCGCAAAGCGCCAGCAGCGCGGTACACACTACCGCATTCATCCATTTCATTTTTCATCTCCTGTTTTGGGCGGCAGCGGTGAGAAATACCCCACAATCAGCACCAGTATCGCCACGCCGATAAACGCCACCGCGCGCGACAGACCGCCTCCGCCCGCGCTGTCTACCAGCATCAGTTTAACCATCACCACACCGAGCAGCACGGCGCCGCAGAGCCACTCCTGCCGGGAAGCCCGACGGGTGGCATGGATCATGACCACCAGCGCGCTCAGCATCCAGAACAGGGCAAAGCTGGTCTGGATAAGCCGCGAATCCCACAGCGATGCCATATTCCAGGCCACGTCGCCGTACCAGGCCAGGGCGCGCATCAGCGCACCGTTAAGCCACCAGAAGCCAAACGCCATCAGCGCGACGGCAGGCCACGGGCGCGCTTGCGCAAGCAATGCCGGGTAGTAGCGATCCACCGCCCGATAAAAGACCACCAGCCCCAGCAGTGCGAACGCGGCACCTTCCTCAAGCGGATTCACCAGCGGCAGCCAGGTCTGACGATAGACCACACCGTCCTGGAAATTGGTCACGACCAGCAATACCAGCAGCGCCACGACCACAGGGATCGGTGCCAGGCAGGCATAAAGCGCAGGCCACTCCCGGAAGGGCCAAACGCGACGCCGTACCGCAGCCCGGAGCGCCATAATCAAACCGCCCCCCGCGGCCATCGCCAGTCCACTGCCCCAGGCCGCCATCCCCCACGGCAGCGACCGGGCAAACCAGTAAAGCTCCGCCGCCAGCGCCAGTAAAATCATCCAGAACAGCGACAGATGCAGCCCCATCGCGATACGCGGCATGAGCCTTTTACCGTCGCGCCACAGCAGCATCAACGCGGCAGGAAGCGCAACGCACCACGCCAGATTTGACCAGCCGGCGGCAAAGACCTGCTGATGCCAGAGCTGATAACCCACCATCAGCAGCATCAGCGGCCACAGCAGCCATTTGCTGGCATCCAGCTCTCGCCACGCCAGACGCGCGGCGGCCTGCCGCCAGCCCCAGACCGACACGGCCGAGAGCGCCAGCACGCCTGCCAGAACAGATAATTCCTGCTTCAGCATTAGCTGCGCCGCCCCCAGTTGCGCCACTATCCAGAACAACAGCCCACCTGCCAGCAGCGCCCAGCTGACCGGCAGCAAGAGAGTCCGCCACAGCCAGGCCGCAGCCAGCCAGCAGAGGCTGAGGATGGTGAAGATCAGCAGCAGGCTCAGCGACGTCACACCATGCGTTTGCGCCCACAGCGCGCTGCCAAGCGCCAGCACCAGCAGCGCCGTCCCGCTATAGCTCATGCGCCGCTGCTGCTGTTGTACGCCCAGCCAGAGGATGCCCAGCCCCTCCAGCGCCCAGGCCATTGCCGTCCAGCGCGCCGACAGCGCCAGCGGAATGGCGAGCGTGGCAAACCCGCCGCCGATTGCCAGCGCCGCCATAACCAGCGGCCGTCCGAGAGAGGGATAGCGCCGCAGGGCGAGGAACGCGAGGGTAAGATAAAAGGCGCCATATCCGAGGGCACTCAGCGCCGGGCCGTAGGTCCAGTGCTGCGTCATGCCATACTGCA
This sequence comes from Enterobacter sp. HSTU-ASh6, assembly GCF_026319105.1. Taxonomy (NCBI): domain Bacteria; kingdom Pseudomonadati; phylum Pseudomonadota; class Gammaproteobacteria; order Enterobacterales; family Enterobacteriaceae; genus Enterobacter; species Enterobacter sp. HSTU-ASh6. The sequence goes on along the minus strand of NZ_WSPD01000007.1, from coordinate 138,806 downwards.
TGCCAAAACCAACCAGCGGCGGGGCAAACAGCAGGACACCGTCAATAATCTGCTTGCCTTTCTCCTGCGCCCGCAGCGACAGCGCCACGCTCAGCACGCCGAATATCAACGTGTTGGCAATCAGTAACAGCTGGCAGACCCAAAAGTCTTCTGGCCTGTAGTCGTTCAGCCCCCACAAGCCGCCCACGCCGAACGTAAACAGCAGCCCGAGGAGATTGAGCTCGCGCCAGTGCTGCCAGATGCTAATCGCGAGAATGCCGATGGAAAGCAGGAGATAGAAAGAGAACAGCGCCACAAAGCTACCGCCCCCGGTAGACAAGAGCAGCGGCGCAAGATAGCCACCGAGGCTTGCCAGCATGGCCAGGCTCAGCGCCTTCTGCAGCACCGCCAGCCCGACGCTCGCCGCGCAAATCACCACCAGCAATGCAAAGGCCAGCGTCATCGGCAACATTTGCCAGAGCCGGAAAGCACCAAAGACGGTCAGATAGAGAATGCCTGTCGCGCCCCCCTGCAGGATCAGCGCATAGACGCGCTGTCTGTGCCGCAGCCGCCACCCGAGGGCCAGCAGGACGATAGCAAACAGCGCCGTCGCGGCCAGGCGGAGCTCAAGCGGGAACAGGGAGTGCTCGACGGTATAGCGCAGCAGGAATGAAAGCCCAAGAAAGAGCAGCAGGATCCCCAGTTTCGCCAGCGGATTACCCTGCATGAACCAGCGCACCAGCGACGACAGCATACCGCCAAAGGCAGAAGGCTGTTTGGTCGCTGGCGCTGGGGGTGCAACGGGTACTGCCGCAACGGCGGGACTCTCCGGGCGCCAGGGGTCGACAGACGCGGGCGCGTCATCGACCACCGGTTCGGTCATGTCCGCCGACGCAACGGCCTGTTCAGGCTCCGGTGCGTTCTCCGCCACGCCGCGCTGTTCAAGGGCCTCAATGCGCTGGCGAAGTCGGGCGATCTCCTGTTGTGCCGCCGAGCTTCGATTAAAGCCAATAACCGCAAGCACGGGCGCAACCACCAGCGCAAAAACCAGAAATAAACAGCCAAGGATGTAAAGCTCGTCCATGTTTCCACCTTCACCGTAAACGATCTGTTAAGATTGACACAACTCGTTGCATTTGCGCCATCTTAAAAGGTGAAAACCGTTCCCTCCGCGCTTAACTGCCGAACCAGACCGCCGCGGAGATCGCCGGAAGCGAAAGCACGCCGTCCTGCAACGTCGCTTTACCCTCTTTGCTCTTCCACGTTTTATCTGCCAGCAGCGGTGAATATTCCAGCACCACTTCGCAGGCCTCGCCCCGGTTAATCGCCACCAGCACGCGCTGCTGCTGATAAACCCGGACAAAGACCACCACGTTGTCGTGAGCATACACTACCTGGCAGCCGCCGTAGCGCAGGGCGAGACTCTGCTTGCGCAGCTTCGCCAGCCGCTGATACAGGCTGAACAGTACCTTGTCCTGCTGCTCTGGTGCCCACGGGAACGTTTTGCGGCAGAACGGATCGTTGTTACCGTCCAGCCCCACTTCGTCGCCATAGTAGATGCACGGTACCCCCGGCCAGGTAAAGAGCCAGGTGACCGCCAGCGGCAGACGCGCGACATCCTTGCCGAGCAGGGATTTAAAGCGCGCGGTATCGTGGCTATCGAGCTGGTTAAACATCCGCAGCTGCTGCTGATGGGACAGACCGGCGCGATAGTTCTCCATCCACGCCATGCAGGTTTCCGCATCGATATGATTCGGATCGTAGGAGATGTCTGTGTTGGCGAGGAATCCCCACAGCGGGAAGGTAAAGCCGCGATAGTTCATCGCCGCATCTTCCGCATCGGCCTGCAGCCACTGGCGCGCGTCACCAAAGTGTTCGCCAAAGACGAACGCCTCAGGCTGGGCCGATTTCGCCGAGCGCGTGATCCCGGCGACGTGCTGAAGGTTATTCCGCGCCCCGCCCGCCTCACCGAGCATATGCACCACGTCCAGACGCCAGCCGTCCATATTCCACGGGGCCTTCAGCCAGTGACGGACGATACTGTTTTCACCGCCGTAAATTTCATTGATAAGAGAAGGCGACTGAAAATCCAGCTTCGGCAGGCTCGGGTAGCCCAGCCAGTCAAGCGCACGGCCCTCCTCGTTAAAGCTGTACCAGTCGCGCTGCGGCGAATCCGGGTTATGACATGCCCCGCCCATCGACTGATTATGACGGTCAAACCAGGCGTGAGAATCGCCGCTGTGGTTGAACACCCCGTCGAGAATAAGGCGCATGCCTTCATTTTGCGTATTCTGACGCAGGCGCAGCAGCGCCTCATCACCGCCAAACTGCGGGTCAACGTGGCGATAATCTTCGGTATCGTATTTATGTACGCTCGGGGCTTTAAACACCGGGTTGAGATACAGCGCCGTTACGCCCAGTTTTTTCAGATACGGCAGCTTCTCGCTGATGCCGTCCAGATCGCCGCCATAAAAGGTCGAGCCGCCAGCCTGCGCGGTTAACGGTTCATCCCACGCTTTCAGAATGATGTCATGGCCCGCCGCATGGTGGTAATAGACCTTATCCTGTTCGGCAGTCCGCTTCTGGCTGCGGGCAAAACGGTCCGGGAAGATCTGGTAAAAGACCTGATCGTTAACCCACTGCGGGCCGTTATCCGGGTAATCAACGGCAAACTGTTCCAGCCGTGCGGGCGGGAAACGGCTAAATCCCTGCGGGGTAAACCACAGCTGGCGGTTATTCCACAGCAGTTTGAAGCTGTAGCGACGGCGTGGCTGGCCGCTGCTCAGGTCGATATTCGCCCGCCACGCCGTGATCCCCGGCTGCGGCTGGCTGCGCTGTTTATGCATTTTCAGCGTGGTTTCTTCATTATCCACTTCGGCGCGGAGCGTCACGCGTTCAGGCTGGTTTTCCCCGGCCAGCCAGAGCGTAATCACAAGGTTGTCTTTGTTTTGCTTAACAAATGGCGCAACCGGAAGGTGCCAGGCATTTAACATCACGAATCCCCTTTGATGAAATTGACGTCACCTTGCCACAGGGTGGTTAAGGATAGCTCACCATGACGTGATTTATTGGGGGAGGAGGACGGGGGAGGAGTTTTTTTCGGGGGTAAAAGGGAGTGTAGGCCGGGTAAGCGCAGCGCCACCCGGCATTTTTACCTTACTGCGCTTCCGCCAGCTGGCGGTCGCGGCGGCACTTAAACATCCAGCCCACCAGCAGCAGCACGATCCACGCACAGCCGACGTAGAGAGAAATACGGGTATCCGGGTGGTAGCCAATCAGGCCAATGATAAACACCAGGAAGATCAGCCCGACGACGGTCGTTGCGACACCACCCGGAACTTTGAACTTCAGCGCTTTCGCCTCGTCCGGCGAGAGACGACGGCGGAACGCAATCTGCGACAGCAGGATCATGATCCACACCCAGACGGTTGCGAAGGTCGCGAGAGACGCAATCACCAGGAAAACGTTCTCCGGCATGATGTAGTTCAGGTAAACCGAGAACAGCAGCGCAACGGTCATGACCACGACCGTTACCCACGGCGTGCCGCGACGTGAGGTTTTAGCGAACACCTTCGGCGCACTGCCCTGCTCCGCCATGCCGTGGAGCATACGGCCCACGCCAAAAACGTCACTGTTGATCGCGGAAAGTGAGGCGGTCAGCACTACAAAGTTCAGAATACTGGCCGCAAACGCGATGCCCATATGCTGGAAGGTCAGCACAAACGGGCTACCGTTAGTGCCCACCTGATTCCACGGGTAGATGGACATAATGACGAACAGCGTGCCCACATAGAACACCAGAATACGCATCGGCACGGAGTTGATGGCGCGTGGAATGGATTTCTCCGGATTTTTCGCTTCCCCGGCGGTGATACCGATAATCTCGATACCGCCGTAAGCGAACATCACCATCTGCAGCGACATCACCATGCCGAGCCAGCCGTTGCTGAAGAAGCCACCGTTGCTCCAGAGGTTATGGATACCGGTTGGCTGACCGCCGTTGCCAATCCCCCAGATGATGATGCCGAAACCGGCCACAATCATGATGATGATGGTGGCGACTTTGAAGAAGGAGAACCAGAACTCCAGTTCGCCAAACACCTTCACGCTCATCAGGTTAACGGCACAGATGATCAGCACCACGCTCAGGACCCAAATCCAGTGCGGCACCGCCGGGAACCAGACGCCCATATAGATGCCAAACGCCGTTACGTCGGCGATCGCCACAATCAGGATTTCGAAACAGTAGGTCCAGCCGGTGATGAACCCGGCCAGCGGGCCGAGGTTTTCCTGCGCATAGCGCGAGAATGAGCTGGCGGACGGATTGTGAACAGACATTTCACCGAGGGCGCGCATGATGATATACGCCGCCACGCCGCCGATGATATAGGCCAGCAGAACGCTGGGACCGGCCATTTTGATGGCATCTGCCGAGCCATAAAAAAGACCGGTACCGATGGCAGAGCCCAGCGCCATAAAGCGAATGTGGCGCGTGCTCAGCCCACGTTTGAGTTTGTTAGTGCTTTCCATTTAAATCTTGCCATTCAACACGAAAAAACAAAAAACCACGGGGCCTTAAGCCCCGTGGTTAAACAGTTTGTTGCCGTTGATTAATGGGCGTTTGATGTCACCTGACGCCCTGCAGCACGGTCCCAGATAATCGCCAGCACCAGTGCAACAACGGTAGGCATCAGCCAGGCCAGGCCCTGCTCGGACAGCGGCAGACGCTGTGTCCAGGCTGGCAGTATTTGCGCAAACGCTGATGCTTTAATCCCGTCAAGGATACCAAAAATCAGGCTGATAAACATGGCTGGCGCAATAATTCGTGAGGAGTTATTCCACCACGGGCGAGTAAAGCTCAGCACCACCAGCACGATACACGGCGGGTAAATCGCTGTCAGCACCGGAATCGAGACCTGAATCAGGTGGCTCAGACCGAGGTTAGACACCGCCATGGAGAAGATACCGAGGATAAACACCAGAGTGCGGTAAGAGAGCGGCAGATACTGCGCGAAGAACTCAGCACAGGCACAGGTCAGGCCAACCGCGGTCACCAGACACGCCAGGAAGATCAGCGCCGCCAGCAGCATACTGCCCGCGCCACCGAAGGTGTGCTGGACGTAAGCGTGCAGGATAGCCGCACCGTTCGCGTTCTGATCCACCAGCATGGCGCTGTCGGAGCCCAGACGGAACAGCGCCAGATAGAGCAGCGTCAGACCCACGCCGGCCATCAGGCCAGCCCAGATGGTATAGCGGGTCAGCAGGCGCGCTTCGGTCACACCGCGGGAACGTGCGGCGTTAACGATAACAATACCAAACACCATCGCCCCCAGCGTATCCATCGTCAGATAGCCGTTCACAAAGCCGTTAGAGAACGCGGCGTTTTTGTAGGCGTCCATCGCGTCACTGATCGGGCCTGCAGGCCAGACAACCGCCGCTACCGCCAGGACAATCAGTGCCACAATTTTCAGCGGTGCAAGGAAGTTACCTACGGTATCCAGCAGCTTGCCCGGATAGAGGGAAACCAGAATCACAATCGCGAAGTAAATCAGGCTGTAGATAAACAGCGGCATCGCGCCGTCACCGGTCAGGGGAGCAATCCCCACTTCGAAGGAAACGGTCGCCGTACGCGGGGTCGCAAACAGCGGACCAACCGCCAGATAGCAGACGGTTGCCAGCAGAACGCCCGCCACTTTGCCAATCGGGGTGCTGAGGCTATCCACACCGCCGCCGACTTTCGCCAGCGCGATGACGGTCAGCACCGGCAGACCCACGGCAGTAATCAGGAAACCAAACGCGGCCGTCCAGACGTGTTCACCCGCCTGTAAGCCAACCATGGGAGGAAAAATGATGTTGCCTGCGCCAACGAACAGCGCAAATGTCATAAAGCCCAGCGCGATGATGTCACGCGATTTTAAGTGATGGGTCATAAAACCTTACTGCCTGTGGATGTGGTGTTGAAAACATTGAGATTTTCGTTTTCCCTGGTGGGACGATACAGCCGAAAAATTGCTCAATTTCAGCGGGAAATGCTCCCGTCCTGGCGTGGAGAAGAATAGTTTTTCGATTTACCACGCAAATACAGTCGGTCTGACAGTATCTGGGGCGCAATTTAAACGCTTATAACGTTTAAAGGCAAGGAGGGATCGCAAAACCAGAACAATATGCCAGCATGAAAACACGAACCAGAATAATTCGCTTATTTCATGAAAAAGCCATGGCTAATCATGCGAACAAAAAACCACCAACCGTATAAAATTCATTCGCGTTTCGCCTGACTGCAAAGCAAACGGGCCAGCAGAGGCTGACCCGTGGAAAGGTAAAATGACACACCGGCTGTCAGGCGATCTTTTTGGCAATTAATCGTTCCGGGATCACGAAGCTGAAGCGGGTTCCTTTACCCAGCGTGCTCTCGATATCGAGACGGCTTTCGTGGTGATTCACCGCATGTTTAACAATTGCCAGCCCCAGGCCGCTTCCTCCGGTCTGCCGCGAACGCGCTTTATCCACGCGGTAGAAGCGCTCGGTGAGACGCGGAATATGCTCCGGCGCGATACCCGGCCCGTTGTCCTCCACGCTAAATTCGGCTCCCGTCGGGGTATGGTGCCAGCGCACCACGATGTCCGTCCCTTCCGGCGTATGATTCACCGCGTTATACACCAGGTTAGAAATGGCACTACGCAGTTCATCTTCACTGCCCAGCACCTTTAGCGTGTTGTCGACCTCAAAGGTCAGGTGATGCCTGTTGTGGCTTAAGGTTTGCGCTTCACCCTCCACGACCCGCAGCATCATTGGCACATCGATGGTGTCATTCAGCGCAAGCGTTGGCGCGGCTTCAATCTTCGAGAGCGTCAGCAACTGCTTCACCAGGCCTTCCATCCGGTGCGTTTGCTCGCGCATGGTGTGCAGCGCTTTCTCGCGCGGCGCACCTTCAAGCGTTTGCTCCTGCATCATCTCCAGGTAGCCCTGAAGCACGGTCAGCGGAGTCCGCAGTTCATGGCTGACGTTTGCAAAGAAGTTACGACGCGCCCCCTCCAGCTGGTGCATCTGGGTGACATCGCGCGCCACCATCAGCCACTGCTTATCGCTGTAGGGCATCACGCGGATTTCCAGATGGCGACCGTTATTGAGCTTCAGATTGTGCGGTCGGGTAAAATCACGCTTTTTCAGGTACAGCGTGAACTCGGGATAGCGCAGAAGGTTGAGGATATTCTGGCCATTATCATCCGGCCAGCGCAGGCCCAGCAGCTGTTGCGCCAGACCATTACACCAGAAGATGGTCCCTTCTTCGGTGGTCAGGATGACCGCATCCGGCAGCGATTCCGCACCGCTGCGAAAACGCTTAATCAGGCTTCCCAGCTCGCGGCGGCGCTTTTTATTACGCATCTGCATCTGATGCAGACCGTACAGCAGCGGCTCCCAGCTGCCGCTTCCCGGCGGCGGCGTCATACTGCGGTCAACCCACAGCCACCAGGAGAGGCGCAGCAGGTTCCAGAAATGCCAGATCAGCAGCCCGGTGACCGACGCCAGCAGAAACCACGGCAGGTGTCCAAGAAAGGCCCCCAGAATGAAGGCCGGAATACAACATAAGATCAGTTCAAAGACGAGCCTTTTCCATGACAGACGTTCCAGCACGCGTCACACTCCTGTCATTGTTCAGAAACGGGTAGAAAAACGATAACCCGTGCCGCGGACCGTCTGCACCATGCGATCGTGGCCGCTCAGTTCCAGCGCTTTTCGCAGGCGGCGGATATGTACGTCAACCGTCCGGTCTTCGACATACACGTTAGTTCCCCAGACGTTATTCAGCAACTGCTCGCGGCTGTAAACGCGTTCCGGGTGAGTCATAAAGAAGTGCAGGAGTTTAAATTCGGTAGGCCCCATATCGAGGGGATTTTCACCGGTCATTACGCGGTGTGAGGTGGGGTCAAGGCTCAGTCCCTGCATCTCGATCACCTCTTCCACCGCCATCGGTGAAATGCGGCGCATCACGGCTTTAATGCGGGCCACCAGCTCTTTCGGTGAAAACGGTTTGGTAATGTAGTCGTCCGCGCCGGTCTCCAGACCGCGCACGCGATCCTCTTCTTCACCGCGCGCCGTCAGCATCACCACCGGGATGTCGCGGGTCAGCGCTTCACGCTTCAGGTGCTTGATAAACTGCAGTCCGGAACCGCCGGGCAGCATCCAGTCCAGCAGAATCAGATCGGGCCAGGGTTCATTCAGCTGGTTCACTGCGCTGTCATAATCTTCCGCTTCAACCGGCTGGAAGCCATTTTGCTCGAGCACGAAGCACACCATTTCACGAATTGGAGCTTCATCTTCTACGACCAGAATACGTCTCGCCATACTTTGCCCTGTCTTATCTTATGTACGTTACAAGTTTGTAATTCGGCGCCATTATGCGTCAGATTTATGACAGATTTATGAAAAACAGTACCACGACAATAGCCAAACTGTTGTTTTATTACAGCGGTTATTTTCCCTTCCCTGAAGGTTTATAATCCTGCTTTCTCTTTTTTGCCACGGATCAGCTATGCGCATACTTCACACCTCGGACTGGCATCTGGGTCAAAATTTTTACAGCAAAAGCCGTGCGGCTGAACATGACGCGTTCCTGAACTGGCTGCTGGAAATGGCCCAGGCGCATGAGGTGGACGCGATTATTGTGGCGGGTGACATCTTTGATACCGGTTCTCCCCCCAGCTATGCGCGAGAACTGTATAACCGCTTCGTGGTGAATTTGCAGCAAACCGGCTGTCATCTGGTGATTGTCGCCGGTAACCATGATTCCGTCGCGACGCTCAACGAATCCCGCGACATCCTGGCCTTTCTTAATACCACCGTCGTCGCCAGCGCCGGGCACGCCCCGCAGATCCTGAAAAAACGGGACGGTACACCTGGGGCGGTACTGTGCCCTATCCCGTTTTTACGTCCCCGCGATATCGTGCAAAGCCAGGCAGGGCTGTCAGGCGCACAAAAACAGCAACATCTTTTACAGGCCATCACCGAGTATTATCACCAGCAGTACGCCGAAGCCTGCGCCCTGCGCGGCGAACAGCCGATTCCGGTGATTGCGACCGGGCATCTCACCACCGTCGGGGCCAGTAAAAGTGACGCCGTTCGTGACATCTATATCGGCACGCTGGACGCCTTTCCGGCGCAAAACTTCCCGCCAGCGGACTACATTGCGCTTGGGCATATCCACCGCGCGCAGGTTATCGGCGGCTGCGAACACATTCGCTACTGCGGCTCCCCCCTTTCACTCAGCTTCGATGAAACGGGTAAAGCCAAATCCGTGCATCTGGTGAGCTTCTGCGACGGAAAACTCAGCGCCGTCGAGACGCTGGACGTTCCGGTCACTCAGCCACTGGCGGTGCTGAAAGGCGATCTCGACGCCATTACCGCCCAGCTGGAGCAGTGGCGCGATGTCGAGCAGGATCCCCCCATCTGGCTGGACATCGAAATCACCACCGATGACTACCTGCATGATATGCAGCGAAAAATCCAGGCGCTGACTGAAGATCTGCCGGTTGAAGTCTTACTGGTGCGCCGCAGCCGCGAGCAGCGCGAGAAAATTCTGCTCAGCGCCCGGCGTGAAACCCTCAGCGAGCTGAAGGTAGAAGAGGTGTTCGAACGCAGGCTTTCGCTGGAGGAGATAGACGACGCGAAGCGCGCAAGGCTCAGCGAGTTGTTCTCCCATACCCTGCATGCGCTCAATGATGAGGATGAAAACGCATGAAAATTCTGAGCCTGCGCCTGAAAAATCTCAACTCCCTCAAGGGCGAGTGGAAAATTGACTTTACCGCTGAGCCCTTTGCCAGCAACGGACTGTTTGCCATTACCGGTGCGACCGGGGCAGGCAAAACCACCCTGCTCGACGCCATCTGCCTGGCGCTTTATCACGAAACCCCACGTCTGAGTAAGGTTTCTCAGGCGCAAAATGATCTGATGACGCGCGACACCGCCGAGTGTCTGGCCGAGGTTGAGTTTGAGGTAAAAGGGACGGCCTATCGCGCTTTCTGGAGCCAGAACCGGGCGCGCAATCAGCCTGACGGCAACCTGCAGGCGCCGCGTGTGGAGCTGGCGCGCTGCGAAGATGGCAAAATCCTGGCCGACAAAGTGACGGATAAGCTGGAGCAAACTGCCGCCCTCACCGGGCTGGACTATGGCCGTTTTACCCGCTCAATGCTGCTCTCTCAGGGACAATTTGCCGCCTTCCTCAATGCCAAACCGGGCGATCGGGCTGAACTGCTGGAAGAGCTGACCGGCACCGAGATCTACGGCCAGATCTCCGCCATGGTCTTTGAGAAACATAAATCCGCTCGCAGTAGGCTTGAAAAGTGTGAGGCGCAGGCGGCGGGCGTCGTGCTGCTGAGCGAAGAGCAACAGCAGCAGTTACAGCAAAGTTTGCAGGCACTTACTGACGAAGAGAAAACCCTGCTGGTACAGCAGCAAACCCAGCAGAAAGATTTTCAGTGGCTTACGCGCCATGATGAACTGGTGCGCGAGCAGCAGCGTGTCACCGCGATGCAGCAGCAGGCGCAACAGGCGCTGACGGACGCTGCGCCTGAACTGGCCAAACTCCAGCTTGCTCAGCCAGCCGCCCAGCTCCGCCCGCTTTGGGAACATCTGCAGGAGCAAACCGCGCGTCTGACGCAAACCCGGCAGCGAATTATCGAAGTAAATACTCGCTTACAATCCAGAACCGCGCTGCGTGCGCGGATCCGCAATACCGCTCTGCGTAATCACGCGCAGCTTCAGACCGAACTGACCGCACTGGCGCAGTGGCTGGCGGAGCACGAACGCTATCGCCTGTTGGGCCAGGAAATTGCCGGCTGGCGCGCGCAATTCAGCCAGCTGACCCGCGATAAAACGCACATCGCCACCCTTGCCGCACGAATGGCTGAGCTACGCCAGAAGCTGGCAGAGATGCCGGAAAACACGCTGACGCTGACCGCCGATGAGGTGAGCGCCGCCATGGAGCAACAGTCCCGGACGCGCCCGCTGCGCCAGCGGCTAACGTCGCTTCATGCGCGCTATCAGCCACTGCAAAAACGTCTGCTTCAGAATGCGCAAATCCTGCAAAAAGCCCAGGCGGAACAGGCGAAGCTCACTGAAACGCTGACGCTGCGCCGCCAGCAGTACAAAGAGAAAAACCAGCACTATCTCGATTTGAAAGCCCTGTGCGAAACCGAAGCGACAATTAAGAAGCTGGAGCATTACCGTTCTCAACTTGAGGCAGGCAAACCCTGTCCGCTGTGCGGCTCCAGCGAGCATCCTGCCGTGGAGACATACCGCTCGCTTGAACTGACGGATAATCAACGCCGCCGTGATGCCCTGGAAAAAGAGGTCGCCTCGCTTAAAGAGGAAGGCCTGCTGGTGCTGGGACAGGTCAACGCTCTCACTCAGCAGATCCAGCGTGAGACAGACGACGCGCAGACGCTGTCGCAGGAAGAGCAAGCGCTCGCTAAAGAGTGGCAGGAAACCTGCGCGTCCCTGAATGTCGCGTTAACGATTCAGGACGATATCGCGCCATGGATGAATGAGCAGGAACACTACGAACGCCAGCTTTATCAGCTCAGTCAGCGTCTGACCCTGCAAAACCAGCTACATGAACAGGAAGCACAGGAGCGGCAGTATCAGCAGCAGCTGACCAGCGCGCGACAGGCGCTGGAGCACACCCTGTTCTCATTATCACTTAACGTCCCGGAAGAGGGAGATGAAGCCGCCTGGCTGCAGGCCCGTGAGGCTGAATTCGCCCAGTGGCAGGAGAAGCAAACGCAGCAGGGTGTGCTTCAGGAACGAATGAACGCTCTGCAGCCGCTGCTCGACGCGCTGCCGGTAAGCCCTGGTGAAGACACTGAAGCGACTATTCCGGATGACTGGCGCGCCATCCACGACGAGTGCGTGTCGCTGCAAAGCCAGCTTAGTGCACAGCAGCAGCAGGAAGCGCTGGAGCAAGCGCGCCTGCAGCAGTCGCAGACACAATTCACCGCAGCGCTCTCCGCAAGCTGTTTTGCCGACCAGGATGCGTTTCTTGCTGCGCTGCTGGACGAAGCCACGCTTCGTCACCTCGAACAGCTGAAACAGACGCTGGAAAACCAGATCCAGCAGGCCGCGGCGCTGTGCGGACAAGCTAACCAGCAGCTGCAGTCTCATCTGGCGCTGCGGCCGGAAGGGCTCGACACCGACGCGCCCACGCTGCAAACCCAGTTGCAGCAGCTGGCGCAACAGCTTCGGGAAAACACCACCCATCAGGGCGAGATCCGCCAACAGCTTAAGCAGGACAGCGACAATCGGCAGCATCAGCTGGCATTGATGCAGCAAATTGAAGAGGCTGCGCGTCTGGCAGACGACTGGGGATATCTCAACGCGCTTATCGGCTCCAGCACCGGCGACAAATTCCGTAAGTTTGCGCAGGGGCTGACGCTGGACAATCTGGTCTGGCTTGCCAACCAGCAGCTTAACCGCCTGCACGGGCGCTACCTGCTGCAGCGTAAGGCCAGTGACGCGCTGGAGCTGGAAGTGGTCGACACCTGGCAGGCGGATGCGGTGCGCGATACCCGTACCCTCTCCGGCGGCGAGAGCTTCCTGGTCAGTCTGGCGCTGGCGCTGGCGCTTTCCGATCTGGTGAGTCACAAAACACGGATCGATTCGCTGTTCCTGGATGAAGGGTTTGGCACGCTCGACAGCGAAACGCTGGATACCGCGCTGGATGCGCTTGATGCGCTGAACGCCACCGGAAAAACCATCGGCGTGATCAGCCACGTTGAGGCGATGAAAGAGCGTATTCCGGTGCAGATCAAGGTGAAGAAGATTAACGGGCTGGGGTATAGCAGGCTGGATAAGGTGTTTGCGGTGGAATAAATGGTGGGATGGTGCGGTCTGGTGCCCTCACCCTGGCCCTCTCCCACAGGGAGAGGGTACAAACATTAAAAACGGCAACTTGCGTTGCCGTTTTGCGTTCATTCCGGCCACAGCCACGCCGCGCCGCGCACGCCGCTGGAGTCACCGTGGACAGCTTTGCGGATAGGGGTTTCACACTCGCCACCAAAGACCCACTGCTTCACCAGCGTCGGTACCGTGGCGTACAGCCGGTCGACGTTGCTCATGCCGCCGCCCAGCACAATCACGTCCGGATCGAGAATATTCACCACATGCGCCAGAGATTTCGCCAGACGCATTTCGTAGCGGCTCAGGGCCAGCTCCGCCACCGGATCCTGCTCCTCGACCAGACGCATGATCTCGTTGCCCTTGAGCGGCTGACCACTCAGACGATGGTAGTCGGTCGCAAAACCGGTGCCGGAGATAAACGTCTCAATACAGCCCTGTTTTCCGCAGTAGCACGGGACTTCAGTGCGGTATTTGAGTTCGTCTTCATCCATCCACGGTAACGGGTTATGCCCCCATTCGCCTGCGGTGCCGTTACCGCCGATATGGGCGCGACCGCCAAAGGCCACGCCCGCGCCGCAGCCGGTACCAATAATGACGGCAAACACGGTCTGGGCGCCGGCTGCCGCGCCGTCGATGGCCTCAGAGACCGCCAGACAGTTAGCGTCGTTAGCCAGACGCACTTCACGGTTGAGGCGCGCGCTTAAATCTTTATCAAATGGCTGGCCGTTGAGCCAGGTCGAGTTGGCGTTTTTAACCACCCCGGTATACGGTGAGATCGACCCTGGGATCCCCATCCCGACGCTGCCGGTTTGCCCTGTCGCCTGCTCTGCCATCCCGACCAGCGTGGCAATCGTCTCGATAGTCTGGTGATAATCATCGCGCGGCGTCGGCAAACGGTGGCGGAACAGCTGCTCGCCCTGCTCGCTCAGCGCGATGACTTCGGTTTTGGTGCCGCCCAAATCAATCCCAATACGCACAAGACTCTCCTCATTATTTTGATTATCAACAGAGTAGAAGCACGCTTCCCGATTAGCAATGCAAGCGATGCGACAATTCGTTATCATGCCCGCTGATTTAACGACAAGGCCGTGGAAATTATCATGCTGTGGTTCAAAAATTTGATGGTTTACCGTCTCAGCCGCGACGTTTCGCTGCGTGCAGAAGAGATGGAAAAACAGTTAGCCGCTTATACCTTTTCCCCTTGCGGTAGCCAGGATATGGCAAAAACCGGCTGGGTTCCGCCAATGGGTTCACAGAGCGATGCATTGACCCACGCCAGCAGCACGGGTCAAATCATCGTCTGCGCCCGTAAAGAAGAGAAAATTCTGCCCACGCCGGTGGTGAAGCAGGCGCTCGAAGCGAAAATTTTCAAGCTGGAAGCCGAGCAGGGCCGCAAGCTGAAAAAAACCGAAAAAGATTCGCTGAAAGACGAAGTTCTGCACTCACTGCTGCCGCGCGCCTTCAGCCGCTTCAGCCAGACCATGATGTGGATCGATACCGTTAACGGGCTGATCATGGTGGACTGCGCCAGCGCGAAAAAAGCGGAAGATACGCTGGCCCTGCTGCGTAAAAGTATCGGCTCTTTACCGGTCGTTCCGCTGGCGCTGGAGACGCCAATTGAGCTAACGTTGACCGAATGGGTACGCAGCGGTGCGGCGGCGCAGGGATTCCAGATCCTTGATGAAGCCGAGCTAAAAGCTCTGCTGGAAGATGGCGGCGTGATCCGTGCGAAAAAGCAGGATCTGGTGAGCGACGAGATCGCCGTACATATCGAAGCGGGCAAAGTGGTGACAAAACTGGCGCTCGACTGGCAGCAGCGTATTCAGTTTGTGATGTGCGACGATGGTTCCATCAAGCGTCTGAAGTTCTGCGATGAGTTGCGCGATCAGAACGAAGATATCGACAGGGAAGATTACGCCCAGCGCTTTGACGCGGACTTCATCCTGATGACCGGCGAGCTGGCCGCGTTGATTCAGAATCTGGTGGAAGGCCTCGGCGGCGAAGCGCAGAGATAATTCCATCTAACCCTCTCCCCATGGGGGAGAGGGGATAAAATCATTTCAGGTAGCGGCACAAATAAGAGGTCGGTTCAGCGACCTGCAGATGGAACTCACTGTGGCCAGGCACGTTGAAAGCCTGTCCGGCAGCGTAAACTTTCCATTCCGTTTCACCCGGCAGTAAGACGTTCAGCGCCCCGCTGACCACCGTCATCTCTTCCGCTTCCGCCGTGCCGAAGGTGTACTCCCCTTCCGCCATCACGCCAACACTGGCGCGGCCAGTACTGCTGCTGGTAAAACCAATGGATTTCACTTTACCGGAAAAGTATTCGTTACTCTGAAGCATGAACTGGCCCTTATATTTTTAGACAAAAATTCACTATAGGGGCCATGCTCATCACCTGTCACGCAAAATCATTACATCAAAAGCTCCGAGGCCAGGCGAGCCATCAGAACGTTGGATAACAGCACGGGCACATCCAGCGCTTTTTGCAGTAAATCACGGTGGTGCTGGTGGAAACCCAGGCAATCCAGGATCAAGACATCGGCCCCTCTCTCGAGTAACTCCTTCCCGGCGGCAATGAGTTTGGCCTCACTGTCCCAGAAAGGATTGGCCAGTGCATATAAGGGCACTTTTTCAAGTACGTGCCATTTTGCTTCCTGATTGTCCATAAGCTCCTCAATGGGGACAATTACCCCCACCTGATGACCATCAACAATCGAGGCCACCAGCGGCGGTATGATCCGCATCGGCTCCAGCAAAATCGCATTGCGCGCCGTGAGTCCCTTAATGGGTGCGGTACTCATCAGCAAAATCACGTCATAACCCTGATTATCGAGCACTTCTATCACGCCCTGTAGCGATCGCTCGATCTTCTGGCGGGAAACATGCGCCAGTTTACCGTCACTTAATAACGTCGCCAGGGGATCCTCCCCCGCCTCTACAGCGTAGTCTTCCATGACCTCTTCCCGACTCATCTTGCCCAGCAGGCTGAGATGCGTTATCTGTTGTTCAGATACATGCTCGGTTAAGAGCGGTAACACTTCGCTTACAGGGACCACACCAATGGTGAGGATCGCCAACGTTGCCTTCATCTTTATCGCCTTCCATTACTCCAACATCGTGCACACAGGTACAGGCTCACTACGCTGCACAGTTCGTTTTTTCAACAAAACAGCACCAAGCGTAGCAGGTGATCCCGACATCGAAATGTAAAGATCGCCTGCCGATACCGGAGTTACTTGTAATAACTAAATATTAACTCCTGCTTAACTTTCCCGATGAGTAAAAAGTGTGATTCAGGCACGATTCTGGAGCGTTTAGGAAAACATTCAGGTTATGTCGGGATCTTCGTAGCGCCGTTTCGCATCCAGCGCTTCCTGTTCAGTTTCGTGTTCACTGATCAGCGAGTCCGGTTTGGGGTGATCGGCACGCAGTTGATACCAGGTCACGGTATGACCCGTCTGGCCTTTTTCAACGGTAACAATGCGCGCTTCACGCGGATAGGGAGGTCTGGTTGGCATAGCTCATCCTTCTATTATGTCTGAGCTATAAGTATAGACGCCGCTTAGCTGGCACACGCCAATCGCAGGGCGGTAATAATCTGAATCACAACGTCTTCGGGCGCCGCTGACGCATCCACGATGTGATGAGCCGCTTCGCGGTACAGGGCATCGCGTTCGGCCAGCACTTCACTCACCTCTTCGTTGAGCGGTCTGGCGGTCAGCGCCGGGCGTTGCCCCTCTTCCGGAAACGCCTCCAGACGCCCGACCAGGGCCGACACTGGCGCGCTGAGATAGATAACAATCCCCTTTTCGCGCATAAAGCGACGATTACACTCTGCCAGAACAATGCCTCCGCCGGTCGCAATCACCGCTGATGGCGTGGTGACTGCTTTCAGCGCGGCCGTTTCGCGTGCGCGAAAACTCTCCCACCCTTCCTGCTCAACAATGTCAGCGATGGTTTTACCGGCCTCGGTTTGCAGCCAGTGGTCGGTATCCACAAACTGGCGATGACACACGCGTGCCAGCTCCAGACCAACGGTGGTTTTCCCACAGCCGCGGGGGCCAACTAAAAAGATGGGTTGGGTCATAACCAGGTGTTCCCCTTGATGCCGGATGGCTGAAGAGTGTAAAGAAATAATTGCAGAAGATGTTGCGATTACTTTACTGCAAAGCGGTACGGGATGACAACCCTGTGGAGGTCACACTGTACCACAAATTGACAATAATTATCATTACGCAGTACGGCGCTTCACTTCCAGCAGCCATTTATCCAGCTCGGCAGCGAACTGCTGGCGATCGCGCTGGGACAGGCTGTCCGGTCCGCCGGTCTGGACGCCGCTGGCCCGCAGTGTATCCATAAAATCGCGCATCGTGAGCTTTTCCCGAATGGTCGAAGGCGAGTAACGTTCACCGCGCGGGTTAAGCGCCGCCGCCCCTTTCTCCAGCACTTCAGCGGCGAGTGGGATATCCGCCGTGATCACCAGATCGTCCGCGCTGCACAAACGCACAATTTCGTTGTCCGCCACGTCAAACCCCGCAGGAACCCGCAACGAGCGGATGAACCGCGAAGGCGGTACGCGAATATTCTGGTTCGCCACCAGCGTCAGCGGCATCTGAACGCGCTCGGCAGCGCGAAACAAAATCTCTTTAATCACATTCGGACACGCGTCCGCATCAACCCAAATCGCCATATTGTCTCCCCATAATGACTCTGCCGACTATTGTCGCCTGCATTTCGTTGTTAAGCTATCAATCAGAGAAAACAACGCATAATGACGGAGGATCGTGATGGACAAGAAAATCGGGTTTATCGGCTGCGGTAACATGGGCAAAGCCATTCTGGGCGGCCTGATCGCCAGCGGGCAGGTGCTGCCGGGTCAGATTTGGGTCTATACCCCGTCACCGGACAAGGTCGCCGCGCTGCGCGATCAATACGGGATCAACGCCGCCGAAAGCGCGCAGGAAGTGGCCCAGGTCGCCGATATCGTCTTTGGTGCCGTTAAGCCGAACATCATGATCAAAGTGCTGAGCGACATCACCTCCAGCCTGAATAAAGAGACGCTGGTGGTGTCGATTGCCGCTGGCATTACGCTCGATCAGCTGGCGCGCGCGCTGGGCCACGACCGCAAAATCGTCCGCGCGATGCCCAATACCCCTTCACTGGTGAACGCCGGCATGACCTCCGTCACGCCAAACGCCCTGGTGACCTCAGAGGAAGTGGCCGATGTGCTGAACATCTTCCGCTGCTTCGGTGAGGCGGAAGTGATTGCCGAACCGATGATCCACCCGGTGGTCGGCGTGAGTGGTTCTGCCCCTGCGTATGTCTTTATGTTTTTAGAAGCGATGGCCGACGCCGCGGTGCTTGGCGGTATGCCGCGCGCGCAGGCGTATAAGTTCGCCGCCCAGGCCGTCATGGGCTCCGCCAAAATGGTGCTGGAGACCGGCAAACACCCTGGTGAACTGAAAGATATGGTCTGCTCTCCGGGCGGTACCACCATCGAAGCGGTGCGGGTGCTGGAAGAGCGCGGGTTCCGCTCGGCGGTCATTGAAGCGATGGCAAAATGCATGGAAAAATCAGAGAAGCTGAGTAAATCCTGATGACCTCCGCCGGGCGTCAGGCAGCCACTTCGGTGCGGCTGCGCCCGGCATTTTTCGCCCTGTACAACGCGACGTCAGCCGCCTTCAGCCATTCCCGATAATGTCCAAACTGCGGCCCCCAGGGGGCAACGCCTACGCTTATGCGCAGCGCTTCTTTTGGCGCGCACGGTAACGACAGTTTTTCCAGCCGCTCGTGTACCCGGGACATGACGGCGATGGCGCTTTCCGCCGCGGTCTGCGACATAATCACCGCAAACTCATCCCCGCCAAAGCGGCCGATAGCATCCCCTGCCCGCACCGACATCTGCAGCTGGCGCGTAATGGCAATGATCGCCTCATCGCCCACATCGTGCCCCCAGGTGTCGTTGATATTCTTGAAATGGTCGATATCGATCAGCAGTATCGTGGCGGTGCAGTGGTTGCGGCGGCACTGCTCAAATTCATTTCGCAGCAGCATTTCCCAGTGCCGACGATTAAAGACCCCGGTCATGCCGTCGCGGGTACTCATCATTTCCAGCCGCCGTTTATGCTCTGCAAGCCTGACGGCGGTGCGGTGGCTGAGCCAGGCAAACAGCATGGGATAAAGCACGAGTACGGGAAGCGTTAACCCCCACTCCACCGGATCGGGAGTGAAGAAAACTATCCGTCCGGCCAGCGGCAGCGTCACCAGCGCGGAAAGCAGTGTCAGGAAGATCCCCGGAACAAACAAACGACAGCCGCCAGAGCCCATCATATTCATCCCCACCATCATCACCAGCGCGGCGGTGGGCAACGCATTCATCCCCATCAGACCAATCCAGAACCCGGCGATAATGGCATCGATCTTCAGATTGAAGATTTCCTGCTGATGCGGTGAAGCGGCACGACAGGAAAGCTGCCAGGCGAAATGGGGCCAGACGAAGGACCACCCCACCAGTAACAGCCACCAGCCGCCGGGTAAGAAATGGGTGACCAGCATTCCGGCAATGGGAAAAAACATGACTGCCAGCCCGACAGCGCGCGCCAGCCGAACCCGCCGGGCAAACTGAATGCCGGCTCGGTGAGGGTCATCCTGAGAAAGGGTTAAATTCCACTCTTCCCGAATGCGCTTTTTGTTGTAATACGTTTCATCATTCATCATTTTTGGGAATATTCTGAAACATTTTCCCAAATTATAGAGAGGGGGTCTGCGGGGAAAGTATGAAATTTCGGGTGAGCCGCCGGAGCCGCTCACCCGTTAGAACTACACTTTTTTCTTCAGACAGGCACTCATAAACTTGCTGCGGTCGTCCCCTTTCAGGGACTGCTCGGTTGCCTTCGCATTACACTCGCGCATTTTTTGCTGCTGCGGCGTCAGGCTTTTTTCATCGGGCTTCGAAGCACCGTTTTTGAGGCAGTCGCTCATATAGGTCTTACGGGCATCCCCCTTCAGACTCTGAGACGTCGCCTGTTGATTACAGGTGGTCATACGCTGTTGTTGCGGCGTTAACGTTTTCTCTTCCGCGTTCGCTGATGCGACCAGGAACAGACCAGAAAGCAGAGTGACCAGTAATGTTGTTTTCATTGCACCATCCTTTTGTGAACATTCCCTGTAAGTCTGGTTCGTGACAGGAAAAAAACCACCCGGCAGATGTGATTTCCGCCGGGCTTTTATCATTTAAGACCCAGTGCCGCCTTCATGGTGTAGAACAGATCCGTCTGATCGGTCAGCCCGACCACGTTGGCCGCATGTGGGCCGTAGGCGGCAATGCGCAGCTGGGTGCCCGTGTGCTCCATGGACTCTTCTTCCGAGTTGCCATAGCTCAGCACCATGACGGCACCATCTTTGGTGTTCAGCGCCTGCGTCAGGCCCGGGGCTTTGGTATCCGCCGGAATGATCTGGCTGGCGTGCGCATGGTCCGCGGTGACGATCACCAGGGTGTTACCCTCTTTTTTCGCGAACGCGAGCGCCTTCTGCACCGCTTCGTCCAAATCGACCGTTTCGCCAATCTGGCCGCACGGATTGGCCGCGTGGTCCTGCTTATCGATCGACGCGCCCTCTACCTGCAGGAAGAATCCTTTTTCGCTCTTGCTCAGCAGCGAGATCGCTTTATCGGTCATCGCCGCCAGCGTCGGTACGCTGTCAGTGCGTTTCGGGTTAGGCGTACAGGTCACGGCAGGCTTATCGATATTGCCGTGATAAGAGGCTTTTGGCCCTTCCCAGCGCACGGGCATGTTGCCGTCGGAGAAAAGCCCCAGTAGCGGTTTGTCCTGGTTCGCCTCGGTTATCGCCGCCAGAGAGCGGGCATCGCTCACCAGCTGATAGCCGCGAGCCTGTGCCTGCTCGCGCAGCGTTTTGCCCTGCCACTCGCCCGCCGTCGCGGTCTCCGCGAAGGTTTTCGCGCCGCCGCCCAGGGTGACGTCAGGACGCGCATTCAGCAGCTGTTCCGTAATGGAACCCTTGCCGCCTTTTTCCAGCGCGTTCGTGGGGCATTTTTCGCTGGTCACTGACGGGCCATAGCATTTACGGGAGGTGACGTGGGCCACCAGCGCCGCAGGTGTTGCGTCCTGAAGCTCAGCGGTGGAGACGTTGCCGGTTGCCAGCCCTGCTGCTTTTGCCATCTCCAGAATCGTTTGATGATCTTTTTCGTGAATATCGACACCCAGCGCACCATTATAGGTTTTCACGCCCGTGGACCACGCCGTGGCCGAGGCCGCCGAATCGGTTACGTAATCCGGTTTACCGGTTTTTTTATCCAGCGAATAATGGGTATATTGTCCGGTCAGGGGTAATGCGTCGATACCTTTAAAAAAGCCGCCCGCACCTTCAGCATAATTTCGCGCCGCCGTGATTTCGGAATCACCCATTCCATCGCCGATAAGCAGAATAATATTTTTCGCGGGTTTTTCATTAAGCGAAGCGCGAATAGCGGCGGTTTGATCTTCCGACAATCGGCGCGCCCCGCCAGGCTGGGTGATATCCCCTTTTGCTGCACGATTATCCAGCACGCGGGTCTGGTGGGTGTCAGCATAAATGGCAGGGGTAAATAACAGGGGAAGTAATGCAATGAAAAGTGCGCTCTGTTTCAATTTATTTTCTCCATGTACAAATACATAAAAATAAAAACAGAGCGACTATAGGCATCCTGCATGACAATTCTATGACACGTCGTTACGTCCTGTGACGGTTTAGCTGCGCGGATGCCTTAACAGCTTCTTTACGTACTGATGAAGCATCTCTGCATCCTCAACCGGCACCTGCGATTCAGGCCTGACGCTCTCCAGCGCACCTTCCACGCTCTCGATCAACGCCTGTTGCTCGCTTTTCGCCATCTGTCGCAGCAGCGCGGTAACTACAATTTCCAGCGCTTCGACCTGGGCGACCAGCTCTTTTGATTCCTCTTCCTTTTGTGCAAGCTTGACCAGCAATTCCGCAATCAGATTTTTCATCGTGCTATTTCCTTATCAGTTTTGTCTGAAGTTAGCATTCTGAATCGGTTATGCAAAGAGAAGATATTTATTATGGTATGCAAAAGTGATGTGGGCACAAAAATAAATGCCCATCACGACCAGCGAAACGTTTTTCTATTAAAAAGCGAAACGGTTATCTCACCGATTTCGCCTCCGCCATTTGTCTGCGGCGGCGCAGCGCAATTGCCAGCTGGATAATATTGATTAAAACAACCATCGCCGTGGCAGCAAATACCCAACGAAAACCCGCCATCGCCGAAACGGATGCGCCAATAAGCGGACCGGCAACATTCCCCAGATACATAAATGACTGGTTATATCCAAAAATACGCCCGGTCACCTGGTCGCTGGAATATTTGACCAGCAAGGTCTGTACCGCAGGCAACATGGCACCATCGGCAAAGCCGAGCAGAAAACGCAGGACGCCCAGCTGCAGCGGAGAGGTGACAAACGACATGGCGAAAAAGAGCACCACCGCAAAGCAAAGCGTCGCCATCAGAATGCGCGCGGTGCCGATCCGGTCACCCAGTTTTCCAAGACGCGGCGCGGAAATCAGCGCCGATACCCCCGGCACGGCGGCAATCATCCCGCTGAGAAACGCAATATTGTTGCTGTCTGGCTCCATCGATTTAATAAACAGCGCCAGAATCGGCCCCACCGAACCGTTACAGAGCTGGATAACCATGGTGGTCACAAACAGGCTGATCATCAACCCCGGATAAGGCAGCGAGGCGAACACGGCCTTACCGCTCAGGCGTTCAGACTTGCTGATAACCGGGCGGCCACCCTCTTTGATAAGAAAGAGCGTCACCAGAAAACTGATCACCAGCAGAACCGCAGTGATGATAAATACCGCGCGCAGCCCGACATGGTCCGCCAGAAAGCCTCCCAGCAGCGGGCCACCGATAACGCCGCTTATCTGCGCTGTGGAGAGCGTACTCAGCGCCCAGCCGCTCCGCTCACGCGGTACCTGAGAGGCGACCAGCGCCATGGCATTGGGAATATACCCGGAAGTCAGTCCCATCACCGCCCGCAGGAAGAACAGCTGCCAGACGTTGGTGGCAAAGGCCTGCAGCAGAATGGCGATCGCCATCCCGAGCGACGCGCGCAGCAGCATCAGCTTCCGGCCCTTCCGGTCGGCCAGGCTGCCCCACATCGGCGACACAATCGCGGACACCAGAAACGTGACGCTGAAGGTCAGACCGGACCACATGGAAAGCGCTTCATGCGAGGTCACCCCCAGCTGTGAAACGTATAGCGGCAGGAACGGCAAGATCTGGCTGATGGCAAGCCCGGTAAAGAAGCAACCGAACCAGACCGAGATGAGATTAACTTTCCAGGATTCCATAAAGAAACAGTCTTCATTTTTAGGCGAATTCGCCGACAGATTAGCAAGTTACGCGTGTTGACGTCGCACCAGAGATGCGGCCTGACAGACTTTGGTGTTTTATCTTCCCAGTCATCATATTTGTGAAATAAGTCACAATTCATCCATTTTCTGACGGAATATTATGCTTCAGCGGCAGAGCCCAAAACCGCGCATCCCCAGATGAAAGTGGTTGGCATGCGCCGCGTTATACTCCGGCCCCAGGCCGTTCCCGTAATAGCCGCAGCTCGCCGCCAGCATGGCCTTTAGCCAGGGTTGCGTTTTTGCTCCTTTCCAGCCGTTCAGCACCGTGACGCGCTCTCCGTTTGCCAGCCGAAAAGCGGCGATATCCAGCGCCTCCGCCGTGGCATGTTCACTGCGTCGCGCGTCGGGGCGGTGATAAATATTGCGGCAGGCAAAGCTGCCGAGGTGATCGATGCGCGTCAGGTCACTGCCCATAAAGCGTTTTGTCAGTGGCCGGGCCTGCTGGTGGATATAGAGCGCTGAGCCGAGCGCCAGCGGACAGCTGGCAAGGAAACTGCTGTTCAGGCTGACCGGGCCAAAATCGCGCACGCGCACGACGTTGTTAAGCGGGCACGCTCCGCCGCTGTCCACCACCGGCTGGGAGCGGATTAGTGCGCGTTGGTTAGCCTGGGACAGCAGACTCGTGCATGCCTCGGGGGTTAAACGCCGCAGCTTATACTGGGTGATTCGGCCGGGTGGGTCGTCAAGCGTCAGCGGTATGAAAGGGTTGTAGTAAGGCGGCAACCAGTGGTAACCCACCGTTGCGACTGCGATAAGAATCAAAACGGTCAGCAGCGTTTTTACTTTCACTCGCCCCCCTCAACATTCCCCAAAACATTATGGCAGAAGGTCGCGAAACCCGCCGGGCATCGTGGTATGTTATTGGCTTTTCGTCAGACTGGAAGAGAGTGAGATGGCTAAGCAGCGCGTAGGTATTGTCTTTGGGGGAAAATCAGCGGAGCACGAAGTGTCATTGCAATCGGCCAAAAATATCGTCGATGCGATCGATAAAAGCCGTTTCGACGTGGTGCTGCTGGGCATTGATAAACAGGGCCAGTGGCACGTTAACGATGCCAGCCAGTATCTGCTTAATGCCCACGATCCGGCACATATCGCCCTTAATCCTTCGGAAATTAGCGTCGCCACCGTACCCGGCGTCGTGAAGGGACAGCTCATCGACGCAGGTAACGCACAGGCTCTCGCCCAGATTGATGTTGTTTTCCCAATCGTTCACGGCACCCTGGGCGAAGATGGTTCTCTGCAGGGAATGCTGCGCATGGCCAACCTGCCGTTCGTCGGCTCGGATGTTCTCGGTTCCGCCGCCTGCATGGACAAAGACGTCACCAAACGCCTGCTGCGCGATGCCGGGCTGAATATTGCGCCGTTCGTCACCCTGACCCGCGCCAACCGCGACAAACACAGCTTCGCGCAGATTAGCGAACAGCTGGGTCTGCCGTTGTTTGTGAAGCCGGCCAACCAGGGTTCCTCCGTGGGCGTCAGCAAAGTGACAAACGAGGCACAGTTCACCGAGGCCGTCCGTCTGGCGTTTGAGTTCGACCATAAAGTGGTGATTGAGCAGGGCATCAAAGGCCGTGAAATTGAATGCGCCGTTCTGGGCAACGATTTTCCGCAGGCGAGCACCTGCGGCGAAGTGGTTTTAAACAGCGACTTCTATTCGTACGACACCAAATACATTGATGATAAAGGCGCCCAGGTGGTTGTGCCTGCGGCTATCGATCCGGACATCAACGATAAGATCCGGGCGATCGCCATTCGCGCCTATCAGACGCTCGGCTGCTGCGGCATGGCGCGCGTGGATGTGTTCCTGACGCCGGAAAACGAGGTGGTGATCAATGAAATCAACACGCTGCCGGGCTTCACTAACATCAGCATGTATCCGAAACTGTGGCAGGCCAGCGGCCTGAGCTACTCAGACCTGATCACCCGCCTGATCGAACTGGCGCTGGAGCGTCACGCCGCCGACAGCGCGCTGAAAAGTTCCGTAAACGGTTAATCGGCTCTCTTCGCCGTTTCCGTCTCATCCGCTGTCGTCTCTTCAGGACGACGGCGGATAATCAACCCCGCCAGCCAGAAACTGATGACCCAGGTCACCAGCCCAACAGCATAGGTTTGCCACCCTTTTGCCTCAAATCCCAGCAGGCCCACGACACCGTTAAGAATAAAGATGAGCCCGATAGCAAAGGCGTAGTAGTGCCAGTCTCGGCGTAGTTTGGACGTGAGCTTCATAACAACTCCGGCAGGAAAAAAAGACATCCTCTCACAGTTTTACGGTCAGGTCTGTGGCAGATGCGGAAAATCTGAAACGCGACGCAATTTCACTTAAGTGACAAAATTGTGATGTGCTGCAGAAATCGACAATCCAGGAGAATTCCGGCAGGGAAATTACCACGATTCTGATATTGACAAATGCGATGACCTGTCAAACTCACCCCGTAAGAGGCTTATTGAAACAGAGTGATATTTTCGGGAGGTCATATGGCTGACTTTACATTGTCGAAACCGATTTTTGGCGGCAAACCAAAAACCTCCACGGCGGGTAATATCGCTTATGCCCTGTTTGTCCTGTTCTGCTTCTGGGCCGGCTCGCAGCTGCTCAATATGCTGGTCCATGCGCCAGGCGTTTACGAACACCTGATGCAGGTCCAGGACAACGGACGCCCGCGGGTTGAGATTGGATTGGGTGTCAGCACCCTGTTCGGTCTGATCCCCTTCCTCGCGGGGTGTATGATTCTCGGCATGGTGGCGTTAGTTCTGCGCTTTCGCCGCCGCCATTAAAGCCCCATACAGCGAGCCCGGCGGTCATCCACGCGTTTTGCGAACCATGCGGTGGTCAGGTTACGCGTGATCTTCGGGCTTTCCAGCTGGATGCCCGGCAGGATAGCCCTCGGTAGCGTTTTCCCGCTTTTCTTCTCTGCCAACGCAAACACCTTTCTGTACAGATCCGTTTTCTCAAATGCCAGGCTGTCGCCTTTCTCAAGCTGACGGCGGATGTCGCTGTTGCTCATGCCAAGCGTTGTCGATAATTTCCGTACTGCCAGTTCGGTGCTTCCCGCCTCGCTGCTTCCGTAAGCGATGAGATCGCCATCCAGCGCCAGCTTCACGCCGCTTGCGCGGCTGACCGCACTCTGAAATGCCGCATTACGGCTGGCATACCAGCCCGCGTTAAAGTCGGCAAAGCGGTACAGCGGCTCATCGTAGTTCGCCGGGTAGTTCAGCAGATGATATGTGCCAAACCACAGTCCACCGCGCAGGGAGAAGACCTCCTGGCGCACCGTACCGTCGATTTTCCACGGGTAGCCGTCAGTATGCTTCTCTGCGAACGCAATACTCACCTGCATCGGGCCGCCGGTATGCACCGGGTTAAGTGAGCCAAACAGCTTCTGCCCCATCGGCACCATGTTGATGAAATCATCGAAAATGGCGCTGAGCTGTTTTTCGGTTTTCACCGTATCCAGCCGGTCACTGTAGCTTTTGCCGTTCGGCGAGGTAATTTTAAGCGCGGTGTGCACGAGAAATACCGGGATATGCATGGATTCCGCGCGACGGTCGATCTCTTTCCAGGCAATTTTATTCAGGCCCGGCACAACCGGGTCTGACTGATACATCGACTCCTGCTGCGCCACCGCCAGCACCGAGCAGATATTCTCCTCAGTGGGGGCAATCTTTTGGCTCTCAAAGGTTTTTGCCAGCGCGTCTGCCCAGGCGTTGCGATCCTTCACGCTGGCGGGCATTTTCTGCCGTACCACGCTTGCCACATCGACGGGCTTCTCCCCTTTTTTCAGCGGAGCGGCCCCTTTTTCGGCACAGCCCGCCAGGACGAGGGCGGCCAGTAAAGACAACGGTAACGCGCGCGGTACGGCAAAAGACATAGCAACTCCCTGTATTAGCTAAACGTATTGGTCACTTCCTGCAGGTCACGATCGTCCAGCTCGCGTTCAAAGCTGCGCAGACGTTTGTAGATGGACATCAACTCTACCAGCGTGGTCCAGGAGCTGATCAGGTACTGGAACGACCCACGAACCTGACCGAAAACGTTGGTGATCTGCGTCATCAGACCGAGCGTAATCGTACCCGCAACAATCGACGGGAACAGCAGGAACAAACCGAAAACGTTATCCACCTGCAGATACAAAATACGGGCTATGTTGAAATACATATAGTGGAAGTAGAGTCGGAAGTAGTTACGGCGTACGGCGCCAAACAGCTCGCGGACGGTCGGCGGCGAGGCGCGGTTGGCATCATCTTCACCGTAAACCAGCTCTTTACGGTAAGCGGCTTCCACGCGTTGATTTTTAAACTCCAGACCCGGCAGTTTGATCCCCACCACCGCCAGCAGGCCCGTCCCCATCAGCGACCAGACGATCGCGGCAATCACCAGACCATACGGCAGATGACCAACAATCGGCAGATCCGGCACGTGCGCCGAGAGCGTTACCAGCACGGGCAGGAAAGCAATCAGCGTCATGATGGCATTGATAAAGCTGACCCCCATGTCTTCAAGGGTGGAGGCGAAACGCATGGTGTCTTCCTGCACACGCTGCGCGGCGCCTTCGATATGGCGCAGGTGCTGCCAGTGCGCCATGTAATGTTCGTTCATAGCGGTACGCCAGCGGAAAACGTAGTGGCTGACGAAAAAGTTGTTCATCACGCCAATGACCACCGCAATAAGAGCGATACCGAGGAAGATCCCCACTTCATGGTAGAACTGGTTGATGGTTACCTTATGCGGTGAACTCAGGGCAGTCTGGATCAAATCGTAGAACGGCGCATACCAGGCGTTCACCGCCACGCCCACTTCCACGAGGAACCAGGTCACAAAGATAATCAGCGATGTGCCGAGAATTGACCAGTACTGCCAGCGGTGCGGAGAATAAACAAACCAGAACAGCGCAAACAGCCCCACACATACCATGTAATAGGCGTAAAACAGCAGGTAGCTCAGCGACCAGAAGCGCGCGGCGCTAATCGGTACTTCGCCCGTCGCGCCGGTAATGCGAGCCAGCCACGCGCCGCCGCCCGCCTGCCAGAAAATGACAGCGATCAGTGCCCAAATAAATGCCGACAGGAAAAAAGGCCCCGGCTTTGGGAAAAAAGACTTAAACATAATGCTTCCTTCTTGTTGTTATGGCTGTTGCTGTGTACAACACATCACCACACGAAAATCTGCCTGAGCCAGTCTCCCGACGCAGGCAAAAAGGTCAGACCCAGGGGTTGATAATTAGTTCGCTTTCCAGTTTTCGAGAATTGTTTCGGTGCGTTTCACCGCGAGAGGATTCTCCGGCGCAATGAAGTTGCGCCAGACGTCGTTATGGTGGTTGATCAGGATCTGTGCTTCTGCAGCCGGGCGGTTGGATGTGGTATGGGCATCCTCTGCGACGGTGATGTGATACCCGCGACTGACGCCGTTCTTGATTGTCGCGTCAACACAATAATCCGTGGCGCAGCCGCAGATCACAAACTCGCGAATGCCCTGCTCACGCAGCAGCGTCTCAAGCCCGGTGTTGTAGAAGGCGTGACAGGCGGTCTTCGTCACGTAAAACGCGCCGGCTGGCTGGTCCAGCTCGGGAAGCAGGGCAAACCCTTCGCTCCCCTCCTCCAGCCCACCCTCTTCCGTGTGCTGAATAAAGATGACGGTATCGGCCGCCTGCGTAAGCTGGTTGATACGCGAAACACATTTTTCTCGCTGAAGACGAGGGGTCTCAAATACCCCTTGCTGCATATCGACAACCATCACCACACGCTTCTCAGACATACCGTTCTCCGTAAAATTGAGTGACACTGGTGCCTATCATAAGCCCGATGTCACAAAATGGGAGATGGCTCCTGAGTAAATTGTTTATATTTACCCATGGTTACGTTTTTCTCGCTATGTTATGTAATTCGGGGCATTGCGCGACACCGATTAGTAGTATAAATACCCATTACTTTCCTCATTCACTTCATGGATGCTCTTCGTTGAAACGTTGTCTGCTCTTTTTTGCCGCGCTGTGTGCGGTGAGCTTTTCTACCGCCCAGGCAGCCCAACCGCTGACGGCGCCGGTTTTAGCTTCTGATATTGCCGATCGCTACGCGAATCTAATCTATTACGGCAGCGGCGCGACCGGGATGGCGTTGGTCGTGATCGACGGCAACCAGCGAGTGTTCCGCAGCTTTGGCGAAACGCGCCCGGGTAATAACGTTCGCCCGCAGCTGGATTCCGTTATCCGCATCGCGTCCTTAACCAAGCTGATGACCAGCGAAATGCTGGTGAAACTCCTCGACCAGGGCGTGGTGAAGCTCGACGACCCGCTCAGCAAATATGCGCCCCCGGGCGCGCGGGTACCGACGTATCAGGGGACACCGATCCGGCTGGTGAACCTTGCCACCCATACCAGTGCCCTGCCGCGTGAGCAGCCAGGCGGCGCGGCGCATCGTGACGTCTTTGTCTGGCCTACGCGCGACCAGCGCTGGAGTTACCTGAGTACCGCCACGCTGAAGGTGGCGCCGGGTTCGCAGGCCTCTTATTCAAACCTGGCGTTTGACCTGCTGGCAGATGCCCTCTCTACGGCGGCCGGCAAACCCTACCCTCAGCTGTTTGAAGAGCAGATCACCCGACCGTTGGGGATGAAAGACACCACCTTTACCCCTTCCCCGGATCAGTGCCGTCGTCTGATGGTGGCCGAGAAAGGCGCAAGCCCCTGTAATAACACGCTGGCTGCCGTAGGCAGCGGTGGGGTGTATTCCACCCCTGGTGATATGATGCGCTGGATGCAGCAGTTCCTCTCCTCGGATTTCTACACTCGCAACAGCCAGGCCGACCGAATGCAGACCCTGATTTATCAGCGTACGCAGTTGAACCGCGTCATCGGGATGGACGTGCCGGGTAAAGCCGATGCCCTCGGCCTGGGCTGGGTCTATATGGCGCCGAAAAATGGCCGTCCGGGCATTATCCAAAAAACGGGCGGCGGCGGTGGCTTCATTACCTATATGGCAATGATCCCACAGTCAAACGTAGGGGCGTTCGTGGTGGTCACCCGCTCGCCGCATACGCGTTTCGTCAATATGAGTGACGGTATTAATAATTTAGTGGCTGAACTGAGCGCCAATAAAGCCCAGGTGCTCACCGCGTCGAACTGATCTTAATACTCCATGGGCAAGCGGTTGATGCTAACCAGCTTGCCCCGGCTCATGTTGATGTAGTTTCCTTGCCGAAGCGCGGCGAGAACCTCTGCCACCACCGAGCGCGAAATTCGGGTGCTTTGTTGAATATGATTCATTACACCTATTTTTGAGCGCAGCGTTTCATCCCACTCGGCCATATTCAGCAGCATGGCGCGGATCTGGTGGTAGGAATTATTTCCCACCAGTTGCATATCGCGTTTCGCAAGAAGGTAATTTATCCACGATAACCAACTGAAGGCCTCTTTCCAGAGCGCATTCTGTTGTATGAGTTGCCGGGTGGTGTCAGTCGATAAATAAAATCCCGTGCAGGGTGTTTTGGCGACCACGTTGTATTTCTGGCAATGTTTAATCATCACGGTGGACAGGCCAAAAATAAATGGCGCTTTTGCGATACCCACCAGCAATTCATCAGAATGACGATAAATATCCATTATACCGGTTTGTAATACGATCGTGCGGGGCTCATTACACTCACCGGATAGAATGAATTGTTGTGGCGCAGATTGAAAAGGGGTACTGGCTGCTATCAGACACTGTTCGAGCCGGCTTAATTCAGCAAGTGGTTTCGCATTAACGTTCATGCAGACCTCAAGACATCCGTATTTGTCGGTTCAATATTATTTTTTATTTTTATCGATAAAAAAGCGGGGGATAATTTCCCCCGCTGACAGACATTACCAGGTATATTTCACGCCCACACTGGCGCCCCAGTTCTGGTCAACGTCGCCGCCGCCCAGATAAGTGGCATCCGTGTAAGCACTGAAGTTCTTCGTAAAGCTGAACTGTGTCCCCAGTCCCACGCGCACAGCGGAACCTTCTACGCCGTTATTGATGCTGTCACCGTTAATATCAGCATTGTTATCAGCGTCATCATAGACCCAGGCCAGTTTGAAGTATGGCGTCAGAGCCTGCTCACCGCCGTAGTTGAAGGTGTATCCCGCATCAATGCCGAGTTCATAACGCAGGCTATCGTAAGATTGCCCGTCAACGCGCATGTCGTTACTCAGACGGTAATCATCACCCGACTGGAACAGGCCCGAGACGGCAGCGTATGGCGTCAGGTAGCCAGACAGGTTGGGTTTCCAGTCATAGCCCAGTTTCATTCCAAAGCCGACCGCATCTGTCGTGGTATTACCGTCCACGTACTGACCGTTGCTCATAGTTGCGGAAAGATCATTATTGAAACGGGTATAGCTCAGGGAGCTGTCGAGGAACACATCGTTCGCAAACTTCGCTGAGGCATAGATCATCGCCGTCTGGCTATCCTGATCAACCTGACCGGTACGATCGCTGATATCCCCCTTCGCGAACCCTGCCGCACCACCGACGATCCACTTCGCGTTATTACCGTCGATCTGCGTATCCAGACCCACCATAATGCCGCTGACGTCCTGATCGTAGCGGATAACGCCGTTGTCACCGTCGACGTTGCCGCCAAAGTAGCTCACCCACGCCCCACCGTTATCCGCCAGGCCGTGACGGCTGTTGGTCAGACGCGTCCCTACGGTATCCTGCTGCAGGTTCCAGATGTTGGTATTAGCAGAAGGAATGCTCAGCGCCATATTGGCGTAGTCGGTCAGCTCTTTCTGCTGCAGAACGACGGTATCCCCCTGCTGCTTCGCCTGGTAGGTATAAGCGCCTAAATCGGCTTTGTTGGCGGCAGTGAAGCTGGCTGCCGTATCCGCGTTATTGTCATAGACACGGACGATCTCTCGGTTTTTGTAATCGGCAACGGAACCGGCCCCCGTCGCATCGTCGATACGCACCTTGTAGTTGCCTGCGACATCACCGTTCACCGCCAGATGGCCGTCAGAATTCAGCGCCACAACACCATAGTCGTACTCGGCTTTGTGCGTATCGTTAGTGATATAGCGTGCGTTGTTCAGATCGCTGTTCAGCACGTAATCACGGCTGGCTACGTTCAGCACACCGCCATCGGTCAGTACCATATTGTGCGTATCAACCTGACCCAGTCCCAGTGCCAGCTCAGCACCGTTATCGACGGTGATGGTGTTGGCATACAGCTCAGCCGTTTCTTCCGTCAGTGCCGCACGGCTATAGCTGTCCAGATACAGATGGTCGGTCGCCACGCCACCGCTGTCGCCCACGTTCAATGATGAGCCATTGGTCAGGGTGATGGTATCCGCCAGCAGGCCAGAATTTTCAACATTCACCTGCGACTGGTGGTTTACCTTCAACGTATCGATATTCGACTGCTTACGGGTATCCCACTCAGAGCCGTTATCCAGCGTGACGTTAAACAGACCGCTCTGATAAACATCCTCCCCGGCAACGTGACCGTTGCTGTCGTAGGTGGAATCCGGCCAGATACTGTTCGGAGAGAGCGCTCGCCAGTCAACGTTGCTGTATCCCTGGCCATACATTTGTGACGTACCGATGGCCTCAACGCTGGACTGCGCAGCACCCACCCATTTGCTGCCGTTGGTCAGCGTGACATCCAGTTTATCGGTGCCATCCCAGCCGTTGGTGGTTGGGTTATACACGCCGTCTGCGGTGGTATCGGTTGCCGGATCCCCATTCTCGTAGAAGTTATTGTCGAAGGTGCTGGAGAAGAGAATATCGCCCGTCACGGTGGAGTGATCAAACGTCGCGGTCGTTTGCATCGCGTTGTCAGACGCACCGGCAGCAACGATCAGCGCCGCGTCGTCTGCCGCGGTGGCATTATTTTCACCATAATCACTCGGCTTCGCCGTCTGGCCGTAGAACCCGCTGGTGCCCAGATCGCTATAGGCGCCAGATGTCAGAACAGAGTCTTTTACCACCAGGGTATTGGTGAAAACATGGCTATTATTCGCCACGCCTTCAACGCCGTCATACGGGGTGTTATCCGGTTGTTGATAACCCTGCGTCAGCGTAATACCGGCAACGTGAGAGTTATTCTGGATAACAATATCCGATTCCACATCCAGGGTAATCGCATTGCCCAGCCCGTAGATATCCAGTGAGTGGGTATCGGTGTTATCGCCGTTTACAACATCGTAAGCATAATGCTCATAGGCGTCGTTAATGGTGGAGTGATCAACCGTCAGGCTAAAACGATCGTATTGCGTATGGGTTGTACCATCCGGATCCACACCATTATCACAGGTTGTGGTCATACACTTCGAAGTAATCATGCCATTAATGGTGCTGTTGGAAATGCTTAACGCATTTGCCCGACCATTAATACCATCGTCCAGATAATACGTTGAAATAACGCCATTCACGGTGGATTTATTAATCACCGGATAAATATCACCGTCATGACTGTCACCGGCGTAATCCCAGTCAGCATACCCATAATACCAGGGTGTCGTCACGGTATTATCATATCCAAAAGTATTATATGTCGTGTCGGAAATATCTTTCGCATTGGCCTGAGAAGCGATAGCCAGGGTACAGGCTAATGCAAGTTGAGATACAACCAGTTTCTTTTTCCATGTTTGCATTGGGTCATCCCTCCTCAGGGACGTAAGCAAGTTTGTCCATCAAATCATTTGGCAATATTTTATTGCGCAGCGAATTATGCATTTTCATTTCGAAAAGGTTCAATGAATGATTCAATTAAGTCCGGATACAGACAAACAGCATCAAAAACGCGTAAACAAACACGACAAAACAGTCACCTGGGAAATAAACACCCTAAGCACAGGGAATATTTTAAAGAATAAGAAATCATTATTTATGATATATTTATTTCAATACAGAAATTTCACAAATACTTCACGCCGTTAAAAACCGCGCTTTTCGCGTTATATAAAGTTATCGCCTGAAACATCGCAGAACGCATTTCGCATTAACAAAAAGCCCACTTTCGTAAAACCACAGCCGCCACTTTGATGTACACTAGCCCTCTTTGTTCCACAAACATCAGGCATACCATGACCGATTTAATTGCACGCCCCCGCCGCCTGCGCAAGTCACCTGCACTGCGCGCCATGTTTGAAGAGACAACCCTGACCTTAAACGATCTGGTGTTGCCGATTTTTGTCGAAGAAGAGATTGATGACTACAAGGCCATCGAAGCCATGCCTGGCGTGATGCGCATTCCTGAGAAGCATCTGGCGCGTGCAATCGAACGCATCGCCAACGCGGGGATCCGCTCGGTGATGACCTTCGGCATCTCCCACCATACCGACGCGACCGGCAGCGACGCGTGGAAAGAGGATGGCCTCGTCGCCCGCATGTCGCGTATCTGCAAAGAGACCGTGCCGGAAATGGTGGTGATGTCCGACACCTGCTTCTGCGAATATACCTCCCACGGCCACTGCGGCGTGCTGTGCGATCATGGCGTAGATAACGATGCCACCCTGTTGAACCTGGGCAAGCAGGCTGTCGTCGCGGCCGCTGCAGGTGCCGATTTCATCGCTCCTTCTGCCGCGATGGACGGACAGGTTCAGGCAATTCGCCAGGCTCTGGATGCGGCGGGCTTTACCGACACCGCCATCATGTCCTACTCCACCAAATTTGCCTCTTCCTTCTACGGCCCGTTCCGTGAAGCTGCCGGTACCGCGCTGAAGGGCGATCGTAAAACTTATCAGATGAACCCGCTGAACCGTCGGGAAGCGATCCGCGAATCCCTGCTTGATGAAGCCCAGGGTGCTGATTGCCTGATGGTGAAACCGGCTGGCGCGTATCTGGATATTCTGCGCGACATCCGCGAGCGTACCGAGCTGCCGCTGGGCGCTTACCAGGTCAGCGGTGAGTATGCGATGATCAAGTTCGCCGCGCTGGCGGGTGCAATTGACGAAGAGAAAGTGATCCTGGAAAGCCTGGGGGCGATCAAACGCGCGGGTGCGGATCTGATCTTCAGCTACTTCGCACTGGATCTGGCCGAGAAAAAAATCCTCCGCTAATCTTCACCAAACTGCAATACAATCGACATCTCCTCCTTCTACTGTCTGGGCAAGACGGCAGGAGGAGTGACCATGTTTAGCCTCGATAGCGTTCTCGACGATCTTTGGCCTCAGGCGAGGCCTGCACCCTGGCAAAAAAGTCTGTTAAAAAGACTGTTTTACGAAGACGAATTTCAGCAGTTTGCCGCCGCCCACCGCCACCTGAAAGGGCTGGATATGGTGGAGCAGGTTCTGGAACACCTTGATATCGTCTGCACCATTTCCGCCCGCGACCTCGAACAAATCCCCGAACATGGCCCGCTGGTCATTATTGCCAACCACCCGACAGGGACGCTGGACGGGCTGGCGTTGCTGTATGCCGTTTCCCGCGTGCGGCGCGACGTTAAAGTCGTCACTAACCGGATGCTGACCCACCTTGAGCCCCTCAGCTCGCTGTTTATTCCGGTGGACAATATGGGCGGCAGGACGGCGAAAACGTCTCTGGTGCAGATGGAACAGCATCTGCAAAATGCGGGCGTGCTGATCTTCTTCCCGGCGGGCGAAGTCTCTCGCCCCACGCGCAAAGGCATTCGCGATAAAAAATGGCACCCAGGATTTATCAAACTCGCCGGCAAGCTGCGCGTCCCGCTGCTTCCGGTACATATTCAGGCCCACAACAGCCTGCTCTTTTATGCCAGCACGCTGCTCTCCCCAACGCTGTCGATGCTGCTGCTGATGCAACAGATGTTTCGCCGCCGTCACAGCCAGCTGCCGATAAAAATCGGCCAGCAGATTGCGTGGCATCACTGGCATAGCGCCACCCTTTCGTCGCGTGAGATGGCCGAGCAGTGTCGTCAGCACGTGATGCGTCTTGGCAAG
The DNA here is from genome assembly GCF_026319105.1 of Enterobacter sp. HSTU-ASh6. Lineage (NCBI taxonomy): Bacteria > Pseudomonadati > Pseudomonadota > Gammaproteobacteria > Enterobacterales > Enterobacteriaceae > Enterobacter > Enterobacter sp. HSTU-ASh6. Next base: position 102,618 of record NZ_WSPD01000007.1, on the reverse strand, counting down.
GGAGTGCCTGGCATCTTTAAAACCCAGTGCGCCATTGCCCGTCCGGAAGATCGTGCCACCCTGAAACGCGCGCTGGCGCAGGCCGAATGTCTGGGCAAAACCAGTGACGGTAAAACCATCTATCTTTGGCAGCGCAACGGTCAGGAAGATGCCCCGCTGCTGCGCGAACTGGGCCGTCTGCGGGAGATTGCTTTTCGCGCGGTGGAGGAAGGGAGCGGTAAACGTCGGGACACTGACCGTTACGATGATGATTATCTGCACCTGATCCTCTGGGATGATGAGGATCTGGAGATCGTCGGCGCATATCGCTTTATGCCGACCGCCAGCCAGGTTGAACGTCGCGGTCTGGAAGGGTTGTACAGCTACAGCCTGTTCCACTACGACGATAAAATGCAGGACGTGCTGGAACACGGCATTGAGCTGGGGCGCAGCTTTATTCAGCCGCGCTACTGGGGTCGCCGCGGTCTGGATTATTTATGGTCCGGCATTGGGGCTTACCTGGCGCGCTATCCGCACTATCGCTACCTGTTTGGCCCGGTCTCCATTTCCGGCGGCTTACCGCCTGCCGCGCGGGATCTGCTGGTGGCCTTTTACCGCCTGTGGTTTCCGGCGACGCATCCGCTCGCCGCGTCACGTCAGCCTTACCCGGCCTCCCTGCCGGACGTTCTGGCGCAGTTTGGCGGCGTGGATTACGTGGACGATCTGACGAAGCTGAAATCCCTGCTCGGCAATCTTGGCTGCGGAATTCCGCCACTCTACAAGCAGTATTCCGAGCTTTGCGAACCCGGCGGCGTGCAGTTTATTGATTTTGGCAGCGACCCGTCGTTCAACGACTGCGTCGACGGGCTGGTGCTGGTGGATTTGTGTTATCTCAAGGCGAACCGCTATCAGCGGTATATTGAGGCGCATTTAATACCCTCACCCCAGCCCTCTCCCTAAAAGGGAGAGGGTGAAAACCGCACATGGCAGTCCCCTCCCCCCTTTGGGGAGAGGGTTAGGGTGAGGGGATCAAGATGCACGGTAAAACGGTTTATCCCCTAAAATCGTCGCCCGCTGCATAATCCGCCGCTGGGGCAGATAGTCTGCATTGGCATAGTGCTGCGTCACGCGGTTATCCCAGATTGCCAGATCGTTCTCCTGCCAGCGCCAGCGCACCTGGAACTCCGGTTTGGTGATATGCGCGAACAGGAAACTTAACAGCGCCTCACTCTCTTTTTCCGTCACGTCCACAATGCGCGTCGTGAACCCTTCGTTCACAAACAGCGCCTGCTTGCCCGTGACCGGATGGGTGCGCACCACCGGGTGCAGCAGCGGTGGATGTTTCGCAACCGCCTCCTGCCAGCGCTGATGTTCCGCCTCGGTTTTCCGGTACTTGTATTCCGGGAACGACTTTTTGAAGTCATGCTCCGCCCGCAGGCCGATCAGCAACGTCCGGAACGGTGCCGACAGCGCCTCATAAGCCGCGATACCGCTGGTCCACAGCGTATCGCCTCCCGTTTCCGGCAGCTGCTTCGCCGCCAGAATCGCCCCGGCCGGTGGCGTCTCGATAAAGGTCACATCGGTATGCCAGTTATCGTTATCCGGCGGGTTATCGTTGTGGGTATCCAGGACGATAATCTCCTCTACCCCTTCGGCATGCGGATAAACCGGATGAATATGCAGATCGCCAAAGCGCAGGGCCAGCGCACGCTGCTGCTGCGGGGTGATCGCCTGCTCGCGCAGGAATACAACCTGATGGCGCAGCACCGCATGGTACAACTGCTCGAACTGGTTATCGCTCAGGGGACGGGTTACATCCAGGCCCGACACCTGCGCGCCAATAAACGGCCCCAGTGGGGTAATGGTCAGACGTTCACTCATTGTATTTCTCCATGCCAGGGCGTCAGACGGCGCTGTAACGCGCGCAGCCCCAGTTCTAATCCGAAGGCAATCACGGCGATCACCGCGATCCCTGCCAGCACCACGTCAGTCGCCAGAAACTCTCCCGCCGACTGCACCATAAACCCTAATCCCCGCGTGGCGGCGATCAGCTCAGCCGCCACCAGCGTTGACCAGCCCACGCCAAGTCCAATGCGTAACCCGGTTAAAATCTCCGGCAGCGCGCCCGGTAAAATCACGAACAGCAGCACCTGCGTTCGGCTGGCACCCAGCGACTGCGCCGCGCGGATCCTTACCTGCTGGGCGCTTTTCACCCCCGCCAGAGCGGACATGGCAACCGGGGCAAAAATCGCCAGATAGATCAGCAGGATCTTTGACGTTTCACCAATACCAAACCAGATCACCATCAGCGGCAGATACGCCAGCGGCGGCACCGGGCGGTAAAGCTCAATCAGCGGGTCAAGAATGCCGCGCACCATCGGGCTTAACCCCATCGCGATGCCGACCGGAATACCCAGCACCACCGCCGCCAGCAGCGCCACCAGAATGCGCGTCAGGCTTGCACCGAGATGCTGCCAGAGCGTGGCATCCATAAAGCCCTGCGGCCCGGCGATGGTAATCAGTTTGGCCAGCACCTGTCCCGGCGGCGGCAGGAACAGCGGGCTGACCCACGCCTGCGCGGCAACCAGCCACCACACCGCGAGTAACGCCAGCAACGTCCCCATGCTGAGCGTGATCTGGCGGGAGAACGGCCAGCGTAAGCTGAGGCGCGTGCGGCGCGTTTTTTCACTAAAGACAATGCTCATGAGAAAGCCTCCCGTTGGTCAAACACGCGGCTTAAGACGTATTCACGCTGTTCAATAAACAGCGGATCGGATTTGATGCTGCGCACGGGTTCCCCCGCAACGTAGCGGCGGGCAAAATCCAGCGGTAAGCGCTCCCGCACGCGACCCGGCCCCGGTGATAGCAGCACCAGTTCGGTGGCCATAAATACCGCCTCTTCAATATCATGGGTGATCAGCAGCACCTGCTTGCCCGTTTCATGCCACAGGCGTAAAAGCAGGGTTTGCATCTGTTCCCGGGTGAACGCATCCAGCGCGCCGAACGGTTCATCCAGCAGTAACAGCTGCGGGTTGGCCGCCAGCGCGCGGGCAATGCCGACCCGCTGGCGCTGGCCGCCGGAAAGCTGCCAGATAAACCGCTTTTCGGCCCCTTCGAGCCCCACCTTTTTCAGCATCTCCCGCGCGATAGCCAGCCTTTTTTCACGACTGACGCCCGCAAGCTGCAGCCCAAATGCCACGTTTTCCTGCACGTTGCGCCACGGAAGCAGGCCTTCGTTCTGGAAGACCACGCCGCGCTCGGCGCCCGGGCCTTCCACCTTTTTGCCTTCCAGTTGAATGGTGCCATGCTGATACGGAACAAACCCGGCGATCAGATTCAGCAGCGTGGTTTTCCCGCACCCGGACGGACCCAGCACCACCAGCAACTCCCCGCTGTCCAGCGTCAGGTTGATCTCTTCTAACGCGGGTTTACCACCGTAATCGGCAGACAGATTTGTAATATTCAGCATGGCGGACTCCTTATTTCACAAAGCGGTCGGTCACGTACTGGCTGTAATCCGTCGCCACAGCGGGCACTTTGCCCTGCTCTTTCAGGAAAGTGGCCGTATCCACAATCGCTTTGTTTACCGGCCCGGTCAGCTGTTGTACCTGCTGCGCGGGGGTCAGATAGGTATTACCCTTCACCAGCCCCGGCACGTCCGCTTCCGGCACACCACTCAGGCGCGACAGTTTTTCCAGGTTGGCAGGCTGCTTCAGCCACTCATCCGGGTTGCTGATATAGGGCTGCTGGGCGTCAATGGCGCTTTTGGCAAAGGCCTTCACCACCTCAGGATGCTTCTCAGCGAAGTCTTTACGCACGACCCATACGTCGAGGGTTGGCGCGCCCCACTGGCCCACTTTTTCGGAGTCGGTCAGCACGGTGCCCTCTTTTTCCAGCTCGTTCACGGCCGGTGCCCAGACGTAAGCCCCGTCAATATCGCCGCGCTGCCAGGCCGCGATAATGGCCGGCGGCTGCAGGTTGATAATTTGTACCTGACCCGGTTTGATGCCCCAGTGTTTGAGCGCCGCCAGCAGGCTGTAGTGAGTAGTGGAGATAAACGGCACGGCGATACGCTTGCCGATCAGATCTTCCGGTTTGGTGATGTTTTTCTTCACCACCAACGCTTCGGAGTTACCGAGCTGTGACGCCAGCAGGAACACCTCAATCGGCACCTGCTGGCTGGCCGCGACCGCCAGCGGGCTGGATCCGATATTGCCGATCTGCACATCGCCGGACGCCAGCGCGCGCACCACGGCCGCCCCGCTGTCGAACTTACGCCAGTCAACTTTTGCGCCGCTCTCTTTGGCAAAGGTGTTATCCGCCTGCGCGACTTTCGCCGGTTCCGCAGAGGTTTGATACGCGACGGTGACGTCCACCGCCTGCGCCTGAAATGCCCACAGCGCCAGGGCGCCGAGTAGTGTGATTCGCGATGAAATTGCCATAATGCCTGCTCCCCTTGTTGTTATGAGGGCAGTATTTCCGGCGGAGGAATTTTGATAAAGGAATTAAAATGAATCGCTAATAACCATTCGTTTTTAGATAAAAAACGGGAAAGGATAGTGAATTTTGTACGGTGTTTTTTCCCTCTCCCCGTGGGCTGAGGGATCCCCAGTAATTTTTTTACCGAAAGCGACGAAGGTTGTTTCAGGAAAATGAATGAATTACAGCGATGCCCTGGTCCGGCTGTAAATCGCCGAGGCGTTTCCGTAAGGCCGGGGCGAGGCGCAGGGATGCGCCGAGAGGGCGTGGCCTGCAGGGATGCAGGCTCATGCCCGACCCGATAGCCTGAAGGAATAAGCTGAGGGTACCGCGAAGCGGCGATTTACCGCCGGGAGCCCGGGTCGCCAGGGTGGTGGCGATTGAGCCACCCTGGCACGTTCACCGGTCATGTCGTTACAGAGTAGCAAGGTACACAAAGTGAACGGAATTACCTCCACAGTCGTATGTTCCCCCCTCACCCTAGCCCTCTCCCTCAAGGGAGAGGGGGTCGACTGTGCAGACATTATTTTGTGGGGATCCCTCAGCCCCGTGGGAGAGGGTTAAGGTGAGGGCCTCAGCGCTTCGCGTTAAGCTCAGCGATATCCTTCGGCGTGGTGCGACAGCATCCGCCAATCAGCTTCGCACCGGCGTCCAGCCACTGGGGCAGATACCCCGCCAGCGTCTCACACGCTTCGCCGTGGTGGTGCCAGGTTTTGGTCACCGCATCATAATGCTCGCCCGAGTTCGGGTAGACCACCAATGGCAGCGCCGTCAGGCTTTGCAGATGTTTCAACGCCGCCGTGGTGTTTTCCAGAGCGATACAGTTAATGCCCAGCGCGACAATCTGCGGAGCGCTTGCCAGCACGCTGACCACATCACGCAGCGGCGTACCGTCGCTCAGGTGTTCGCTGTCCCGTAAGGTAAACGAAAACCATGCCCGGGCGCGGGGATATTCGGCCAGAAGTGCCGCCAGCGCCCTGATTTCCGCAAAGGACGGCAGCGTTTCACACGCCAGCAGATCGGCACCGGCATCCAGCAGCGCCTCCACGCGCGGGCGGTGGAAAGCAGTGAACGCTTCAGCACTGCGCACATAGTCGCCGCGATATTCCGAGCCATCCGCCAGATAGGCGCCATACGGCCCCACGGAACCTGCGACCAGCAGCGTGCCCGCATGCGGATTTTCAGCCAGATACGCTTCACGCGCCTTGCGCGCCAGCGCCACGCTTTTGCCGATCAGCGCCCGGGATTGCGCTTCATCGAGGCCGCGTGCCGCAAAGCCCGCAGGCGTCGCCTGATAGCTGGCGGTGATGGCCACCTGCGCGCCAGCCCGGTAGTAGTCGAGGTGGACTTCGCGGATAAGCTCCGGGTTTTCCATCAATACTTTGGCAGACCAGAGGTTGTCTGCAAGATTACATCCCCGCGCTTCCAGCTCCGTCGCCATCGCGCCATCCAGCACCACAAACGGCTGTTTTTCGAGGATGGCGGTAAGCGGATTATTCTGCGACATGTTCAGGCTCCTGCGATGTCATATTTCGGGTCAGGTAGTACGCACCATAACACAGGGCGACAAACGGAATCCCGCAATAAAGGGCAATGCGCTGGCTCGGGTCAAACCACAGGCCGACACAGGCCACCACGCAGAGGATAAAACCGAGTACCGGCACCAGCGGATACCACGGCGCACGGTACTGCAGCGCAGAGAGCGGCTGGCCGGACTGCAGATGACGACGACGGAAAACGAAGTGCGACGCGCAGATGCTGATCCAGACCGCCACCACGGCAAAGCCCGAAATTGCCGAGAGCGCCACGAACACCGTGTCCGGCGCCACCACGCTTGAGAACAGCGCCAGCACGCCACCGAGCATGGAAACGGAGAGCGCCGTCAGCGGCACGCCGTTTTTGTTCACCCGGGCAAAGCAGCGCGGCAGCGTTTTCTCATTAGAGAGCGACCAAAGCATGCGCCCGGAGGCATACAGCCCGGAGTTCGCCGCCGAGAGGATCGCCGTCAAAATCACAAAGTTAAAGATGTCCGCCGCGTAAGGAATACCCACTTTTTCAAACACCAGCACGAACGGACTCTTTTCCACGCCCGCCTGCTGCATCGGGATCAGCGCCGCCAGCACAAAAACAGTACCGATAAAGAAGATAATCAGCCGGGCAATGGTGGTACGGATAGCCACCGGGATCACCTTGTGCGGGTTTTCCGTTTCACCCGCCGCGATACCGATCAGTTCGGTCCCGGAGAAGGCAAAGTTCACCGCCACCATGGTCATCAGGATCGGCAGGCCGCCGTGCGGGAACCAGCCCTCCGCGGTAATGTTACTCAAGCCTGGCGCCAGTGAACCGTCCTGCATCGGGATAAAGCCAAAGACCGCCGCCCCGCCCAGGATAATAAAGGCGATAATGGTGATGACTTTGACCAGTGAGAACCAGAACTCACCTTCCGCAAAGAAGCGCGTGGAGATGACGTTAAGGCCAAAAATCACCACGCAGAAGACCACGCACCACGCCCAGACGGGCACCTGCGGGAACCAGTACTGCATACAGAACCCGGCGGCGGTAAAACTCGACCCGAGCGCCACCGTCCAGGTGAGCCAGTAGAGCCACGCCACGGTGTAACCCGTCGCCGGGCCAAGATAACGCGCGGCATAGACGTGGAACGCGCCGGTTTCCGGCATCGCCACGGAGAGCTCGCCCAGACACTGCATCACCAGCCAGACCACCAGCGCGCCTATCAGGTACGCCAGTAGCGTACCGGCCGCCCCGGTCGTCGAAATAATGTATCCGGTATTGAAGAATAACCCTGTCCCAATCACGCCACCCAGCGAGAGCATAATCAGGTGGCGTGTTTTCATGGTGCGCTTAAGCTGCCCATTTTCTTGTTGTGTTTGCATATTACCTTCTATACGTATGGACATCTAAACATCCAAAGAAGGTGTGTTATACCGCGATTGTTAATAAAAAGCTAGATGACCAGACGTAAACGGGCACGCCGCGCGCTGAGTCTGGGGTGGGTGGTGAGGATCACATAGAGAATCGGACGCCAGGCCATAGGCACCTCCGCAAGCAGATACTTACAGCATGGTGCCGGACGAGACGTTCTTCGGTCAGTCGAAAGTAGTATCCATGAAGAGCGGCGTCATACCGCAACGCCACCCGGCGCAAGGGTTGGTAATTCTCACAATCAGTTCTATAGTCGACACAGTTTCTTAGTAACCAGGACTGACTGATGCGCTTTAACGGACTGACCAAAGGTTTCTTTATTTTCATCCTCGCCCTTGTGACATGGGCGTTCTTCGACGTGCTGTCGCCCTACTTCTCCGCCATTCTGTGGGCCGCCATTCTGACCGTCATCTTTAACCCGGTAAAAAACAAGCTGCGCGCCGCGCTGGGGGATCGCAACGGGCTGGCCTCGTTGTTGACCATCGGCATTATCTGTCTGATCGTCTTTATCCCGCTGATGGTGATCCTCTCTTCACTCGCCATTGAGCTGAACGTGGTGTACACCAAACTGCAGGAGAACAACACCCAATTCCCGGAGGTGGTGGCCAGCATTTTCAATCATCTGCCTGACTGGGCCAGCGGTTTCCTCGCGGATCACAACCTGACCAACGCCGCGCAGATCCAGAAAAAACTCTCCGATGTCGCCCTGCAGGGCGGGCAATATCTCGCCGGCAGCGCGTTTCTGATTGGCAAAGGCACGTTTGGCTTCGCCATTAGCTTCGGCATCATGCTCTATCTGCTGTTCTTCCTGCTGAAAGACGGCCCGTATCTGGTGCGCCAGATCCTCGACTCCCTTCCGCTGTCCGATTTTGCCAAGCAGCACCTGTTCGCCAAGTTCGTCGGCGTCTCCCGCGCCACGGTAAAAGGGACCGCAGCGGTGGCCGTGGTGCAGGGCATACTCGGCGGAATTGCCTTTGCGATTGCCGGTATCGACGGCAGCGTACTCTGGGGCGCGCTGATGGCGTTCCTCTCGCTGGTGCCGGCCATCGGCTCAGCGATTGTCTGGGTACCGGCCGCCATTTTCCTCTTCGCCACGCATCAGATCTGGCAAGGGCTGTTTATTGTCGGCTTCTTCGTGATCGTCGTCGGGCTGGTGGACAACATCCTGCGCCCGCTGCTGGTGGGGAAAGACACCAAAATGCCGGACTACCTGATCCTGATCTCCACCCTCGGCGGTATGGAGCTGTACGGCATTAACGGCTTTGTCATTGGGCCGCTGATTGCTGCGCTGTTTATCGCCTGCTGGAACCTCTTCTCCGGGCGCGACCACGAAGGCAACGCCGAAGAACTGGACGCGGATTTCATTGAAGAGGGAAAAAACCCTCCAGATTTGTAAGGATGTGACGATAAAGACCACACCAGGCGGCACTGTGCCGCCTTTTTTTTCGCCTTAAATCAAACGTTTTCTATAATTTGAAGAACGCCGTCCTCTTCATGTTGTAAAAGGATCATCTGGTGCGAATCGCGACGATAACAAACTGGGCCTACGGTGCCACGGTCTGCCTGACTATCGCCTCCGGCATCATCATGCTGATGGCGTCCAATGCCGACACGCTTGAGCGTCAGGCCGTTGAACAACGCCAGCGTTTTGATGCGCTTACGGAAGATATCGAAACCGATATCTGGGCGCAGTCTGATTTAGCCCGGCTGTACGTCATCAAAAAAGATCCGCAGGTTCTCAAAGAATATAACCAGGCCGAAAACAGCCTGAAGCGCATCGAGCTTCGGCTGGAAAAGCTGCAGGATAATGGCGCTTCGGATGAAGAACTGGCCCTGCTGCATGAAGGAATAAAGATCGTCGATGAACTGCAGGACGAACAGCAAACCGCACTGAACAGCCTTGAACAGGGTGACGACGCTCAGGCCGTTGCCCTGCTTTATGGCGCACCCTATGAGCAGGAGCTTGAGCGCGCCCAGAACCAGATCGATCACTTTCGCCAGATACTCGACAAGCGCGTTATCGCCTCCGTTCAGGAGGCGACAAAAAAATCGAAAGCGCTCCGTACGGCTTCTGAAATGATGGTCGGCCTGACCGCCCTGCTGTTCCTGTTTGTCCTTGGTTTTATCCTGAAACGTCGCGTGCTGCGCCCCGTGGTGCGGTTGAGCGACGTGGTGCACCGCCTGGCGTCACAGGATTACGCGGTTGAAACGCCCAATTTCAACCAGATTGATGAGATAGGTGACATGGCGCAGGCCATCCGCATCTTCCGTGAAAACGGGCTTGCGCGACAGCGTCTGGAAAGAGAGCGCGATGCCGAATGGGCCATCCGCGAGCTGCTGGCGCGCATGACCCAGCGGCTGCAGGGGTGTGAGAACGTTAACGATGTGATTAACGTGGCGGAGCTGTTTGCCCCCAATATCGCGCCGGGGATCGCGGGCCGGCTCTACGTCCTCGACCGCGATCCGTGGCAGATGCGCTGCGTCGCGCACTGGTTGTCGCCGACCGGTGAAGAAGCCACGTTCCATCCGGATGAGTGCTGGGCCATACGGCGCGGGCAGAGCCACCCGCCGGTAAACGGTGAACCGGATATTGCCTGCTATCACCTGCCGGCGTCAGAAGGGGACAGTTCGCTGTGCGTCCCCCTTATCGCCCAGGGCGAGGCCATTGGTTTACTCTCCTTCCAGAATATCACTGCAGAAAATGCCCCTTACCGCGCCTATCTGGAACTGATGGCTGAAGCACTTGGGCTGGCGCTGGCCAACCAGCGTCTGCGCGACGCGTTGCTGGAAAAAGCGTTGTTTGACCCGCTCACCGGCCTGCGTAATCGTCATCATCTGGAAGATACCCTGCAAACCCAAACGGCACAGGCGATGCGCAGCGGCGAACCGTTAAGCTGCATGATGATCGATATCGACCACTTCAAGAGCATTAATGACCGGTTCGGCCATGAAGCGGGCGATCAGGTGATCAAAAGCGTGGCGTCGATTGTTCAGCGGGCCACACATGACAACGGGCTGGCATTTCGTTACGGAGGCGAAGAGTTTCTGGTGCTGCTTTCCGGTGCCGATGAAGAAGAAGCGCACGCCTGTGCGCAGAAGATTTACGCCGGCGTGCATGAGCTGTCGCTTCGCTACGGGCTGACCGAGATTGGGCCGGTGGACGTGTCGATTGGGATTGCCAGCTATCCGCAACATGCCCAGACCGACAATCTGCTGCGCGCCGCGGATGTGGCGTTATACCGGGCGAAAGAGCTGGGCCGGTCGCGGATCGTGAGCTTTGGCATGCTGGAGGCAGGTTAGCGGGGTTCGCGCCCCCCGTTAAACGGCTAAAGGATCCTGAGCGGGATAAGCCTCTTTTCTCACAGGGAAATATTCCGTGTCGTTGCTCTGATAACAAGCCAGTGCAGCGAATGCGCCGACCTTACTTCACGCTTCACCGAAGTAAACTACGTCTGCACCACATAGACTGGGCCTTTGTTAATCAGAGGATGAGAAAATGAAAACCCAGCAAGTCGATTTTGCCTCTTTATATTTTGGTACCCCTGTCGCCATTATCTCCAGCCAAAATCCTGACGGTTCAACCAACCTGAGCCCGATCTCGTCGTGGTGGATCCTTGATCAGAATATCGTATTCGGCCTTGGTACCGACGGAAAGTGTTATGAAAATATAAAGGATAATACGGGTATTGTTCTCAATATTCCGGACAGCCGCTTATGGCCGAATATTGAAGCGCTCGCCAATAAAACAGGCAAAGCCTCACCACCAGAATGGAAGAAAAAGATGGGGTATATTTTTGAACAGGATAAGTTTAGCTGCGGAAATTTTCACAAAATGAAGTCGGAGACAGTTAACGCAGTGAGAATTAAGGAGTGTCCGATACAAATAGAAGCTACGGTTTGCGGGATATCGCCCCTTGCCGGTTCCCGGGAAAGCCTGGTATCCGTTGATGCCACGATAACCTGCGCGCACATTTCCGAGACGTTATTAATTCACACCGGGAAAGGGTTAAAATTTAATGTGGAGAAATGGCAGCCCTTATATTACCTGTTTCGTCACTATTTCTCTCTGGGCGCCCGGCTTGGTCATAACTTCCGATGTGATGAGTAACCCCACCATTCTGGCAACGGAAAGTTTTAAACTTTTCGTGATATTCTGTCTTTATGCCCCTGGCCTCATATAATCGAGTCATATTCGCCACTGTATTATCGCCTGCCACGCACAACATATTGTGCATGGCAGGTGATGATAATTTTTATGGAAAAACGTCTATGTCGAAACTGGATTTGAGGTCCAAAAAAACCTGGGGCGCCCTGGCATCGATCGCTGTTGTCGCCGGTACGCTGGCATCGGCTTTTGCATGGACTGCGGGCTGGCTTGGGTCACGCACGGTCAGCCAGGCACTGGTGAGTGAAACACCAAAACCCTTTCCGCCGGGCTTTCGCCGTGCGCATGGCAAAGGCATCTGCTTTGCCGGCACCTTTGTGCCAAACGGCTCAGCGGTTTCTCTGTCCACCTCCCGGCTATTTTCTCAGCCGGAAATCCCCGTAGTGGGCCGATTCTCAATTGGTACTGGCGATCCCCACGCCCCGGATAGTACAACCAAAACCCTGAGCATGGCGCTGTTGCTGAAAACGGATGACAAGCAACAATGGCGGATGGCGATGAATAACGAACCTTACTTCGCCACCCGCAACCCGGAAGGATTTCTGGCCTTGCGCCAGGCCACGGCAGTTGATGCGGCCACCGGCAAGCCGGACCCGCAGCGTCTCGCGGACTTTTTGAAAGCCTACCCGGAGGCAGAGAAATACCTTAAATGGGCGGCGCAGAAACCCGCCCCCGGCAGCTTCGCCGGGGCGACGTTTTACAGCATCAACGCTTTCTACCTTGTGAACGCGCAGGGGGAGCGACAACCTGTGCGCTGGATGATGCGTCCGCACGATCCGTTCTTCTCCCTGAGCGATGAACAGCGAAAGAAAGCGGATGATAATTTCCTGTTCGAAAGCCTGCGCCAGCGCCTGGCACAGAAACCACTCTACTGGGATTACGTTTTGCAGCTCGCGCAGCCGGGCGATCCGGTGGATGACCCTTCCCGACCCTGGCCGGATAATCGCAAGCAGGTGGTGGCCGGTACGCTGGAAGTGACGCGTGTCGAAGCGCAATCCGTGGGCGCGTGCCGCGACGTTAACTTTGATCCCTCTATCGTTCCGGCGGGCGTTGCGGTGACGGATGATCCCGTCTTAAACGCGCGTTCGGCCGCTTACTCGCACTCTTTCAGTCGCCGTGAGCGAGAAATTGGCTATGGCAAAGCCACCGAAGCCGAGCAAAAGCAGGAGGTAAAATGAGCACGAATAAACGTCTGCGTGAGCACGCCCCACAGCATTTCAATACCCTGGCACGAAGCCTGCACTGGCTGATGGCGGTTATGATCCTGGCGATGCTTTTCATTGGTGCCGCCATGATGACGTCGTTACATCATCGGATTTGGTTGATCGACCTGCACCGGCCACTGGGTATCGCCATTTTACTGCTTGCGCTGGTTCGTCTGGTCAATCGGCTCCTGAGCCGCACGCCTCCTCTGCCTGCGGATTTGCCCGTCTGGCAGGTGCTTGCAGCGAAGGCATCTCACTGGGTGCTGTACGCGTTGATGCTGGCAATGCCGCTGCTGGGCTGGGCACAGCTTTCGGCGGCGGGCGTGCCGATCGTGATGTTTGACGGTTTCAACCTGCCTCCGATTGTTCCCGCCAGTCCGGCACTGTATGCGTGGTGCCACGACGCCCATAGTCTTCTGGCAAAATTACTTTTTGCGGTGGTGCTGGTCCATATCTCTGCCGCATTAGTGCATGCGTGGATCTACCGGGACACCGTTTTTGCCAGCATGGCGAAAGGAAACAAGTCGGCATCAGCCGTCCGGGAGGAGCTGAAGTAAGGAAAGCGGTTCTGGACAAGCACACCCGGAATGCTCGTGTCCTCGCTAATCGTCATCCTGAAACGGCAGATTCAACCGGGGCGCGTATTTTGTCTTCAAATTCGCGCCCCCAAAAAGCCACGGATACCCCACCGCTCATGGGGTGGAAGATAATATCAATCAAATAAAGTGATCATTTTTTAAACACAAGAGCATTTCCGCCCGCAATTTATGCTTTTATCAAAACGTTAAGCGGCGCTCGCATAACAAACACCCTGCCAACAGAAACACCTAACTCGTTGATAAAGATGAGTTTACATCAATAAAAACGATAAAAACCCTTGCTCACCAACAAAATATATCAACTCGTGTGATATCTAAATTATAATTCTTATACTTCTGTTAAAAAGGTGGAGGCCGAAATGCGATTAACCTTACTGCTGTTATGCTGTCTGGTACAGAGTGTAACCTGGGCAGGCGAACTGCCAAAACCTGTTGGTAAACCCATTTTAACGATTTACGGTAATATAGAAAATACCAATGAAAATGGAAAAGCAGTGTTTGATCTCGCCAGCCTTGAAAAACTGGGCATGGTAAGCTTTGAGACGACCTCCCCCTGGTATAATGGTCGAACTAGGTTTGAGGGGGTTCCGATGCGTAAACTCATGGATTATGTGGGTGCAAAGGGTACTAACATTAATGTTATTGCGCTCAATGATTACTCAACCGTCATCCCGCTCAGCGACTTTAAAAAATACAATGCCATACTTGCTTTGAAGGTGAATGGCGAATATATGCGCATCCGCGATAAAGGTCCATCATTCATTGTATACCCCTATGACAGTCTTCCTGAGTTGAATAATCAGATTTATTACTCGCGTTCAGCATGGCAGGTTAGCAAAATGAAGATTGAATAGCAGTTCAGGAGAACATAATGAACAGGATACTGGTTGGTATCATTTTTTCTCTTTTTATCACGACAGGATATATTGCATTCCTTGTTTACGATCGCCAGCAGGAATTGCAAAAACTGACTCAGTACACCGAGTCCTGGTCCGTGGCTCAACTGGTATCCGAGTATTACCGCTTTGAATCATGGCTTGGTCTATACGCAACCGATACCGATGACGTTACGATAGACCAGGTCCGCATGCGTCTTGAAATTATGCTCAGTCAGGGCGATTTAATGAAGGGGGGTGATTTAGGTCGCTACATTGACAGCGATAAAACGCATCAGGAGCTCGCTTTACGCTTAGAAAATATACTGAATTATCTGGATAGCCATCTTGAAAACATGAGCCATGCCGAGTTACAGGCCTACCTGAAAAATATGCATGAGCTCGATGCACCGCTCAGCCAGCTTTCTGCCACGGCATTAACAAAAGATATTAACACGGTTAATGAATCCAACACAAAAATACAGATCCTTTACTATATTTATTCCGCGCTTTCATTGCTGCTGGTGATCCTAAGCTTTATTCTTGGCTTTTTAATGATCTACCAGAATAAAAATATTCTCAAAGCGCACATGCAGGTTAAAAGCCTGGCTGACGAACTCCAAATATCAAAAGAAACACTGCAAATTCAGAATGCGAAGCTGGAATATGATGTTTATCATGATTCCCTCACTGGCATGAAAAACCGTCTGTTCTTCTGGGACGATCTCAACAAAATTAATCTTCAGGCGGATAAAAACCATACGCCTGTCACGGTGATGTTATTTGATTTAGACCGGTTCAAAGAGGTCAACGACACTTATGGCCATGATACCGGCGATTTACTGTTGAACCAGGTATCCCGACGTCTCACCTCAATGAGCAGCGCTTCCGATACGTTTTACCGGTTGGGCGGCGACGAATTTGCCCTTCTGTCCAGTGGCTTGACCGAAAACGCGGCAATTTCGCGCGCCAAAGAAATCAGCGATCAGATCAGCCAGTCCTATACGATTAATAACCAGCTGATAAAAATTGCGACCTGCGTGGGTATCGTTTTATCGGATAATGAACGACGCTCTGACTTTCTGTATAAATTTGCCGACCTGGCCCTGTACGAAGCGAAAAAAGCCGGTTCCCAGCAGATAAAAGTGTTCCGTCAGTGGATGATGCAAAAATTGCAGGAGAGCAGAACCCTTGAACATGACATGGCACTGGCGCTCGATCACAATGAATTTGTGATTTATTACCAGCCGATTGTCGATTCATTCAGCAATGACATTTACGGCTACGAGGCGCTTATTCGCTGGATGCACCCGGTAAAAGGGATGCTGTCGCCTGACTACTTTATCTCTGTTGCTGAAAAAACCGGGATGATCAACGCGATCGGCAAAATTGTGCTTGAGCTTGCCTGCCGGGAAGCGGTCTCCTGGGCGGTTCCGGCACGGATCTCGGTGAACGTCTCACCTATCCAGTTGGGTAATAAATCGTTTACGACGATGGTGCAAACCATCCTGAAAGAGACCGGATTACCGGCTAACCGGCTTGAGCTGGAGGTGACAGAGTCTTCGCTCTTCAGTGACAGCACAATGCCGATTACGATCCTCAAAAAACTGCGTTCGCTGGGTGTGAAAATTTCCATCGATGATTTCGGCACGGGATATTCGTCGCTCTCCAGATTGAGTGAGCTTAATTTTGATAAAATCAAAATAGACAAATCCTTTGTGAATCCGATATCCACGCAAGATGATGCGCTTAATATCGTCAAACTGATTACCGGTATGGCGAAGAGCCTGAATATGAGCGTGATTGCAGAAGGTGTAGAAACCGAAGCGCAGCTTGAACGTCTTCAGGCCCTTGGCTGCGATCTGGTGCAGGGATACCTGTTTGGAAAACCACAGCCGGAGATTGACAGCAAGATTAGATGCGGTTGAAATGGTTCGCGGTTGCTTCTGGCCCAACACCATTTAGATGACAGCGAATCAAAGGTTAAAAAATGAAAAAGACCGTCCCGGAATATACACCTGTTGATTTATCTCGTTGGGCAAGGAAGGAGCATTTTGAAGTTTTTCAGTCGTTTGCTGAATGTACCATCAACCAAACGGTTCTGATCGACATTACCGTGCTGCGAAAACATATTAAAACGGTTGGCTGGAAGTTTTACCCCACTATTATTTTCCTCCTCTCTAAAATCATGAACCGGCATCCTGAGTTCCGTATGGCCATGAAGAACAATGAGCTTGTCGTATGGAATGAAATTCATCCCAGCTATACCATTTTCCATCCCGAAACGGAGACCTTTTCGTCATTGTGGAGCCACTACGATGGCAATATGCAACACTTCCAGGACACGTATGCAGAAGATACGGCGCGCTATGGCCATAACCTTTCCTACTGGCCTAAGGAAGAGTCCCGGGAAAATGTCTTTTTCGTATCGTCTATTCCATGGGTAACGTTTACGAACTTTAATATGAACATTGCGCATATGAAGAACTTCTTTTCACCTATGTTCACGTTTGGAAAATACTACGAACAGGATGGGAAAGTGTTGTTGCCTATGGCGGTGCAGGTACATCACTCGGTGTGCGATGGTTTCCATGTGGCGAGGATGTTTAATGAGTTGCAGGAGATGTGTGATGGGCTGCCGGAGCTGTCAGCGGAACTTAACGAATGATGCGTAAGAAGTCGTGATGGTTTCTTTTGGTCGGGATTGAGCATTAAGTCTGCCAGACATCTATGCTAAGCAAGGACTAGCCTGCGCACTGTCATCAGAAAATCGAAAGGGGTCGAGTCCCACAGCTCAGGTGAAAAATCAAATCCATATCGCATTTTGAACTCATCATCCAGCCTGCCTTTATTACACTCAATAAAAGTATCAACTTCTTCGGCTAACGCTTTTAGCATCCAACCGGGGGCTGTTTTTTTATACAGATTAATGATGCCCTCAATGGTATCCTCCCCCTCATTGATGAGGTCATGATCCTGATTGAAATAACCCTGAATCAGCTGATCAAGATGATAAAAGCTTTGCATAATCCTTCTACTCTATAGGTCGGAACTGCACATATTTGTCAGCGCGTGTGAGAAGCCAACCGGCCTTTCATCATTTTATGCGCTTTCCATGAAAGGCCAAGTGGTATCAGATACCAGACCGCAATAACACCAAAAACTGCAACAGGTAAGTAATATAACAGCAGCGAGTACGTATAAAAGACAGGAAGCAAAATCAGCGGTACCAGGATAAGCAACAGACAAATCATCCCACCATAAAAACGCTTACTTAGATCATCCACTAATATTGAAAGCGTTTCGTCAGCATTTTCATCCCTGCTCAATACCTCTTTCAGACGAGATAATTGCTTACTTGAAAAACCATTATCCAGCAGGTCTTTTTCCGTCAGTTGACTGGTCATATGCTCGTCTGTTTTCATGATTGGTATATTCATGAAAGGATAACCTTAAGATGGGATTTTTTAAACACTTGACTCAATGACGAATTGCCGGACATTGCAGGCAGGCTTGAAGATCAACCAGTACGATCGGCGGAGTTCAAGGTTTTCTCTGGGGTTAGCAATTTCTACAAGTCGCACGTTAGACATCATTGTAGGCATCGCCCAAGACTTAACATTGAATGTCCGAAGTTATGCCCCAGCAGTGACTTGGTCCTGGTTGAGTCCAGTTACAGGATATAAAGTACCGTCTATAAACAGCGATAATAGAAACAGAACAACACAGTGCAGCGCAACTAATTGATTAATAATTATTTTATTCTATATGATATTTTTACAGACCCCTTTAATACCCCCAAAGGTTTGTTTGAGGAACATACGTGTTGATTCGAGCCGCGAGTTCTATCAGTGTTTTGACACCTTAAATAAATGGGTATGCTGTTCAGTTTTTTTAGTTGCTCTCAAAAGTATCAGGTGTCAGCCGTGATAGATGGAATCATTCTGTGTAGCAGTCAACAAAATTGGTCGTTTCATTAGAACTTTCCTGCACAGATCTACTGATTCGTTTGGTGGTAATTCACTGTTATGTTCATGTAGCCTGAGCGCCCTTAATTTTTCTAAAATGTAGTCCGTAACTGCGTAATGAGCCCCACAACACATTAAGTAACCTATCACCATCACTCACTCATTAGTATGGTTCCTAATGAAGACATTATTAACTTCGGTGTGTATTAATCAACGGGGAGCAGGTCAGCCGGGCGCTGTGCTATCGGTATGTCATACGATTGTGAGAAGACGACGCCTTGTAGCGCTTCTGGTGGAGCATACGGGGCTATCGGGTAGACTGTTTGCATTGTTGTGGGAAATGGTGCAGAAGGGTGACGGCTAGGCCGGGAGAATATCGCTTGTTAGTGGCTGATCTTTAGCCCGCTTTGGTAATGTTGCTGGAGTAGTTCTGTGTCTGCTGGCAAATGCGCAATTGTGCTTTCAGCAGGTTTGACACGCTGGCAGGTTCAAAGGTTTGAAATCTGAAATTGTGCGATGAACTTGCAAATTCAAACAAAATCCTTGAACAAGAGAACTCACCTAAAATCCTCCCGACTGTCTCCCTTCTGTTGATGAAATAGCTACTGGTTGCCCTGCTTTGCGTCAACGTTCCGAAAAGCAATACCTGCCCAAGCTTGTTGCAGTGAGGCGTGTCGCTGAAGGCATCACGTAGCGATATTTGGCGAAGAAAAGCGCTTTTCACCGAGGGCCTGGGCTGACGGTCTAGCAGATCATCAACAGAGCCGGGGATATTTTGAACAGGAGAATGTAAACTGGAAGGATAAAGCAACGGGACACCCACGGGGGCGGGTTGTGAAAGTATTTCCTGTTGTCTTCGACCTTATTGCACGTAAAATGACCAGACACATTTTGGGAAGGAGTCTTTAATGGATATCGCGCTGCTCAACAGGGGCTGGAACAGAACATGGTCAGATACCATGGTAAATCTGGAAGCCCGGAAACTCGTCGAAACTGCAAATCGGCTATCAGCATTCTATTTGCAAGATGGGATAACACGTATCAAGTTTGTCGAAGAGATAAGGCAGGTCGTAGAGAAAGAATTTGAAACTGCACGACGGGCCAAAACCGATGAAGAATGCATTGTATGCATCAAAAATCTGCGTGCCGAAACAGATAATCTGCAAGAACAAGAACGCCTGTTAAGAACCAGAGCCGCCCAACTTTATGCAAAGGTCGAGTTTGTCAGGGAAAATAATAAAATCGTCGGATACATGATTTCAGCAATCCATATAGTGGTATCTGGAGCAGCATTATTTGGTGGGATGGTTATGATGTCCACTATGATCCCTGTTGGAGTTCTTGCAGGAGCAGTTTTATTTGTTGATGGTATTAACGGTATAACAAAAGAAGCAAGCCATCTTCGCTATGGTGAACAATCCAAATCGGAAGGAATTTTTGCTGATGGCGCAATGGAGACCGCACAATTTATGGGGTTTAGCCCAAAAAGTGGATTAGCTCTTTATAATACGGTGACTCTAGGGGCGAGTGTCTATAGTATCTTCGGCTTAGCAAGGAAACCCGGAGCTTGGCGATTATTCCGTTGGCTGCCGCGTGATTACTACCGAAAAGTTGACACAATGAGCAAGCCTAAGCTAACGATGAAAATCGCTGGATATGGTGTCAAAGCGAAAGTCATTTTTGATCTTCTGGCTACTGATAACAGTACTAATTAAGATTTGTTCGCTCTACAGAATCGCCAAGATTTATAAGCAAGTACAGGCGGCTGTATAAAAATTGCAACCGCTGCGCCACAAGAAAGGCCAATAGCACCAGAGAAAACACTCTGCTCAGATGCGAACATCACAAGAAAAATGAATACAGCAAGGCAACCGGATACAACCCACACGGCAAGAATAAATCGCCTGGCCAGGTCCCTGATTGCATTCCCCAACGTTCCACCATAGCTTTCAACGTTGTTCTTTATCTTCTTCAAATCCGATGGTGTAAAGCCAGAACTCAACAAAGCCTCATCAGTAACATCCATATTGTCCTCTCCGCATTTCTTAACTGGCAATGGCACACATAATCATAGTGATGAACTTTACAGTAATCCACATGATGTTTGTGCAATGTATTAGATTTCAGACAATAGAAGCCATAAAGCCCCGTTAGTGGTACAAGCAACAAACGGAGCGTAGCGACTGCATCAGGCCAACCTAGTTGATTTCGCTTTGCGAAAGCACCAGTGACCAAATCAGATTGTCAGAGGGATCACACCTTATCAGGGTGCTCGTGTACCTTTCGGAGCGTGAGCGAAGCGCTTGGAGAGCCTGCATATCGTGTGCAGGTACGTTTACCACTATTCACCTGTTTACGTGGCTCACAGGCCACACATCGGGCTTAAATGCGTATGATCAATCTGTTTGGCAGCGTCATCAGCTTCGAGTTGATAGCGGTTCGTGGGGACTGTTCACGCTTTGTACCTGTTCGAGCTTTACAACTTCAAGCCGCTACGTGCTAAGATCCCTGAATTGCCACTGTTAACCATAGCGGCAACTGTTGGTCATAGAATCCCTTAAAAAAAGACTGTACCTTGAGAGCGACAATCGTCTCAAGTCATTATTTTTAAAGGATTTTGTTGTGTGAGTGCCGATAATAGGAGTCGAACCTACGACCTTCGCATTACGAATGCGCTGCTCTACCAACTGAGCTATATCGGCTTTGGGGCGCGTAACCATAAAGCATTAATCAATGATGAAATCGCATTGTAGGACAGTTTTGTAGGAGAGCCAATGTCCTCTACAGAGCACTAAAAAACTCATGACGTAAAATAGCCTAAAATGAAAATAATTATAAAACAATATGTTATGTTACCGTTTAAAAATAGCCAACCAGAAGCATTGAAAAGCCTAAGTTCACAAAATAATGTCCCGCTTATTCAACTAAGGAGTGGGAATTATGTCATCAGAAACTAGTTTACGTAGTCAGCTTGAGCTTCCAAATGATCAGCAAATTGATGTCCTTGCTGCGATTCTCGACAAAGAGAACGAACAGGCGACATCAGCCCGTAGTATGTCTACCGAACCTCAAGAAGTTCTTGAGAAACACCCCGGTATTACTCCTTTTAAAGATCTCGTTTCAAAAGCATCAGAGATCGTTTTGACAAAAAATGGTAATGATATAGCGCAATGTCTACGCTCTATCCTTGAAAACAAAAATGATTACCTAAACCATCGAGATGAAGCAGTGTCATTGTCAATTGCGTTGAATATTTCACAATACATAGCTCCGAGATTTCGTGCGCTTCCTCCATCACCTAAAAGAACGTCTGATGATGAACCAAACCAATTAAGCATTGACCGCCAAGTCATCGATATGCACTGGACATGGATACAAGGACAAAAAAAAGCGGTAGGTGCAGAAGAGTTTGAGCACCTATTTCAGCGTGAAGAATTTGACTGGATCTTGGCAGAAAAATTTGCGCGTCTAAATTGGACAACTGACGTAAAAATCAGGGCATTACAGATCAATGTAAACCTTCAATGGGAGTTAGCACAGTATCAATCTAAAAAACACCGTGATTCATGGCGGAAACTTCAAAAAGGAGATGTCCGAGGTGGCAAGTTGCATTCATTGGGGATTGCACAAGTCACGGAGAGACTTGAAGTTTCAGTAACAAAACGGAGAAATCTAGCAAAACATATTCCTCATTGGGTTAATGTTTGGCTTGCTTCCCGCATATCCGATAAATCATACATGAGTTTAGCGCAGATAATGAGATTTATGACAGGGGAAAGCCACGATGAGAAGAGGCTTAAATCATCATTAAAAGCTGTTTTACAACGTTTAGATTCATATGAGAAAAAGATGTGAACTCAAAATTTGAATGAAACGATAGCCTTGAAAAACAATTTACCGAGTTTATGCGCGATTAGTTTACCCAGTATGGGAGCTATCTCTTTTGCCATAAAACCCGCGTAAATCATAGTTCTTTGTATGACTAGGGTATTGCTTAGCTTTCTAACTTTTGTAACTAATTACCCAATAACAGGGTCGCGACTTTGTCGCGACGGGCTGCTTACGCAGCCTGAGTTATCATAGAAGAACAACTCTCGGGAAGGGTGAAGATTCGGAGCAAAATAAAACTGGCAAAAACTCACGGAGTGAGTTTATTTTTTGAATCCACCACAAAAATCATAACAACTTGAATCTAATAATAAAAAACATTAAAAGCGATACGTAACGCCTCTGTAACGCACCCGTGTTTCATGATTATCTATATACAGCCGAAAGAATCAAAAGTCCTAGGGTGGACAGCATCCATTATGGGGATGCAATGTATAAATCCTATTTGCCAAATTTATATCCTTATACTGGCACTACTTCCTAAGCTTATCCCATTTAACAGCAGACACAATTCCCCAATTGCCCGCAGAATTCGGCCTACGCCACTTTGCCGTCTCCATGCTACGGAGATATTCAAGGGCTTCGATAAACGAGCCAAAACGCTTCTGAGCGGCTTTATCTCCTACTGCAAATGAACCATCGCGACTACTCGCCAGTTCGGGATTAAAGCACGTCCCATCCGCCGCATAGGGAACCAGTAGTTCTGGGTCGTTTTCTTCGGATGAGTCGAATACTAACAACTGCCACGGTTCAACACTGAGAGCGCTAGCCAGCACCTCAATGGCATCGAGAGATGCATTAGAACCGCCACGTTCAATGCGGCTCATATAGCTACGTGCAAACCCACACCGATCCGCAAACGCTTCCTGGCTCATTCCGGTGGCAACGCGCAACTCTTTTACCCGCTCGCCAAACTGTATTCTTAGGGATTTTTTCATGCACTGAATGTGCAATTTTGACCACTGTAAGGCCACGCTCCATATGAGACATTTCGAATCTAACGATCCCTATTGTGAGCACAATCACCCTCACGAGAAGTCTGTATCGCTACAATCAAAGATTCAAAATGAATACTATTAGTGACAAATCAAGCCAATATCGTATGATGGCTGTCACAGGTTGGGTGTCTTCAGCGCTCACTATGAGATGTGATGTTGTTTGGCAAATGAGGAAATCATGGCGGGATCAGATTTTATATTACCTATGATAGCGGGAGCCGTGCTCAGTTGGGCCAGTTACAGCATGGTCGCGCACGTTACATCAAAACGGCAGATCAGCACTCTACGAGCAATCTCATGGGGTGTTCTGGGAACGCTCTCACTAGTGCTGGGATTAAGTGCATTCGCAGCTGTTAGCGCTGAACTCCCGGGAGAAAAACAAAATGCCTTGTGCTTGATTAACGAGCCAGAATGCTATGCAAAAGCACATCATAACCCCGTCAAAAAGTGCAAACAGGTAATGGATGAGAAAGCGACATTTCGCCATGTGTGGCTAGATAGCGAAGAGCAACCAGTTTTCAGCACCTACCTCTGGCACGACAAGAGCAAACAAACTATTCAAATATTCGGGCAACAAGCTAAGGCGATTAATAGCCTTGGGATTCAAACACCACTCCAATATTTTTGTGTATTCAACGCCAACACCGGGGAAGTCATCGCGGCTTCATTTGAGTAACCACTATAAGCCCCCCGAACTTATAAGTGGGGGCATTCAACCTCGTCGATCTTCTTTGCTGCTCTAACCGGAAACGGTGTCACAATCTTTCTTTCGTTTTGAATCTCTCACGCTAACCAACCCAAAACTCGGGGTTGCAATGAAAGTTTAGAAGCATTTAAAGCAGCGCGGCTATAGTCGCTCTGGAAACACCGTATTCACGCGCTAACGCACTGATACTGGTCCCGCTATTCTTTTTCTCTATAATCGCCCTACGGGCTTCTGGTGCGATTTTCGACGGTCTGCCCAGCTTCTTTCCTTCAGCTTTTGCTCGTGACAGCCCCGCCTGAGTGCGTTCAATAAGTAGGTCACGCTCCATTTCCGCAACGGCTGCCAGCATAGACAACAGAAGCTTACCGGCAGCAGAAGTGAGGTCAGTAGTTCCAAGCTGGTGGACGATCACCTTGATATTACGCTCTGCCAGTGCCCTGACCGTCTGGAGAACATCAATCGCATCACGTCCCAGACGGTCTAGTTTTGCAACTACCAACGTTTCACCATCGCGAATTTTGCTAAGCATTTCAGAGAACGCTTTACGTTGCATAGCCGGAACCTTCCCACTGACAATATCGGCAAACCAATAGTCAATTTGCCACTCAGCTTGCTCAAGCTCCAGTCGCTGGTTCTCAGTATCCTGCTGCGTTGTTGAAACACGCCCGTAGCCAAAAGTAGCCATTGTTATCTCCTCATCTGACCCCTGCCAGAAAACGAGGCCAACATTAGGATGGCCTGTCAGAAAAGCCAAGGCTATTTTTCCAACAGTGTGAAGGCGTGCGATTGGGAGGTGCCAGAAAACGGTCGATTTCTTACATCATGGTTTCTATTGACTACACAATCAAAGTGGTTATGTTCTAATCGAAACGTAAACATTTCTTTAGCACAGCAAAATAATTTCATAAGGATATTATTAATATGAAAATAAATTTCATTGAAATTAAGAATTTCAGAAAGTTGAAGTCTGTCCGCATAGATATTGCAGAAAAAACCACTCTCTTTGTTGGTGCTAACAATAGCGGTAAAACGGCTGCAATGGAGGCCTTAGGACATTTCCTCGTTGATGCCTCGCGGTTTAGCGTAAATGATTTGACACTTTGCAATTGGGCAAAAATAAAAGATATCACTGAACAATGGTTAACTGAGGAAAATATAGACCTTGCTAAATCACAGGAAGCTTTCTCAGATCTTTTTCCTTGCATGGATATTTGGATCGAAGCGAAAGAAAATGAGCTCCAATATGTCAATCATATACTACCAACGTTAGAGTGGAATGGAGGTTTAATTGGAGTAAGACTGAGATATGAACCCAAGAAATTTGATGTTTTCTTTGAGGACTTCATATCTTCCCGCCAAAATTCATTAGATATACACGACCGAA
Organism: Enterobacter sp. HSTU-ASh6; assembly: GCF_026319105.1. Lineage (NCBI taxonomy): Bacteria > Pseudomonadati > Pseudomonadota > Gammaproteobacteria > Enterobacterales > Enterobacteriaceae > Enterobacter > Enterobacter sp. HSTU-ASh6. Next base: position 77,429 of record NZ_WSPD01000007.1, on the reverse strand, counting down.
TTTCTGAGCGGATTGATAAAGAAAATTACACAATAGCATTGTGGCCTAAAGATATTTATGAATATCTTTCAAGAAAGTTGAACTCAATGTTTACAATTAAGTGTTATAGCTTAGATCCTTCGAAATTAGAATCATCTGATAATGGAATAGCCAAACCCCAAAGAATAGACAGTCAGCAAACATTACTTGATGGCATACCTCTCAAAGATCTAATAAGAATTGATGAGATCAATGCACAACGTGGCTTTGGAAGCCCCTCTGCTGCCGACAAAGAGAATAGCAAATTAAACACACAGTTGAGAGATTATTATTCGAAACATCTTAACCCAATAGAAAGCCCTGAACTATCAGATATCGAAGCTCTACAAGCCATTCGTGATGCTCAGGATACATTTGATGAAAGATTAAAAAACTGTTTCTCCCAAGCCATAAAAGAAGTTGAAGGCCTCAACTATCCAGGAGTAACTGATCCTAAACTAAAAATCTCTACAAAAATAGAACCAATTGATGGCTTAAATCACGACTCAGCAGTTCAATATGAGTTAACTAATGCTTTAAGCAATGTATCTTTAGACTATTTAAGATTGCCAGAGAGTTATAATGGACTAGGTTATCAAAACTTAATCTCAATTGCATTTAGACTAATGGGGTTCAGAGATAGTTGGATGAAAGTTGGCAAAGCTACAAATAAAAAATTAGCAGACGACAATCAAGAGGATTTTCCAGCTCCCCTGCATTTGGTTTTGATTGAAGAACCTGAAGCTCACTTGCATGCACAAGTGCAACAAATCTTCATTAGGAAAGCATATGATATATTGAGGAATCATAATAATTTAGGCGATAAAGAAGAGCTTCATACGCAACTCATTATAAGCACACATTCGAGCCATATTGCCCACGAGTGTAAATTTTCTTCTTTACGATACTTTAGAAGAATTCCTGCTTGTAAAGAACATGAGATCCCTGTATCAACAGTAATCAATCTTTCCAATGTTTTTGGTGTAAATGATGATACGGAAAAATTTGTAATAAGATACCTAAAGGCAACACATTGTGATTTATTCTTTGCAGATGCAGTAATTCTTGTTGAAGGCCCAGCCGAGAGGATTTTAGTTCCTCACTTAATTAGAAGACACTACCCTTTCTTAAATCAAAGCTACATTACCTTATTAGAGATTGGTGGTAGCCATGCCCATCGACTAAAGAATCTGATTGTTAGTTTGAATCTTTTAACTCTAATTATTACGGATTTAGACCCTAAGGATTCACAAGATGGCAAGGTTAAGCCCTCTAAGAAAGGCAGCGGTTTCGTTACAAGTAATACAACGCTTGCAAGTTGGGTTCCAGAAGTTACCGGTGTCGATGAATTGTATAAACTCACGGAAGATAAGAAAGAAAAGAAATATAATGATTTCTTTTATGTTTACTCAGCTTTTCAGATTCCTGTTTTGGCTGCATTCAAAGGTGTTAACCAAGAATTTTTACCAAACACGTTCGAAGACTCATTAGTCTACAATAATCTAGATTTTTTCAGTAATCTTACTGGTAATGGTTTAGTGAAGAAATTCAAAGCATCAATTACTAATTGCAAAAATGCAGAGGAATTTGGAGAGGAATCATTTTTACACTTATCTAAAGGTAATAAAGCTGAATTTGCATTAGATATACTTTACCATGACGAAAGCGATAAATTAAACACACCTAATTATATAAGTAATGGTCTAAAGTGGCTCGAAGAAAAGATAAAAATAAAACAATTAGAGCTTGTTTCTGATTTAGCCAGTGATGGAGAAAACAAATGACTATCAAACAAACTGAGGAAATATTAGATTCTAATATACATAATTACTTAACGGGCACTCAAAAGCATAGTTTCCTTCTTTATGCTGGAGCTGGCTCTGGTAAAACCAGGACTTTAGTTAATGTTCTGGAAATGATTTTGAAGAGTCACTCAGAAGAGTTCAGGCTAAGAGGAAAAAAAATAGCCGTGATAACATACACCAATGCGGCTTGTGATGAAATAAAAAGAAGAGTTAAATTCAACAAATTAATAGATGTGTCTACAATTCATAGTTTCCTATGGGAGCTAATTAGGCATCACTCCAGTGATATAAAATCTTGGTTAATGGAAAACATTGCTGCGGAGATAGCTGATTTAAGGGACAAACAAAGCAGAACAACTAGAGTTTCACAAGCTTCTTTAGAAAGAGAAAGAAAAATAGTTTCCAAAGAAAAACGTCTGCAAAACTTATCAGATGTATATAAATTCACATACAACCCTACCGGGGATAATAGAACTAAAGACTCTCTAAATCATTCAGAAGTCATTAAACTCGGTTCTTATTTTCTAGACAGAAAATATACAATGCAGAAAATATTGGTTAATCGCCATCCAATTCTTTTAATTGATGAAAGCCAAGATACTAACAAACTGCTAATGAATGCATTACTCGAAGTTGAGAAAAATAACAGAGATACATTCTCGGTGGGTCTGTTAGGGGACATGATGCAAAGGATATACTCTGATGGTAAAAGTGATTTAGAGGCATGCCTTGACGAACACTGGAAAAAACCTGAAAAAAGCATTAACTATCGTTCTCCAAAAAGAGTGGTTGCTTTAATTAATTTAATTAGAAGTCAAGTGGATAATCATAAGCAAAAGGCCAGAGAAGATGCCGAGGAAGGATATGTAAGAATTTTTATAAAAGAATGTCATTCTGATAATAAAGATAGAGATGAATCGTTTGTAAAAAAAAGAATGAGAGAAATTACTTTAGATGATGATTGGGAAAACCATGATTCATTAGTAAACACCCTAATATTAGAACATCATATGGCCGCAACACGTATGGGTTTTATAGACATGTTCACTCCTCTCTATCAAATTGAGCGATTAAAAACTGGGCTTTTAGAGGGCTCTCTGGGTAATATAAATTTCATTTGTGGAATTGTTTCACCATTAATATCCGCCTGTATTAAAAATGATACTTTTACTATCACTAACATTTTACGAACAAATGCACCCTTATTAAAAAGAGAACATCTTTTAAAAAACACAAATAATACCTCGCCACTTACACAGATCAGAAACTCTCTTGATATGTTAAAGAGTTTTATTTCTACAAACCCCGAACTTATCACAATTAATTTACTACATAAGATAAATGAAATAAAATTACTTGACGTCCCAGATTCTATACAAGAAATCCTAGAAAGTAACAATAACTCACAAGATGATATCATTGAAGCTTGGCAGAAAGCGTTTAGCTCTCCTTTATGTCAATTTGATAAATATTATAATTATGTCAAAGGGAAGACAAACATCGATACTCATCAGGGAGTTAAAGGTCTAGAATTTCCTCGTGTTCTAGTTTTAATTGATGATTCTGAGGCTAAAGGTTTTATGTTTAGTTATGACAAACTTTTCGGTGTTAAAGAAAAAACCAAAACTGATTTAGATAATGAGAAAGAAGGTAAAGATACTAGTGAAGACAGAACTAGAAGACTATTTTACGTCACATGTAGTCGAGCACAAAAAAGCCTCGCCATTCTTGCTTATACAGATAATACAGAAATGCTAAGAAAAAACCTACTACATAAAGGATGGTTTGATTCGAGTGAAATAGAAATAATTTAATTAAAAGCAGTAATAGGATATTTTAAAGTGAACTGACATCATAAAAATGTTGGTTCACTTAATACGAACCATCGGTAAGAAACAAAAGTTGGTGTTGAATAATATGTTCACTTATACATCTTGTTATTTTAAGCACACAGTCGACCATTAATGGAGAATAAAATTGAGAACCGTCGAAATACTGCAATACACCTTACGAAAAGGCAGCGGCGCCGCTTTTCACGCCATAATGCAGAAAATCAGTGTTCCCCTGCACCAACGCCACGGGATCGATGTTGTTTCGTTTGGTAACTCGTTACATGACCCGGATTGCTACTATCTGATTCGCGCCTTTGACAGTGCTGAAAGCATGGCTACGGTTCTTAATGCTTTTTACGCAAGTGATGACTGGCGCAGCGGCCCACGCGAAGACATCTTTGGCAGCATAGAGACCAGCATTAAAACAGTGATGAATCTACCATCAGAAAACGTTGAAGGGCTGCGGGTGCAATCGTAGGTCATCAAATTTCACCAAACGCGTTTTGAGCGTATCCAAATTCAGCACTATGAAAATCACCACCCTTAATAAAAAACGCGCCAAAATCGTTCTGAGCGCGTTAGAGCAAAAGAGAAATTCAGGCTATTGCGGTTCTTTTCGCGATTTGTTGCTCTGTTTAATCCGTAGCGCATCAGCTACAGCAACCACACCATCTTCGCAAACAAATGGAGCAACTTCCGGTAGCCCTAACGTAACGCTCTCAAGCACAGCATAGAGGGCTGCTGGTGGATGATCTTTGCTATACCGGTTCTCTGTCTCGCCAGAACCGCGGATATGCCCAACAAACTGCGCACGCGTCTCGCTGTCGATTCCAGCTTGTTTAAGTCTAGTAGAAAACGTGTGACGGAATGAATGGAAAGATTTTTTGCTCTCTTTTTCAAAGCCTAACCGTTCTTTGAGCAACGAGCGATTAAACCAGTCCGAAGCTTTATCGCCATATCCTTTTACAGGGTGGTAAGGAAGCTCGGGAAATAAACGTTCATGGCCTGCTTTCTTCAATGCTTCGCAATAGCGGACTAATCCAAGTTTGATCAATGTCGGATGCAACGGTATTTTCCGCCGCGAATGAATAGTTTTTAGCGACTGATCGGCACGCTCATTGCTGATTTCGAAGAAATAAAACCCGACCGCATCCTGCTTAATATCGTCAAGATAAAGCTGACATAATTCATTTATCCTCGCGCCGGTAAAAAAGCCAATTAGCGGTAGCCAGTAATGAAATGCACGATAATGATGGAATTGCCCCTAACTATTTTTATCGACAGTCCCACGTTTATACCAAGGCATACCAAAAATAGCTTTCAAATCCTCATCAGTGAAATTAGATTTGAAATCCTGATCCATCTTTTCATTTTCAATAGGTGCAAAGAATTTATTCGCAGGAGACTTAATAAAAATGCCTTCTCCATCAGCCCACTGGAAAGCCTCGAAGAGAATTCGCATATATTTACGAACGGCATTATCGCTCATTAGAGGATCACTATTCTCTTTTGCCTTGACAATCAATTCATGAACATCATTGATTTTATATCTTATTTTTGCCAGATCGCGCCTTGCAGGTATCGACCTTAGTAAGCTCTCATATTTACGAAGGAAGTCACGGTCAACTTTTTCAAGCGTTGAATCACCCATGACTTCAAGGAGTAAGCCAAAACCTTCCCGAACTCGATTTTCTGCCTTTTCCGTGAATTTCCCTCCACGCTTGTAGCGAATATATTTTTCACATAACTCGCTCATTTTCACTGAGTAGTATTTACGATTTACATATTCATTATCCGGTATTGATGAGGGCAATAATACAGGGGGAATTGCTTTTGGTTTTTCAGGCATGATTGGAGAAACCGCTGCGCTATGTGACAGCCAAAATAATCGTAAGCGCTCAGCTTGCACACGATGAATCATTAATGAACTAGGCGAGATTTCGACACCGGGAAAGTCAACAAACCAAGCGGCTTTGGATGAAGCCTCTGAGGATTTAAATGCGGTTTCTGCATCCAGCAGCTCGCCAGCGATCATCTGACGTAATATACGTGATAAAACCAGGGGCTGAACATAACCGGTCAGAGAACCTCTGATCCCGATGTTAATGGCACTATCGATGATAAATCCAGAAGCCTCAGGATCATCCTTATCAACGAGTGAAAGATCTTCTACATAGTAGGCAGGACGCCCATCAGCAAGCCAAAAAAGCGGGATATTTGTATCAAGTAGTCGCTGCGCCACTTGTTGCAGGGAAGCGCTCGTTAAACCGCAAAATTCAGCGAGGCTGATCATTCCTTCGCCAGCCAAAGCAGGCGCACTGCTTACCAACTTTTCTCTATCCAATTCTTGATACTCACCCAGACATCGCTGCCAAACAACCAATAGACCTGCGGCAATCGCTCGCGCTTTTCTGATGTCGTTTGTTTCTGTTGAAGCGTGAATCTCACGCTGTCCCGTGTAGAGACGGTATCGGGCGGGAACTGCAATACGGACAACATAAATACCGCTGCTACGGCGATACAGATTATCACGTTGAGCCATCGGCTGTATGACCTCTATGTAGGAGAGGCTACGCGATTTCACTCTGAATGAATTTAAAGTTAATTAAATCAATGAAATAGAAGTGACTGGTGCCGATAATAGGAGTCGAACCTACGACCTTCGCATTACGAATGCGCTGCTCTACCAACTGAGCTATATCGGCCCTAAGAGGCCGGTTACGAATGTAACCACGGGGCAAAAGGTTAGATCTATCCGGGTGATGCGTCAATGCCCTTTTGAATCAAACGGCTATTTTTGCATCACCCGTGATTATTTACGCACGAATCGTATCGTCGCCGAAGCCGATCCACTTATACGTGGTCAGCGCTTCCAGCCCCATCGGACCGCGCGCGTGCAGTTTCTGCGTGCTGACCGCCACCTCTGCGCCAAGGCCGAACTGGCCGCCGTCGGTGAAGCGGGTGGAGGCATTCACATACACCGCAGAGGAGTCCACCTCGTTCACGAAGCGATCGGCATTGCGCAGCGTACGCGTCAGGATAGCGTCGGAGTGCTGCGTGCCATGCTCACGGATGTGCGCAATCGCGTCGTCGAGATCGGTAACGATTTTCACGTTCAGGTCCAGGGACAGGAACTCATCGTCGTACTGCTCCGCTTTTACGGGCACGACTTTCGCCGGGCCATCCTGAAGCAGTGCCAGCGCGCTGGCGTCAGCATGCAGCGTTACGCCACTCTCTGCCATCTGTTTGCTCAGGGCCGGCAGGAAGGTATTCGCGATACCCTGATGCACCAGCAGCGTTTCTACCGTGTTACAGGTGCTTGGACGCTGGGTTTTCGCATTCACGATAATCTTCAGCGCCGGTTCAATCTCAGCGCTGTCGTCCACCACGATATGACACACGCCAATACCGCCGGTGATCACCGGGATCGTCGACTGCTCACGGCACAGCTTATGCAGGCCCGCGCCACCGCGTGGGATCAGCATGTCGATGTACTTGTCCATGCGCAGCATTTCATTGACCAGCGCGCGGTCAGGGCTCTCTATCGCCTGCACGGCGCCCGCAGGTAAGCCACACTCTTCCAGCGCCTGCTGAATAACTTTTACCGTCGCGGCATTGGTGCGCCAGGTCTCTTTCCCACCACGCAGAATAGCGGCGTTACCGGTTTTCAGGCACAGGGAGGCGACATCCACCGTTACGTTTGGACGGGCTTCATAAATCACGCCAATGACGCCGAGCGGCACGCGGCGACGCTCAAGACGTAAACCGCTGTCGAGCAGTCCACCGTCGATCACCTGCCCGACCGGGTCAGCCAGATTGCAGACCTGGCGAACATCGTCGGCGATACCTTTCAGGCGTGCCGGGGTCAGGGCCAGGCGGTCGAGCATCGCTTCGCTCAACCCGTTACGACGCGCTTCCAGCAGATCCTGCTCGTTGGCGAGCAAAATCTCCTGGGACTGGGATTCCAGATAATCAGCGATTTTTTCCAGCACGCGGTTTTTCTCGCGGCTGGAAAGGAGCGCCAGTTTGTAAGAGGCGGCCTTCGCGGCGGCGCCCATTTGTTCCAGCATGTTCTGGCTCCTTAACGAATAATCATGTCATCGCGATGCACGGCAACCGGGCCATATTCATAGCCCAGAATGGCGTCGATCTGCTGCGAGTGTTGACCCGCGATGCGGCGCAGGGCATCGCTGTTATAGCGGCTTACGCCGTGGGCGATGTCGCGACCTTCGAGGTTACTGATACGGATCACTTCACCACGGGAGAAGTTGCCTGTCACGCTTTTAATTCCTTTAGGTAGCAATGAACTTCCACGTTCCAGAATCGCGGCGGTTGCCCCTTCATCAACAACAAGCTCGCCCGCAGGCGGCGCACCAAATATCCAGCGCTTACGGTTTTCCAGCGGGGATTCCTGGGCGTGGAAGCGGGTACCGACGGAGATGCCTTCCATCACGTCACCAATCACCCCAGGGCGGCTACCCGCCGCAATGATGGTGTCGATACCGGCACGGCATGCTACGTCAGCGGCCTGCAGCTTGGTTCCCATGCCGCCCGTACCCAGGCCGGATACGCTGTCGCCGGCAATAGCGCGCAGCGCATCGTCGATGCCGTGAACGTCGGTAATCAGCTCGGCTTCCGGGTTGGAACGTGGATCGGCGGTAAACAGCCCCTGCTGGTCGGTCAGAAGCAGTAATTTATCCGCACCGGCCAGAATCGCCGCCAGCGCAGAGAGGTTATCGTTATCACCCACTTTGATTTCAGCGGTGGCAACGGCATCGTTTTCGTTAATAACGGGAACGATATTGTTGTCCAGCAGCGCACGCAGGGTATCGCGGGCGTTCAGGAAGCGCTCTCTGTCTTCCATATCCGCACGCGTCAGCAGCATCTGCCCGACGTGGATGCCATAAATCGAGAACAGTTGTTCCCAGAGTTGAATGAGTCGGCTTTGTCCCACGGCGGCCAGCAGCTGTTTGGAGGCGATCGTCGCGGGGAGTTCGGGGTAACCCAGGTGTTCACGCCCGGCGGCTATCGCCCCGGAGGTCACAATCACAATACGATGCCCTGCGGCATGTAACTGAGCGCACTGACGTACAAGCTCAACAATGTGGGCGCGATTTAGGCGGCGCGATCCGCCTGTTAACACACTGGTACCGAGTTTTACCACCAGCGTCTGGCTGTCACTCATGATTCTCTGCCGTTCAACGATAAGGGAAAGTAATGTCGAACGAACGTTTTAACAGGAGTCAGCCCGGTTGCCAACTGCCTTAGCACATCGCGAAACACTTTGTTGCGCGGGATCAGGAAGCGTAGCGGTGAAAATTGACACTTTTATTACCGAAATAATAAATCACAGTTTTTTAAAATTATTCTTAGTTTGTCATAAAAGTTTCATTGCAGAGCGATAAAACCCTTCCTGTTTTTTCACGGGACTTAAGCCGACGCTTATCGTCCAGCGAATTTTTTAGCGCGTTTATAAGACAGGATCGAAAATGAAAAAGAGCACTCTGGCATTAGTGGTTACGGGCGTAGTGGCTTGTGCATCGGTTCACGCCGCAGAAGTTTATAATAAGAACGGTAATAAACTGGACGTGTACGGCAAAGTAAAAGCCATGCACTACATCAGTGATGATGATTCTAAAGACGGTGACCAGACGTACGTTCGTTTCGGTTTTAAAGGCGAAACACAGATTAACGATCAGCTGACGGGCTATGGCCGCTGGGAATCCGAATTTGCGGGTAACAAAGCCGAGAGCGACTCCTCTCAGAAAACGCGTCTGGCGTTTGCTGGTCTGAAACTGAAAGACTTCGGTTCTCTGGATTATGGTCGTAACCTGGGCGCACTGTATGACGTGGAAGCCTGGACCGATATGTTCCCGGAGTTCGGCGGTGACTCTTCCGCCCAGACCGATAACTTCATGACCAAGCGTGCTACCGGTCTTGCCACCTACCGCAACACCGACTTCTTCGGCGTGGTTGACGGCCTGGACATGACACTTCAATACCAGGGTAAAAACGAAAACCGTGACGTTAAAAAACAGAACGGTGACGGTTTCGGTACTTCTCTGACCTATGACTTCGGTGGCAGCGATTTCGCGATGAGCGGCGCATACACCAACTCTGACCGTACCAACGCTCAGAACCTGCTGACGCGCGGCGAAGGCAAAAAAGCCGAAGCCTGGGCAACCGGCCTGAAATATGACGCGAACGATATCTACCTGGCGGCAATGTACTCTGAAACCCGCAATATGACCCCAATTTCAGGTGGCTTCGCCAATAAAGCCCAGAACATCGAACTGGTTGCACAATATCAGTTTGATTTCGGTCTGCGTCCGTCCCTGGGTTATGTCCAGTCTAAAGGCAAAGATATCGAAGGTATCGGTGATGAAGATCTGGTGAAATACATCGATGTCGGCGCGACATATTATTTCAACAAAAATATGTCCGCGTTTGTTGATTATAAAATCAACCAGATTGATGACGATAATAAACTGGGTGTGAGCAGCGACGATATCGTTGCCCTGGGGATGACCTACCAGTTCTGATAATGCAGACATAAAAAAACCGGCTTGATGCCGGTTTTTTTATCGGGGATTAATGCGGTCTGGTGCCCTCTCCCACAGGGAGAGAGAAGAGCATCAGGCCGTTAGTTTCGCCGCTTCACTGGAAAAATTATCTGCGGGCTCAAGCTTCAGATCCAGCGTGGCCAGCAAATCTCGCGCCTTGTCGTGGAACTCTTTGAGCGTATATTCCAGGCGATCGATCACTTCCTGATCTTTAATGGTGGTAGCCTGCCAGTTGCCGTCTTTATTAAACAGGCCAAACTGGTAGCTATAGGTAAAACGTTTCTCTTCTGCTTCCATTTCCATCCACCAGCCCCAGAATTCACGTTTTTCGGGTGCAGGCTTCACGTTGACGCATACAGCCAGGCAGTCGAAAAAAAAGCGATTCTCTTCACACTGCTCTTCTCGAATATACGGGCCAAGAGCCATGAACTTCTTAATCAATCTACTTTTCGGGTGTCCACTCGGTAACGTCATTGCGATCTCCTTTTGTGAAGCCACTGTTTTACCAAACCAGCGAAATTTAGCAATCTATTAACACAATCTCTGCGCGATCCAGCGCGTAATCTCTTTCAGCGCTTTGTCGAAATTCTGATAGACCGGGCTGAACGGCACCTCAAGCAATTTGCCATCCGCAGATGACGACGTGATTAAACGCGACTCTTCTTCCGGGCTGAACGGATCGTTCTTCCAGAACCCCGAAAGCATCGGCGTCGGGCAGCGGCGGCCCAGCAGGCCCTGCGTTTTTAACGAGTAGCGATTAAGCTCAACGCGCAGCGCTTCGTCTGATGCATCATGCATACCCAGTCGGCTGGCCAGCACGTCGAGGTACATCTCCGGCACGCTGCCCTGGCGGGCGGGGTCGCTGAGCAGAGCGTGAACCACCGGGCCAAGACAGGCCACGGCTTTCAGACGAGAAGATTCAAGGTAGGCCAGACGCACCGCAACGTTCGCGCCAAAACGGAAGCCAAATGCCGCCACGCGGGTGTGGTCGACCCAGGGAATATTTTCCAGCGCTTTTAGCGCATGCTGGTGCAGCAGGCTGGAATCCTGAGTCAGTTTCCATTTGGATGAAAAACCAATAGAGGGCATATCCAGCGTCAGCATCGCGATCCCTTTTGGTGCGAAGTAACGCTCATACAGGCTGTAATAGTCGATCTGCAATGAATCCAGCCCCCCGCACATCAGTACGGTCGGGAACGGACCTTCACCTTCCGGCATATGCAGGAACCCGGTAACGGATGACCCACCCGGAATGGTAAACTCGAGCTCACGCATCTGGCCCGGCAAGCGTTGAGCCGCCTCTTCATAGGCGCGATTGGCCAGCGCCTGCGCCTGCTCGGCCAGTTCGTCGCCTTTTAAGTGAGGATAGGCGGCAATGGCGTAGAGATTGGCCGCATGCAGCCAGTGCTTGCCGCTGAGCATGGCATCCTCTTCCTGGCTGGCTTTTTGCTGCCAGAGCATCGCCTGTTTAGACCATTCGTAGATCCAGTTTCCGCCGCGGTAGCCCACCACCGTATCGTAGAGTTCACTGTCGGTCCGTTCGGCTTCACTCATCACGATGCGCGCCTGCACATCGAGAATTTCACGGGGGTCGATACCGCGCCAGATCCACATCAGGCGGTTAATCATTCGGTACCAGTGGGGGACGTTTTTACCGTCTAACGCGGACTGGACGGCAGGCTGGGTACCCGGGTTAAAACGGCGCACCAGCGTCGAGGTTTCAGGGTGCTTGAAACGGGGTTTGAACAGCGTCTCGGTGAGATTGGCCTGCGTCATTGCGTTGCCTCCATGGATACGTCATATAGAGACTATTGTAACGCGCGTCAGACTAAAAAAAACAACGCCCGGCATCACCGGGCGTTAAAATAATTGCGGTCTGGAATTAACGACCTGAGATTGGCGGTACGAACACCACGCCCATATCCCATGGCTGTTCAATCCAGGTATCCTGAGGAATATCAATCACGTAATCGTCAACCAGAGGGCGACCCGCCGGTTTCGCGAAGATAGTGACGAAATGCGCTTTCGGGTACATTTCGCGGATGGCCACCGCAGTACCACCGGTATCCACCAGGTCATCAATAACGATGAAACCTTCGCCGTCGCCTTCCGCGCGTTTCAGCACTTTCAGCTCGCGCTGGTTGTCATGGTCATAGCTGGAGATGCAAACGGTATCGACATGACGAATACCCAGCTCACGTGCCAGCAGCGCCCCCGGTACCAGGCCGCCACGGCTGACGGCAATAATGCCTTTCCACTGTTCGGAAGGCATCAGACGCGCAGCCAGTTTGCGTGCGTGGATCTGCAACATGTCCCAGGTGACGACGTATTTTTCGCTCATGTGAAGTGTCCCAGCCTGTTTATATACGGCTTAAAAAAATGAGGGTGAACCAGGTTGCGCGAGATTATAGAGATCTGACGCACTAAAAACCAGTGTTTAGCGCCCTCTGCCTGAGTTTTTACATGCTTTATGCTACCAGCCAGCAGAGAAAGTGGTATTCTCAGTTTCATCTCGCAAGCCTGACTTGTGGTGACTATTAACCTGCTAACCCTGTGACCTGCAACCCTGTTTGCAGAGCATCGACAAGGAGACTTATCGTGTCTGAACTGTCTCAACTATCTCCGCAGCCGCTGTGGGATATTTTTGCCAAAATCTGCTCCATTCCACACCCGTCCTACCATGAAGAACAGCTTGCCGAACATATTATGGGTTGGGCGAAGGAAAAAGGTCTGCACGCTGAACGCGACCAGGTTGGCAACATTCTGATCCGCAAACCGGCTACTGCAGGCATGGAAAACCGTAAACCGGTTGTGCTGCAGGCGCACCTGGACATGGTGCCACAGAAGAACAACGACACCGTTCACGACTTCACTAAAGATCCTATTCAGCCCTACATCGACGGCGACTGGGTGAAAGCGCGCGGCACCACTCTGGGTGCAGATAACGGAATCGGTATGGCCTCCGCGCTGGCAGTGCTGGCTGACGACAGCGTTCAGCACGGTCCACTGGAAGTGCTGCTGACCATGACCGAAGAAGCGGGCATGGATGGGGCGTTTGGTCTTCAGCCGAACTGGCTGCAGGCGGATATTCTGATCAACACCGACTCCGAAGAAGAAGGCGAGATCTACATGGGCTGTGCGGGCGGGATTGATTTCATCTCTACCCTGCCGCTGTCACGCGAAGCGATTCCTGCCGGTTTCCAGACCTTTAAGCTGACGCTGAAAGGGCTGAAAGGCGGCCACTCCGGCGGTGACATTCACCTGGGTCTGGGCAACGCCAACAAACTGCTGGCGCGCTTCCTGGCAGGCCACGCGGCTGAGCTGGATCTGCGTCTGGTGGATTTCAACGGCGGTACGCTGCGTAACGCGATCCCGCGTGAAGCCTTCGCGACTGTCGCTGTACCGGCCGGAAAAGCGGACGAGCTGAAAAAACTCTCCAGCGTTTACCTGGATATCCTGAAAAACGAACTGTCCGCGAAAGAGAAAAACCTGACCGTGGTGCTGGAATCCGTCTCAACGGATAAAGCCGCGCTGACCGCACAGTCTCGTGACACCTTCGTTCAGTTGCTGAACGCGACGCCAAACGGCGTGATCCGTAACTCCGACGTGGCGAAAGGCGTGGTGGAAACCTCACTGAACGTGGGCGTAGTAACCATGAGCGACGACAGCGCAGAAATCATCTGCCTGATCCGTTCCCTTATCGACAGCGGTAAAGAGTATGTGGTGAGCATGCTGGAATCTCTGGGTACGCTGGCCGGTGCAAAAACCTCCGCCAAAGGCAGCTACCCGGGCTGGCAGCCGGACGCAAGCTCGCCGGTGATGGCACTGGTGCGTGAAACTTACCAGCGTCTGTTCAACAGCACGCCGAACATTCAGGTGATCCACGCGGGTCTGGAATGTGGTCTGTTCAAAAAACCGTATCCAGACATGGACATGGTTTCTATCGGGCCAACCATTACCGGGCCGCACTCGCCGGATGAGCAGGTTCATATCGAAAGCGTGGGCCATTACTGGACTCTGCTGACTGAACTGCTGAAAGCGATTCCTGCTAAGTAATAGCCTTACCCCAGCCCTCTCCCATAGGGCTGAGGGATCCCCACAAAATAATGTCTGCACAGACAACCCCCTCTCCCTTGAGGGAGAGGGCTGGGGTGAGGGGGAACATACGGCTGTAGAGGTTATTCCGTTCACTTTATGTTCCTTGCTACTCTGTAACGGCATGACCAGTGAACGTGCCAGGGCGGCTCAATCGCCACCGCCCTGGCGACCCGGGCTCCCGGCGGTAAATCGCCGCTTCGCGGTACCCTCAGCTTATTCCTCCAGGCTATCGGGTCGGGCATGAGCCTGCATCCCTGCAGGCCACGCCCTCTCGGCGCATCCCTGCGCCTCGCCCCGGCCTTACGGAAACGCTTCGGCGATTTACAGCCGGACCAGAGCATCGCTGTAAGTCATTAATTTTGCTGAAGCAACGTTCATCGCTTCAGGTAAAAAATTACTGGGGATTCCTCAGCCCAAAGGGAGAGGGTGAACACCGTCGCGCCACCGGTTTTTTTACAGGCCCAATACCAGCTGTCGCTCTAACTGCGGATCCAGCAACGTGACGTGCAACCCCACCAGCCTGACTCCGCGCCCTGCCCGCCGCTCATCCCAGGCCTTTTTCGCCGTCGCGATGAGATCGTCTTTATTCAGACGCGGCCAGACGTGTTCCTGTGTGGTCTGCTGAAAGTCATTGAATTTCAGCTTGATGCCCTGTCGTGCAATAAGCAGGTCCGGCTTCACCTTGATTAAGCGTCGTTCCAGCTCCGGGTAGAGCTGTTCTGTGATAATAAACTCGCATTCGGACCAGTCATGAATATCTTCACTGAGGGTTCGCTCAACGCCGACGGATTTCCGTAACCGTTCGCTGTTCACATCGCGATCGTCAATCCCCTGGCTGCGCTCCCACAGCACGCGGCCAAACTTCCCAAAGCGTTTGAGCAGCATGGCCAGATCGCTGCGCTGCACATCTTCGCAGGTGCGTAATCCCATACTTTCCAGCTTTGCGGCAGAGACTTTTCCCACCCCGGGAATTTTGCCAAGCGGCAGCGTTTTTAAAAACGCAGGCACCTCCTCCGGGGTAATAACGTACTGACCGTTGGGCTTATTTAAATCGGAGGCAATTTTGGCGAGGAATTTTACGGGTGCCACGCCCGCCGATGCCGTCAGATTGAGCTCGTTGAAAATTGTCTGACGGATCTCCTGCGCCATCAGCGTGGCGGAGCCGTGGCAGTGCACGCTGTCGGTAACATCCAGATAGGCCTCGTCCAGCGACAGCGGCTCTATCAGGGAGGTATAACGGGAGAAGATTTCACGGATATGGTTTGAGGCTTCTTTGTATGCCTCAAACCGACCGGGTAAAAGCGTGAGATGAGGGCAGAGCTTCAGCGCCATCGCCGTCGGCATGGCGCTGCGCACGCCATATTTGCGCGCAGGATAGTTGGCGGTGCTGATGACCCCCCGCTGAACGCGGCTGCCGCCTATCGCAATGGGGATATCCCGCAGCGCCGGGTTGTCACGCATCTCCACTGCGGCAAAAAAGCAGTCCATATCAACATGGATAATTTTGCGCATAGTAAGCCCTCACTCATCACTGGATAAGTATACAGTAAATAAATGAGGGTTGAGAAGTGGATATAAGAACGCCGGGTGGCGGCTTCGCCTTACCCGACCTACCAGACTAAATAATGCGCTGCTGTTCGCGGGCCATCCGTTTTTTGCGCGCATCGCACGGTTCCGGGCAGTCGCACACCTTTTCCATCCCAATGGAAGTAATGCCGCCGCAGCTGCCCTGAAGGCTTTTCCGCTTAACGATCCAGCCTAACGCCATGCCGAAAATGACGAGCACGAAAACCACGAAGGTAGCCAGAAAGGTCAGCATCATCAGCCTCCAAAGTCATCGAGCAGGATGTTCTCATCTTCCACACCGAGATCTTTTAGCATCTTAATCACGGCAGCGTTCATCATCGGCGGCCCACACATATAGAACTCGCAGTCTTCCGGTGCCGGATGCTGTTTAAGGTAGTTTTCATACAGCACGTTATGGATGAACCCGGTATAGCCCGTCCAGTTATCTTCCGGCTGTGGATCGGAGAGCGCCACATGGAAGGTAAAGTTCGGATTTTCACGCGCCAGCTGTTCAAACTCATCGTCATAGAACATTTCGCGCAGGGAGCGCGCACCGTACCAGAAGCTGATCTTACGCTGGCTGCCCAGTCGTTTGAGCTGGTCAAAGATGTGCGAGCGCATCGGGGCCATACCGGCACCGCCGCCGATAAACACCATTTCCGCGTCGGTATCTTTGGCAAAAAACTCACCAAACGGGCCGGAGATCGTTACCTTATCGCCCGGCTTCAGGGACCAGATGTACGACGACATGACGCCCGGCGGGGCATCCGGCACGTTCGGCGGTGGCGTGGCAATACGCACGTTGAGCATGATAATGCCCTTCTCTTCCGGGTAGTTGGCCATAGAGTAGGCACGCAGCGTCGGCTCTTTCACCTCCGACACAAAGCGGAAAAGATTGAATTTGTCCCAGTCGGCACGATACGCCTGCGGCACGTCAAAGTCCGCATACGCCACGGTGTGCGCCGGACATTCAATCTGAATGTATCCCCCGGCTCGGAACGGGACATCTTCCCCTTCCGGCACCCGCAGCTTCAGCTCTTTAATAAAGGTGGCTTTGTTATCATTAGAGATAACCTCACACTCCCATTTTTTGACGCCGAAAATTTCCTCCGGCAGCTCAATTTTCATGTTCTGACGCACCGCGACCTGGCAGGCCAGACGGCAGCCCTCTTTTGCCTCACGTTTGGTGATATGCGCCAGCTCGGTTGGCAGAATATCGCCACCGCCCTCTTTTACCGTCACGCGGCACTGCCCGCAGGAGCCGCCGCCGCCGCATGCTGAGGAGACAAAAATGCCGTTACCCGAGAGCGTATTGAGCAGTTTATCCCCCGCCGGGGTGCGGATCTGATTCTGCGGCTCGTCGTTAATATCAATCACTACGTCGCCGGAATTCACCAGCTTCGCACGCGCCGCCAGAATAAGCCCTGACAGCACCAGTACAATCAGCGTGAACATCACCACGCCAAGTATTATTTCCATCTGTTAGCCCTTATAGCTGCACACCGGAGAAGGACATAAAGCCCAGCGCCATCAGCCCGGTGGTGATAAAGGTGATCCCTAAGCCACGCAGCCCTGCAGGCACGTTGGCATATTTCATTTTTTCGCGGATCCCCGCCATGGTGACAATCGCCAGCATCCAGCCGATGCCGGAACCGAAGCCGTACACCACGGACTCACTGAAGTTGTAATCACGCTGAACCATAAACGAAACGCCGCCGAAGATGGCGCAGTTCACCGCGATCAGCGGCAGGAAGATCCCCAGCGCGTTGTAGAGTGACGGGAAGTACTTATCGAGGATCATCTCCAGGATTTGCACCAGCGCGGCAATCACACCAATAAAGGTGATGAAATTCAGGAAGCTGAGATCAACGCCCTCTACCAGCGCGCCGTCCCGCAGTACGAAGTTGTACACCAGGTTGTTAATCGGCACCGATAAGCCGAGCACCACGGTGACCGCCACGCCCAGACCAAATGCCGTCGACACTTTTTTGGACACCGCAAGGAACGTACACATGCCGAGGAAAAACGCGAGCGCCATGTTTTCAACAAACACCGCCCGCACAAACAAACTCAGGTAATGAGCCATCGTCGGTTACTCCTTTTCCTGCTGTTCTGGTCTCAACGTACGAATCAGCCAGATCAACAAACCGATAATGAAAAATGCGCTAGGGGCCAGCAGGAACAGGCCGTTTGGCAGATACCAGCCGCCGTTTTGCACCGTCTCCAGCACCGTGATGCCAAATAATTTACCGCTGCCAATGAGCTCACGCAGGAACCCCACTGTCAGCAGGATCACGCCATAGCCGAGGCCGTTGCCGATACCGTCCATAAAGCTCGCCAGCGGCGGCATTTTCATGGCGTAGGCTTCCGCACGCCCCATCACGATACAGTTGGTGATGATAAGCCCAACAAACACCGAGAGCTGTTTCGAGGTTTCATAGGCGAAGGCGCGCAGTAGCTGATCGACCACGATAACCAGCGAGGCGATGATCGCCATCTGCACGATGATCCTCACGCTGTTGGGAATGTGGTGGCGGATCATGGAGATAAACATGCTGGAAAACGCGGTTACCAGCGTTACCGCCAGCGTCATCACCACCGCCGTTTCCAGCTTGGTCGTTACTGCCAGGGCTGAACAGACGCCCAGCACCTGCAGCGTTATCGGGTTATTGGCGAGCAGTGGGCCAATGAGAACCTTTTTGACTTCTTTCAGTTCACCGGTATCAGCCATTGTTCAGCGCTCCTTCACGTACGTTTTTCAGGAAAGGCCCAAAGCCCAACTCGCCCATCCAGAAATCAAAACTGTGCTGCACGCCTTTTGAGGTGAGCGTGGCGCCGGACAGTCCGTCTACCGCGTAGTCGTCACCGGGACGTGCCGCCCCTTTCATCACTTTCAGCGCGGGTAGCCCGTTGTCATCAAGCACTTTCTTGCCGATAAACTGCGCCCGCCAGTTCGGGTTTTCCACTTCGCCACCCAGACCCGGTGTTTCCCCCTGGTCGTAATACGTGATGCCTTTTACGGTGCGACCATCTGTATCCAGGGCCACAAAGGCATACATCATTGACCACAGGCCGTTACCGTAGACAGGAAGCACTACTTCCTGAATGCGTTTTTGGGCGTCACGAACGAGATAAATTTCAGCAAGATTGCTGCGACGTTTAATGCCAGCCGGATCCTGTGACGCGTCCAGCGTCAGGCTCATCTGCGGATCTTTCAGCGCCAGCGCCTGGTTATACTTCGCCGGGTCTTTATCCAGCAGTTGTCCGGTTTTTAAATCCACCAGACGTGGCGAGATACGCTCCGCAAAGACCGCCGAGACGTCGTCTGCACTCATCCCTTCCTGCATCAGCCCGGCGACGGCCAGGATATTGCGCTGTTTATCCAGCGCACGTTGCGCCTGCTGCAGGGGTTTTAACCCCACGGCAGAGCCGGCCACGACAATCGAACAGACCAGACAGAGCACCAGCACCACCAGCAGCGTTTTGCTGATGCTGTCGTTATTTTTAACCTCAGCCACGCGCCTTCCTCCGCTTAATGTTGGCCCGCACCACCAGGTAATCGAAGAGTGGCGCAAACAGATTGGCAAACAGAATGGCCAGCATCATCCCTTCCGGGTACGCCGGGTTAACCACGCGGATCAAGACACACATCGCGCCAATGAGTACGCCATAGCTCCATTTGCCTTTATCCGTAAACGAGGCAGAGACAGGGTCGGTTGCCATAAACATCATGCCGAACGCGAAGCCACCCAGCACCAGATGCCAGTACCAGGGCATGGAGAACATCGGGTTGGTGGTCGAACCGATAACATTGAACATCGTGGCGGTCAGCACCATGCCGATCATCACACCAGCCACAATTCGCCAGGAGGCCACGCGTCCAAACAGGATGATCGCCCCACCAATCAAAATCATCAGCGTGGAGACTTCCCCGATGGAGCCCGGTATGTTGCCAATAAAGGCGTCAAACCAGGTGACAGGCTGGCCTGTGGCGTTGTTGACCAGCGTTTCGCCGCCGTGTGCCGCCCACTGTGAAAGCGGCGTTGCGCCGGAAAAACCGTCGGCCGCTGTCCATACCAGGTCACCCGAAATTTGCGCCGGATACGCAAAGAACAGGAACGCTCGCCCCGCCAGTGCCGGGTTGAGGAAGTTACGCCCGGTGCCGCCGAAGATCTCTTTGGCAATCACCACGCCGAAACTGATGCCCAGCGCCGCCTGCCAGAGCGGTAAGGTGGGTGGGACAATCAGGGCAAACAGAATGGAGGTTACGAAGAAGCCTTCGTTGATCTCATGTTTACGAATGATGGCGAACAGCACTTCCCAGAAGCCGCCCACGATAAAGACCGTGATGTAAATCGGCAGGAAGAACACCGCACCCAGCGTCATCATGCTCACCCAGCCTGCGTCTGGCGCAAAGCTCACACCCAACGACTGGGCCAGACGGTAGTGCCAGTCTGACTGGAGCACCTGCGCCAGCTGCTGTGCATCATACATATGGTGCAGCGCCGGAATGGTCTGCAGACCGACGTTGTACATCCCCCAGAACATCGCCGGGAAAACCGCAAACCAGACCAGGATCATCATCCGCTTAAGGTCGATGGCGTCACGAACGTGCGCCGCCCCTTTCGTCACCAGCCCCGGCGTATAGAAAATGGTCGCCGTTGCTTCATACAGCGGGTAGTACTTTTTGAGCTTCCCTTCGGTAAAGTGCGGCTCAATTTTTTCAAAGAGGTGTTTTAAGCCCATCGGTTATCCTTCCTGCTCAATGCGGGTTAACACCTCGCGCAATACGGGTCCATATTCGTATTTTCCCGGACAGACATAGGTACAGAGCGCCAGATCTTCTTCGTCAAGCTCAAGGCAGCCCAGCGCCTGCGCGCTGTCGGTATCGCCAGCGAGCAGATCGCGCAGCAGCATGGTTGGCAGAATATCCAGCGGCATGACGCGCTCGTAGTTGCCAATCGGGACCATGGCGCGCTCGCCACCGTGCGTAGTGGTCGAGAAGTTAAACAGCCTGTTACTCAGGAAGTGACCTAACGTGGTACGGGTGACGGAAAATTTTTCCGCACCGGGCAGTACCCAGCCGAACAGCTCTTTGTCTCGGCCTTCCTGCACAATGCTCACCTGCAAATGGAAACGTCCCAGATAGGCGTGCGCATCAACAGCATGGCGGCCACTGAGAACGGAACCGGAAATCAGGCGGTTTTCACCCTCTTTGATTTCCCCCGCCAGCAGTTCATTGATGTCCGCGCCCAGCAGCGTTTTCACCAGACGCGGATGCTTAGCCTGCGGCCCGCCAATCGCAATGATGCGTTCCGCACTCAGTTCACCGGTGGTGAACAGCTTACCGATGGCAATAACATCCTGATAGTTAAGATGCCAGACCTGTTTCGTCAGGCTTACCGGCTCAAGGAAGTGGATGTGCGTCCCGACCAGCCCCGCCGGATGCGGCCCCGCAAACGTATTAAACGTAACCTGCCCCTGCGGATGGCCGCCGAGCTTACCGCCGCCGGCCTGGCAAACGTGGACTTTCCCCGATGTCAGGCGGGTTAAAAGGGTCAGTCCGGCATCAAAGGCTTTACGCTGCGCCAGAATAACCGGTTGTGGATCCACGCTGAGCGGGTTGGTGTCCATTGCCGTCACGAAAATCGCGGCCGGCTCCGTACCCGGAACAGGGGATTTGCTGAAGGGACGCGTACGAAGCGCGGTCCATAAACCGGACGCCAGAAGCTGAGCCTGAACAGCGTCGCGGCTTAGCGATGCGAGATCTGCGGTGTCGTAATGGGCGAATTCACACTGCTCATCGCCTTCAATGCGGATAACCACCGACTGCAGAACGCGCCGTTCGCCACGGTTGATCGCCACTACGGTACCGCTCGCGGGTGCGGTGAACATCACGCCGGGATTTTTTTTGTCCTCAAAGAGTGCCTGGCCTTTGATAACGCGATCGCCTTCCTCTACCCGCATTGAAGGACGCATTCCCAGGTAGTCGTCGCCCACAATGGCGACATGACGGACACTTGCGCCTGTCGAAACGTGCTGCTCTGGCACGCCTGCAATCGGCAGATCAAGTCCTTTTTTGATTTTAAACATGTGGTTAGCAGGTTTCCATGAACAACAATCCAGTGGGCGCGAAGTGTAACATTTTCCCCTTCTCGCGGGCAGGTAATCCGCCGTTACGCGCGCCAAATTGCGAGCTAATACGCAAAGTTCCTGGAGTCAACGCGATTTCGATGGTTTATAAAGTAAAACTAATTTGTAAACTCACCGCCCGGCTCTTGCGAAAATCTCTGGCGGTGCTAATGTGAGCGCTCCTAACAGAATAATCTGATTTCGGGTCTCTTTTGCCGTCCTGGCAAGTTGGTCATGGTTTTATCAAGGAACTAGTAGTATGCGTAAAATCGCATTGTTCATTGCGATGCTTCTGATTCCGTGCATGTCGTTTGCCGGGCTGCTCAGCAGTAACAGCTCAACGACGCCGATCAGCAAAGAATATAAACAGCAGTTAATGGGATCGCCGGTTTATATTCAGATCTTCAAGGAAGAACGCACTCTCGATCTGTTTGTAAAAATGGGTGAGACATATCAGCTGCTTGATAGCTACAAAATATGTAACTACTCCGGTGGATTAGGGCCAAAACAGCGTCAGGGCGATTTCAAAAGTCCGGAAGGGTTTTACAACGTTCAGCGTAGCCAGCTCAAACCGGACAGCCGCTTCTATAAAGCCATCAACATCGGGTTCCCGAATGCCTTTGACCGTGCGCACGGTTACGAAGGTAAATACCTGATGATCCACGGTGCCTGCGTCTCTATCGGCTGCTACGCGATGACCGATTCCGGCATTGATGAGATTTTCCAGTTTGTCACCGGTGCGCTGGTCTTTGGTCAGCCTAACGTTCAGGTCAGCATCTATCCGTTCCGCATGACCGATGCCAACATGGCGCGTCACAAGTACTCTTACTACGCGGATTTCTGGAAACAGCTGAAACCAGGCTATGACTACTTCGAGCAGACGCACAAGCCGCCTGTTGTCTCGGTGGTGGATGGCCGTTACGTGGTCAGCAAGCCGCTGAGCCACGAAGTTGTCCATCCACAGCTGGCGTCAAATTACACGGTCCCCGAGACAAAATAGTACCCACTCGCCTGGCATAATCTTTTGCCAGGTTTCGTTGCCCGTCAGCGGCTGCGTTGCAATGACAGTGACCACATCGTTCGGTGTGGTCTCTTTCTGAAAGTCTATCTCCACATCCTGATCGAGTAGCGTTGCAACGCCAAACGGCGCACGACGGGTGATCCAGAACAGGTTCGTCGAGCAGAACGCCATCACATAGCGCCCGTCAGAGAGCAGCATGTTGAACACGCCTTTTTCGCGCAGCTCAGTGGCCAGCGTCGCGATGTATTTAAACACCGCCGCCATGTTGCCCGGGGTTCGCGGATAGCGCTCCGTCAGCTTATGCAGCAGCCAGCAAAAAGCTTTTTCGCTGTCGGTTTCGCCTACCGGGCGGAAATTGCCCGTCTCCAGCGACTTATAGCCCGTGAGTTGCCCATTGTGCGCGTAGGTCCAGTTACGGCCCCACAGTTCACGGGTAAACGGATGCGTATTTTCCAGCGCCACTTCGCCGCGGTTTGCCTGGCGAATATGGGCGATCACCGAGCGCGACTTGATGGGATAGTCCTGCACCAGTTTGGCAATCGGTGAGTTAAAGCTGGGCTGTGGATCTTTGAACGTGCGACACCCTTTGCCTTCGTAGAAGGTAATGCCCCAGCCGTCTTTATGCGGCCCGGTTCCTCCACCGCGCTGCACCAGCCCGGTGAAACTAAAGCAGATATCGGTTGGCACATTGGCGCTCATCCCGAGCAGTTCGCACATACGTCACCTCCACAACAGCGGGGGCAAGGGTGCCCCCAGCGAAGTCTTACTTAACCATCTCTTTTTCGATCAGCTGAATCAGGATGTGGATCACTTTGATGTGAATTTCCTGAATACGATCAGCATAACCGAAGTGCGGCACACGGATTTCGATATCCGCCGTACCGGCCATCTTACCGCCATCTTTACCGGTCAGGGTGATGACTTTCATCCCTTTTTCACGTGCGGCAGCGATCGCTTTGATCACGTTTGCAGAGTTGCCCGAGGTAGAGATCCCCAGCAGCACGTCACCTTCACGACCCACCGCTTCAACGTAGCGGGAGAAGACGTAGTCGTAACCAAAGTCATTGCTCACGCAGGAGATATGGCTCACGTCGGAAATCGCGATCGCAGGGTAGCCCGGACGGTTTTCACGATAGCGTCCGGTCAGCTCTTCTGCAAAGTGCATGGCATCGCAGTGGGAACCGCCGTTACCGCAGGAAAGCACTTTGCCACCGGCTTTGAAACTGTCGGCCAGCAGGACCGCCGCGCGCTGAATAGCGTGAATATTGGCATCATCTTTCAGAAAGTTAGCCAGCGTTTCCGCCGCTTCGTTCAGTTCGTTACGAATAAGATCCTGGTACATGAGGATAATCCTTCAGTATTGATGAAATAACACAGTGGAGTGTACCGGATAGCGGTAAAAGCGAGAAGCTAAAGCCATACGAATCCCCTGGCGTTTTGCTTTTTCGTGCCGGCGAAAACGCGAACAATGTGAACCAGGTTGTAATTATTTTGTAAACACATTGCTAAAGGAAATAACATCAACTACAACCATATCATCACAAGTGGTCAGACCTCCTACAAGCAAGGGAGCTTTTCTTTATGATGATTTTGAGCATTCTCGCAACTGTTGTTCTGCTCGGTGTGTTGTTCTATCACCGCGTCAGTTTATTTCTGAGCAGCCTGATCCTTCTGGCCTGGACCGCTGCGCTTGGCGTCGCCGGTCTGTGGACTATCTGGCTTTTGGTCCCGCTGGCCATCATTCTCCTGCCGTTTAACCTTGCCCCGATGCGTAAATCCATGATCTCCGCGCCGGTGTTCAAAGGTTTCCGCAAGGTGATGCCGCCGATGTCGCGTACGGAAAAAGAGGCGATTGATGCCGGTACGACCTGGTGGGAAGGCGATCTGTTCCAGGGCAACCCCGACTGGAAAAAGCTCCATAACTACCCGCAGCCGCGTCTGACCGCTGAAGAGCAGGCCTTTATTGATGGCCCGGTGGAAGAAGCGTGCCGTATGGCGAACGACTTTGCCATTACCCATGAAATGGCCGATCTGCCGCCCGAGCTGTGGGCGTATCTGAAAGAGCATCGCTTCTTCGCGATGATCATTAAGAAAGAGTACGGCGGTCTGGAATTCTCCGCCTACGCTCAGGCGCGTGTACTGCAAAAGCTGGCGGGCGTTTCCGGGATCCTGGCGATTACCGTGGGCGTGCCTAACTCCTTAGGCCCGGGCGAACTGCTGCAGCATTACGGTACCGAAGAGCAGAAAGATTACTACCTGCCGCGTCTGGCACGTGGTCAGGAAATCCCTTGCTTCGCGCTGACCAGCCCGGAAGCAGGCTCCGATGCGGGCGCGATCCCGGATACCGGCGTGGTCTGCATGGGCGAATGGCAGGGCGAGCAGGTGCTGGGTATGCGCCTCACCTGGAACAAGCGTTATATCACGCTGGCGCCTATCGCTACCGTGCTGGGTCTGGCCTTTAAGCTCTCTGACCCGGAAAGACTGCTGGGCGGCGAAGAAGATCTGGGCATTACCTGTGCGCTGATCCCTACCTCGACGCCAGGCGTTGAAATTGGTCGTCGTCACTTCCCGCTGAACGTGCCGTTCCAGAACGGCCCAACCCGCGGTCAGGATATCTTTGTGCCGATTGACTACATCATCGGTGGCCCGAAAATGGCCGGTCAGGGCTGGCGTATGCTGGTGGAATGTCTGTCGGTGGGTCGCGGTATTACCCTGCCGTCGAACTCAACCGGTGGTCTGAAGTCTGTGGCGATGGGGATTGGCGCGTACGCCCATATCCGCCGTCAGTTCAAAATCTCCATCGGCAAGATGGAAGGTATCGAAGAGCCGCTGGCGCGTATCGCGGGCAACGCTTACGTGATGGACGCCGCCGCGTCGCTGATTACCTACGGCATCATGCTGGGCGAAAAACCGGCCGTACTGTCCGCCATTGTGAAGTACCACTGTACCCACCGCGCGCAGCAGTCGATCATTGACGCGATGGATATCGCAGGCGGTAAAGGCATTATGCTCGGCGAAGGCAACTTCCTGGCGCGCGGCTATCAGGGCGCACCGATTGCCATCACCGTTGAAGGGGCAAACATTCTGACCCGCAGCATGATGATCTTCGGTCAGGGGGCGATTCGCTGCCATCCTTATGTCCTGGAAGAGATGGCCGCTGCGCAAAATAACGACGTGGATGCCTTCGATAAACTGTTGTTCAAACATATCGGTCACGTGGGCAGCAACAAGGTGCGCAGCTTCTGGCTGGGCCTGACGCGCGGTCTTACCAGCGCGACGCCAACCGGCGATGCGACAAAACGTTATTACCAGCATCTTAACCGTCTGAGTGCCAACCTGGCGCTGCTGTCCGACGTCTCTATGGCCGTACTTGGCGGCAGCCTGAAGCGTCGCGAACGTATCTCTGCCCGTCTGGGGGATGTGTTGAGCCAGATTTTCCTGGCCTCTGCGGTGCTGAAACGCTACGACGATGAAGGCCGTCAGGAAGCGGATCTGCCGCTGGTGCACTGGGGCGTTCAGGATGCGATGTATCAGGCAGAACAGGCGATTGACGATCTGCTGGCAAACTTCCCGAACCGCTTTGTCGCCGGCGCCCTGCGCGCGGTGATCTTCCCGACCGGTCGTCATCATCTGGCGCCGTCGGACAAGCTGGACCACAAAGTGGCGAAGATCCTGCAGGTACCGAGCGCAACCCGCTCCCGTATCGGCCGTGGTCAGTATCTGGCCCCAACCCCGCATAACCCGGTGGGTCTGCTGGAAGAGGCGCTGCTGGACGTGATGGCCGCCGACCCGATTCACCAGAAAATCTGTAAACAGCTGGGCAAAAACCTGCCGTTTACCCGTCTGGACGAACTGGCGAAACAGGCGCTGGCCGGTGGCATTATCAGTAAAGATGAAGCAGCCCTGCTGGTGAAAGCCGAAGAGAGCCGTCTGCGCAGCATTAACGTGGATGATTTCGAACCGGACGAGCTGGCGACGCAGCCGGTAAAGCTGCCGGAGAAGCACCGTAAACCTGAAGCGGCATAACCCGTTTCGCCTGCACAAACCCCGCCGCGCGCGGGGTTTTTTATTGCCACATTTTCTCTTTATGTCGTGCTACAGTGTCAAAAAGCGGTCGTTTGAGGAGTCTGAATTGTGCCTGGTCTGAAGATTTCTATTTTGCAGCAACCTTTAGTGTGGATGGATGGCCCCGCCAACCTGCGCCATTTTGATCGTCAACTGGAAGACATTACCGGGCGTGATGTGATTGTCCTGCCGGAGATGTTCACCACTGGCTTCGCCATGGAAGCGGCAAAACAGTCAATGCCGCAGGAGGAGGTGGTCGCCTGGATGCATACCAAAGCGCAGCAGACTCACGCGCTGATTGCCGGCAGCGCCGCCCTGCAAACCGAACGCGGGCCGGTGAACCGCTTCCTGCTGGTTGAGCCGGAAGGGAAAGTGCATTTTTACGATAAACGTCACCTGTTCCGCATGGCGGATGAACATCATCACTATGAAGCGGGTAACGAGCGCGTGGTTTTTGAATGGCGCGGCTGGCGTATTTTGCCGCTGGTCTGCTATGACCTGCGCTTCCCGGTGTGGTCACGCAACCGCAACGATTACGACCTGGCGCTGTATGTCGCCAACTGGCCTGCGCCGCGCTCCCTGCACTGGCAGTCGCTGCTGGTGGCGCGCGCAATTGAAAACCAGGCCTATGTGGTGGGCTGTAACCGCGTAGGAACTGACGGCAACGGGCATCACTATCGCGGCGACAGCCGGGTGGTGAATCCGCAGGGCGAGATTATCGCCACCGCCGAGCCGCATCAGGCGACGCGGATTGATGCCGAGCTGTCATTGACGGCATTGCAGGAGTATCGCGAGAAGTTTCCGGCATGGCAGGACGCGGATCCGTTTAGCATTGGCTGAAATTTTCCCCTCACCCCAACCCTCTCCCAAAGGGCTGAGGAATCCCCACAAAATAATGCCTGCACAGACAACCCCCTCTCCCTTGAGGGAGAGGGCTGGGGTGAGGGGGAACATACGGCTCTGGTGGACATTCCGTTCACTTTATGTTCAATGCTACTCTGTAACAACATGACCAGTGAACGTGCCAGGGCGGCTCAATCGCCACCGCCCTGGCGACCCGGGCTCCCGGCGGTAAATCGCCGCTTCGCGGTACCCTCAGCTTATTCCTCCAGGCTATCGGGTCGGGCATGAGCCTGCATCCCTGCAGGCCACGCCCTCTCGGCGCATCCCTGCGCCTCGCCCCGGCCTTACGGAAACGCTTCGGCGATTTACAGCCGGACCAGAGCATCGCTGTAAGTCATTAATTTTGCTGAAGCAACGTTCATCGCTTCAGGTAAAAAATTACTGGGGATCCCTCAGCCCAAAGGGAGAGGGAGGATAAAACATTAACTCACCAACGCCTGCCCGTCTTTGCGGCTCTCCGTCGCGGCCACGTAGTGCCCTTCCGGCATCCGGTAAATCACCTGGGCTCCACCGAAGTTGTAATCCTGAAGCGGATCCTCCACCACGATGTGGTGCCCGCGCTCGCGCAGCGCCGCGATAGTATTGCGATCGAACGTCGATTCGACGATCACCTCCCTGCCCTGTACCACGCGCCAGCGCGGGGCATCGATGGCCGCCTGCGGGTTTTGCCCGTGCAGCATAATGCGCAGCGCCATCTGCATATGACCCTGCGCCTGCATCGGCCCGCCCATCACGCCGAAGGACATCAGCGGCTTACCGTTACCGTCCATCGCAAAGCCCGGAATGATGGTGTGGAACGGACGTTTGCTGCCCGCCAGTGCGTTCGGGTGCTCAGGATCCAGTACAAATCCGCAGCCGCGGTTTTGCAGGCTGATCCCGGTATCCGGCACCACAATCCCGGACCCAAAGCCCATATAGTTGGACTGAATAAACGAGACCATCATCCCGCTGGCGTCCGCAGTGCTGATGTAGACCGTGCCGCTCTGCGTCGGGGAACCGTAGACAAAATCAGACGCGCTGTCGTGGTTGATCAGCGCCGCACGCGACTTCAGATAAGCGTCGCTCAGCAACTCTTTTGCCGCGAACGCCATATGATCTTCATCCGCCACGTAGCGGTCGAGGTCCGCCAGCGCCAGCTTCATCGCCTCAATGGACAGGTGCAGGGACTGCACGGAATCCGGATGGTGCTTCTCAATACCACACTGCTCAAGAATGCCCAGCGCAATCAGCGTGGCAATCCCCTGGCCATTCGGCGGCAGCTCCTGCACCGAACCGCCCGCGAAGTCGCGTGACAGCAGCTCTACCCAGTCGACGCGATGGTTAGCCAGATCCTCCGCCGTCAGGTGCGCGCCGTGTTCTTTGGCAAAGGCGGCAATTTTCTGCGCCAGCTCGCCACGGTAAAACGCCTCGCCGTTGGTTCTCGCAATCAGCTCCAGTGAGTTCGCCTGCGCCGGGTTACGGAAAATCTCCCCCACGCGCGGGGCGCGGCCTTCCGGCGCGAAGCAGGCGCTGAAGCCCGGCTGATCTTTCAGCTTGAGATAGCCGCGCTGCCAGAGATGCCCAATCAGCGGCGAGACCGGGAAACCGTTGCGCGCGTAGTCAACCGCAGGCTGCGCCAGGGTGGTCAGCGGCAGCGTGCCGAAGCGTTCCGCCAGCGCGACCCAGCCGGATACCGCCCCCGGTACGGTCACCGCGTCCCAGCCGATTTCCGGCACCGCAGTTTTTCCGGCAAACAGATCCGCATGCCAGCTCGCCGGTGAACGACCCGACGCGTTCAGTCCGTGCAATTTTTCACCGTCCCAGACAATGGCGAAGGCATCGCTGCCAATCCCGTTGCCGGTCGGCTCGACCACCGTCAGGGCCATCGCGGTGGCAATGGCCGCATCAACGGCATTCCCGCCCAGTTGCAGCATCTTCATCCCCGCCTGCGCCGCCAGCGGCTGAGACGTTGCCACCGCGTTATGGCCCATCATCGGTGGGCGACGTGAAAGGTAACCGGACGTAAAATCAAGCGCTTTGGTCATCATGACTCCTTAGTCATGGCGCGGATCGAGCGCATCGCGCAGCCCGTCGCCGAGTAAATTAAAGCCCTGCACGGCGAGGAAAATCGCCACGCCGGGGAAAATGGACATCCACGGCGCCTGCTCAAGAAACCCTTTCGCGGTGTTGAGCATCGAGCCCCAGGACGGGTTGGGCGGCTGCTGCCCCAGCCCTAAAAACGACAGGCTGGCTTCGGCGATAATCGCCGAGGCAATAGCCAGCGTGGCCTGGACCAGGATCGGCGACATCACGTTGGGCAGGACGTATTTGATGATGATCCAGCGATCCGGCAGGCCAATCGCCCGCGCGCCGTCGATGTACTCTTCGTTGCGAATGGCGATCACCTGGCCGCGCGTCAGGCGGGCGAAGATCGGCATGGCGGAAAGGCCGATGGCGATCATCGCGTTGGTGAGACTCGGGCCTAAAAACGCCCCGAGCGCGATCGCCATGATCAGGAACGGGCAGGCCAGCAGTGCCTCGATAACGCGCGAGATCACCCCGTCCCACATCTTCTGGAAGTAACCTGCCACCAGCCCCAGCGGCACGCCGATGACCACCGCGATAACCACCGACATGCAGCCCGCCATCAGCGAGGTGCGCGCCCCCCAGATAATGCGGGATAAGATGTCGCGCCCCAGCTCGTCGGTGCCGAACCAGTACATCGCCGACGGCGCTTTGCGCACCGCCAGGAAGTTAGCCTTGACCGGATCGAACGGGGCTACCCATGGCGCCAGCAGCGCCACCAGCACAAAGAAACCCACTATCACTGCGCCAGCCACTGCGCTCTTGTTCGCGAGGAATTTCTTCAGCACCCGGCTCTGCGCGCGCGGCAGCGCAGGCGCAACGGTTTGTGTCGTCAGTTCCGCCATCGTTAACCTCGCATTTTCGGGTTGATAAGGACGTAGAGCACGTCGGCCAGCAGGTTCAGCAGCAGGAAGCCGATCGCCACGATCAACACCACGCCCTGCACCACCGCGTAGTCACGGTTAAACACCGAGTCGACGATCATCTTGCCGAAACCCGGAATGGTGAAGACCTGCTCGGTCAATACCGCGCCGCCCAGCAGCTCGCCGAACAGCAGCGTAGTAAGCGTGATCACCGGCACCAGCGCGTTGCGAAACGCGTGCTTTAAGATCACCGCTTTCGGCAATAGCCCTTTTGCCCGCGCGGTGCGGATGTAATCCGCTTTCAGGACCGCAATCATCGACGCGCGGGTATGGCGCATCAGCGTCGCCGCCAGACCGGTTCCGAGCACGGCTGCCGGCAGCAGCAGCGTACGCAGGTTCTGGATCGGATCTTCACTGAACGGCACGTAGCCTGAGGCGGGCAGCCACTGCAGGTTCACCGAAAAGACCAGAATCAGCAGGATCCCCAGCCAGAAGTGCGGTATTGAGATCCCGGAGATCGCCACAAAGTTCGCTCCGTGATCGACCCAGCTGTTTTTGTACACTGCGGCGAGGATCCCCATGCTGATGCCAAACACCAGCGCAACAATCATCGCCAGCAGCGACAGCTCCAGCGTGACCGGCAGCTTGCTGGCAATTAACTGCGTCACCGGCTCGTGGGTGCGCAAGGAGACACCCAGATCCCCCTGCAGCGCGCGCGTCAGCCAGTGGAAATACTGCACCGGGATCGGGGCATCGAGATTCAGCTCCGCACGCAGCTGGGCGATGACCGCCGGATCGCGCTCCTCCCCGGCCATGGCGATCAGCGGGTCGCCGGGCAGCAGCTTTTGCAGCCCGAAGACCATCATGCTCACCAGCAACAGCGTCGGGATGGCCAGCAGCAGACGTTTGCAAATCAGTTCCAGCATGGGCTCTCCTCAGGACGTTTATTTCGCCAGCGTTAAGCCAGCCAGACGCACTATGCCGTCCGGATACGGTTTAAAGCCCTGCACTTTCTTGTTCAGGCCAAAAATGCGCGGCTCGAAGTAGAGCCAGGCAATCGGCATGTCGGTTTGCAGCTGCTTCACCACCTTGTCGTACAGCGGCTGACGAACGGCTTTGTCGTTGCTGAGACGCGCCTGGGTCAGCCACTCATCGACCTGGGCGTTGCTGTAGCGACCGTCGTTCAGGGTGCCTTTGCTGTGAATAAACCCGTAGATGCTGCCGTCCGGATCCGGGCGACCCGACCAGCCGGAGAAGCTCAGCTGATAATCACCGCTCTGCTGGCGATCCAGCAGCGTGGCGAATTCGGTCATCTGCAGGTTCAGGTTAAAGCCCGCCTCAGCGACCATCGCCTGCAGCACCTGACCGACCTGCTGCGAGGTTGGGTTGTTCGGCACCAGCAGGTTGACGGTCAGCGGCGTGGTGACGCCTGCCGCTTTCAGCAGCGCTTTGGCTTTATCGACATCGCGCGGTGGCACCGGCAGGTTGACGTGATACGGGCTCACCGTCGAAAACGGCTGGTTGGCTGGCGTATACAGCCCTTCAAAGACTACCTGGTTTAGCGCATCGCGGTCGATGGCCTGAGAAAACGCCTCACGCACGCGGGCGTCCCTGAACGGATCGTTCGCCGGCACCTTGCCGTTATTGATGTTGAAGGTAATGCCCTGATAGCCCAGACCGGTCACTTTTGCCAGCGCCAGCTTGCTGTCGGCTTCGACGGTTTTGACATCGCTGGCGGCAATCCCTTCGGTCAGGTCGAGATCGCCCGCACGCAGGTTCGCCAGGCGCACGGAGGCATCCGGGATCGGCAGATAGATAATTTTGTCGAAGTGGTAGGCATCTTTGTTCCAGTAATTGTCGAAACGCGTAAGAACGATGCGGTCCTGGGACACGCGGCTGTCGAATTTATACGGGCCGGAACAGACGGGATGGGCGGCAAAATCCGGTTTTTTCGCCGCGTCGGGGGCCATCATCGCGCCCGCGCGGTCGGTGAGCTGCATCAGCAGCGCGGCGTCTGGCGTTTTCAGGTGCAGGGCAATCTGCATCGGGCCTGTGACCTCAACGGACTCCACGGAGGAAATCTCGCTTTTACGCAGGGAGCCTTTTAAGGTCAGGGCGCGGTCGAGGTTGTATTTTGCGGCGGCCGCATCGAATTTCTCACCGTCGTGGAAGGTGACGCCCTCGCGCAAATTCAGGGTCAGGGTTTTGCCGTCGTCGCTCCAGGCCCAGTCTTTCGCCAGACCAGGCACGACCTTCAGATTTTCATCCACGTCCACCAGCCTGTCGCACAGGGAGGCAAACACGAAGCGGCCATAGTAGGTGCGCGCCAGATGCGGGTCGAGCATGTCCGGGTCAGCCCCCAGCCCCACACGCAGCACGCTTTCAGAATGGGCGGGCAGCGCCGCGCCAAGCAACATAACACTTCCCAGTACGGTCAAAAGAGAATTACGCATTGTCATTATCATGAGTTCCTTGAAGGAAGGGAGGAGTGAGTGGCCGCGTGTTCAAACAGCGCGCGGCGGCGCAGAAAAGCAGCGGATGGCGGTGCAATCTGGATAACACTGCGATCGCGATTAATTTCCTGCCAGCGATGACAGGCCACCTGACGTCCACCGTCCAGGAGTTGGTTAATGGGTTCAACCTGGCGGCATTCGTCAGTGACGTACGGGCAACGCGTATGGAAGCGACAGCCGGTCGGCGGGTTGGCCGGGTTCGGCAAATCTCCCTGCAACAGCGGGGCGTCACGTTCCGCGCCGGGCTGCATCTGCGGCGCCGAGGCGATCAGCGCCTGGGTATAAGGGTGCAGCGGTGCGTCAAAAATCTCATCGACGGTGGCAAGCTCGACAATTTGCCCGAGGTACATGACCGCCACGCGATCGCTCATATGGCGGATAACCGCCAGACCGTGGGCGACGATCACCATCGTCAGCCCCAGCTGGTGCTTCAGACTTTCCAGCAAATTTACCACCTGGGCCTGCACAGATACATCCAGCGCGGAGACGGGTTCATCACCCAGCAGCAGTTTGGGTCCCGACGCCAGCGCGCGCGCAATGCCAATGCGCTGACGCTGCCCGCCAGAAAACTCGTGCGGATAACGTCCGGCCCAGGCGGCAGGCAGGCCAACGGTCTTCAGCAGTTCAGCTACGCGGTACTGGCGGTCGGCTTTTTTCATGTTCTGGTGCAGCCACAGCGGCTCGCCAACGATCTGCTCCACCGTCATGCGCGGGTTGAGCGAGGCAAAGGGATCCTGAAAGATAATTTGCAGCTCGCGCCGGAGCTGGTTGAGGCGCGCACCCGAGGCATGCGTGATCTCCTCCCCCTGGTAAAACACGCGCCCTTCGCTGGCGGCCAGCAGACGCAGCAGCAGACGACCGAGGGTGGATTTCCCGGACCCCGACTCCCCGACAATCGCCAGCGTTTCGCCCGGCATCACGGCCAGCGACACGCGGTCGACCGCCGTCACAAACCGGGCCGGGGTAAAGAGTTTTTTAGGGCCAGGGAACAGCTTGCTGAGATCGCGGGCTTCAAGGATCGGCGTGGTCATGCGGTCTCTCCCAGGGCAATGTGGTGTTCAAGCGGTACGCGGAAGCAGGCGACCTGATGGCCGGCCCCCTGCGCAGTGAGCGGTGGTTTTTCAGCATGGCAGCGCGCCTGCGCAAACGGACAACGAGTGGCAAAACGGCAGCCCTTCGGCATGAATTCCGCCAGCGGCACCGATCCGGGAATCGTGGAAAGCGGGCCTTTACGTGCGCCCAGAGAGGGAATCGACCCCATCAGGCCGATGGTGTACGGGTGCTGCGGGTCGGCAAAGATGGCCTCCACGCTTCCCTGCTCCACCACCTGCCCGGCATACATCACCGCCACCTGCTGGGCGACCTCTGCCACCACGCCTAAATCGTGAGTGATCATCAGCACCGCCGTGCCGGTCTCTTCTTTGAGGGTGTTCAGCAAGGCGAGAATTTGCGCCTGGATCGTTACGTCGAGGGCGGTGGTCGGTTCATCGGCAATCAGCAGTTTCGGGTGGTTAATCAGCGCCATCGCAATCATCACTCGCTGGCGCATGCCACCGGAAAGCTGGTGGGGGTACGCCTTCAGCCTCATCTCTGCGGCCGGGATCTGCACCTTCTCAAGGATCTGCAGCGCGACCTTCATCGCCTCTGCTCGCGAGACGCTCTGATGGCGCATGACCGCTTCGCTCAGCTGATCCCCCAGCGTAAATGCCGGATTAAGCGAGGTCATTGGCTCCTGGAAAATCATCGCCAGCTCGCTGCCGCGCAGGTCGGCATATTCCCGCGGTGAAAGCTTGCGCAGATCGTGACGGCGAAAATGCATCTCCCCGCTGACGATCCGGGCGCTGGCAGGCAACAGGCCCATCAGCGCTAATGAGGTGATACTTTTCCCGCAGCCTGACTCCCCCACCAGCGCCAGGGTTTCGCCCGCTTTAACCGTCAGTGAAATATCCTCCAGCACGCTCACCGGCGAGCCGGCGAACCTGACATTCAGATTGCGTACGCGCAGAACAGGCGTGGGATCGTTAAATGGGATCGTCGTCATAGCGTGAAGTCGTCCTCAAGGTGGATCGCATGGATCAGGGCGGTTTGCAGGCTGAGCAGGTGTTCGCGCATGGCGGCCGCGGCCTCATTTGGCTGGCGATGGATAATCGCAGCCATGATCTTGTGATGGTGGTCGTTATAACTGTCGACGCGTTCGGGGGTGCGGGCTAATTCGCGCAGGTGCTGCCAGCCCGGTTCACGTCTGACGGCATCTATGGCATCAAACAGGCCGAGCATCAGGCGGTTACCCGCGGCCTCCGCAATGGCGCGGTGAAAGGCGCTGTCCCACAGTTCGTTGAGATCGCGGTCATCCGGGCTGACCTTATCAATGCGTTCCAGCATGCGCTGCATCAGCGCGAGGTTTTCCCTGGTGGCACGCAGTGCCGCAAGCCGGGCTAAGCCGGGTTCGAGCTGCAGGCGAGCTTCCATCACTTCCAGAAGGTTGGTTTGCTGAACCAATCCCTGAAGGGCCAGCGGTTCGACAGGGGCAGAAGGACCGATAAAGGTGCCTTTGCCCTGCTTACGCCAGATGCGCCCCTCTTCTTCCAGCACATCCAGCGCACGACGCACTTCACGGCGTCCTACGCCGAGCGTCTCCGACAGCTCACGTTCCGTGGGCAGTGGAGTGCCTGGTGTTGACTCATGCTGGTTGATTAGCCCACGCAGTTGCTCAAGCGCGGTGCTGGAATTTGCCAGAAACCGTGACGGTTTTTCCATATTGGTTCGCTCGCTTTCATCATTGTTTTATTTTTATTAACGATAAGTTATTGATATGACGTGCTACTTACCGTGCTAATGATTAAGCAATAAACGAACCAATTGTGCATTGGTTCAAATACTTGACGTGATATGAAGAGCAACCTGCTCATTATTAAAGAGATCTCAGGCACATCAGACACGCGTGGGGCGTTATGCCAGAGCGCATTCTGCACGCCACCTGCACAATAATAGTGCAAACAACGCACCAAAAACGATCAATTGTTAACATAATGCACCAATATTGTTTACACTTTGTTAACTTGAGATTATGTTACCGGCTATTTGCTTAGGGAACCCGGCGAATAACATCCAGGATAATGACGGCGAAACGATCGGATATTATCCAATAACATGTCATATAAATAAGACAATGACTTTCCCGGCAAGCGCTTTTTACTATTTCATGCGTCAACCACAATTACTTTAGTTAATAAACTAAAGTCATTTTCCATCTATATTTATCGGTTTCCACCCCGCTAGTCTGATAATTAAAAAAGGCCATTAAAAGTTAACTAAAATACAACAATTACAACATTTCAAAACACAGTAAACACATCTCACTCTCATTTAAGAAATTCCCTAACCAATTGTTTTAATGGCATTTAAATCTTAATAAGAACTCTGCACCCTCACTTCAGACTATTTAATTAAGAATAATGCCTGGTGCATCATATGATTATTCCTAAAGAACGACGGCGTCGGTAAGACCCTCGTCAATGTTATTATCGTAAGACATCATTGCGTGTGAGGTATAATATGTACAGTGCCACTAACAACCCCATTTATTTATCTCATACTGACGGACAACCGGTTTGTCATACTCCAGCCATGCATTGTTATGGCTGTGAAAAGAAATGCCGCTTTAATACCCTGGAACGTGGCCCAAGCCATGACTGTCACGGACTGGAATATGCTATATGGCCTGATAATAATACTTTTTTAGTTGAGGGTATCCGCCACCATTTTGGTGAGGTAAGTGACAAATACGTTTCGCAGCCGGTGGTAATCATCGACTTCAGCTACAAAAACATTAATTATTTTTTATCCGATAACTGGTTAGATCAGTTCAAAAACATGAGATTAATTCTTGTCACCGATAAAAAGATGACGGCAATTGCGCATTACTGGTTCTATAACGACACGTTAGAAACCACCATCAGCTCCGTTATCTTTTATGACGATACCGCAGAAGAAGTCGCGGCGAAACTGAAAAAAACATTCCTGGCGAAAACGATTAAGCCGACAGGTAACCGACCCAAACTGAGTCAGAATGAATACAACCTGTTTTCATTCCTCTTTAATGGCTGGTCACCAAAGAAAATCGCCTACAGGAACGGCACCAGTGTGAAAAACACCTATGCCATGAAGAACAGGATTGAACGCAAACTGGGCGTGTCTATCACGCGTCTTGCAAGCTAGCGTAAACACCGCGAATACGCTCTGTCGATAATTCCTGGACGAACAGAGCGTAATCTTACTGTGACGCGTATTTTTCCGTAATGCAAGATTAATCTGATTGTTGATATATTACGTAATATTTACATATTTTATATGGACGCGTAGCGTTTCATCACATGGATATAATTACTATTAAACCTATTAATCACGACAACATCACTATGCGCTGTTATGGGTGTATTCATAAATGCGCCTATGCTTCCATTCGTACCGCAAAGCATGATGAATGCTGCGGAACAGAATTTTATATCTGGCCTGAAAATAACGCATTTCTGATAGAAGGAGTTTTACAGTACTTCACTGAAATTAATACAAAAATAATTTCACAACCCATTGTTGTCATAGACTTCAATTACAAAAATATTAATTACTTCTTATCAAACAATTGGTTAGCTCAGTTCAAAAACACACGTTTAATTCTGATCGCTGATAAAAAAATGGCGGCTATTGCGCACTACTGGTTCTACAACGACACGACAGATACGATCATCAGCACGGTCATCTTTCATGATGATATGTCCGAAGACATTAAAATGAAGGTCAGCCAGTCATTTATGGGTAAAATTATACGCCCGTCAGAAAAACGAGCCAAACTGAGTGCGAATGAATATGCATTATTTGCTGAATTGTATAAAGGGCAATTACCTAAAAAGATCGCCATGAAAAATGCCACGAATGTCAAAAACATTTACGCGATGAAAATAAGGATAGAAACAAAGCTGGGCGTCCCCATTTCACGGCTCGCCAGTTAACCCATCACGCGTATAAAAAAGAATGGCGAAACAGCAGCATAACAAATTGTACGTAGAGTATTCTTAAAGGGACAGTTACTTTTCTTTATTGTGTATCAGAGGGGTAACCCCCTACACTAAGCTATTACCAGAGCTTGTATTTTCAGCATAATCCATCCGCGTCACCCGCTGTATTTACGGATGCCCCCGGTCTTTTTTAAATACACTATTCTTTACTTTTTAAATCTAAGTGAGGAACGCAACTACAGGTCTGAATTCGAAAATGAATACACATTTCTCCACGGTAAAAATTAATTCAGAGCACGCTCTTAATGATATTGACGCCCCTGAAAAAGATTCTCTTCTGTGGGGTGTTGAATGGCTTTGTAGACATCATGCGAAGTATGCCAGCAAAGAGGTGCTGTACGCTGGCCTGCCAAAAAGCGACAAGCTCGAGCCTGAAATGGCGCTGCGTATGCTTGAGCAGATGGGCATATCCGCAGGGTGGGTAAAGCGCGATCTTAATTCCCTTTCCTCCTGGCTGTTCCCTTTGCTTATTGCCCGCAAGGACGGGACATACTGCATGCTTACCGCGCGCAATGGAAAGCGCGGGCAACACACTTACCAGATAATCGTGCCTGAAAACGAAGGGACGCTGGTGCTTGATGAGGCGGAACTCCACGCGGGTTATGGCGGTTTCGCCCTTGTCACGACGCCAAAACCTACGCTTGATGCACGCGCCGAGGACCAGCTGTTACCGAAAGCCCAGGATGAAGGTCACTGGCTCTATTCGACGCTGTGGCGTTACCGGCATTATTTCTACAGCGCGGCGCTGGCGGCATTGCTGGCAAATATTCTTACGCTGGCCGGCACCTTCTTCACCATGAACGTGTATGACCGCGTGATCCCCACCCAGGCATACGTCACCCTCTGGTCGCTGGCCATTGGCGTGGTCATTGCGATTATCTTTGAATTTGCCAGCCGGCAAATCCGCGCATATTTGATCGACATCGCCGGTAAAAAAGCCGATCTGATCCTCGGAGCAAAGCTGTTTCGCCAGGTGATGTCGATGCGCATGGAGTACAAGCCGCAATCCTCGGGAACCTTCGCTAACCAGTTACGCGATTTTGAAGCCGTGCGCGACTTTATTACCTCTGCGACCCTCGCCACGCTGTCTGATCTGCCGTTCTGTCTGCTGTTCATGTTCATCATCTACATGATTGGCGGCCCACTGGCCGTTGTACCGCTGGTCGCGATGCCGCTCATTTTGATTGTCAGCGTCATTATCCAGTGGCCGCTGGGTCGCTATATGGAAGAAAACGTCCGGGAAATTTCGCTTAAGCAGGGTCTGCTTATTGAGAGCATCGAAGGGCTTGAGGCGTTAAAAGCCGCCCAGGGGGAAGGGGTCATGCAAAAGCGCTGGGATGACTTCAGCGCACTGGCGGCAGCGTCCTCCATGAAAACCCGCTATCTCTCAATGCTGACCACCAACTTTGTCTCGTTTGTGCAGCAAATTACCACCGTCTGCATCGTGGTGCTTGGCGTCTATTTAATCCACGCCGGGGAACTGACGATGGGGGCCATGATTGGGGTGGTGATCTTGTCCAGCCGTTCGCTTGCGCCCCTGGCTTCTGTGGTCGGGCTGGCGTTGCGTTATCAGCACGCCAAAACCGCGCTGAAATCCCTGAACCAGCTGATGGAAACGCCGACCGAGCGCGACGCGCTCATCAATTATCTGCCGACGCCCAATTTCACCGGCAGCCTGCGTCTGAAAAAGGTGGGGTTCACCTACCCGGTACCGGGAATGATGGTGGCGCCACGCATTCTGGACAACATCAATATCAACATCGAAGCCGGGGAGCAGGTGGCCATTCTGGGCAAAATCGGCAGCGGTAAGTCTACTCTGCTGCGCGTCATGGCTCGCCTGTACCAGCAGAGCAGCGGACAGCTTTTCATTGATGGTGTGGATGCAACCCAGGTAGATCCCGCGGACTGGCGCGCCGCGGTGGGCTACGTCGGGCAGGACTGCCGTCTGTTTTACGGCACCCTGCGCCATAACATCGTCATAGGTAACCCGGGCGTGAGCACGGAAGAATTTCTGCGGGTGGTGCGTCTGACCGGGCTTGATCACGTGGCGGCCCGACATCCGTTGGGTTTTGACATGCCTATCGGCGAAATGGGCAATTGCCTTTCCGGTGGCCAAAAACAGCTTGTCGCCCTCGCCCGCTGCCTGTTGCTGCGGCCAAAGATTTTGCTGATGGATGAACCTACCAGCTCCATGGATGCGATGACGGAAACCCTGTTCCTTCGCCGGTTAAAAGAGGCGACGCAGGGACAAACGCTGGTCATTGTGACCCACCGCATGTCGGTGCTGAGCCTGGTGGAGCGTCTGATCGTCATGGAAGACGGGCATGTCGTGAAAGACGGACCAAAAGATCAGGTGATGGCCAGCCTGAA
Organism: Enterobacter sp. HSTU-ASh6; assembly: GCF_026319105.1. Lineage (NCBI taxonomy): Bacteria > Pseudomonadati > Pseudomonadota > Gammaproteobacteria > Enterobacterales > Enterobacteriaceae > Enterobacter > Enterobacter sp. HSTU-ASh6. The sequence continues at coordinate 36,541 of NZ_WSPD01000007.1, read as the reverse complement.
TGAGAATGTACTGAAGAAAAAACAAGCAATGCATTCAGTCGAAGAGAAGCAACAGAAACAAGGTGTGAATGGATGATGAACGAGGACGCTACGCAGAAGAGAGCCGGCACCGGGCTGGCATTGCCCCCCACACAGCCAACGGGGAAAGTGAAAGCAGACGATCTGAAATTCATGCACGACCTGCAGGGAGCCCTGATCGCGCAGAAAACCCCTTTCAGCATGATCATGCTCTACACCATCACGCTGGTGGTGGTGGTGGCGCTGGTGTGGGCGCATTTCGCCCGGGTTGAGGAGATTACCCGTGGCGACGGGAAAGTGATCCCCGCCAGCCGTGAGCAGCTGATTCAGAGCCTGGAAGGCGGCATTCTCGAAGAGTTGAATGTGCAGGAAGGCGACATTGTCGAGAAAGGACAGGTTCTGCTGAAAATTGACCCGACTCGCGCCGCGGCCAGCTATGGGGAATCTTTGTCGAAAGTGCAGGGGCTGAAAGGCAGCATTGCCCGCCTCAGGGCGGAAGCCTACGACACGCCACTGACCTTCCCGCCGGATATCGCCGGGATTGAGTCTATCGTGCGTGATGAGACTCAGGCCTATAACGCACGCCTGAAGACCCTGAATGAGAGCGTAGAGGCTTTAAAACGGAGCCTGTCGCTGGCACAAAACGAAGTCAGTTTGTCAGAGCCGCTGGCGCGCAGAGGGCTGATGTCGGATGTCGAAATCCTGCGCCTTAAGCGCCAGGCAAACGAATTTAGCCTGCAGATCGCCGAGCGGACTAACCGCTTTCGTTCCGATGCCAACAGCGAGCTGAACCGTCTGGAATCTGAACTGGCGCAGGCGGAAGAGATTCTGCGCGGGCGCCAGGACGTGATGAACCGTACCACCGTGGTGGCTCCCGTGCGCGGCACCGTTAACAACATCCGGGTGACCACGCGCGGCGGCGTCATTCAACAGGGGGCGGAGATCATGACCATCATTCCGCTGGAAGATAACCTGCTGGTTGAAGCCAAAATCAAACCCTCTGATGTGGCCTTTATCCATCCTGGCCTGCCCGCCACGGTAAAAATTACCGCCTACGACTATGCCATCTATGGCGGATTAAACGGTGTCGTCGAACACCTCAGTTCAGACACGTTGATCGATGAAGAGAAAGCCCGTCAGGGGCGTGGGGATTCCACCTATTACCGGGTGTTCGTCCGCACCGACCGGGCCGCGTTACAGGTAAAAGACAAGTCGTTCCCGATCATACCGGGAATGGTGGCAAACGTAGAAATCAGAACGGGGGAGAAGACCATTTTGTCTTACATCCTCAAACCGATACTGAAAGCGCGCGAAGCCTTCAGGGAGAGATAATTTTATGGTTAAGGCACGTAAAGAGCGTCGTTGGGCAAGGGTTGCAACCGCAGTTGCCCTCTGCTTGCCCTGCTCTTCTTTTGTCATTCCGCTGCACGCGGCTGACATTGCGCAGGCTAAAAGCAGCCTGGCGTCATTGCCGCCAATGCGCACGCAGTCACAGCTCAACCGGGAACCGCAGCCTGTGACGAGGACAACGTCGCAGGGTACGACATCGCAGACATCATTGCCCGCTATGCGTACCCAGTCACAATACGCCAGCACGCAAAAAGCGGTACCGGTGCCATCCACTGCTCGCCCTGCGCGTTACGCTTCTGCAACGCCAGACCGGGAGTTTGCCCCCGCCTCGCCAACGCCAGCGGCAAGCCGGGCAGCGCTGAAGAAAAACGCAGACTTCTTCCCGCCCGTCACCGAGTACTACAAACCGGACCCGGCGTACGCCGGGGTGCGTCAGGAGGGAGATGCGCGGCACGCCATCAGCGGCAGGTCGCAGAGCTACCTTGCCGGCAGTCAGGATTCGCTTGTCTTCCTGCGAAGCATGGTGGCCAGAGCGCTGGCGTATAGCCCGGAATTGCGGGCGGCATCAGCAGAGGTGATGGCTTCAGATTACATGGTCGATCAGGTTAAAGGTCAGCGCCTGCCACAGGTACGTCTGGGCGTGACCTCGCCGCTGTCGACCGTGGGCGGCGATCGTCAGTCGTCCTCCAACAATAGCCATATCAGCGACTCCAGCGGCACGGTCTCCGTCAATACACCGATTATTGACTGGGGAAGGATCAGCAACCAGGTGGACAACTCTCTGGAAACGGCAAAAGCAGCCCGTTATTCAAAAGAGTATTCCCGCGAACAGCTGGCCTATAACACCGTGTCTGAACTGATGAATATGGGGCGCTACCAGCGCAGTAAGGTTGTGGCGAAACAGTATGTCGGCCGCATGAAAGAGCTGGTCACCATGCTGTCGCAAATTACTCAGGCGGACCGCGGAAGAGAGAGTGAACTGGTACAGGCAAAAGCAAAACTGATGTCGGCCCAGGCGAGTCTCGATAACATTGAGCATCAGCTGAGCGCCAGCAAAATCAAACTGGTGCGCCTGCTGGGGAGCGAGCCTGAATTACCGGAAGGCATAAGCTGGCACGACACGGTCATTCCGGCCTCGGTGGCCCTTTCGGCGCTGGATAAAAACCCGATGATGCTGAACCTGCAGTCCAAAGTACGGGCGGCAGAGTATGAGGCAGAAAGCATTAAATCCTCGGCTCTGCCACAGGTGAACTGGGTCATCTCCAAAAGCACCGCCAAAGACAGCAACGGTAACGAGGCCGGGTGGTATACCGGTTTAAACGTCGAGTGGGAAGCGTTTAGCGGCGGCTCTCAGCGTGCCGCCGAGATGTCGGCGCGCGCGAAAGCCAATATGGCGCAGCAGCAATATGAAGTGAGTTACAAAGATCTGGAGTATCAGATCAACTATCAGATCCAGGTCCGTGACTCCTCCTTCCTGCGCGCCGATGATTACGATCGTCTGTCAGGTGAAACGGATCGGGTTCGCCGCATGTTCTACGAACAGTGGTACCACCTGGGCAAACGCACTTTGCTCGACGTGCTGACGGCAGAAAACGATCATTTTAATAATCAGCTTTCTGCCATTAACAACCGCTACGACGGCTATATTTCCAACATTAACGTCATTGCCAGCGCATCCATGCTGCTGTCTTGGATGAAAATGAGCTAAGCGAAACGGGCGTAGTAAAAAGCCAGACCGTCAGCAATGACGGTCTGGCTTTTTTATTCCGGCAATAAGGTCATTACCAGAGGGAGTTCTCTTTGCTGATCTCCGCCCAGCGCAGATACATATCGCTCGACATCATAAAGTCGGTATGCCATTTCCACCAGGTATGCAGCGTGTAATACACCAGACACGGCAGATAACAGAGCAGGAAATAGACCTCAAACCAGACCTGCCATCCCGAAAGCGTAAGCAGCACACCGATAACAGCCGACCAGAGACATTCAACCCCCACCAGCATCGCCAGCCTTAACCACAGGGGTTTCTCAGACAGCGTCCGCCACGGGATTGACGGGGAGAAATAGAGGTCAATCTCGTTAAGGAACAGATGGCCAAGAAAAACATAGCGTCGGGTAAAGCGTAAGAACAGCAGGTTGATTGCCAGCACCACCACGCAGAGCACCACCATGGTAATGATGGCGGTTAAGGTGAAGTAGCGTCCATAGAGGTCAAACTGCTCGCTGTTGCGTAACGGACTTATCGTCAGGAGATTCAACACCACGCTCATAATGACAGCGACGGCCACATACTGTGAAAGCCGTGTGTACTTGACTTTGTCTCTGGCGGATTCAATGACCTGCAGCGTATAGATATAGCGCAGTGCGGCAAACATTCCCCAGATAAGCAGCGGCGCAACGAGGGCCAGAATCAGTAACACCATCCCCGGCTGAGCCAGCGCAAGGAGGAGCGCGATGATACCTGCAAACATCAGGGTAGCGATGAGCAACACAACAAACGGTTCAAAAATGAACGCCTTTATCTTCGGGCTTTTTTTGCCGATAAAAAACGATAAATCAATATTCTTGATGGCGCATTTATAGGCCCAGAAGGCCTTAAGATCGGCAATAAAGCTGTACAGGATCAGCGCGAAAATACCGCTCGCTACCCAGGCATCTTGCCGGGAAAAAGAGAAACCGGCATTTTTCCAGTAAAAAGCCAGCAGGATAAACGTCACGATATAGATAAAAAGAACGTTTCTTTTATCCTGAAAACGGATGAAGGTTAAATAATCAGGAATCATAGCTCGGCCATCACATCTCTAAAGCTTTTCTGCAGTGCAGGACACGTTCGGAAGAGAAACCGGCAAAATCATTCAGCATCTGTCCCAGATAAGGCTTGTTGCTCATCTCCAGGAACAGCGGTTGTTCTGGATGATGGATCAACCTGGCCATGGAATCAGCCCATTTCACCGTATGCGTCAGATGCAGGGAGAGGTTTTCTTTGATGATGTCCGGTGCCGTTTCTATTCTGGCTGTCACGTTCATCAGCACGTCATAAGCCGGCGAGGTGAAGGGCTGTCCCGCCAGGAAATCCCGCATCAGCGGCACGCCCTCAGCCATTAAACGGGTATGCCAGGCTCCGCTGACGCCGAGCTTGATGGGTTCATAGCCTTCGTCCGCCAGCACTCTGGCAAAATCACTCAGCGCAGACGGCGTTCCGCCAATCACCTGCTGACGCGGTGTGTTGTCGCAGCTGATATCCAGCGCGATCCCGCTGCGGGTGATGATGTCACTGAGGGTGGCAAAATCGGCCCCCTTCAGCGCCAGCATCGCGCCTTTATGTTTTTTACTCACCGCATCCATGGTGCTGGCACGAAAATGCAGCGTACGGAACAGGGTCTCAAGCGAAATTGCGCCTGCCGCGTACAGCGCGCTGTATTCGCCAACGCTATGGCCGCAGGCGCCCACGACGCGGAGCGCCGGGAAGCGCTCGCGGCAGAGGCTGTACAGCGATATGTTGATCGCCGTAACGGCCAGCTGTTGTACCGTGGTCTGGATCAGCCTGTTCATCGGCCCTTTGAGGCAGAGTCGGCGCAGATCGAGACCCGACACATCGCTGGCACAATCCCAGATCTGTTTCGTCGTTGCATTCAGATCCCACAGATCGCTGCCCATACCAATCACCGGGTTTCCCTGGCCGGAAAACAGCAGCACCACAGGCTGCGATGGATTATCACGCGTCATAGTCATTTCCTTATAAGTAATACTTAAAGCCAACATAGCCACCGGCGACATCGCCGAAGAAGGCAAACTCAGAATTTGCGCTACCCAGCGCGGAATAGACGCCGGTATACGCTTCCAGCTGGTCATCGATAAAGGTCAGCGGTGCGCTGATGTGGAGTCCCGCCATGGTGCTTTTATCCATCAGGTTGAGGATAAAATAGGGTTGCAATGCAATCTGATGGGTGAACTGCACGCTGGACCAGGCGTTAAGATAGTGTTTCCCCTGCAGCATGCCTTTATTGCCCGTATTGCTTATCTCGGAAGCCATCAGGTACTTATAGGAATCAAATGCCCTGTCGAGCGGCGCATAGCCTGTCGGGGTATTTAAGAAGGTCATCAGCTCACGCTGTTTGCGCCATTCCGAGCGGGAATACCCTTCGCTCTGGTAATAATATTCCAGGCCGAAAACATTAAAGGTATCAGAGGTATATTGCCCGCCAACGGCCAGCTCTACGCCATTTTTGTCCCCGGCGTCATACAGCGAGGAAGGAAAGGCATAGTTCTGGACTTCGGCACTTTTCTCCTCAGAGAGATGACGCCAGCGCTGCTCCCGGTGCCAGGCCATCTCGGCATTCAGGGTAAGCTGTGGGGTGTAGTGATAGCTGTCAGAGACGGCAATCGACTGCGACTCACCCAGCAGGATGCGCATTCCCGGCGTATGGTGACGGAAGGCATGTGAGGTATAGCTCAACAGCCAGGTCTCGCTGCTGTTGCCACGCTGGTTCGCGGACCAGTTGCCGGAGGTCAGGTAGTCTTTACCGATCGTCGCCAGCTTCGGAATCACGGTCAGCGAGAGCGACTCCTCCCGGTTATCCATTGACAGCGTCGCGGCCCAGGACGAGGACTGATACGCCGTGCGAAGCGCGGGATCGTAAAGCCGCGTCGGTTTGAACCCGGCGTAGTAATGCGGGGTCAGATCGGACGGTGAACGCAGGAAAAAGAGCCCTGGCTTCGCCTGAAGTTTTCCCACTTCAAGCTGCACGCTGTCTGACACGGCGTAAACCAGTCTCAGACGTTCAATCAGCAGTTGAGAGCGGCTGTCGTCCTCTTCAAATGCCCCCAGCTTACGCGGGGAGTACCAGGTCAGCCCGTAGAGGGATAAGTCCAGTTCCAGCGCATTATCAACAACGGCGCACCGGCTGGTGAGATTCACACCGGCGTCATTGTAGATATTGTGTCTGGTATACGGGTTTCGGCCAGCAATTCGCCAGTCTGAGATTTGCTTTTTGACCAGCGACACCTGCTCATACAGCGTGACCGTGCTGTTTTTAGCCACGTCGGAGCCGGACAGGCAGTCCGCCAGTACGCTCACCGGCAGAGCGGAAAGGGCCAGGGTTAACCCCATGAGTGTGCGTTTCAATTGACACCTCGCTGAATAGACTCGCGAGTAAAGTGGGATTCCGGCAAGGATTCCAGGCGAACATCGCTGTACTCCATCACGGAATAGCTTTTACCGTGACGGGCCTCCTGGACGATAATTTTCATCGGACGCATCTTCCCTAATACCATTTGAAAATCCTGATACAGCACGTCTTTAATCAATTTATTATCCAGAGAGTAATACGACGCTTTATAAGGACGGTTCTCCCCCTCTTTTTCGACGTAATAGATAACTTTTGGCCAGGTGACGTCATCCGTTTTGCGCACTAACGCCAGCTTATAGCACTGCGTTTCGCCGCACGGCTCTTCACCCAGCAGGGTGGCGTGGTAGGCATACTCAAAATTGGTCACAATGACGTCGCCATTGGAAATTTGTCCCACCAGACGCTGCTGGCGCGAAACGGGAACCGGGCGACGAAGTTCCGGGGTGTAGAACCAAAGATCGTACCAGTCAGAGAGCAGCACTTTGCCCTTGTCGCGCGGGGGATAAATAAACCGTGCCAGCGAACGGGCGTCGGCTTTCATTTCCCCTTCGGGTTTCATAAAGCGCATGGAAATATCCAGTATCTGCTTATTGTCAGGTTGAGACGCTCCCGACTTATATTCATAAATGGTCAGGGTGTAGCGAAAAGGTTTATTCGGAGAACGCACCTCATCGGCACGGCGAATAATCTCTGAGGCTTTGTTATCCACCGGGGCTGAAAACGCCCCCGCGGAAAACAGGCCCAGACAAAAGAGCAGTTTTATGATGACAACGCGTTTCATATCGCTTCCTTACGAAAATTTAAAAGCATCTGAAATATTCAGCCGTGACGCACGTAATGCGGGCAGCACAGAGGCACCGGTGGCGGCCAGGATCGGTAATACCAGGGTTATCCAGATAAGCGCGACGCTGTTGGTTTTAATAAATGCCGTATAGCCCAGCGTTTGTCCCGGTGACGGCGGCATCGCAATACCGTAAAGATTGATGGCGGAGGCAATGGCATAACCTGTCGCCAGACTGCCAACGGCGCCGATAATGCCAATAAAAATCCCCTCCAGTAAAAACAGCCTTGTAACGTGCAGCGGTTTCAGGCCAATCGCCCTGAGGGTGGTTATTTCCCGGGTACGTTCAATAATGTTCATGGTCATCGAATTGCCGATCATAAAGATCACGATCAACCCGACGATGAGCTTAATGAAGAAATAGATCCCGGATAATAAGCCTTCCACTTGCTGATAAAAGATCGACGTCTCTTTCCAGTCTTTTACCATCAGCGGTAAATGATGCTTCGTAATAAACTGGCGCAGTTTGGCGCTGAACAGGGCGGTATCATCGTCCTTCAGCAGTATTAATACCTTGCTGACGCTGTTGGTCCCCATGATGCGCTGCGCGGTATCAAGCGGGATTTTCATTGCCACATCATCGTAATCCTTAATACCGGACTCAAAGATGCCGCGAAGCTTCATCGATAACGCGCCCTGCCCACCCTCGGTATTCACCACCAGCACATCCAGCCAGTCGTCATAGCGGGCATTAAGCGTTTTCGCCAGCCCACTGCCCAGCGTGATTTCGTCCGTACGCACCCGGGACAGATCGCTACCGGAAATTAATTTATCAAACGATCCCAGCTTTAAGGCAGGCAGAGGCTCCACACCCAGTGCGGAAAAATAACTGGACGTTTCGCTTTCATACTGCGAAATCACCCCGGTAAATTCCAGCTGACCGGATAGCGTCGAAATATGCGGTGCGAGATCGCGATCGTTGAGAATCGCTTTTTTCAGGGCTGCATAATCTGCAATCAGGCTTTTATTCTTATTCGACGTCTGGAAGTAATTTTCATTATAAATTTGCACATGCCCAATATTGGTTCGAATCGTTTGCTCTTTCAAAATCCAGAAAGAGTAATCGATAAACCCGCCATACAGAAAAATCGACACGCCACCGAGCATAATCGCGGCAATGGTGGAATACGATCGTCTTTTGTGGCGAAAGAGGTTTAAAAAAGCAAACTTCACGTCCCGCGAGCGGAATAATACGCACCAGAGGACAAAAATCAGAATCAGGACAACAACACTATTCGCTAACACCATAACCCCGGACATTTAGTTCCCTTTCACCAGCGGTAACAAGACCTCTGTCACTTCGTTGATATCCCACTCTGGCGCATCGCCAGAAGCCAGCGCTAATGCTGAGTTGGCGTTGCGCAATTCAATGTGTGCCAGTAGCGCTTCTGCCTCAGCGGTACGTTTACAGCTCAGCAGCGCGCGATAGCGCATTTCGTCAATGTGCTTCATCAACCCGGCATTAAATACTTCAGGGCTTTTCGCCATCAGTTCCGTATCTTTTAACGTCACCACACAGCGTCCAATATCCGCTGACAGGTAAGCGTCGACACGGGCGCGCATGTAGCGCACCAGCAGATTGCCCTCATTAAGATCTACCGCTTCATCAAGGTAGAAAAAGCCCGTTTTGCCGTATTCAGACGCCCGAATCAGGTCATTCGTTTTGAGGGAATGCTCTGCCTGGCGCAGCATGCCGTAGGCATAAAAAACCAGCGACAGCGCGTTATCATTGGCCTTGTATTCGGTAAACAACGCACGGGTGATATCGGCAAGCTTTTCCGCCTGCGCCGGGAAGCCACTTTTTATCACCTGCTCAGCCACGGGGGCCGCTGCGGCTTTAACGCTCCCGGCATAGGCCATGCAGATCAGCAGCCAGCAGAGAATGAAAAAATTACGATTGTGAATCATGAACTAACACTCCGTCCTTAATTTCAACGACACGCCGCGCGCGCTCTTTCAGCTGGCTTGAGTGCGTCGAAATAATGAAAGTGGTACGCGTCTCCCGGTTGATTTTCAGCAGCAGATCCAGGATGGCTTCACCGGTCACCAGATCGAGGTTCCCGGTCGGCTCATCGGCAATCACCACCTGAGGGTCATGCGCCAGCGCACGGGCGATAGCCACGCGCTGCTGCTGTCCACCCGAAAGCTGGCCCGGCTTACGATCGGTATATCCCATCAGCCCGACGCTCTCGATAAAATACAGCGCCCGCTCTTTCGCCTCTTTTTTGCTGGTATGACCGTTTAATACCAGCGGGAAAAAAACGTTATCAAAGACGCTCAATACGGGTATCAAGTTAAAAAACTGAAATATGAATCCCAGATGCTTGCCGCGAATCTCCGATAATTGTTCTTCCGGTAAATTATTGAGTAACTTTCTCAGAAACATCACCGAGCCAAAGCTGGGCTTATCAATCCCCGACAGGATATTTAACAGCGTACTTTTGCCGCTGCCGGAAGGGCCGCACAGGGCCAAAAATTCGCCTTTCTCTATTTCAAGATTGATATTTTTCAGGGCATCGACTTTGCCTTCGCCCGAGCCATAACTCTTATAAATATTGTTCAGCGATAGCATTGGGAGTTCTTTAATTATTCCGCTCATGGGTTGCCGTTATTCCTTGCAAGAGTCAATGTCGAAATAGCTGTAACCGAACTGCCTGTCAGGAACGACAGTTCTTAATTTTCCGGCGAAATGCGGCGCCTGCTGGATATACGCAAAGCTTAATGCCGGCGTCAGGCAGCCACTGGCACCATAGGTGTCGACCAGATCTAACGTCTTCACCGGCGAAACGGTTGAGCGAGACAGCATCTCTTTACGCAGACCGGCAAACGCCACGCGATCCGCAGCGTCCGTGTTCTCAAGGGTATCTGCCAGCACGTATTGCCCGCCGTTCACCCGGATCGCACTTTCCTGCTGACTAAAAATGAAACATCCCGCACGCTCGACGGTTAAATTGACATCCTGGGCTTTACCCTTGTGCTTCTCTCTCCACTTGAGCGCAATATCTTCGTCCGAAAAGACCAGCACCGGGATCGCCCGGTAGGCGGCGCAAATCACCACGTAATCAAACACATCCCAGCTCAGGTAATCCTTTGCCAGACTCATGGCCTGAATGAAAGATTGCCTCTCCCCCCGGAGTTTGCAGGTGGGTGAATTCACGGAAAATTTCTTCACCAGGTTTTTGGGCAGCGTATCAATCATCGAGATATGTAATGCGCTGGAGATATTTTCAAACGGCCCGGATTCGCCCCAGGAATCGACATAAATAAATGCCGTCCGCTGCTTTAACAGCCTCATCCGCTCTTTCGCCGACAGCGCCATGAGGGCGTTATCTGCCGCTTGCTCCATTGCTTCAAGGTATTTTTGATACTGAGGATTACGGATCATCTCACCGGGATATAACTCCGGCTGGGTCCCAAAACGTTTTAAGCCCCAGCCGTTGGCATGGGTTGATTTAAGCGCTTTATTAAATAAATGCGCCTCCCAGGCGTTTAGCCAGCTGGGCTGATAGAAATAAAATTTATCTTCCGGCTCAATGAGCGAAAATGAGGATAAATACATGTAACTCTCCATGATCGTTCAACAGCCTGGATGAATATCAGACATCACGGCGCCAATAATTGAGCCATCCACACCCACCCCGACTTTAAGCAGATGATTTTTTTGATGTCCAATAACGCCCTGGTCAATCAGGACATGCTGAGCAACGGCATCAATAATGGTGTCGTTGCCAACGGGTGAAATAAGCTCTCGCTGGGTTAGCGAATGATGCCCAATAATTAAATCGATAATCCCTGAGCCGGTGGCGGTATAGCCAATCTGGCCTTTATAAGCCAGCACCGGGAGGGTATTCCCCCCAGTAAACATCTCGATCGCTTTGGCTTCCGCTTTATCACTGACGGATGAGCCATTACCGTGGGGGATAATCGCGCATAATGCCTCCGGGTCGAGTTCAGCTTTTTTCATCGTGGCCTGCATCACTTTTAATATATTGGTGCTAAGCCAGGAACTGTCGTTGCTTCTGCCTGCGCTGATTTGGGTATAGGTTGTTTGTAGCCGCACCCCTCCCTTTGCTTTTCTGGCACGTCGGTGACGGCAATTTTCCAGCAGAATCGCACTATAACCTTCAGCGAAAAGCACCCCCTGACTGTTTTCACCAAAGGGCTGAACAAGATGGCTATCCAGCATCGACTGGGTATCCAGAAACCAGATATCCTGGGTTTTTATTTTCGAGCAGTTCACGACTAACACAATATCCACGCCGCCATGCTCAATAGCCTGGCAACCTAAATGCACCGCCGTCAGGGCTGAATTACTGGTGCAATTCATATTGGGGGGTAAATACTGCAGGTTATATTTACGCGCAAGATGCCCGGCAATACGATCCTGCGACATATTATCGACATGCAATTGCATCAATGACTTTGAAAGATAAATATCCTCAACGTCATTTTTGTTGTAGAAACTTTTATAGGCCATACCATCGACCCGCGGGCCAATACCGGTTAAATAAACCCGGGCATTGCACCCGGCCAGCCATTGTGCATCCAGGTTTGCCTGGCCGAGTGCATCGTCAATCAGACGATAAAGCAGATCTAATGCGCTATCATCCGTATGATCCAGCGTGGCAATATGTTTATTGCCATCGAACCCACATTTAATTGCCTCGTCGTCGGATTTAAACCAGGGTTTTCTTTCAACGCGTTTGCCCAGCTTCAGATTATGAATTAACTGAAGACTGTCTTCGGCAAACGGCAGACAGGAACTGAACCCCGAAATGATAGCGGCATTATCCACAATATTATCCTTTAATCACAAACGCGTAGTAGTTGCCGCCTTCCGTCGCGCCCACCAGCAATACGTGCTTCAGGGCAAGTTTCAACGGTTCACGAACGAAGTTAATTCGTTTATCGAAGAACTCAACGGTATGAGGAATAGCGGGAACCGCCTGCTTCTTAATACAGTCAATAATGACGGCCAGGTTAAGCAGTCCGGCAGCAGACGCCACAAAGCCAAAGCAGGCGTTGTAGTTAACAACCGGCACGTCCGGCTTTGTCCGGGCGAAGATTTCGCAAATCGCATCAATTTCAATGCGTGAGCTGTCATCGCTACCGTTGCTGGTACCGCAGACCAGATCGATCTCCTGCGCCGTTACACCGGCATCCGCCAGCGCACGGGCGATGGCCAGCGCCATGGAGGAGGATTTCTCGTCCCGCTGAGAGGCGTCAAAATAGCTGTTGCTACAGGCTTTACCGTAACCGGCCACTTCCGCCAGCACTTCTGCACCCCGCGCGGCGGCACGCTGCGGATCTTCCAGCAGCAACATGCAGGCACCTTCGCCAGGAATGTAGCCCTTCGGATCGTTACCGTAGACCTGATATTCTCCGGCGTTGGAGGTCATATGCAGCTTCTGAGTAACGGCATCCATATAGAGGGACATGGACGGGAAATACTCATCCGCACCGCCCACCAGCACCTGCGGCTGCAGATCCTGACGCACGATTTCGTAGCCGTAGGTGAGTGCGCCTAATGCCGCGTTTTCACCGGTCGCCAGCGTTGTGGTGTAGCCCTTGATGCCTTCCGAAATGCCGCAGAACGTTGGGATGGAGTTCATCAACGATCCCGGGAATTCGGAGGTTCTGACTTTGCGTGGGTCCGGCTTAAGGCTCTGCAGATATTTGTAGGTTGTCTCCTGCGGCCCGCTGGACATCCCCATGACCATGCCAAGCGCGTCGCCATCACGCTTGATTTTACGCTTCGCCTGCTCCAGCGCTTCGGACAGGGCAATCAGCGCGAATGTCCCGCCACGCGTGGCCTTACGAGGGTCAAAGCGGCGCAGATGTTTACGCGGCTCGAGCCCGGTAACCTGGAAGGTTTTAAAGTGTTCATTCGCTTCCGGCAGCGTTTCGGCCAGCGCGCTGAAATCTTCCCCAAACAACGCTTCGAACTGACGGGTGGTTTCAAGCACCTCCAGCAGTTCTTTCGCCTCTTCCAGCGTGTCTTCCGGGAAGGTGACGCCGCCCAGCTCAACGGTATGGTGTTGTTGCCATACGTTGTCGAGGATCTCGTTAACGGTGTGGCCAATCGCGGAAACGGCACCCAGACCGGTGATCGCCACACGCTTTTCGTCGTAGGCAGTGACCGGGATCGAACAAGGCTCCATGCTGATAATCATGCTGCAGTTGTTACCGCCGAAGGCATAATTGTTCTTCATGAAGAGGTTGATTTTCTGGTCACGGAAGTCGTTTGGCACGTAATCCAGATCGCAGTTTGGACGCGCGTTCGTGAAGTTCAGCGTCGGCAGAACGCGGTTATCCGGCAGCGTGACCAGGCAGGCGATCAGTTCGACGATGCCCGCCGCACCGATGTTATGACCAAAGTAAGACTTGGTTGAGCTCACCAGCAGTTTTTCATTGTTGGCGAACACCTTTTTCATCGCCAGCGTTTCGATACGATCGTTGGCTTCTGTTCCGGTACCGTGGGCGTTGACGTATTCGATCTGATCCGGGGTGACGCCGGCATTTTCCATCGCCTTATGCATGACCTGCACCGCGCCGCTGGCGCGTGGATCCGGTCCGGTTTCGTGGAACGCATCGCAGGAGGTGGCATAAGAGAGGATTTCACCGTAAATGGTGGCGCCGCGTGCGACCGCATGTTCATATTCTTCAAGTACGATCGCCCCGGCCCCTTCACCGATGGACATCCCCGAGTTGCCGGAGAACGGCGTGCAGGCCTCCGGATGCATCACGTTCAGGGCATAAAAGCCCGCGAAGGTTGGCAGGTAGATCGGTTCCGTCCCGACGGCCAGCATGGTTTTGCTTTTGCCGTTCTGGATATAGTCAAACGCCATACCGACCGCGTTAGGGCTCGCCGTACAGGCGGTCGCGACCAGCTCAACGCCGCCCTGTAAGCCGAGCAGCGTGGAGACGCTGGAACAGCAGGAAGAGAAACCGCCAGAGAACAGCGCTTTACGCAGGGAGAAGTCTTCCATGCGTTGCTCAAACAGCGGCAGAAACGCCTCTGTCCCGGCAGACGAGACACCGACAATTAAACCGGTCTCTTTAAGTTGCGCCTTATTCTCAGCCAGCCCCGCCTGTTTCAGCGCATCTTTCCCCACCTTCCAGGCCCAGAGTGCGGCATTATCCAGGGAGGCGATAACGTCATCCGGTAATTCCGAATAATCAATGTCATGCAAGACTTCGGCGGCTCTGGCATTCTCAAACCATTTTGAAAACCGCACGCTGTCCGTGACGCCATTTTTTTTATTCAGTAATGCGTTTCTGAAATCCTGCAGGTTTTCAGCCAGCGAAGAGAGAATACCGATCCCGGTAATGACAACCCGTTTTCTGTTTGTCTTCATAAATATATGTACCGCCATGTACAGGCAATAAACCGCGAAAAGGATCCGTGGTGTTAATATCCCCACGGATTCTCTTCTCGCCGTTTTAATTAATAATTACAGTGCGCTTTTCGCTTTAGAGGCATCAACAAAACTGTGTTCAGTAGGATTCACCAGCATGCTCAGGTTATAAATAAATGGCATACCTTTGGTTTTCGCGGTCACCGTTTCCGAACGCGTTTGAATCGCAAAGCCGCTAATATCAGACCATGCATATTCATTGTCCATCAGCGCCAGAGCAATAAAGCACTGCAGGGCGGGAGAATAGATGGCCTTAGCCACGTTCCCGACCACCTGACCATCAACCAGTACGTTATCGCCTGATTCAATGCCCGAACAGGCACCCTCGGTAATCATGCCGATAACCTTGCGTGCGCCTTCGCGGTGAGACAGTTCTTCGGCCGCGTCTTTACCCACAAAGCCTTCTTTGTCGTACTGCACGGCCCATTGCAGCTGCAGCTCTACCGGATTGAGGTTGTACTCCGCCCACAGCGCGTCGTCCCAGCCTGGGTTTTCGATACGCACAATTTTCTGGTAGTCCAGCCCGCCGGTCTGCAGCTGGTATTTGCCGCCGTGCTCCAGCAGCTGCTGCCACTGATCCAGCAGCTGTTCCTGCTGGCCAATGACCATATAGGCGAATTCACCGTGTTTACCGCAGCGGAATACCATCAACTCATCGTCGGTATTCATGTACTCATAGTAAGGCAGACCAATCACGTCGAAGCCGTGGATCTCGGACATCAGCTCCCAGGAGTAAGGCCCTTCTACCATGATCGCGCCCCAGTTCTGCTCGCGCATATCAGCCATTTCGGGCGCTTCCTGGATATCCAGCTCGTCGGCTTTTTCCAGAAGGGCGTTCAGGCCAGCGATAATTTCCGCCGCCGGAATGTTCTCGGACATGATGTAATAGCCCTCGGATGAGCAGAGCACATACACATCGCCGCGCACGGTACCGTCTTCATTCAATACCAGCGAGTAGATCCCCTGCTCATCGCGGATAATCGAGACATCGGCAGAGACAAAATAGTTCACCAGTGCCCAGGCATCATCCCCCATCACGCTGACAATCGACATGTGGGAATAGTCCACCAGCAGCGCATTTTCACGCACCGCTTTATATTCCACCATGGGGTCGTGATAGGCAGAAGGAACGTTGGCATTGTTGTAAATGCCCATTTTCGCTTTGTTTTTTAAATGAAAATCATAAAGAGATTTCATAACGTAATCCTGTTATTCGCAATGATAAATTAAGCTTTTTTCTTCTGGATGATAAATGTCGCCAGATTATTGATACTTCTCATATAAGAAGGATCGTCGCTTTCGCTCACTTTGATATCGAAAACTTTATCCAGCATGACCACAATTTCCGTCGCATCAACGGAGTCCAGTTTTAAACCATTACCAAACAGGGCAGTATCATCATCAATTTGAGACTCATCACGTTGGATATTCAAACGCTGAATAATCTCAGTTTTAATTGTCATCAGCACGTCCTTGCGCTGGTCAATTTCGTTTTTCATTGTAGACATGGTTATAACTCTCTCAGGGGTTTATTTTGTTTCGCGGAAATTAATAATGGTGCCATGGCTAATTAACCGCTTACCGACGTTTGCCGTCACGGAATAGTGCTTAAAGCCATGGGCATCAGAAAATGCCAGCTTGCTGGTCACTTCAATCGAATCGCCTGGGTAGGCAATATCTTTAAATTTCAAATTCTGGGCCGCCAGAACACCGCGAACCTGTGCGCGGCGCGTGCGAATGATTGCCAGCATCTCGTCACGCTGAATGAGCGCATGAATGTCGCGTAACGATTTCAGCTCACCACCGAACGTCTCATTGTAGATATCGCAAATATCGGTGAGGAACGACAGATACTCGCTGGCCTGACCAAAAATCTCAGAAATAATGACCCCGGGCATGATCGGATCGTCCGGGAAATGCCCCAGCAGATAAGGTTCGTTATAGGTGATGTGTTTGGTCACCTTCACGTAGCCATTTTCGCCATATTTGAAGTCATCAATTCTGTCGACCATCAGCAGCGGCTGGCGCCAGCCGCCCATTTCCAGAAAAATCTTCGAGGGGATAACGTATTTAGACATAACTCACCGCATCACCAGACCGCCATCGATAACGATGGTTTGACCCACAATATAGCTGGACGCTGTCGAGCCCAGATAAACGATGGTGTTGGCCACTTCATCACACTGGCCCAGACGGCGCAGAGGAATGGAGGCGGTGACGCCACGCACGACGGTACGGGATACCTTCTTCACCATTTTGGATTCAATCATTCCCGGCGCGATGGCATTTACGCGCACGCCATACGGCGCCAGCTCAGCCGCCAGGGTACGGGTGAATCCGAGGATGGCCCCTTTAGACGCGCTGTAGTTTGCCTGCCCGACGCTGGGGATAATGGCCGCAATGGAGGCCACGTTAATGATGGCCGGGCTTTCGGCGGAGCGCAGCAGCATTAAGGCTTCTTTCGTCAGGCGGAAAATGCTGAACAGGTTGGTGTCCACCACCTGGCTGAAATCATCAAAACTCATTGAGGCAAACAGGCTGTCTTTCACAATCCCGGCGTTGTTAACCAGCACATCCAGCTTGCCCGCTTCCTCGGTCAGGCGTGAACAGAGCGCAGTGACGCTCAGTGGATCGGCGAGATCGCACTGAATCAGCGTGAGTTTGCCCCCGGCCGGGTGGGTTTCTTTCAGTTCGGTTAACTGCGTGGCATTCGATTTATACAGCGCATAAACGTCGCAGTCCTGATCAAGAAACTTAGCGCAGATCGCCAGGCCAATATCACCACTGGCGCCGGTGACCAGAACCGTCTTTTCCTTAAGATCGTTATATTGATACATAATATTCACTGATAGTTAGGTTAATAAAGTATGACAACAGCCGTCGCATAACTCTGACAATGCGAAATACTCAACGATGAATTCGCAATTTTTTTCTCGACCAGCAACGCTTTTACGCGTCCGTTAAAAATAAAACAGGGGCATCCATAATCATCATGGCTGATTTCGATGTCCTGAAATGTAATACCGTCCCGGAAGCCACACCCCAACGCTTTTACGAGCGCCTCTTTCGCGGCCCAAAACCCTGACGCACGTTCATAATTGGGGTCGGCCAGATCAATTTTTTTGATTTCTTGTTCGGTATAGACCCGCTGTAAAAAATCTGCCTGCCAGTGGGTTATTGCCCGACGTATTCGTGAAACCTCGACGATATCCGTACCGATACGCATTTTTTTGCCAGTCCTTTTTTATAACTGATAAGTCAGATTCAGATTAAAATTAAGCTTATCGACATCCATGCTGCCGGGGTATTTCAGCGGTACTGACAGTGATGAGTCATAGCCCAGACTTTTTATGCTTCCCTGAATACCCACTGTCCCACCGATAATAAATTCCTCACCCCAGGTCTGGTCCCGCCGCATTTGCCCGCCATCTACGCCGATATAGTAGCTGGCGTTGATATTTCGCACCGGGTGATAGAGTGTATTTTGCAGGTAGTAACCGCTGTTTCCCGTCAGGCCAACGCTATTTTCAAACCCACGAACGCTCCAGCGATCCCCTATCGTTATTTGATCCTGGAGGGTCAACTCACGCGGCGCGTATTGCGCAAAAAAAAAGGCGCTATATACGTTATTGCTAAACTGTCGGGTATAGCGACTTTCAACATTAACCCGCTGACTGACGGGGCTGACATCGCCATAGACCATATCCGGCGTTTTTTCGGCACCGAACCCGGTGACAAAACGCTGCCAGGATAAGGTGGAATCCCAGTTTGCATTCACCAGCTGCTGCGTGTAATTCACACCAAACTTGACGTTATCCATGTCACGCTTCTGCAGGACAAGCTCTTCGCCATTAATGGTATAACCGGATTTTCGCCGAATCAGCTCGGCACTCCCCGTCACCTTCCGGCTTTTATCCCGGTAGACCGTACGCGACGCTTTGACGCTGCCGTACTCACTCTTTCCGGCGTAGTCCACCGAGGTGTAATAGAGCGGTATCGCCTGCCGCGAACGACTGCCGCTGTAGAACAGTGAGTAATTCCAGTAGCCTACCGGCAGGGCATAGTAACCACTTACACTCTGGTACTGCCCCGTCGTGCTCTTCGTTCCTGCCAGATAAAACAGGTCACTAAAGCGGGCGGTGTTGTATAAATATCCCACCACTGAGGCCAGGTATTCTCCTGTCGCTTTATCGCCCCAGTTGTTATAGCTCGCCCGCACGCTCCACTGCTTTTCCCGGTTGGTGGTGATGCGAATCGTGCTATACCCATGCTTCGTACCCGGTTCAATATTGATCTTCACATCCACGCCGGGTTCTTGCTGCAGGTTTTCCAGGCCCTGCTCGATATCGCGAATATTCAAAATATCTTCTTTCGCAAACGGCAGCATCCATGGATTAATATCATTATGCTCGACAATAATTTTTTCTATTTTCCCGGCATTCACATCAAGCTTCAGCGTGCCGGAGGAAATATCCTGCGAAGGAATAGTGATACGGGTCGTGATGTAACCGGCATCAATATAAAAATCTTGCAACGCGGTGGCAATTTTCACCACACCGATGCTGCCAACGCAGCGTCCGAGGATCTCTTTTTTAACCGCTTTTTCGGTTTTACGTTTCAAAAAATCATTATCAAGAACAAGCGCCTTTAGGGTAAAACAGTTTTCCTCCTCCGGTAGTTTATCCAGTCTGAATACTTTACGTTCGGTGCTGGAGAATACATCCTGCCGATACACCTTTTGTTCTTTGAAAGCATTCAGATCTGCATTTTGCTGCTGTTTAATCAGAGTAGAAATGTCGTCAACCGCAAACAATTGAAAAGACATCACCAGCAATAACAGTAAAAATTTAAATCGCAGTTCCATTCACTTTCTCAGAAGAAAAGGCAGCAGGGTCTCGTTCTGACTTTGCGCTATCAGGCGATAGCTGCTGCCTTTTGTTACACCTTATCGATTACATACCAACAATGGTGCCGGTATTGGTTACTTTATTGGTAATCAGTTCCATACCGTATAAGCCGCCGAATACGGCATCCTGACCGCTGTTTGTCACGTTATTCGCCGCGACACCAGCAACGCCATAAGACAGCATATTGAGGTAGTTATAGATATTTCCTGTCGTTTTCACAGACAGCGTATAATCGCTCACAATATTACCGCGGTTGGAAATGTCGGCACCGGCATTCAACGCGATATTCTGAGCAAGAATATTACTGTTGCTGTTATTGGTAATGTGACGCTGAGTATCCATTTTCAGATTGGTACCCGCGACGATGTCTTTGAAGTTCTCAACACCGTTCAGGGCATTAATTGCCAGCGCGTTATCTGCAGAAAGCGTATTGCGGTTATACAAAGTACCTTTCAGCACGTTGACGTTCACATCGCCTTTACCGCTGATCCAGCCGTAGTTGGTGACGCTGTTATCCACAGTCAGATTAAGATTCTTATCTGACGCGATAACGCCGGTCGCGGTGTTGTTAGCCATGCTGCCATCGCTGTAGTTGCTTAGCGAACCCGCTGTCACATCCAGGTTGCCCGCACTCCAGAGGGTTGCGTAGTTGTTGTAGAACGTGCCTGCCGCTTTGACGATCGCATCGGCGCCGCTCACCAGCATCGCACGGGTGTTATCCAGCGTCCCTTTAGACAGCACGCTCAGCGCACCGTTATCCGCGATGATACTGCTGTTGTTGTTGTAGACGTTCTGCCCGGAAACAGACACACCTTCTCGGCCAATCATGCCGCCAACATCGCCCGTCACACCAAAGGTTTCGCCGTGATAACGAACAAAGTTGTTACCGTCACGGTTTTCAACATTTCCGGCCGCATTCACGGACAGCTTTTTGTTCGCCACGATCATTGCGGTGTTGTTATACACCGTTGATTTCGTCTCAACAGCGACATTCTCACCCGCAATCAACCCGTTGTTGTTATCCACAATGTTGGCTGAAAGTTTGATATCACCGGCCTGAGAAAGCAGTGAACCACGGTTGTTGTCGAAATACCCCATCAGCGCCAGGTCGATATTGCCGTAGGCAGCCGTCCGACCGTAGTCGTTATTCAGTCGGTTTGCCTTAAGAACGAGATCGCTACCGGACTCGATTTTCCCGTAGTAGTTATCAACGGTTCCACCCGCGGTAATCGTCACATCGCCGGCCTCAGCGATGAGCTTACCGCGACTGTTATTCACATTGCCTGTCGCCGTCAGCGTCAGATTGCCGTCGGCTTTGATCGTGGAGGCGTTGTTATCAATGTTATTGGCACTGAAGGAGGCATCGCCATAGCTGACCATATTCAGGTCGTTATAGAGATTACCTTTAGTGGTAATCACCATACCGTTGTCAGCGACGATGTTACCGCGGTTGTTGACATCATAGACCGCCGAGATCGTGACGCTATCGCCCACCATGTTGCTGTCGGTGCTGTTCGTCACGCCACGCTGGGTATTCACCACCAGAGCGCCACCCGCAGCGATGTTTTTCTGGTTTTCAACACCCGACTGAGCAGAAACCGTCAGCGATTTCTCAGCGGAGAGCGTATTACGGTTGGTCAGGGAGCCGTTCAGAATGTTCAGGATGGCATCACCCAGGCTGCTGATCCAGCCATAGTTGGTCACGCTGCTCGCCACATTCATCGTCAGATCGCTGTCAGCCGCAATCACCCCCGTCGCATTGTTGTCTTCGAGCGCGCCGTTGCTGTAGTTGCTCAGGCTGTTGGCCTCGATCGCCAGATCGCCCATGCTGTAGGTGGTGGAATAGTTGTTGTTAAACGAACCACCCGCCTTGATGGACGCATCTCCACCGCTCACCAGTAACGCGCGAGAGTTATCGATGTTGCCTTTTGCCTGTACTTTCAGCGGGCCTTTTTCAGAAATGATACGGCTTTGGTTGTTGTAAATCGTGTTCCCGGACAGCGAGACGCCTTCTTTACCAACCATGCCGCCATTCTGCTGAGGCATGCCGAAGTAGGTACCAAATGCAGAGCCGAAATCCGTACCGTAACGGTTTTCGATGTTATCGCCTGCAGTAACGCTCAATACCTTACTGGCAACGATGAACGCGGTATTGTTATTAACCCCGGCATTGGCATTAATGGTGACGTTTTGTCCCATAATGAAGCCACCGCGGTTGTTCAGGGCATTTGATGCCAGGGCAACATCACCTTCTTCAGAACTGAATACGCCAATGTAGTTGGTGATATTGCCACCCACTTGCGCGCTCACGCCGGTACGGCCCGCTACACCGCCGTTGTCGTTACGCATGGAGGCGGCTTTAGCAATCACTTTGCTGTTGGAATTCAGCTTACCGGAGTAGTTATCAATCGCGCCGGCACTTTCGAGGGAGATATCGCCATTCGACGCCATCTGCCCACCGTTATTGTTGATGCTGTTCGCGGCAATCTGCACGCCCTTCTCAGCGATAATGCCTAACGAGTCATCGCTGGCCGTATCGGCGGTTTTGGTCGCGCCGTTGTTAACGGTGCCTTTCGCGGCAATCTTGGTGAAACCACCCGCAGAACGGATCATGCCTCGGTTGTTATCGACGTTACCGCCGCTCACAACGTTCACATCACCGAGGGAGTCAACTAAACCGCTGTTGTTGTTAACAGCAGCAGATTCAAGGCCAACATATCCGCCCTTGATCTGGCCGTTGCTGTTATTCAGGGTGCCGGTTTTTAACGCCACGATCCCGGCTTCAATACCGACAGTATTCCCTTTACCGTAGTTGGTTAAGGTGTTGTTGTTGGTATCAGCAGCCAGCATGCCCGCTGCGGCCATTTTACCGTTGGTGTTATCAATGGCGCCGCTATTGACGTAGAGGTCGCCCATCGTCGAAATGTTGCCAGAGCGGCTGTTGACGAGGGTATTTTTGTTGGTGTCCAGCGCAATGGTACCGACGGACGTAATATCCCCGGTGGTGTTGTTCAGTGCACCATTGGTTTTAATATTGATCTGACCAGAGGACTCAATGCGCGCATTGTTATTCAGCAGTTGACCGTTAGCGTCAATATTTACGCCGTTAACGCCACCCGCAATAATGCCCTGGTTACGCACGCCCACACCGCTTTCGGTGCTGACGAGAGTGATCTTGTTGGCATACATCCCGCCGAGGGCAGCCACGTCAATGCTGTTGGCATTACGAATGCCAGCCGCAGTAACAGAGCCGGTGACCTGACCTGCCGCGTTGACGTAGTTATTACCCGCCACAACGTTCAGCTCACCCGCGCTCACTTTGTCAGTGACCACCACATTACGGGACAGAATTTCTGTCGGGCTGGCGTTATTCAGTTTACCCAGCGTAATGGTGCCGCCATTGACAGAATAACCGGCTAACTGATCGTTCTGAATATCCGGCGTACCGGTTGTCAGGGTCAGTTTACCGGTGTTAATGGAGCCGCCACCGTTAACGGTAATCCCGTTCGGGTTGGCAATGATTAAATCGGCTTTATCGCCCGCCACTTCCATCATACCGTTAATAGCAGAGGCATTTTTAGAGGTGACTTCGTTCAGGATGACTTTCGCCGACCCGGAGGTCAGATTGCTGTTCCCCTGCACCTTACCCGCCAGGACGGTGTTGGATTCAGTCGTGCTGTTATTGAAGATAAGTCCATTCTTATCAACGTTTAACTTGTCATACACATTATGAGAAAGCCCCTTATCGTTGGCTTTATTAATGTTAATGACGGGCACATTTCCGGCCGAATACACCACGCCGTTCTTGATGTTAATCTCTGCTGTGTGCGCAACAAATGGCAGAGCGAGCAGGACAGAAGCAGCAACGGGGTGCCACTTCAGCTCCAGCTGAAAGACTTTATTTTTTTTACTATTCATTTGATCGACTCTTTATTACGGAATTATTACATTTTTCAAAATATAACATCACCACTCTAAATAATTACTTCATATCCGTTGATTGCTTTTGGTCCCTCCTGTCACTCCCTGATGGTTCATTAATTTAGATTTTTAAGAGCATTCCTTGACATTAATTCTGGCATTTTTATTCTGAACTGGCATTCAGACTGCACCACATAACGGGAACTTTTAATTAGGAACTCGTCATCAGGCCTTCGGAATTTTATACATTCCAGACCTGTCAATACGTATTCATTAAAGAACAGAGATGAATTATTCCTGGTATGAGTAATCGCCATAGCTATAAGAAGCTGAAGCCCGCTTCTCAACACCGTTGAATATCACACCCTGGATAGCGATACCGTTTTGATCAAATCGACGCAGTCCCGCTTCAACTTCCTGGATCGAGTTCTGTTCGAACCTGACGACCATCAGAGACGTTGAGGCGAAACGGCCAATGATCGCGGCATCCGTGACGCTCAGAATCGGTGGCGTATCCAGAATAATGACATCGTACTGGGCTGAACAGGCGTCAATCAGCGTCCGGAATTTCTGCGACATAAACAGCTCGGCAGGGTTGTTGACCATTCTTCCCCGGCCAATAAAATCAACGCCCTGGTACTCTGTCTCTTCTATTACCTGGGCCACCTCCGCATCCGAAGATAAATAATCGGCAAGCCCTGCGTGGCCGTCCGTTTGCGAGAAGATACTGTGCAAATAGCCCCTTCGCAGATCGCAGTCAATCACCAACACCCGGGTGCCGGCCTGTGCCATCAGCACCGCGAGGTTGGAACTGATGAAGGATTTACCCACCCCCGGTGAGGTACCTGAAATCATTAATATTTTGTTCTCCGCCTTCAGCATGGCGAAATGAAGGCTGGTCCGTAGCCCTCTTATCGCCTCAACCGCCAGCGAGGTGGGCGAAGATTTGGCTAACAGCTCGTCAGACTGGTAGGTTGTAATGGCGCGGCAGCGTCTGCTCTTCGTCCGTTCAGGCGCCAGCGGAACGACGGCATGAACAGGAATACCCCGTTTTTCCAGCTCCGCGGGCTGTTTGATCCCTTTGATTAACATGTTGCGTATCAGAATCACGCCGGAGGCGAACAGGAAGCCCGTCAGCGCCGACAGGATGACAATCAACAACTTTTTCGGTTTAACCGGCTTATGCTGGGTGACAGCATTGTCAATAATACGAACATTACCCAGCGTACTGGCCTTATTGATATTGAGCTCATGCTGCTTGTTCAACAACAGCATATAGATATCATTTCCCATCTGCACATCACGGGTCATGCTCAAAATTTCCTGCTGCGTTCGCGGCATGGTGCTGATACGTTGATTAAGCTTCTCTTTTTCTTCCTGCAGGACGGCTCGTTTTTCTGACAGTGCTTTATAAGCCGGATGCGAACGCTTATATAGCTTTGAAATCTCGGCCTCTTTAAAGGTTAATTCATTCAGTTGGGTATCGATGGACACCACATTGTCGAGGATGAATTTAGCCTCCAGCGATAAATCCACCGACTCATTATTTTTTCTGAAATCATTGAGTTTATTTTCGGCCGTCACCAGATTGTTTTTAATTTGCAGTAATTGTTCATTCACGAAGGCCAGACTCTTGCTGGCCTCTTCTGACTTACGTGCAACATCCTGGGCAAGATAATTGTGGCTGATCGTTTCAAGAATTTTGCTGATCATCACCGGATCGGAACCGGTCATGCTGAGATGAAGCATCCCATTGCCACCGGATTTTCCATCCACCACCAGGTTGTTTTTGATCTCATCAATCACCGAATATTCATTGTGTTTACGTAAAATGAAGACGGTGTTCTGCGTCAGTTCGGCATGTTCAAGCATAAAATCAATGCCGTGCGCGTGAAGCGGGACGCCGACTTTACCCTGCAACACGGTCTCGCCGACCTGCAGGGTGTAATCACCCGCCACCGAGATAGTCAGGATCATCGCTTCGTTCAGGAACGCCTCGGGCACGGCCAGGGTGGAAATCTCAATCTTTCCCGTCGGTTTGCCAAACAGGCGCAGGAGCAGCGTATTCGCAAACGGATAGCGTTTCTCAGTCACGGAGATATCCAGGGCCAGATCGCGCACGGTTTTGCCAATCACCATCCGCGATTTAATTAACGAAATCTCTGATTCTGAAGCGACGCCGGAGCCTTCAGGCAGCATTGTTGAGAGTTTATTTAAAAGCCCCGTAGAAGCATTTTTCTCAACCTGAATTAATGCATCACTTTTATAGACGGGCGCTAAAGTGTAAGCGATAACAATGCCGAACGCGATAAACAGTAATGTTGTCACCGCAATCCAGACCTTGCTGTAATATAAAACCTTAAGGATTTGGAAAAGGTCAATATCCTCCTCCCGCGGAACATTATCGGTTTGCGATTTGCTAATGTGTTTGTCAAACATGCTCTAATCAGCCTTGATTATTTAACCTGCTGGAAAACCCTGACCCATTCTTCGGCAGCGGAAAAAAGTTGTTGAAAAATAACACCTGAAATATCTCGTCCCCGACGATAAGGATCAGCGATCTCCATTTGCTGGAGCCAGTAGCCGAATAAAAATGTCTTTCCCCGGGATTCCATTGCCAGGCGGGTAACGGCTTCAATATGATTTTGCTCCATGGCCAGAATCAAATCATATTCGCGACACATCAACGGCGTGAGTTGTTTTGCACAATGGCCCTCTAATGAAAGGCCATGCTCGCGGGACGTCTCTGCCATTACGGGATCGGCCGCCTCACCTGTTAACGCAGCAATCCCGGCTGAATCCACCTTCATATCGGGCAAGCGTGAACGCAAAAGGCGTTCCCCCACCGGGGAACGACAGATATTGCCTGTGCAGACGACAAGAATGGACTGGTATCTTCCATTCATATTAATTACTCCAGTTCCTGATGAAGCGCGTCGTTTCCGTCAGGCTGTAGACACCACTAATGGTGGGCATTAATTGATTAATGACTCTGTTCCAGCGAGAAACAGGCGCAGTCGTCACATACACAATATCGTACGGCTTGAGCCTGAATTCGGTTCCAAGCACCAGCGCCGTCGCATCCCGGGCATCAAGCTGATAAATATTTGCCTGCTTTCCTTTTGCCGCATCCGGTTTGTTTTCCGAGCGGATCACAAAGATACCGCTGGCATCACTGGTTAATTGATTCATTCCCTCCGCATTGCCCAACGCTTCCGTCAGGGTCATGCCAGAGCGATCCATCTTCAGGGTGGTTTGCTTCACAACATCCCCCATGACGAAGACCTTTAATTCATCATTGCGAGGGATATACAGAATATCGCCGGCATAGAGCAGCTTATTCTGCTGCAGATCGCCGTATTGCATTAACGCCTGCAGGGAGATAATTGATTTTTTACCGCCCTGGGTTAAAACCGCATTGCCCCAGTCCGCGTTTTCAGTCAGCCCACCCGCCAGATTCACCGCATCAATAATGGTCAGCGGAACGTTGGTGATGGGCTGCTGCCCGGACTGATTAACTTCGCCTGAAACATACACTTTCTGAGAACGGAATGCGGCAATCCCCACATCAACCTGTGGGGACTCAATGTATTTCGCCAGGTGTTCAGCGATCAGCTCCCTGACTTCGGTGACCGTTTTATCCTTAACATGGATTTTTCCGATGTAGGGGTAAAATATCGTGCCGTCTGAATGCACCCAGTTCCCCGTATCGCTGGCGCTACGGTACTGGCCGGACGGGGTGGTGAGCTCAGGGTGCTCCCACACCGTAACCATGATGATATCTCCGACACCAATGCGGTATTCATACGCTTCAAGCCGTTTATTCAGCTCAGCATTGGCGTGGGCGACCACCACGTTCTCGCGTAATTTTTCTATCAGCGCCGGGGTGACAGGATAAACGTTAACCTTTACATCATTGAGGTTCTCGGGATCGGGTGTTTCGACCACCGTTTTCCCGGCGGTATCAATATGACTGCCAGGCGTGATCTGACACCCCGCCAGTAAAAATAGCGTGGTGAAAATAAACAGAACTGAAAATTTTCTCATACTTTTCTTTATGCCATTTCAGGGAAATGACATTTCCTTATAATTAATCAACCACCCGTGGTGTTGCAGAGAGAATGAAGAGTGGAACCCGCAATTGATTAAATGATAAACCTTAAAAGTATACCTGTCCTGCAGACGTAGAGTAATCTTACCCACAGACGTCTCTTTCTTAATATTACTATAAAGCAAGACCAAAACGGCAGATACGTAAACAATTCCCATTTATGTGGAGAGCATTCTCAAATAATAAGCCGGCGACATCGTGTAAAATAAAAATATATACATACCGTATCATAAGCTCGATAGCATGCAAATCTTAGGCTAAAAAGAGACGTGCTGAATAAATTAACCAAAGGGATAACCATGGATACGTCGCGAGTCATACTATCAAGATGTCATTTCAGCAATATCGGATTGCGTCACTTGCTTTCCGGCATATTCAAAAAAGAAGAGATTATCTCTTTTTATAATCAACATCATTTATATGACTGGGCAAAAGGTATCAAAAAAGATAATTTTTTTACCTTATACCTGGTTCTTCCTGACTCCATTTATAGCAATATTGTCTATTTTCAATGGCTTATCTCACTCCAGCGAAAAACAAATCTCCGCGCGCCTGAAGAAATCATCATCGCCTACCACTCAGACTTTTTCCCGGAGCTTTTCGCCTGCATTTGCTCGCACTATAAACATCGCCTGGTGAACATCAATAATCTGACCAACGATGAGATTGTCAAAAAAATGCATACCCAGCGTCATCCCAGTAAAAGTGGGGTGGTCAAAAGATACATCGAGCTAACGCATATGGAGTTCTGTGTGTTAAAGCTGATGATCTCGGGCTATACCATTGATGACATCAGTACCTTATACAACATCAAACCGAAAACCACGTACACCTACAGCAATAACATTATGAAACAGCTGGGGTTTAACTCATTAAAGAAAATTTACTCCTGCGGTGAAATCATTAGATCATCGATTGAACATGAAATAATAAGAGAAAAGAAAAAATACTACAGCCTTGCCCGCATCCAGATGTACGAACCGCAGACTGCTTAATACCTCATACCCTGTTACACCTCTCGCTGTGTCTTCAAAACCCGTTGCAATTCTCCAAAAAAAAATACGGAAAGCATTTCTGCAATCCGTATTTTTTGTTTCTACGCGAACTTAGTGGCTTTTCACTAAAATTTCTACGCGCCGACTGTTGACGTTACATCCTGCCGCCTGTTGGCTGGCCGAAGTCCCGCAGCCTTCGGCACTTTGCGCGACCCCCATGCCCGTGGTGTTATTGATCAGCTCCGGTTTAATGCCTTTGGCAATCAGTAACGAACGAACGGTATCGGCACGTGCTTCAGACAAACGCTGGTTAGCCTCACGGCTGCCAATCGCATCGGTATACCCCACAATCTGGATCTCCCGAACGTTATTTGCCTTTCTGGCGAATTTCACCACCTCGTCAAGCTTATTGCGCGACTCCGCAAAAATCCCCGCCGCATTACTGGCCGCAAAGCGGAACAGAATTTGCTCCTGAATAAGCACCACGCCGGTGTTATTCACGTAATCACACGCTTTTACCTGTGACGCACGGTTAATGATTTTGCTCTGTTTATGCATGTTGCTCAACAGAGATTCAGCCCGTGAACGCTCTTCCAGTGCCGCCGTATTTCCTGTCGTGCCTGGATTAACCTGAATAAAATAGGTTTGCGCACTCTCGGTGCTGAGCTGCTGCAGGGGGTTTTGTTTGCCCTGATAAGTGGGATGATCGTTGAACCAGGACTCCACCGCATGCGCGCCTGGCGCGGCGCACAGGACGGTAAATTGCCCTGGCAACAGCACCGACTGCAGCTCGCGATCGACATAAATTGTCGCGGGTACGCTCCCCTCAGGGTAATAAACCACAATCTGCGCCAGTTCAGGGGTAACATCAGCTACAGGACGATATGGCTGAGGCGCCGCCTTTTTAGATACCGGCTTTGTCTCTGCCGGTATATCGATGACATGCTTCACTCTTTCCGCTGACAATGCAGCGCTGGATATGAATACGCTGAGCGCGGCAGTAATCGCACACGCCAGGTTTATTTTTTTAAACTTATTAAGGGTTACTTTCATTTATCCAATTCCCGATTAACCCAGTGATTGACTGTGTAACAACGATATAAAGATGTGCGCAGAAAGCCCGCCATCCGAAGATGGCGGGTATTGACTGGGTTACATCATGATTTGGTTATTCTGCAGCAGCGTCACCAAATCCGTTTGCACGTCGGCCAGCGTGACAACCTGGGTAAATCCATGTTGTCCGCCCTGACCGTCACGGTCGATACTGATCACGGTGTCATTACCCACAACCTCAACCTTGACGTAGTCAAGTACGCCGCGGGAGGAGTAATCCAGCTCCAGTTTTCCTTCGTCTTCGAAGAAGGAGACTGAACCTTTGTAGTCAAGCAGTTCGCTCATATCGAGCAGATCTGCATCACTGTCTTTCACCAGATTACCCACCTTGAAGCCGTGGATCGTGTCGTGACCGTTGCCACCGGTGCTGTCGTTGGTCATACCTGCCAGCACTTTGTACATCAACGTATCGTTGCCGCCGTTGACCAGATAGAAGGCGTCGTTACCCCCACGTCCTTCAAACACGTTATTCGCGGAGTTATCCGTAAACGTGTCCTGCTGGCTGGAGCCTACAAGACCCTCAATGCTGAGGAGCTTATCGGTACCATTACCGGTTGCAGTACCTGTCCACAGGTTCGCGTTGATGGCCGTTGTTGAACGGCTATAGTCAACGACGTCCATGCCGGCTTTTTCACTCCAGACTGGCTTACCGCTCACAATCTGGTTCCAGCCACCGCCACCGTTGTAGGTGTCGTTGCCTGCTGAACCGAAGAAGGTGTCGTTATAGCCGGTACCGATGATCCCGCTGTTGCCGGTGGTATTGTTCGCGGCAGTGCCGCTTTCCGCCGTCAGTACGTAGGAGTCATGGGCTTTACCTGTTGTCAGGCCACCCCAGTTCTCATTCACCGTACCGTTGGTATAACCACCGATGCTGCCCGTTGCGCCAACGTGATCCGCTTTACCGTCGGTAATGCGCAGCATCTGCACGGAGTAAACTTCGTTCGGATCCAGTCCGAAGAAGCTCACCAGCCCCATGCTGTTGCTGGAACCGGAGGATTGCGGGTTAATCAGCTGGGTTGCCACAAGCTCGCCCGCGGAGTTATAGAGCTTCACGGTGTTGCTGTAGAAGGTATTGATGCCGTTACCGTCAACAATACGGATCTGCAGGCTCGTGCCGTCCGCCGCGATGTTGGTGTTTTTCACCAGCAACGTGCGTGCCGCGTCGTCTCTTGCCACCACATCGGCATCTGCCCCAGAACGGTACAGTACCAGGTCCATCGAACCGTCCCAGTCGTAGTCAAGCGCCACGGCACCGGTCAGGTTGTTAAACGTCGTGCTCCCCGTCAGGCTGACTTTATTGGTACCCCAGTTGTTACTACCGGTATTGGTATACAGCATCGGCGAACCAGTCACGCCAGAGCGTGGCACTTCGATGATGTCCATCTTACCGTCGTGGTTCCAGTCCACTGCCAGCGACGTGCCGCCGTCAACGTTATCGCCAAACCACAGTGCCTGGCTGTCAGTTGCATTGAGCTTGCCGGTACCATCGTTGAGATAGATACGGCTCTCATCGCTGTTACTACCGCCCTTCGATCCTCGACTCAGGAACAGATCCAGCCAACCATCGTTGTTGTAATCTGCATAGGTCATGGAGATTGACAAGTTACCGTAGTCTTCATGGCCATCGTCACGGAACACGTTCGTGTAGTAGCCAACTTCACCGAAGTTAGTCTTCGACGTTCCGGTTGTCTGGTTATACAAAATACCCAGACCACGTGAGTTGTTACCGACGAGGTTGCCAGCGCCGTTGTAGTCGATATGTGCCGTAATATCTACGGTACCGTTGTTATCGATATCCACAGCGCCCACCTCGTGCAGCACACTCAGTGACGCTGGCAATGCCCCGCCAGGATGTCCGTCAGAGAAGCCGGCATTATCCTCGTAACTCAGCGTGCCCTGCGTATTCTTGATGAACGAGATGGAGTCCGCTTCTGAGTCACCCAGCACAAAGTCCAGATAACCATCACCTTCACGGTCATAGGAAATCACGCCGCCGAGGTGGTTCAGGGTACCCTGATCCAGCGCCTTCGCAGAGTAACTACCGTCAGCGTTCTGCAGCCAGTAGGCGGTACGACCCGCGTTACTGTAGCTACTGATCTGAGACATTACGTCGGCATAGCCATCGCGGTTGATGTCCGCAAAGGCAGCGGAGTTTACATAACGGCTGTAGGACGTGCTATCTACGTTGTAACCCGCACCGTTGTCAGTTGACGGCTGTGCAAGGTACGTTGAATCGTAGTCTTCACGCGTGACGGAGTCATAGACGCGTCCGGCGTTCGCGGTTGTCGTACCGGAAGTACCACGGGCACTCTGGAAGAACGACCACAAACCGTCCTGACTGATGGTCACCGCAGCGGCGTTCAGACCGCGGCTATCCGCATCGGTCGTTCCGCCCCAGGTTTGTTCAATCAGCGTACTGCCGCCACCTTCGGTGACCCCTGTACTGGTGCTTGCGCTCATGCTTGAGCGGTTACCCGCTTCATCCCAGACCACAAAGGCCAGGTTATGGGCGCCCGCAGGCAGCGTCGTGTTCAACGTCCAGGAGCCGTCCGCGTTCGCTTTCGCGAAGCCAATGACCTGATCCAGACCTTCCTGATAGGTCCCGTTGTTGTTCACATCACTCACCAGCGAGACAATCGCCCCCGCTTCAACACGGCCGTACTGACCGCTGGAGAAGGTGAACGAATCTCCGGTGGTGGTGTGCTGCGGCACATTCGGCGCCCCGGTAATACCGTCCGGAGAATCCAGATCGATAACCACGTTGTAGCTGTCCGCAAACTTCGTGTTCGTGCCCGGGTTGCCTGCAACGTCAATCACCTGCAGCTTGAAGTTATGCGTGACGCTGGCCATCGCTTCCGGCAGTTCATAGCTCCAGCTCTGGCCGTTAAGGGCCAGCGTTTTCCAGGTTTTACCGTTATCCAGCGAGATCTGCAGATGCTCACCCGCCTGCAACGCAGCACTCAGGTTACCGCTGATGGTCACCGTACGGTCACGGGTGATCATGTCGCCGTTAGTCGCCGTTGCGGCATGGCTGAAGTGATCCCCGGTCGTCAGACCATGGCTGGTATCGGTGGTGACTTTGGTGGTCGTCGTCAGACCATTCATGTCACTGCCGCCCGATGCCACCTGCAGAGCCTGAGAATCGGTGCTGCCAACGTTACCGGCGTTATCCACCACGCGAGCCTGGATGGTATAAGCCCCATCGTTCAGCGGCGTGTTCTGCATATCCACAGTCCAGGATGTGCCGGTTACCGTTGAGGCACGCGTCCAGGTTGCCCCGTTGTCGAGGCTCACCTCAACCCACTCGTCCGCCTGCAGGGCTTTGTTCAGCTCACCGTTAATCAACAGCGTGTTATCGCTGGTAATAAAGTCGGTGTCTGAAGCGCCACGGTCTTCCGAGACAGAGCTGATGTTGATCACTGCGTCAGAGACGGTGGTATCGACAACAATCGTCCAGGTGTTGCTCGGCGTACTGATGTTGCCAGCCGCATCCGTAGAGGTTGCCACCAGATTCCAGGTGCCTTCAGCCAGCTTGTTCGCATCGCTGATTTGCAACGTCCAGTGACCCGTCGTGCTATCGGCAACGGCGGTACCCAGCAGAATGCGCGTTGTCGCATCCACCTGATGGTACACATTCACCGTGCTTCCCTTCTCCGCCGTACCGGTAATTTCCGGCGTGGTGTCGTTGGTCGGCTTGCCGTGGGCAACGGAACCCTGAACCGGGTTAACGTCATCCAGCACATTCGTAATAACCGGTGCGACAGGCGCAACCGTATCCACCACCAGATCGAAGTCAATCGGCGTGAGTGGGTTATTGGACGGATCGGTCCCGGTAATACGCAGCGTATGCGCGCCATCTTTCAGGCTGCTCTGCAGCGTGAATTCCCAGTTACCGTTGGCATCCGCTTTCACCGTGCCAAGCTGAACGCCACCGACGTCGGTGATGATAATAGTGCTGCCTGCCGTCGCCTTACCGACCAGCTGTACCTGGCTGTCGTTGGTAACGTCACCCTCGCGAAGCACGCGTGAACCACCCGCTTCCTGGACGTCATCCACCACCTGCAGCAGTTGCAGATAGCTTGCGCCCGTGGAGACGTTGACAGTGATATCATCCACGATCGCGCTGCTGTTACCCGCCGGATCCGTTACCTGGGTCGCGAACTGGTGTTCACCATCCGCTAACGGCGTGGTTGGCGTGTACTGCCAGCTACCATCAGTGTTCGTCACAACAACCGAAGCAATCGCCTGGCCGTTATCATAAATCGTGACCGTACTGCCCTGCTCCGCTTTACCGGTGAAGGTCGGCTTGTTGTCGTCGGTGGTCATACCGTCGGTTAACTGACCTTTCCAGGCCCCCTGATCGTCAGCCACCTGCAGGCCGGAGACCGGATTTGGCGCTGTTGAATCAATGGTGAGGGTGAACGAACCACTGCGATCGCTCTCCTGACCTGCGCTGTTGGTATTGGTCACCGTAAAGGTGTAATTACCGTCAGCCAGCGCTGGTGATGGCGTAAAGCTCCAGGTGCCATCGCTGTTCAGCGTCGTCTTACCAACAACCTGAGTACCGTTGTAGATGGTGATCGTATCGCCAGCAGCTCCGTCCGCCGTTCCTTTCAGGGTCGGCGTGTCGTCTTTGGTCAACGCATTGTTGGCCAGGTTGATAACGGTGGTGCCGGTATCGTCCAGAACGTTAACGATCGCTGGCGCATCCGGCGTGTCGGACATAATGACGTCATAGCTGTCAGCCGGTTTTGCCACGTTGCCAACCCGATCGGTTTCCGTCACGGTCAGTTTGTTGATGGAATCACCGTACAGCGATTCAGATGGCGTCAGTTCCCATTTGCCATTCTGATCAACCGTCGTGGTGCCCAACACCTTCGTGTTGCCGTCTTTATCCGTGGTGTAGACGGTAATGACGTTGCCCGCTTCCGCACCCGAGCCGCGAATCACCGGACGTGAATCGTCCAGAACGCCGCCATCCGCAACAATTCCCTGAACGTTACCCACGTTATCCGTTACGGAATCGATGGTCACTTTGCTCGCATCCGGCGCGGTGTAGTCGGTGGTCAGAATGAAGTCCGCAGACTTATCGCTGACGTTGCCGGCTTCATCCGTGGCCGTCACGTAGAAGGTGTTTTTGCCTTCCGGTAACTTGCTGCCCGGTTTGAAGTTCCACGCGCCGCTGCTGTTCGCGGTGACTGAACCCAGCAGGGTGCCATCAAGGGTGTAAATGTTGACGGTGCTGTTCGCTTCAGCCGTACCGTGCAGGATTGGCTGCGGATCGTCAGTCACGTCGTTGTTGCTCAGATCGTCCTTAACCGTACCCACCTGATCTTCCGCGTAGTCAATACTCGGACGGTTCGGTGCTTTACTGTCAATTTCGAAGCTGAAGGTGCTGGAGGTATCCTCTTTACCCGTCAGATCTTTAGCGGTTGCCGTAATGTTGTGTACGCCATCGCCCAGATCGCTGGTAGGGGTGAATGTCCAGTTACCGCTGGCATCTGCCGTGACGGTGCCCAACACTACGTTGCCATCCTTGATGGTCACGGTGCTGCCTGCTTTCGCTTTACCGATGATCTCCGGACGCGCGTCGTCAGTGACGTCGTTCGCCTTCAGTTCACCCGTGACGCTGCCTTTATCATCCATGACGCGGACGATGGTGACCGGAACGCTGGAAGTATCAAGCGTGACGGTAACACCGGCATTTTCAGCTCCCAGGTTGCCTGCTGAATCTTCAGCACGCGCGGTGAAGGTATATTCCCCATCCGCCAGTGAACCGGTGGTGTAAGACCAGTTACCGTTCGCGTCTGCTACCGTCGTACCGTTTTCCTGGCCGTTCACATAGATGTGAACCACGCTGCCTGGCTCTGCTTTACCGCTGATGGTCGGTGTCGCATCGTCAGTGGTATCGCCATTGGACAACGTACCGGTCTTAGGACCTTCGTTATCGCTCACGATAAAGCCAGTGACCTCACCCGGTGCGCTGGTATCCACCGTGATCGGGAAGCCGCCAGTCTGCGGGCTTACCTGACCAATGTCGTTAATGGCTTCCGCGACAAACGTATGAACGCCGTCCGCCAGTTTCGGCGTATTGAAGGTCCATTTGCCCTGGGCATCAGCCCGGGTTTCACCCAGCAGGGTGGTGCCGTTCGGGCCGCCATAAATGCGAACCGTGACACCGGCTTCAGCCGTACCCGTCAGCAGCAGCGTGTTGTCGTTGGTCAGGGCATCCTTTTGTAATGGGCCGGTATGCGGCGCAACATCATCTTCCACACTGCTCAGGGTCGGTGGCAGCGGCTGACCGCCGGCATCGATCTGAATAATGTATTCCGGTGATGCCGCCGTGGTGTTACCCACGCTGTCGGTCTCTTTCACCGTCAGGTTGTAGGTCCCGTCAGGCAGGGCTTTCGTGACCTGAAGTTCCCAGGTACCGTCGGCCTGCACTTTCGCGGTGCCAATCACCTTGTCACCGTTGTAGACGGTGATGGTGTTGCCTGGCTCTGCGCCCGTACCCTTGATCAGCGGCGTGTTATCGTCCGTCTTACCACCTGAGGCAATCGATCCGGTTACGGAACCAAAATCATCCACCACATCGGTAATGCTCACTTTGCTGGCATCCGGCGCGGTGAAGTCCAGGTTAAGGACGAAGTCGTCCGACGCGGCACTGGTGTTGCCCGCCCTGTCGGTGGCCGTCACGTGGAAGCGGTGCTCGCCTTCCGGCAGTTTCGCCACCGGCGA
>NZ_WSPD01000006.1:0-308008 GCF_026319105.1 Enterobacter sp. HSTU-ASh6 | reverse complement strand
ATTGAATACATATTAATGTGAGGAGATTATATGGCAAGAAAGTTTTATGATAAAGAAATAAAAGCTATTGTTAAACTTATTGAAACCTGGAGTAAGCCTGATTTCACTTGGGATTCTTTATGCGTGGCTTGCAAAAAAATTTTAGGTAAAGTACCTACACGGCAAGCATTAAGCCAGCATAGTGAGATTGTCGTTGCGTATAGGACCAGAAAAAGATCTGGTATGGTTAAACGTCAAAATACGAAGTTACCCGGTAGCCTGAGCCTTGCGGCGAAAAGAATAGAACGACTTGAAAATGATAATTCGGCACTAAAATATGAAAATAATAATTTACTGCTTATGATTCAAAGAATGCACGAAAATGCTTACAGGCATAATATATTGGCTTCTATTCTTGAAGAAGAATTTCCACAGAGAGCAAGAAAATAATATTTTGATAGGTTTTATCTATTGACAGGTGATATTAATATGGTATTTGTAAATATAGTCAGGAAGACAAAACTAACTTGCAAGGATGCAATTTATGGACAAACAACACAACTTTCCAGTGGAAACACTGGAAGAGCAGCTTATTATTATCGTTGATAAATATATCTCAAAACGGTACCAGCCGGGCGATAAAAGTTTCTCATACCAGCTATACCTGCTTTTTGTTGGCTATCACTTAAAGTATTTCTACCCCAAAAAACTTTATACTCGCTCTAATCGCAACATAGACAACATTATGACAATGTTTAGTTCTGTATACAAATGTCTTACAAGTACTTTGTTACAGCGATTAAATAATAAGGAAGCTGTTATCAGGGAGCTAAACTCTCTCGTTAACTATATTGATAACAATCAAGAACGAGCAGAAGAAATCTTTATAGCTATCAAAACTCAATATGAGATAAAAGCAATAGAGAAAGAACTAACCCATGAAGTCGTTAGAGTAAAAAATGTTAGATTATAAAAGCTCCCGAAAGGGAGCTTCATTTTACTAATTTTCTTTATTAATAACTTCCTACTTGCCAGCCATTATCTGATTTTATTAATTTAACTGTTCCAGCTTGCTTTGTTCCGCTCATATCCATAATTATATTGCACTTATAGCTTTTATCAGATTCTTTTGTGCAATCTACTTTTTTTACTGAAGTCAGATAGCTTCCAGTCCATTTTCGCATAGCTTTAAAAATATCATCTTGGGAAGGCTCACTACTACATGCAGTAAGAAGAAATACGGAAATAATAACAGCAAGGACCGAAGATATTTTCATTAGACTTAATCCTGATTAAGTATGTTACTGAAAAATGCCAGATTTTGTATTATTATTATCAGTAGAGAATGTCCATTTGCTGACAATTTCGCCTTTAAAATCTATTTCAAGAGTTTTGGACTGAGTCTGTGAACCACCAGTTAGTAGCCCAACTACAGGAATGAAAGTCGAGGCATTGAACTGATTGTTATACATAAAATATCTCCATTGCTCGTTGCCATCATCAAGAGTCGTTCTTGTATCTGGTTCACCTAACTTAGCGAGTAGCTCGTTCTTAGTAGTCTTGTTTTTAATGATCTTTGACTGAAGACTTTGTGCAGTTTCATTTTTAATTTGTTGGTTCCCGGATGTTGAGCAGCCAGAAATTAAAAATATTGCAATGAAAAAGGCGGTAACAATAGATTTATTCATTCTATCTTCCTTATTATATTTGGTCAGGGTTAACTTTTATGTGTGAAAACGGCTCTGTGGGCAAATTTCTTGCGTAAATAAAATCTTAAAGAAATTGCTGAGGCAAAATAGATAACGACAGTTAATATAAAACTTTGACTGATAGCGAATATGAAGAAAGCAATTACTAACAGCACAATTCCTATGAGTAAAGCTAACCAGGCCGAAGGTTCACCATAATTTATTGTTGCGTGACAGCCGATACAGACACGAACTCCGAACGGACTCTCTTTGAAGCAGAACGGGCACTTAATGGTCTCTTTACTCATACAAACTCCGTTTATTCAACAGGTTCCTGATACTACAAATTGTTTAAAAATCATCAGGTTCTTTTCAGGGATTCTCGATGAATAATTATCTTTAGTAAAATCACTTGTACCGATCGATGTTTGAATCACGATAGGTAAAAACTATCATAACTAGATTATCGATCTGTATTAACGATCAATAATTTCTTGACATAATATAAATTAGTTACTGTATAGTTAAGAGTGTTTGAGAGTAATCAATACAAGTGATTGTCTATAAACGAATTTTTATCGCTTTGTTTAAAGGTTTCATTGCGTAGATATTTGAGAAGGTCGTGTGTGTTTTGTGAAGAATGGTCTTACCAAAGCTTCTCAGAAGCTCGATGTAATGCTTTATGGAAGCAAGCCACTCTACGAATCTGAGATGCTTTTGCCGTTGTACTGCATTTTTTTGAAGAATCTTTCCTACGATTTCGTTTCGTTTGTCTTCTCTAAGCCGTAATTCCAGTTCTGCAATTTTTTCAACGATACTTTCCTTTCTCTCAGTGGTTTTCAACACTGTTGCAGGAGCAGGAGCAGGAGCAGGAGCAGGAGCAGGAGCAGGAGCAGGAGCAGCAGGTTGGTCTTTTATCGATATGTCGCTTCGCAGAGCTTCTAAGTGGTCCGGGTTGTAGTTAAGCCGATTACTGAGATTTGCCCAGGAGTAGCTCTTGCCCAATTGTGAAGCTTTGAAAGCTATGCCTGTGTATTCGAAAGAGAAGCCGTTCATTTTACCGGTAGAGGCAATATTGGCCTTCCAAGATACTTCAGCTTCTTCCAGCCTCTTGATAAAAGTTAGAAGGTCCGGCTTATCAGATAAACTTTTATCAAGTATCTGCTGCAGAGCTTCTCTTGGTGAAAGCACCCCGGTTCGTTCCGATAGCATTTTCTCATTACGGGACACTGTCTTCCGCTTCGGTTGTACTTGCGAGGGGGGAGATGCAGTTTTGGTCACTGTCAGGCCATGAGCGATTTCGAGTTTACTGATGATCTGTGTGCTGATGAGGTTTTCGTTCCTACCCAAGTAGAGCTTCCCACCATTGAGATCTATGCGACTTGCAATAATGTGTATGTGCTGGCCATCGTCGTCATGAAGCACATAGCAACGAAGGTGAGTATCCCTGAACCCCATCCTCTTCATGTAGTCATCTGCGATAATGGACCACTGTTCATTCGTTAGTGTTTCACCGTCGGGTAAGCGAAGTGAGTTGTGCCAAACTGGTTTTGCGACATCTAGGCGAAGATGCTTGGTGCTATCGAATTCAGCGATCATTTCAACGGCTGAATCACTTAACATGTTCCCGCCAATGACGACTGGATCACTTTTGTGGTGTGCTCCCGATTGTAATACATAACGAACAACACCAGCGAAGCTCTTACCCCTCTTGATCTTCCGCATACCCTTCACGAGGGACACTCCAAAAATCTGTTCTTAACAAGTTGTGACGAAGCTCTTCAAGTTGTCGCTTCACAGCGAAAAGCTCTGTATGAGTAAGCTGGCTATCTTTGCTCTTACCATCGATATGGATCGCAATTCGATTTAGTTTTTGTGATATGTCAGTTAAAGCTATCCAGGCTTTGGTATTAATAGTTGGTATAACAGGAGGCAACTTTTGAAGGGAAGCCATACGAAGCCACTCTCCTTTTTTATAAGAGCCTCGCTTTATATTCAGGAGTTGCAGTTCTTCAACATTCAATCGGACACTGACACAATAGCTTCTTACTGCTTCTGAAGGAATTTTACTTTTATTAAAACTACCACGGCGGGAAATTTTGGATAGATCTATATTATCTGTATAATTTATCTTATGCATATAAACTCCATTTTAGATGATATTAATTGGTAAGCATAATCCATATGCTTTATATATCACTTATATAATGAATGAGTTTTTTGTCAATCTATAGGCTTGATTGTTTTGATTTTCTTTTATTGTCTGACTGAAAGGAAGCAAGAAAAGCAAGAGCTTTATAGAACGGTGCAACCGCTTCTATAAATTAGCTCTTGCTTGTTGTATATCTCATGTGGCACATTTTGCTATAGCCATGATCGTAGCTATCTTTATTTCACTAGTTTTATTTGATTCCTCATAGATCTTAATTAGTGATAAGTAAGCTTCTTTTGTTTTTAATTCACCAAGTGCTGTGATTACAGCTATCTTTTCCTCATCAGTGCTATACTTGTCATTATTAAAAATAGTCATTATTTTACTTTGGGCTTTTATTTTATCAACCATTTTAACCATCCTGCTTTCTTTTTTCTTTTGGATAATAATTTTTGGGTATTTAAAAGAGTCTTGATTTGTTTGTACTTTCTTTTGTGATTTAAAATCAAATAATTATTTATTTTGTTCCATTTATGGCTTTCGTTTGAAGCCTTGGAAATTAGTTTGTTTGTATTGTCAGTTTCTTCGTTATAACTATTTATTATACGACGAATTTTCCAGCTTTCGGCTAACCATCTGAAATCAATATATACTTCTTCATTGCCCGTCTGTGAACGTCTTTCATCAATATAAGGCTCTAGAATCGTATAAGCTCTTAGAGCTACGATATGAAAAACATTATATAAGTAATCTTCATCATATAATCCTTCTTTTATAGCATGGGCGCATCGTTCCCATGTGTTAAGGACAAACATGATTGATTTACTGTATTCATTATCTGGGTTCACATTAGCGAAATATTTAAGGTCAAGCTCACCCTTTTTATGACTTTTATAAAGAAGTGTCAGGTTTGCCTTATGCTTTTTCAATTCAGAATCATTTTGGTAAAAGAATTCAAAATCGAAAGACAATTTCTCTTGATGAAGACGGCGTTGCCTGTTGTAGCTTTTCAAAGCTATTCCTGCAGCAGTAAAGGCAACTATTGGTGTTAGTGCTGGTAGGTATTTAACAAGGAATAGCAGTACTGTTACAATGAAACCATCTGGAGCATGATCTGCACATGAAATCATCTCATCAGCAAATTTGCACACAAAATCCATTTTTACTCCAAAAAAAACAGGGCCTTAGCCCTGTTTTTAAAATTTCTATAAAGGTTAGAAAACGTCTACATCTTCTGCTTCAGGTTTGTATGTCATCAATGTAGTTTTCATAAGCGATACTCCTATTAAGGTATACAAACTTTTATCATAAAAGATGGCTTTTGTCAATAGGGTGACGAGTGGGGTGGGGGCACTACTAAATTGATAACTATTTGATAATAAAGAAGCTATGATTCATTGCTATTCTGTCTGGTCGATAAGACGAAGTTACTGGGGCACTGAGTTCACTAACGTTTAGGACGAGAGCGGAAATGCTTGCAAACCGTTTCCCATCTTTCAAAACGATAACGTTGATACTGACGAACAGGAACGACGTTAGATTTATTAGTGATTTTCACGTTGAAGTACCTTCTATAAGGCATTTAACCCCAATGGCCAAATTACCAACGGTGATCAAATCCAGTAGAAGAGTGCCCCAGCAACAGACCAACTATACACAATATAGGTATAATGTCAATCAGGACTCATCATTAGCTTCGATTGCAAGCTTGTCATAAATTGCTTCCCCACTATGGCTTATTGTCATTCCATCTTTCACTAAAGGCAGCATGTCTTGGAATGAAAATTCAAAAGATTCCTTTTCTGATTTTATTTTTTCAGATTTTGATAAATCAAGTACTTTGCTTTGTGAGGAGCCAAAAAGTACTTTTCGCTCGCAAAAATCATGATAGTTAGGTATTAAATGCATAGAAACTTTTTCATGCATTTCTCCGATATGTGGAAGATCATTTTTATTTCGGATTAAGGGTATCTGATAAATGAAGTTTTTGAAACAAATTCTAAAAATCATATATGGCATGTTAAAAACATGGTCTTTTCTTTTGATTAAAAGAATGTTAATCGCAGGAAAAGGTGTGAATCCTGGAACAAATGTATAAAATGCCTGCATGATTGCAGGGGTTATAAAAATAGGACTATTATGTTTATCATTTATCCAGTTTAGTAGCAGTGAAAACTCATCAAGATATGATTCTGGAATCAAAGAGAGTGCAATTTTATTTAATGCCTTAT
Source organism: Enterobacter sp. HSTU-ASh6 (assembly GCF_026319105.1). Classification (NCBI taxonomy): domain Bacteria; kingdom Pseudomonadati; phylum Pseudomonadota; class Gammaproteobacteria; order Enterobacterales; family Enterobacteriaceae; genus Enterobacter; species Enterobacter sp. HSTU-ASh6. The sequence goes on along the minus strand of NZ_WSPD01000006.1, from coordinate 301,958 downwards.
ATACGCCAAAGGGATAATAGGGAGATTTTAAAGAATCTATTCGGATAGACTTGTTTTTTTTATCTAATTTTATGACAGGGCTATCTTTATGTGCAACTACCTCAAGTATTTTGTTTTTTCCGACATAGATTTTTTCCTTTTCTTTCTGGAAATGTTTTTTAGGTACGCCATTTTTACCATGAAGGGCTGTTAATGTCCTGTGTATACCAATGAAATTTGCCAAATCTGTTTCTATAGTGTTGCCAAACTCTTGATTGCAGGTATCACATTCATCTAAAGAGAAAAGATATTTATTACCTAAAAACTCAGGGACAACGTGTGATAGTTTTGTAAATGATGTTTGAGGTTCACTTTTTTTGCAAAATCTGCATGGACCCTTATTATTTATAAATTTTTCATGTGTTAATTCACATGCAAATAAGATGTCATAACAGTTCAACCATTCGAAATCTTCCATGAATATTCCTAATGTTAATGAAAATGTGTTTTTTAAGTATGATGAGAAATATTGGTGCTATTTTATAAATAATGTGCCACTTTGCCGCCAAAGTCAATATTTTTAACTTAAAATCAAATGTCAACTCTAATGTAATTATTTTTTGATTTATTTAAATATAATGAATTAACAGATTTGACATATGAAAAATCTGTGATAATTATGAAATAAAAAATCATGAGGAGGTAAGTATGTGGTGGTTGGAAATAACTGACATAAAAAATAGAAAGGCTATTTATTTAGAGTTATCAAAAGAGAAGTGTGAAGCATTATATCAATTTATTTCTTCTATTTCTTCCGATGTGCCTATATCATATGGATATATTGAGAATGAAAATGAGTTAATAACTGTTAGTGGGAGATGTTATGAACTACAATATAGAGAGAAAACAATATTCGGTTGCAAAAAACCTGCGTCTGATTTGGAAGAGTTTTCATCATGGTTTTCCAGGTTAAACAGATTGTGAGTCATAATGAATTCTCCTCAGTTAAATGCACTGAGGAGAAATAAATTAAACACTCGGTCCCTTATCCTTGTCGTTCTTTTTTATATTTTTAATAAAGAATTTTAAAATAGTATTCTTAATATAACTGTCATCCACAGCAAGTATATCACAATGAGAGGATGTAGTATTTATTACTTCGGTCACTTCGTTTAGAGACCAATCCACATTTCCATCTTCATTTTTTGGAGAGATATTATACTCTGGTATATTACCTTGATTAAGGTTGTAACATTCTCTTAAAGCTTCGAGTTCTTTGTTTATATGATGAGAATGAACACGGCTACCATAAACATCGTATATTATATATATTATTGTGTCTTCTCCTTTCGGAGATCTCCCATCTTTATCACGCAAGTAAATTTTGTAAATAACAAAATTTGAGGTGTTATTCATAACATCGGTTCCTTTGTCATACGTTTATACCAAAATATAGTGAAATGTTTTATAGGTGCTCACCAATATGAGCGACTGCAATCATTGGTTTTGACGGGTCTATCCTATTGAAAAAACCGAAATATATTCGATTGTCATTATAATATGTACCTTTATTGAATTGCCCATCTTTATATGAAAGTTTATAATGGAACTCGCAGTTTATATCTTTGTAAACTATATTTCCTATTTTGAAATCTCTATTCAGCTCACCTTGTTTTCTTTCAGATTTTTTCCCCCCTTCTTCACATAACTCATATCTTAATAATGCAGACATTTGTTTTATGTTCTTAAATGTGTCTTGTGGTATAACTTCGTAATTATTTACCACAAATAGAAACTCTGTAATGCCTCTTATAAAGTTTTCAAATCCACCTTTGATTTTATTCATACTATTGAATGTCTTAAAAGTAGGATGTTCTTCATTCTCAAGAAATATCAAGTTTTTGAATATATCTTTTACACTATTGCCATACTCAATATATTCGCTCGGAAATGAATCGAGTATATTACGACAAATGATGACTAATTCTTTTTCATTTAATACAGTTGATTGTCTATTTTCTGTAACGATAGTATTATCAATACTGTTATACATATACAGCATTCTTGAATTGTATACAGGAGGTACACTATTGATGATTTTCAGTAAATTATCGCAATCCATTGGTAAGGTATCTATCTTACCCATATCATAAAATTGCCCCATCATCCAAGCCATGTCGGGTGATGTTGAATAAAACATTGTTGCTAATTTACAATCATATTCATTTGATTTATAGAATTTTATGAATTCAGAATTCATTCTCGCCATCAAGCTTCTTAAATGAGATAGCTGTTCGAGAATGATTTTTTCTCCCCTATCTAATGAGAAACTTTCTAAGAACAAGCAGACACCAGCTTTCATGGAATATCCTTATTTCATTGAGTCAGGGGTATCAAAAGAGCCTGTCATAATTGTATACATATCAATTGATTGCTGGTCAAAGAATCCTTTCGGCCAACTTGAAAGTTTTCCATCTTTGCCAATAGCTATCTTTTCTGCAGTCGATTCATTATTCTCATGGGAAATATAAAATAACGAAATTAGTTCAGGTGAAAAGTCAGGAGATGTTCTTGCGACGACACGAATTCCGTTGAGAAGATGATCGCTATGAGTTTCTATCAATACCTGTACTCCCGCTTGGGCAGTGTAAGCTATCAATCTACCCATATAGCTTTGTCCTCTGGGGTGCAAATGTGCTTCTGGGTTTTCTAATACTACTAATTCGCCCGGTTTTGCTAATAGTAATGCTGAAACAATACTCAAAGCATAGCTATAACCAAAACCAATGTTTTTGGGTTTAGTTTGTTTTCCAGACTCAGCCTGTATTGTGTTATAAGCAATGTTTGCATTAACTTCTAATTTAGGCTGGATTTTATAATTTGGAGATATTTCGTCCATCCATGCCTGAATGTTGCTCGCAACTCGTACACTATTTAATTTATGATGAATTCGTGGATCATCTTTATTGGGTTTTTCATTGTCCAGTATCAGTCTATCTTGTTTATTCATTATATTATCTAAAACTTCAATAACATATTCCCCTTTTTTTCCTAACCAATCACTATGGAAATTATGTTGTGATAGGGGAATATTATCTCGTGGACCGATACGTTCAGCCTCAATATATTGGAAGTTGCTTATATTAACGAAATCTTTTAGTGTTTTAATATCCTCTAAACCTGAAATACAAGGGAGTTCATTACGTATAATTGTAGAATCTTCTTTTGTGATACCCCAACGCACCTCACAGTTGCTGGTAGAAATTGTTATGCTTAACTTGTCTTCAGCAGAGGTAAAATCATTGAAGACATCGTTAATTCGACCAATATTGATTAAGTCACCGTTTAATTTTAAGTCACTTTTACTACCAAAATCAGACTGTAATATCATAGCTATAGCTTGCATTACTGTGCTTTTACCCACAGAATTATTGCCACAAAAAACATTGAGTCCAGAAATGTTGAAAGTTTGATTTTTATAAGATTTAAAGTTTTCCAGATTTATGGACTTGATTTGATTCATTACATGATGTCCTTATTAATATCTTTTAAAACAATACCAGTGCTTTGTTTGAGAATTTTCGCAAAGGAATTGAATCTATACAGTATTGTGATTTTCTTACCGGTTGAAGTGGAAATAGAATCTTTGAAACCTCGTCCTAATTCAATATAAGTTTGAGAGTCCCAATGAGCATACTCCCTTGCATTTCGTTCAATAGCGGAATATAAAGTATCTACTAATTTTTCCGAATTTTTAAGAAGCATCACTTCTTGTTCATCAGATAGTTTGTAAAAGTAATAAATTATTACTTCATAAAGTTGTTTACTTATGGGAGAAGAGTTTGAGCCAGGATCTTTAATAAAGGCTAAATCGCCAAAAACATCAGATGCAAGGTTTAATGCTCTCAAATATCGTTTTTCGATATTTGAATATTCAAAATTATCCTTGGATATGGATGCATTACCTGAATCTATCTCTTTTTCATTCAAAAGATCTAACTTGTAGGTGTTCAGCATTTCCATTGCTCTTGATAAAAACTTATCGTAAGAATTGAAGTTATAATTTTCAAAACCAATAGTTATAAATGCAAGAGCCGAGAGGCAAAGCTCCATATCTTTCTGTCTATCAGGCTTCACTTTTCCATGGGTTGCTTGTTTGAACTCATATTTAGAAGCCAAGTAACGTAAGAATTTTACGCTTGATCCTTGATTAAGGGCAGAACGTATTTCTTGATCGCTTAATTTTACTCCATATGTATTTATACGATGGAATAATTCAACTATGAGATCTGTGCTATCTTTATTCATTTCAATAAAGTATGCCGTGATCTCATATTCTCTTATTGATCGCTGTTCAGTTCGTGATAGTTCTCTAAAATTTTTACCGTTTAAATCATTCAAGATTTCAAGCTTTGAAAGCTTAAATTCACCACTGATAAAATCGTATATTGTAGTAATACGTTGCAAACCATCAACAACAACCCATTTTTCATCTGAAACTCGCTCCCCAAAATAGAAGACTGGTAATGGTAGTTTCAAAAGGATTGATTCAATCAATTTGGATTTTTTCTCATCATTCCAAATTCGATCTTTCCTTTGGAAATCAGGTTGTAGTTCAATATCGCCAAACTGAACTCTATCAAATATTAAAGATAAAACAGGTGTTTTTGAACTTATTCTTGCTACGCCTAATTTAGCTTGTAGCGTTTTTATTTCAGAAGAGCTTGTCTTATTATCGCCATCATCAACTCCATATGTTTCGGACGACTCTAGAATCTCTTCCAGAGTGGAATTGTTGGTAGCATTATACGTTGGCAATTGAATATTATTATCAAGTGTAACAACTGAGTTTGCCATCTCTGCTGATAACTCTTTAAATCTATTTAGAGTGCTCTCAACCTTTCTTGACGCCAATTCTGAAGGATATTTTTTCAAAACTGTTTCGTAAGCTTCGTCAAGGCTTTTAACTAAATAAATTTGTTGCTCGTAGATCTTTCCAAGATTCAGTTTAAGAAAATTATCAATTTTTTTTCTTATTGTTCTAAACTCAGAACCTTGAATTTCTGATAAGGTTGCTGCGTCATGGACATTATGACTACGTAATAAAAGATGTTTTTTCTTTTCATACTTAAAATGTTGAATGTAAGGTAAGTTAGCAAAAATTGTTTCTGGTTGGTTCCTGCTCGAAGAACTACCGTAAAGTACCTGCTCTACATTACAAAAACCTCTAATATTTAAATTGGCAAAAATAGCTTCAAGCTCAGATAATGAACGTGTCTTAGTTTCAGAATTAGAGGAGACTTTGTATTTACCGTTTTCACGATCAATGCTTATAATGCATAATGGGGGCGTAGCAGGGTTTATTGGCTGTAACTGTTTGCCAAAAAGAAGATTTTCGATGTCGTTTAGCACTTGTTCAAAGTTAAGCATTAGTGCTTCCTAAATCCATGTTAGAATTGAAAACCATCCTGTAGAATACCATCCTTTTTGTATTGGTTCAATTTTTATCTTTACTTCAATAAAAAATTGCGTTATGCGGTTAAATAACTATGTTGCGTGATGGTATTTATGATGGTATTGATTATATTGTATTCAGAAAATGACATATAAACCAATGAGGTAAGTGCGATGTTCGAGTCCGGCCTTCGGCACCAAGTCACTAAATTCCTTACTATACAGTTAGTTGGCCAATAAAATCTGCTTCTTTTGCCTGTAAGAAATGCTCTGTTATGTCCCTTGAAAAAGCCGCTGTGGTTGATAGTGATAATTGGGATGTTAACTCATAGCGACATGTAGTTCCAGGCGTCAAACAGGTACCGATTGAACACTGACTGAACTCGAATGCTATGACGTTGCAGGGAATAAACAGGTTTATGGTGGTGTTCGTACCTGCACACGAAATGCAGGCTCTGCCAGCGATTCGGCCTCGCTCCTTCGGGTACATGGTCATCCTGATAAACTTCACTATCTGACACTCCCTGGTGAAGTCGCCTAACGGCTCCGCGCGTTGTCTTACCTCCAACGGCATTAGGCTTGTATTGTCTTAAAACCGTGAGGAGGGGAAAGGCTGGATCTCTCCAGCCTTTGATGGTCATCTCACTTTCTTGAAGATGAGCAGGATCAGAGGGACGCAAATCACGAAACCATAAATTGCTGCATCTAAAACACCGCTTGTAGCTTGACCAAGTGAATCAACCGCTTGGTAATACTCTCTCAATGGAACAGGATTTGAGACAAGAGTCTGATTTTCAGAGAAAACCGCGAATGCTTGCGAGGCTACAAACAGTCCGAGGAAGTAACCCATGCTGACAATGCAAATCCCTCCCCATCGGAGAATGGTTTTAGTCCTATTCGTCAACGTCATAAGATCCACCTAATACACCGCCAAAAGTACCGCTGGAATACTGTGATAATGAATCGCCAGTTGCAGCGGCTTCGGCGGCAATGTGCTGAACTTTCCCCTTTGGCGACTCCTGGTAGCGCGGTAAATTGTCCATGTTGGGGTACATTTTTTTAAACTCGGTTGTCATTTCAACAACTGTCATTGATGAAAAGTCAGAGCTTTTTGACTCAAGATAACGCTGCAATGAGACAGGGATTGTGAAATCTTCTTCGGATTCGATAGGAATCTGCGTCGTAGTAGATGTGTAGTTGTGCTCGAATACCCTTGAACCAGCAAACTTAATCCCTTCAACAGAGTGAGTGGTACAGTTGTTTCCTGTTACGTCGTACTCATCAATTGTGCGGCCTCTGCGTTGGGTTGTTTCTTTCATTTCCGATGTGCGAATCGCTGGTTCACCCTTATTCCAAAGATCTTCAAAGAACTGCCTTGTTTTCGTCGGATCAGCATCATCTATTCGAAACGCTCTTGCGCCCATCCGGTACAGCTCTGCTCTATAGTAAACTCTCGCATCTTCACCTTGCAGAAAGTTTAAAATTCCGTCACCAGTTAAATTCCCTGGGCCTGTTCTGCCGTAGCGACCATAGGTATAGAGATAAATCAAATTGTCTTGATGTACGGAAACGAAAGCGTGTCCTGCATCGGTAATTTCAGTCCAGATGTAAACGCCGTTCAATAGCGAGTTATCTTCTGGCTTGCAGGTGTCAGTAACGCTGTTCTGCTTCTTCGCTGCCTGGGCGTGCTGCACTGGCTCTGCAGGCGCTATAGCCCAGGAAGGAGTATTAACCTCAACGGTGCCAGGAGCGATAAGAAAATTAGTACCCTGTGGACAACCGCAGAGGATTTCCGCACCATCCACGGCGACTGCGGCGCTATTTGAGCAGCGAGGATCTCCGCTTACAATTACCCCCACTTTCCCGCATTTCGGGCAAGGAGTGGTCTTATCGCCGATGTAGAGTTTCCACAAGCCCATAACAGACATACCGGGGCGGGCGGCAATACATTGTGCACCTGTAGAAGTTTTATCTCCGTGCAGACCAACGTTCTTACCGTGAACTGTGCAGCCTCTGTTAACCAATGCCATAGTGACCGCCTTATTTCAGAAAGTTTTCTGGCAACGATTCCCCTGCTCGGACTACCCTTCTTCCGGCATTTTGTGGGCAGCTAATAATTTCATCGCCGTTATCCAGCGAGCTACCAACAAGGGCAATAGATTCGCCTGGTGTGTTTCCCGCACCAGTGGTGATCTTCGCGGTCGTTCCATCTGGGTAACGCACTTCATCGCCAACACGAGACACGTTTAGCATTGTGCCGTCATCCAGTTTGATCTGCCGTCCGTTATATTCACTGAAAACTTTCCCTCCATTACATGTCAAGCTGCCCTCTGTAGCGATCAGGTAAGCAGCTGTTACGGGATGAGCGAGATTGTAGGCGTTTTGTTTTTCGATGAGAGAACGGGCTTCGTCGTTCATTCCGGCGAGTTGTTCGGCTGTAAATGGTGACTGGTCAAAATCTGCCAGCATTTCTGGTGTAAGTTCGTTGGTGTACTGCTTCATAGATCCCTCTACTTGCTATGGAAATAATTTAAGTGGCTATTTTACAAACAATAACCACATTAACAAAAAGTATTTGACTTAAGCGAAACGGTGTTTCGTAACAACCCGTAAAGGGAGTTAGTCTTCCTTGAATGTCATGGTGTATTTGCACTGTTCGGACGGTCTGATCGTCACTGTCTCCGTAAGGTTTGTGTTGCTGTAGATACACACCTTCGCGTTGTCTGTCCCCTGTTCGTCTGTCAGGGTTAATGTGATCACTGCGTGGGCGCGGTCTGACAGTAGAGCCAGCGGCACAACAAGCGTAAGAAGAAATAAAAGACGCACGTTACTCCTGCCGTCGCATGAATACGAAAAGGGAACATATAGTTCTGCTTAACCTACAAGCTAGGTTGTTATCTGAATAGTTTGAGAAAATAATTTATGATAAAAAGCTCCTCTTTAAGCCGATCGTGACGCAATGAAGGGCATGAGTGAACACATTGTAAATAGTGTTTTAAAACCTTGAGATAGGAAACATAACAAAAATTAGTGCGCATGGATTTAGAACGATGAAATGCGGAAAGTCTGTTGATTCAGGATTATGAAGCGATGAAGCATCAGCTAAATCAGTCGGAGCGTAAAATATGTGCGCTGCATATATATCCATGCATCTCAACATCTGGATAACAATAAGTTGTTGTGTCGAGGGTAAGCTGATTATCTTGATTGGATTGCCTGATTCACCTGATGGTTTTGCAAAAGGCTAAATACATAGTATTTTCATCTGAAAATGTTTTTTATCCTATCATAATATATTGAGTTTTTGCTTAGCGCAGGATTGATTTTTAAATATATCACATATTATCCTTAAATACATTATTCAGCATTGACATTAGTTTGTTTTTGCTGTAATGAATAATTGTCATGGTCAAGGAATTAATGGCAATGAAACAGAGATTATCCATATTTTTAGTCAAAAAGGGTATCGTTGACCACAATCATATTCTAGATCTTGATAGAATGAAGCGGGCGATACCATTAGATATACCTGATACTGAGTCATTTATATACATTCATCAGCCTAGGCAGGCGAAATACCCTGACTGGGTTAATTATATAATTGGCTCTCAAAGTAATGTGACCTATGAGGATTTTTCTAAGTGTCAGAGTGAAAGTGCTGTAATAGTCTTATCTTTCAATGGATATCTCTTTCTCATGACTTTTGGTGGTGGCCATCATAAAGTAAAAAAAGATAGTATAGAAAGAGATTTTGGATTAAGAGTAACATTGAATTCAGTAGATCCTGATAAGCTAAAGAGTCTTGATAAGAGTAATTATCAGGACTCACCCTTAAACACCAGGAATCAATCAGCAAAAGAAGTCGATATATCCTCACTTAATATAGATTCCGAATTGGAAATTTTATCTACATTAACTGGAAAGTCTAATGTTGAAATATTTGGTGAAATTGTTACTGGGAAAGATTCTCTGACTATTATTCCGCCGTTAGGCATTAATTCCATACGAAGCATTCTAGAAGAAGCTCTGGCGAGATTCAAAAGTAAGTTGCCTAAAGAATTTGAATGGATTGATAATATTAGCAAAGTAAAAGATAAAATGCTTTGTGATGTACTTGAACTTGAGCTTAATGAACGCTTGATCGATGATAATAAAAATGACAACTTTTGGATAGGTGAGCCTGAATTAGTTGATTGGTCCTTACAAATCGGATATGTCATTGGACGTGTTTCTTCGAGGGCACCAATACATCAAACATTATCTTTTGATATTCTCAAGGATTATATCAATTCTACAGGTCAAATTTTAAGTTGTGACTCGTTAAAAAGAATTAATATACATATTATTAAAGAGAATGAAACTACCTATGACTCTTGGTCAGCATATAATTGCTTATATGCGGAAGTTACTAGTAATGATGAGCTTTATATTCTTAGGAACGGTACTTGGTATACAGTTAATATCGACTTTGTTGCATCAGTTGACAGAGCACTAAAAAATCTCATGCCTTATGACATAGAGCTGCCTCTTTACAATCATGAGCGAGAAGAACAATATAATGAATTTGTTTGTGAAAGCCTTGAAGATTGCCTTGTTTTGGATAAAAAATTAATCTATCATGGCGGAAAAGGAAGTAAGTTTGAATTTGCGGATATTTTGCGTAAAGGGAGTGAGTTTATTCATGTTAAATATTATAGAAGCTCTAGTACATTAAGTCATTTATTTGCACAAGCCTATGTTTCCCTGGAGTTATTCGTAAGCGATCCGGAATTTCGTACTAAATTAAATAAATTACTTCCAGATGAAATTAAACTTAAGGATGTTAATAAGAGACCAGATACTCAAAAGTTCGTGGTTATTTATGCAATTGCTATTAACCGACCCATACCAAATAAACTACCATTGTTTTCTAAGATAACTTTAAAAAACACTGTAAGATCTCTGGAGAATTTGGGTTTTACAATTAAAATAGCACAAGTGAAAGTGGATCCTATTCTTGAGAAGCTCAAGAAGTTTAAGTCTAAGTAAATCTTATATATTGCTAAGTTATTTCTCTATTTTATTTCTCTTGGTGTTTTATTATTTTCAACGTCTTATGATTCGAGCGGGTATTTTAATGAAGGAAAACACTTGGTCAATAGCGCGCAATGCTACTGCTTAAGAGGGCCCTCATAATACAGATGCATGAACGGCATCAGGGAGTGTTACTAATGTCGCTGATAGGGAATTCGGTGAACGGTCTACAGCATGTCTGTGGGATAGATCAGTTTCTGTTTGGGTGTGAATTTTTAGGTTGATCATCAAGCGTGGCCGTGTAAGACCTGAATCCTGAGGCCATTAGTCTCTCATTATCATGAACACCATAATTAATTTTTCTCGACGGCCAACCAGTACTTTAGCGCTTTGTACAGAGAATCATTTTAGCATTAGATCCTCTGAAAAGGTGCCATTATCATGAGGGTTATCTGACTGAACTGCGGAAAAACCTGGGGGGGGATTGCTTCCTTGATTTTTCAGAGAAATATACCAATCCTCTTGCACATAAAAATGAAATGATTGCGCTTATAAATATTAATACAATTATTAATTTATTCCCTTGAACTGAAATTGATAATTTGAAATATGATAGAATCCAACTTGGGATTATATATAGAAATATAGCGGATAATGCGAGGCCAGCTATCATTCCCGTTTTAGCTAGTTCGATACGTTCATTTTTAGTTAAACCAGGTACTACTTCTGCCTGACATCCCAGGCAAACAAATTTTCCTGGCCCCACAACGGTTCCGCAAAAAGGGCAAATCCATCCATCTTCTTGATTATCATGGTAATGTGGTTCATTAATGGTTGCTTCTTTTCTAGGGAGGCGTTTAACTTCGCATTCCGCTTCAAATTCGGCTTGAGCTTTCCATCTATATAAACGTTGCACTGGATATTTTAAATAATCCGTATCAATGAAATGGGCACAATTTTGGCATAACCAAATACCATTTTCTGCTGACCGCCGTTGTTCAGGTGTCAGTGATGGGTCAAATCTTGCACCACCTGGAGAAGCGGCAGTAATATGAGCTGCAACGCCAGTCTTAGTTGATTTCTCTGGATGCGCATTAGGTCCAGAAGTTAGCACTCTACAATCAGGATTTGAACATCTGTTTCCAGCCCTGTCTTGTATTGCTCTTTTGGTTCTATCGATAAACACATCGCTCATTATCCCCTCCATTTTGATACCTAAGACAAATATGTATATCAGCATAATGACACTATCATTAAAGATAACCGATCGGCAATGTATTACGGTTATTGAAGGTTTTAATCGTTACCGTTTGCAAAGTAAGGCTCTCAACACGCCTTACTTTGCAGTGTTACGGTATTTAAAAGAGCTTTGCATGTCTCTTTTACAACTTATTTCTTGTGTCCCATTGCGTGAAATAGCGCTTCAATTTTTCCACAGTAAAACGCCATTTGGGAGTCGTTGGCTTACAGACCGTGTTTTGGTTGCCAAAGAAACCTACCTCATTCACCGCTTCGAGTTCGGATCGGGTTTCCAGCCATTTCACAGGAACAAAATATTCTGATTTGTCGGGATCGTCTGCATTCTGGCGATACAGATCGCTGTATTTAAGAACATCTATTGCAGGCATTTCGCCGTGTTCCGTTTTGATCGTAAAGCTGCTGGCTGGTTCAACTGCGCTCTGAACAATACCAACTCCAACGTAACCCGTTGCTGGGATTTTTACCCAAATGCGGTCGCCCGGCTGAAGCTGTTTTAAAGTCTGACTATACCAGCTTCCACCCCCCGCACTGATAAAGCCATATCGACGTGCCTCTTCCCAGACGCGGCTTTGCGGATCGCCGAACGAGACATAAAACTCGCCATTCCAGGGTTCCTTAGCATTGGCACTTGTTCCGGCAGTGGCCTGCGCGGCATTTGTTTGCGTTTCGCTCGGATCGATAAGCCAGGCACGACTTAAGAACTGTTCGTCACCGTGCTGGAACACTTTAAAGAACAGAACGTTAATCGAAATACCATTCTTACTCAGATAGTCGACGATTCGCTCAGTGGAGGGATCCAGCTCTGCTGCCACAATAATGATTTGATGCGACTGGTTAAGCGACTCCTCTTCCAGTTCGGCATTAAAGCGTTGCTTAAATGCCTCACCTAGATTTCCGCCACCAGAAAATTTTTCATAAATCTGCGACAGGCGATCGGCGGTTAAATCATCCACCCAAGAAGCGTAATCCAGCGCCTGCGCGACTACCTCACGCGGTGTGCGATCGCGCTTAAGCTCAATCAGGATCAGCGAGGCATCGGGCGCGATAGCCAGCAGATCGATACGCCCTTTATCGAGCGTATTTTCCTGATGACCCATAATCATCCATTGATCGGAGAGGATGGTGGGATCGTTTAAAATCATCTTCTCCAGCAGTTGCTCGCTGGGGAGTTTGCTGATGGTTAGCGGCTGGGGAGTCTCTCCTACCCGCCAGATAGCATGATGAACCGGCATCGTCTGTTCCTTAGCTCAGGGCCACATCTGTGAGAGCGTCTGCGAGATGGAGTTGCGTCTGCTGGGCAGATTGCAGACGGGATTTGAGGGTGTCGCAAACATTCAGAAGTGATATGTATTGATCTAAAATTCTGCTTGTCTCACTAATTGGAGGTAATGCAATAAAACATCCGCGAAGCTGAGTTTTATTTATTGACGCCAAGTTTGTTGTTTGCTTGCTAGCGCCTGCGAAATAATCTCGTGATACAGACGAATTCATAAATGTCTCAAGCCATTTAACGTTCAACTCATTAACGAGTGGTCTAGCCTTAAAAACATGATTTTGGTTAGCTACATAAAATGTGGCATCAGTCCAAACAGCAGTTCTGCCAACGGTATCCCAATCACCGCCTTCTGTTATTAACAAGTCACCTTTTTGAACATGATATTTATCTTTTTCCTCAACGGGAATTTCAATACTTTTAATATCTGATAGTTGAAGATAACCTCTTTGTACATTTGCTACGCGGAGATAAGGGACCGATATAAGCGTTCGCCCTGCAAGATTTCTACCCTTGGTTATTCCACTTTGAATATCTACAACATCTTCAAAGCGACACCACTCCCACCCAACCGGCAATGCATAAGGTTTTTCTTCATCACCCACTGGCGGCAACGGCTTTTGTTTTTTGATTTTTCCTTCTTTCACCAGTTTCGCTTTTTCCTCCTCAATACGTTTAAGCAATTCGGAAGCCGGTTCGTCGTTAGGATCTTGCGGTACCAGTTTTCCCATCACTGCCAGTTGCAGAATGGTTTGCTTAAGCGCGTCGATACTCGCCTCAGTGATAAACAGCGTGTCGAAATGCTGGCTGATTCGCGCCCAGTTTTCGGCGAGTTCTTCGGCATTTTGGCTGTCGGTCAGCGTCGCCAGCAGGGTTTCCACCAGTTGCTGATGTGCGTCCAGACTGGTTAGAGATTGCTGTTCCAGTTGGTCGCAGAGGAACATTAGTTTCGAAAAAGTCCCTACTATTCTGGCCTGCTCTGTATTTGGTGGAAACGGTATTGGATAGTTTTCAAAGAAACTTCTTGGGACTCGTTTTTGACCGGCAGAACCAGTCATCATTGATTCCCCCATACTTAAATAATGAGGTGATTTTATATTAAGAAGAATATATTGAAGGTTTAGCTCTGAACTTATCGGACGAGCAACATGTAATTCTGTTGTACCTACTCCAACACCACCTTTTAACCCCTTAAAAATCACCGCCTTACTATTTTCAAAGCAAGGTGTTATTTTTGCTAACGCAATATCCCCGTCCGCGAAATGCGTATAGCCTTTCTTCACCTCACCCCATTTTTTTATTTCTTGGTCATGAGCACCATCAAATCGGGTAGAAATACATGGCATTGGGACAAAAGAAATTTCTTGCTCATCATCTGTTACTTCTATCTTTGGATTAATCGTGGCAATCTCACTTAAAGTGATCCACTCCCACCCCTCCGGCAGCTCAAACGGCTTTTCATCCTCGCTAATCCTAAGCAACGGCTTCTGCTTTTTAATTTTACCCTGCTTTACCAGCTCCGCTTTCTCTGCGGCAATACGCTTTAACAGCTCTGACGCTGGCTCATCATTCGGGTCCTGCGGTACCAGTTTGCCGCGCACCGCTAGTTCCAGAATCAGCTCGCGCAGTTTCTTAATACCATAGAGGTCGATTTTACCGTTACTGCCGCGCCCGGCCATGGAGCGGGTTTGCAGTGCAGAGGACCAGATATCGATGTGGTCGGTGATCAGTTTCTCAACGGCCATCAGTTCGCCCCCTTGTTGCCCGCCAGCGCGGCTCCGAGGATATCGCGCAGCTGGTTACGCAGCTCGCCGATTTCCGCCTGCTGCGTCTGGTACTGCGCCAGCAGCTCATCCGGATCGTGGCTGATGGTTTCACCCTGATACGGGTTCTTGATATCAAGGTTGAAGTTGCGGGCAATGATGTCGTCGATGCCCACTTTCCACGCCTGGTTGTTTTCTTCGCGGCTGGCAAAATCGTCAGCTTCATTCCCCCACCAGTCGATTTCCGCCTGGAACTCTTCAAACTTCATCGGTTTGGTTTTGCTGTAGTTCTTCACCCCATCCGGGTACGGGTGCTCGTAGAACCATACCTCTTTAGTTGGCTGGCCTTTGGTGAAGAACAGAATATTGGTTTTAATGCCGGTGTACGGGTTAAACACGCCGTTCGGCAACCGCACGATGGTGTGCAGGTTGCACTCTTCGGTGAGCAGTTTTTTGATTTTAGTTTTTACGCCTTCACCAAACAGCGTACCGTCCGGCAGCACCACCGCCGCGCGGCCTTTGTCAGCCAGCACTTCGATAATCAGTTGCAGGAACAGATCAGCGGTTTCACGGGTCTGCATCTCTGCCGGGAAGTTTTTCTCAATACCGTCTTCTTCGGTGCCGCCAAACGGCGGGTTGGTGACAATCACATCAACCTGCTCATCCCAGGAAGAGAGAGGCTTGTTGAGCGTGTTGTCATGACGGATTTGCACCGGCACTTCAATGCCGTGCAGCAGCATGTTGGTAGTACACAGCAGGTGCGGGAGCTGCTTTTTCTCTACGCCGTGAATCTGTTTTTGCAGCGTTTTATGGTCTTCGGTCGTTTTAACGTAATGCTCTTTCACATGGTCGAACGCGCAGGCAAGGAAGCCGCCGGTACCACATGCCGGGTCCATAATCGACTCGCCAAGCTTCGGATCGATGCGGTTGACCATAAAACGCGTCACCGCACGCGGGGTATAGAACTCGCCCGCGTTACCGGCGCTTTGCAGGTCGCGCAGGATCTGTTCGTAGATATCGCCAAACAGATGACGTTCCTGGCTGCTGCTGAAGTCGATTTCATTGAGCTTGTTGATCACCTGGCGCAGCAGCGTACCGTTTTTCATGTAGTTGTAGGCATCGCTGAACGCTTGTTTGACCACAAAGCCACGCGGGTTCTTATCGATCGGCGCGGTGAGGTTTTTCAACGTCGGGAACAGGTCGTCGTTCACAAATTCCAGCAACGCATCACCGGTGATGCCTTCGCTGTTCGCCGCCCAGCTACGCCATAAATAGCGCTGGGGAATCGGGAACTGGTAGTCATCCTGCTCCAGTTCCAGCTCTTCTTCCTGGGTATCAAAAATCTTCAAAAACAGCAGCCATGAAAGCTGCCCCAGACGCTGGGCATCGCCGTCCACACCGGCGTCTTTACGCATAATGTCCTGAAGGGATTTAATGACTGAGCTAATCGACATGTTTTCTTTCCATACTTAAAAAAGGATGCCACCGGTCGCAGACGCGGCCAGTGGCAATGTATTTATACGTTATCAGGCTGAGCGTGGCGGTAACTGGTAGATTTCATTTTCCAGTTCATTAACGGCTTGCTCATACGCCTTTTTGTCACCAAAGCGGGTTTTGATGATTTCTATCGGACGACCCAGCGTATCGAACGGCTTCAGTTTGAGTACCTGAACGTCCTCAATTTCCTGAACCCCTTCATCGGCGTATTTATCCAACAACGTGTTAAGTACCTGCTGTGCTGGCTCGGCGTATTTGGTGAAGTAATTGCGCTTACGCACATTGGCCACGCGTTCCTGCCGGGTTAACGGCGGCTGACCGTACACCACATGGCAGAGCAAATCAAACGGGTCGAGATCTTTACCCACCTCTTCGGCCAGCACGTCCCACAGAATCCCCAGTTGCTCCAGTTCTTCGATGATCACCTGTTTGCGTGGTGCATCCTGCCATTTGCGCACGAAGCTATCCAGTGAGGCGTATTCGCTATCTTTGAGCATCGTTTTGCGGGTGTAATCCTGGAAAGATTCAGTCACCAGTTTGCCATCAGAATCGTAATACTGAACGCGCTTAGCCAGCACTTTTACATCCACGCCATTCACATAGAATTTGCGGACTTTATCTGCATCATCGCTATGAAATTCAGCGTTTCCGGAATGGTTGTCGCGGTTAACGTGATACTCAGCAGCGGCTTCTCGCACTTCACTGGCAGGTTTATCGACATCATCATTAAGGGTTTCTTCTTCCAGCCACTCATTGAAGTCGGAACTTTCATCGGAGATATCGTCGGGTTTAACCACCAGTACTTTTTCCGGCAAACCGTCAAAGCGTGGGTCGGCAAACAGCTCGGTCGCTTTTTTGAAGTCGAGTATGGTGAACCACAGCTTGCCGTGCCTTTCGTTGATACGTGTGCCGCGCCCGATGATCTGTTTAAATTTAGTCATCGACTGGATGTTCTGATCCAGTACGACCAGCTTGCAGGTCTGCGCATCAACGCCGGTTGTCATCAGCTCTGATGTTGTCGCGATAACGGGGTAGGCTTTCTTAGGATTAATAAAGTTATCGAGTTGCGCCTTGCCGATGTCATCGTCGCCGGTGATTTTCATCACGTACTTTTCGTTCTTCAATACCTGCTCAGGGTTGAGCACCACCAGCGCGTGGCGCATGCGGTCGGCGTGATCGATGTCGTTGCAGAAAACAATGGTTTTATCCATCGGATTGGTGCGTTTCAGGTAATCGGTGATGGTCTGCGCAACCAGCATGGTGCGTTCATCAATGACCAGTTTGCGGTCAAAATCTTTCAGGTTATAGATGCGGTCTTCAATCTCTTCGCCATATTTATCCAGCTGGCCTTTGACGGGCCGCCAGCCCTGAACATCAACATCGATATCAACGCGCACAACTTTATAGGGGGCGAGAAAACCGTCTTCAATACCCTCTTTGAGAGAATAGGTGTAAACCGGCTCACCGAAGTAATCGATATTGGAGACGTCTTCCGTTTCTTTTGGCGTCGCCGTCAGGCCAACCTGTGTGGCGCTGCCGAAATATTCCAGAATCTCTCGCCAGGCTGAATCTTCAGACGCGCTGCCACGGTGGCATTCGTCAATCACAATCAGGTCGAAGAAATTTGGATCTACCTGTTTATAGGCTTTCTGATGTTCTTCCGGTCCGGTAATAGCCTGGTATAACGCAAGATGGACCTCGTACGCCGGATCAATGGTACGTCCGGTAACTTTGGTCATTGCTGTACCGAAAGGCTGGAAATCATTATTTTTAGTTTGATCGACAAGAATATTGCGGTCGGCGAGGAAGAGGATGCGTTTTTTGTTTTTGGCCTTCCACAGCCGCCAGATAATCTGGAATGCGGTATACGTTTTACCCGTACCGGTTGCCATGACCAGCAGAATGCGATTTTTTCCAGCCGATACGGCATCTACCGTTCGGTTAATCGCCTGCATCTGATAGTAACGAGGAGCTTTCCCGCTACCGTCATCGTAATAATCCTGACTAATAACGGGCAATTGTTCCTGAGTGAACCCTTTCCAGTCACAGTATTTTTGCCAGAGCTGCTCAGGTGTTGGGAAATCGCTGAGGGCAATTTCGGATTCGAGCTGCTGCGGGTTGGTTTTATCGTGGAAGATGAAACCATCACCATTGGAGGCAAACACAAAAGGCACATCAAGCAAGCTGGCGTAGTCCAGACCCTGCTGCATTCCTTTGCTGATGGCGTGCTTATTGGCCTTAGCTTCGATCACTGCCAACGGCAAGTTCGGCTTGTGGTACAGCACGATGTCGGCGGATTTAACTTTGATACGTGAGGCCAGTTTGCCACGCACTACAATTTTGCCATCGCGCAGTTTTACTTCCTGACGAACTTGTGACATGACATCCCAGCCTGCGGTCTTGACGGCAGGCAGGATATATTTGGTGATAATGTCTGTTTCCGTCAGATGAGTTTTGTTTTCGCCAACCATAGCAGAGCTCTCAACGAAATAGGATTAGCTCTGATTTTACACAGATTAATGTATCAGGTAATGAGCTGATCAGGTGTTTTGGGGAACAACTGGCAAAATTAAGGTGGATAATTCGAACTATTAGTATTTTTCACGTTTAAGAACTTACTACATGTTTGTTACTAACAATTTATTGCGATCGTGCTCACAACGTGGACAATACTTAATCATATGAGGCGTTTATATCAACTAAATCAATAATTTCATTTAAGTCACGGGATGGGGAATGGACAGTAACACTCAGGGATTCACTTCATACTGGCGTAATACCTTAGCTGACGCCGAGTCTGGAAAAGGGGCATTTGAGCGCAAAGATGAAGAGTCATTTACTCAGTGGATGAATGTCGATCGGGGCAGGTTGGATGAAGAGATCGTGCAAGCGTTCTTCGAGGGCGAAGACGAGCAGGTTAAGACCGTCGAGGTAATGTTACGACCGCAGGTATGGATCCGCCTGTTAAAGCATGGCAAGGAACGGACGGCAGGCGCACCAGGTATAGTTACGCCTCTGGTTACTTCCGCACTGTTAAACCGAGAGGGCTTTTTGTTCCCCGCATCTCCTGCAACCATTCCCCGTGACCTGCTTGAACCTCTCCCTAAAGGCACCTTTTCTATTGGTGAGATGACAGAATATGACAGGTACAAAACCACACATGATTCGGTCACTTTTGGTCCCGAAGATGAGGATGAACAGCGCGAGGAAACAGACGAACAGCAGGTGGAACGATATGCTCGCTATAAGCAGTTGTGGCAAATGTACCTTAAAGAGACAAATGAACTTTTAAAAAGTGTGGCCGGGAAATGGCTCGATGCACCAGAGCAATATGAGCCGGCTGGATATGGCTATGTGATTAAAGCCAACCAGTCTGGCGGCGCCAGCATTCATATTCTGCCCATGTACGATCATTTACTGTCGTGCAAAAAAGAGGTGCCATTACTGGCACGCTTTGCCTCAAAGGATAAATCTCCTGTTGAGCCGCTCCTTGCCAGTAATGCCATGTTCACTGAGCGTCTGGGCCATTCTGGCGACAAATTTCCTCTGGCTGTCGCACAGCGCGATGCCCTGAGCCATTATCTCACTCAGCAGCCGGGCGATATTCTTGCCGTCAACGGTCCTCCGGGAACCGGAAAAACCACACTGGTGCTCTCTATCATTGCCACGGAGTGGGCGAGGGCGGCGCTTAACAAAACTGAACCACCAGTGGTGATTGCGACTTCAACCAACAACCAGGCGGTTACCAACATTATTGAGGCGTTCGGAAAAGATTTTGCTACCGGCAGCGGGCCTATGGCCGGACGTTGGTTACCTGATGTAAAAAGCTTTGGCGCTTACTTCCCGTCTTCAAGCCGAAAAGCCGAGGCAGCAAAAAAATACCAGACGGAAGACTTTTTTAACCGCGTTGAATCCCTTGAATATGTAGAAGATGCCCGGTTCTTTTTCCTTGAAAAGGCAAGTGCAGCATTTCCGACTGTGGAATGCCATTCACCTGAACAGGTTGTGGATCTCTTGCATCAGCGTTTAGTTGAACTCTCTGCAGAGCTTGAGCAAATCGAGCCTGCGTGGGACGCCCTGAACGCCATCCGCGAGGAGCGGAGCGCCGTCAGCGACGATCTCGAACAGTATATTGAGGATAAAAGAACGTCACTGCTTAATAGCACAAATGAAATCTCGCTATTAACGCAGGGCAAAAAACAGTGGGAACAATATCGCGCCGGTGAGTCGTTCATGTTCGCTCTCTTCTCCTGGCTTCCCGCCGTGCGTACTAAGCGTCACTATCAAATGAAGCTGTTTTTAGAGGCTACGTTTGGCGAAAGAATGACAGCATTCCAGGGCGCTCTGCCCGATGGAATTGATGCCTTTATCAATGGCCTGATTGAGCAAACGCGTAAAGAGCAGGCCGGGTATCAGCAGCAAATGGATCTTGCTGAGGACATCTCCCGACGTGAAAGCGAAGCAGCTATACGCTGGCGCGAGATTACTCGCTCACTGGGAAATCCTGGCGAACCAGAGTTGAGTCTGCGCGAAGCCGATGAACTTGCCGATACACGGCTCCGTTTCCCGGCGTTTTTGCTGGCGACGCATTACTGGGAAGGTCGGTGGCTGATGGATATGGCTGCCATAGATAATATTCAAAAGGAAAAAGGTCGTACTGGTGCGAAAAGTACAAAGGCCCGCTGGCAGCGTAGAATGAAGCTAACCCCCTGTGTAGTCATGACGTGCTTCATGTTTCCTTACCATATGAAAACCAGCGAATTTGTCGGCGGCAATAAGAAATTCGACGATAACTATTTATATAACTTTGCCGATTTACTAATTGTCGACGAAGCGGGACAGGTGCTTCCTGAGGTTGCCGCAGCCTCCTTCGCACTGGCGAAGAAAGCCCTGGTGATTGGTGACACAGAGCAGATTGCGCCTATCTGGAATAGTTTGCCCGGTATTGATATCGGCAACATGGTTGAGGAGAATATCCTTCCTGGTGGTACTCAAAAAGAACTTGCCGAATCTTATGCCCTGGTGTGTGACTCAGGAAAGAGTGCTGCATCTGGCAGTGTCATGAAGATCGCCCAGTTTAACTCGCGTTATCAATATGATCCGGACTTTGCGAGGGGGATGTATCTGTACGAACACCGTCGCTGTTTCGATAACATCATTGGCTACTGTAACACCCTCTGCTATCACGGTAAGTTGCAGCCCAAACGAGGGGAAGAAAAAGAGACAATATTTCCTGCAATGGGATATTTGCATATTGATGGTAAAGGTATGCAGGCCAGTGGAGGAAGCCGTTTTAACGCCTTTGAAGCTGAGACGATAGCTGCGTGGCTTGCGGCGCACAAAGAGGAAATCGAGCGTCATTATGGCAAACCTTTACATAAAGTAGTGGGGGTTGTTACCCCATTTTCGGCACAAGTCAGTACGATTAAATCGTCATTACGAAAGCTAGATATTAATTGTAGTGGTGATGAAAATTCGCTGACAGTCGGTACTGTCCACTCCTTACAGGGAGCGGAACGGGCAATTGTGCTGTTCTCTCCTGTATATTCGAAACATGAAGATGGCGGATTTATCGACAGCGACAGCAGCATGCTGAACGTTGCTGTTTCGCGTGCGAAAGATAGCTTCCTGGTCTTTGGCGATATGGATCTGTTTGAGATCCAACCCGGATCGTCACCACGGGGACTGCTGGCAAAATATCTTTTTGCGTCCACTGAAAATGCATTGCAGTTTGAGTTTCAGGAGCGCCAGGATTTAAGTACTTCGCAAACGCAGATTTCAACCCTGCACGGGGTGGAGCAACATGATGCGTTTCTGAACCAGACTTTTGACGCTATTAATCAGAGTATTACTATCGTTTCTCCGTGGCTCACCTGGCAAAAGCTGGAACAGACAGGTTTTCTGGCGTCGATGTCTCAGGCGCGCGCCCGGGGCATTGATATCACTGTAGTAACGGATAAAACCTTTAATACAGAGCATACAGATTTTGAAAAGCGGAAAGAGAAACATCAGCGTCTGAATGAAGCCCTGGAAAAGTTGAATGAAATGGGTATCACGACGAAGCTGGTCAACCGTGTTCACAGTAAGATTGTGGTTGGTGATGAGGGGCTGCTCTGCGTCGGTTCCTTTAACTGGTTTAGCGCCGCGCGAGATGAAAGATACCAGCGATACGATACGTCGATGGTCTATCGCGGTGATAGCTTAAAAGCTGAGATCAAAACGATTTATTCCAGCCTTGAGCAGCGGCAGTTATAACACGGTATGAAGTGCCTGAGCACCCTTATAAATCACAGGGTGCTCAGAATGTTTAATATAATCATGTCTATTAACCCTTAAAAACATTTTGTCGGTGCCATTGCATGTAATTGTATGAGGGTTTAGGTAATGCAATGATCCTCTCTGGTAAATTCAGTTTGTCGCATGTACCAAAATCAAGATGATTGCTTATCAGAACGTCACCTTCGTTAGCGAATGAAATCCAGCCAGAGTCAAATAAAGTATCAATATGAGCCGCAAGCATGAGACCGTTATACGGATCTAATCTTTCTTTCGCAGTTTGGCATGCGGACCAGGGCTTGATATGGCTCGCTCTCAATAATGGCTGAAATGTAATACCGGTTACAGGACAGGCGGGATACAGTCTCAGGCACTCTGCCCGGAAATTACCCTGTCCGATTCTGGCCTGAATCAATGCTGTTCGGGTTGTTTCGTCTATCGCGAGATCCTGAGTGATAATATCAATGCCTGGTTGAACGAGAGCGATTCGGTCGTTCGGGTTTTCATTTACCTCAAATGGCTCAGGTGTTTCAAACCCTAGTTCCTTGAACAGCGCAGAGTGAAATTCTATAGGTAAATATTGTACAACTACCTGTTTTGCGAGCGAATCGACCAAGAGTTTCTGATTTTGTAATAGAAAAAAGGAGGTAACATCAAAGCCACCGCGCACGTTGTTATCTAAGACCGTCCTCAGCCTCGGTTCCTCAGGGCTTTTAAGTAGTGCAGAGTCTGTTCCTTCCAGTGCCCAGAAGCCATCATGCTTTAACCGCCAGAATGGCATTAGAACTTCATAGTTGCTTCGTTTTGGCCCGTAGCGTTTTAGCAAATCTCGTAGTTGATCTTGTATTTCGTCCTGAAACTGGAAAAGTCGCTCATGGCCTTTCTTGTACTGGGAAAGAACGTACAGAACAAGTAAGGGTTTATTCAACGCTGGTGCTTTGTTGTACCAGGCTGTTTTCATCCCGGCAATTTTTTGACTAAGAGATTTTGCGATGGTCATAGTTCGGTTACAGGAGCCAGTAGTTTTGCGATGATGCTCGCAAAACACAGACCAATCAACCCACAATCAACAAAAACATGACATTACCGTACATAACACTATTTCCTGAATCCTCCTCGCAAATTCCAAATTTACCCCACACCAAACCGCTGTATTTATATTCAGTCTTGTATAATGAGCACCAGAAATTACGCAAAACGGCGAAAGGAAGTTTCAAAGAATATGTAACGAGGAATTCGCGATATGAAGGTGCTGCAACACCCCCATACCGCTAACCACAACCAACTAGTAAGGAGTTGTATATGGCTGCGACGAATTTTAAGCCAGAGTTTACTGTTTGCAAAACAGAATCAGACGCTTTCACCGGCATGATTGAAAACCGCGAGCTGGTACGCAAAAACAGCGCCCGCCGACTTCACGGCAACCAGCCTAACGCGGCGCCTGTTCATCCCCGCGCGGAAACGCCGCAGGACAGAGCCGCCTGCTGCGAACTGTATGCACGCATAGACATGAATTATCTTCTGCTGGGCGGAGACTGGTTAACCCGTGCAGGTTTTATCAACGGTATGCCGGTGAAAATCCGCGCTATGAAAGACTGCATTGTGATTACGCCTCAGCATACAAGAGAATTATGGGGATGCCTGGAAGGTATGAGCGTGGTGAATATTAATAAGCAGAAAGCCGCGCAGTGGTTAAAAACGTTTCCGGGGGCGTTGAATGATACTGGAGATATACCTGTGGTGAAGCGCGGAACTGGTCTGGCAGAGTAAGAATAATATCTAAAATATTCCTACATTAATCATGTAAAAGGATAAGTTAATACGGGCGTGAATACACATGTCCGTATTTTTTATAAATTATCTAACTCCGCTGGTGCACCCAATAAATCGGTTGTAACATTCCCTGCAAAGCGACAGGAAGGGCTGATTATGCTTCATGCAAAGTTAAAAAATAATATCCTGATTGGCCTGGCATGCCTTGTTGCCTCCTTCTTTATCGTCCTGTTCCCCCTTGGAGGCCTGCTTGACTACTTATCTCAAGCCAGCAATGATTTTTTAAATCGTACCGGTTTGGGATTTGCTGATGGTGAAGCAGACCCATCATTCTTGTGGGTGCTCGGTGGGATGATGGTCGTCGTTACCGCGCTACTCATGTTCGTCATCCGAAAAATATGCAGCCTGAAACGGGCATGAGATATTTCATTGAAGATTTTTTCGACAATCCCGTCTAAAGTCCTGAAGTGGCGCCTACTTTCGGCTGCCACGGTATTAATCCTCGGATGGCTGTTTGTCTGGCTTGTGGCATTCGGTTCTGATGAGACGACCGTTTATACGGAAAACGATTTTTTCCACTACCACACGCTGACAGACAAGGATATTGAAAACGCCCCGAGAGTAACGGAAGACTACTATTTTGAGGCGCATCCAGGCGAGGGTTATGCACCTTCAAATAGTATCGTTTTTAAAAGGGCTACCGGGATTGCGCCACTGCGCGAGTATCTCGCCACGCTGGGATACGTGAAGGAAAAGCGCAGCCTGGGAGAAAAGGAAATCTGGTCAAAGCCAGAACGGTTAAACGGAGATCTTTTCTATCTTTACTTTAATGTTGTGACGGGGGAAGCTGAACTGACTAAAGTGATGAATCCCTGAATTGATTTACTTCCGTTCATTTACCCAGCCTGAGAAAGTGATAGCGCTTCATAAAATCATGCATATCTTCCTGGCAGGGTGAAAGTGAATCTGCATTCATTTCCACCCTGCATCACTTTAACGCGTCACGATCAAATTCACGTCATAACCGCCCGTGTTATTGGCGTATTCCGATGCCTTGTTGGTATCGTTAAAAATAAAGGCGATTTCACCCTCCGTCGGGGCTTTCAACGGCTTGCCGCCGGAACCGACGGAATAGATTTGATCGCCAATTTTAATCAACAGCGCGCCTGCAATGGCACCCGGCAGAACAAACGACGGGTCAGGCGCCTTAGCGGAAGGATGCTGGCTGTCGCCATCCGGTCCGAAGGTGCGCCCGCGGCTGTCATACTGGGCCTGACCCGCGGCAACCAGCAGAATGCTGTCGCCCTGGCGAACGGTGATCCCGGTCTTCACCCATTCACTGCTGGTTGCAGGAATGTGGCCTTTCCACTGAACAGGGTCTTGCATTGTGTGTTCTTCATCACTCCCCAGATAAACATCCGCATGGAATGAACCGGTATTATCGCTGTGAGATGAATCGCTAATGAATAATCTCAGTTCACCGCTTTCCGGTGCGGCCAGTTGATATACACCGGTACCGATATCGTAGCTTTTCCCGGACTCGCTAAAACGCGCCTTGAGAATGGCAATATCCTTTTTTTGCCCGTTCTTACCAACATTACCGCCCGGGTAAGCCCATGCAAATTCTTCCTTGCCATATTTGATCAGGCCCGTAGCGATAATGGTGATCTTATCGCCTTGGTTGACCTTCAGACCGGTATTAATACCCTGTTCTTTTGTTGAATCAATTGCGCCAGACCATGCGCTTTTTGTAGACATGTTCTATCTCCCTTCGGATGTCAGTGTATTGTATTTCAGCAGGGCTTAATAATTCCCTGCGTCATCATAGGCATCTGATATCAACGGCATGCAACCGTGTGACGTAGACAGAGTAGAGTTGGTTATCGGTGACGGCAAATATAAAAATCACGGATTGATGGACGTTATTTTGCTAAAAACCGTTCAGGCCTGGGTTTGTGTATTATCCTTTTAAGATAAATCTGAGTTAATTCGCGTTGGCAAAAAACGGTTGTGTCATAAATGAGGTAATTATTAAAGCTGATGTAATTCCCCTGAGAAAATACAGGTGTTTTCTCAGGGGCGGGGTTATTATGTGGAAGGACTATTGGATATTGACGGCTCTGCCGTCTACCCAGACGCGGCTGATATTATTATGTCTGGCGTTATAGATAATTTTCTGCAACCGGTCTTCCGGTGTGTCCTCGGCCGTATCAATATAAATGTCGCTGCCGGCGGCTCGGGTATCGATCACAATAGCATCGAACTGGTAGCCGACCGCCAGTTTGCCCACGCGCAGGTCAAGCACCTCTCCCGCACCCCCGGTCGCCAGCCAGAACGCTTCCCGGAAGCTGACCGCCGAGCCAGGTCTGCCGCGCTGTTCCGCGGCGATACGGGCATCGACGCCGTCATTCAGGGCTTTACTGGCGGTCATGGCATGGCGGCAGGCATCAAATACCGAAGGGCTGTGGCCGCCCGCAATATCGGTGCCTAAGCCGACGTTAAGTCCGCGGTCCAGCATAACGCGCAGGGGGAAGACTGCATTGGCAAAGTAGAAGTTGGACAGAGGGCAGTGCGCGACGCCCGCCCCGGTTTCCTTAATTAGGTCAGCATCGTCATCTTCGATATGGTTTGAATGCGCGAGTACGGTCTTTCTGGTCAGCAGGCCGAAGTCCCGCAGCGCCGTGGTATCCGTTTTACCTAAACGCTGTTTAACGTAAGCGTGTTCCCAGTCGCTTTCCGAACAGTGGGTCTGCACGTGGCAGCCCGTCTCCGTGGCAATCTCTCCAAGACCTTCCAGCAGAGCATCCGTACAGGACGGAATAAACCGTGGAGTGATGACCGGGAGCACGCGTTTTGCCGTGTTGCCGGGAAGCGATGCAACGGCACGAATAAACTCGCGGGTTTCGGCAAGGGCCGTCGCCGCGCTTTCGTCCCGGTAGTAGTCAGGGCACTGGGAGGGATCGTCCATCGCCACCCGGCCAATCAGTGCCCGTTGACCCTGCTCCAGACAGATGCGGGCCAGCTCCACGCTGCTTTCCGTGTGCAGGGTAGCGAAGTAGACGGCGGTGGTGGTGCCGTTCGCCAGCAGCGCATTGACCAGTTCCGTGTAGTGGCGGCGGGCAAAGGCGATGTCGGCGAACTTAGCCTCCAGCGGGAACGTATAGTCATTCAGCCACTCTTCCAGCGGCTTATCCAGAGCCTTGCCCATCTGCGGCCACTGCGGAGCGTGGACATGCAGATCGATCAGCCCCGGCAGCAGATACTGGTCTGAAGAGAGCTCGGTAAGCTTACCTGCCTTACGGGCCGCATCCCGCACGGGCCTGAACGCGCTATTGTCACCCTGTATAATATCGACAATGGTGCCGCTGCCATCGATACAGAACAGCGTGTCGCTAAAGTGGGACACACGGTCCTTTGATTCCGCGGTGTAGCCTTGAGCACTGACAACCTGCTGCCAGGGAAATGCGTGTAGGGTGTTCATATCGTCGTCCTTATTCATCATCACGCTGAAAGGGAAATTACTCCAAAGTCATGCATTATTATTCGCTCAAAAAGCCTGGCATAAAACCAAAATACATCAACTCATTGATGGGTAAATAAAATGGCACTTATTGCGGTATTTGCGGGGATAATAAAGGTAGGCTGAAATGATAAACGGGAGTTGCTGGCGCTTATTTGGCAAAGTAGTTCAATAACCGATGCGTTATCGACTCATTGAACCGCTTTTTTATCGTTCCCTTTTTCATATACTTTTTATTGTGGTGAATCCCCCTGTGCGGTGGGGCATAATTTATGGGTTAACGTCATTATGCGGGCTTTGCTCACCGGGAGGCACCCGGCACCACAGTCCTTTTTTTGTGTATAATATAATAAATATGAATAATAGCTACGAATAGTTGTGTTCAGATGAATGTTTTATATTTTTTAAAATAAGATATGCCTCTCAAAATATATTTTTATCAGCTTTTATTATCTCTTCCTGGAGCAATCATCGGAGGAAGAATGGACACAACCGAAGAACTAAATGGAACGTATTTTTATGCTGGTAGAACAAACCTCACAGCTGGCGGCCTTTTCTTTATGATTTACTGCGAATCAATTGCCGATCATTTTGGCATTGACGATGTCGCTGGAATTACTGCGCTATACAGCGGTGCTAATAATCAGAAGACCAGAAAGAAACCCGCGGGAGCTAAAGAAGGTACGTCTCGAGCCTCGAAAGCCATGAGGCGTTATTTTAAACAAGCAAAGTTCCCGTATGGCATCAAACTCCCGACATGGATTGGCGGGTACACGCCATGGACTGTACGCTGTAGGATGGTTTCACAAATCAGTACCTTTATCGGAGGAACGATTCCATTAGTTGGCATGGTGATATTAGGCGCTGACGTATCATTAATCACCTATGCTGCAATACGTGATTATAATCGAATCGCGCGGGGCAGTGACAAACTATGGTAGAGGATATTGAGCAGCGCATCTACGCCTTAGCCAGACGCTATAACGGCGTTTATCTGATGAATAACGAAGCGAAGCAGAAATTACTGAATGCAAAAACTGATTTGGATACTGACATGCAGCTTGATGTCACTGAGGCAGAAGATTTAATGGAAGAATTTTTTAAAGAATTTGATGTTGATAGAGGGAATTTTAGCATAAACACCTACTACCCTGATGAGCCTTTTTCATGGAATCCATTCAAAAAATACCCAGTGGTGATGGTTCCCGATTTCACCATTGGAATGCTTATCGAATCCGCAAAAGCGGGCAAATGGTTATACGACTAAAACGCAAGGAGCAATAGAATGGCCGTACCTGTACATCTCTTTTTAACCAATGACGGCGGCACAATGATTTGTGGTTCTTGTGACGTTGCACAAAGGGAAGGAAGCATTGAGCTAAGAGGATTACAGCAT
Source organism: Enterobacter sp. HSTU-ASh6 (assembly GCF_026319105.1). Lineage (NCBI taxonomy): Bacteria > Pseudomonadati > Pseudomonadota > Gammaproteobacteria > Enterobacterales > Enterobacteriaceae > Enterobacter > Enterobacter sp. HSTU-ASh6. The sequence goes on along the minus strand of NZ_WSPD01000006.1, from coordinate 272,754 downwards.
AACCTCAGCCTGCCAACCGATTCGGCAACGGGAAAGGTCACCGGCACTCGCCAACACTCGCCGTTTCAGTTTACCAAGGAACTGGACAGCTCTTCGCCCTATCTGTTCAAAGCGGCAGCAACAGGTCAGACCCTTAAAACGGCAGAATTCAGGTTTTACCATATTAACTATTCCGGGCAAGAGGAGGAGTATTACCGAATCACGCTCGAGAACGTTAAGGTCATTTCTTTGAGTCCAGTCATGTACGACACCCGAGGCTGTCCGGGGACGGGGCATATGGAGGAAGTGGCGTTTAATTATGAGAAGATTACCCATTTGTATAAGGACGGTAACTTGTTAGCGCATGATGCGTGGAATGAACGTCCAACCTCTGGCTCTGCTGCTTAACGTTATATTGAACTTGCCCGCCAGCGTTTCGTATGCGCGGGCAGGAATTATCATAACTAATCTCTTTTCGTAAATGATGGCCTAAACATCATAAAAATAACCCACGCAAACATCCCAATAATCTTGATTGGCCAGGGTTCAAACACATTCAGACGCACAATTTCGCCAATCACTAATAGCGGACTTTCTACTCGTTGAGCTATCCCCCCTAAAATATGTAACTTATGAGGCAGTACCCGATTAAGTAATGTCGCTATAAGCTATGCACTACCCAATATGAGCATTATTGCGATTGTGCGATCCTCACAGTTATCAAAACTTATCAAACAAATGAGGCATGTAGCCAGTACATAACCACAAAATAATATATTTAACATGTAAATGATAAACTTGCTCATAGCATTTGCCGAGACGGTTGAAAAATAAAGAGTCTATGAATATAGCGCTCTTTACAGAATGACAAACGACGATGACTAATAATGCATTTAAGAATTTTTGCTCCTCGCTTATTTCCGCAATAATCAAGTTAGCGGCTTCATGCTAATTCCACGCACTCCACCGCTAAATCGACTTTAACTAAACACCGGCACCCCCAGCCCCACCTTCACCTCCCGCAACGTCTCCTGCGTCACCCCCTGCGCCCGTTCGGTCCCGCGCTTCAGCATCGCCATCAGCTCCCCCTTGTCCTGCATATACATCGCCCTCCGCTCCCGCATCGGCGCAATCAGCTCCTGCAGGCACCCCTCCAGCTCGTTCTTACACGTCCGGTCACCCAGCCCGCCCGCCTGATAGTGCGCCTTCATCGCCGCCACTTTCTCCTTGTCCGGATGAAACGCGTCGAGGTAGGTAAACACCACGTTCCCCTCAATTTGCCCCGGGTCGCTCACTTTCAGGTGGTTCGGGTCGGTGTACATCGCACTCACCGCTCGATGAATGGTCTCTTCGCTGGCCGAAAGGTGCAGCGTGTTGCCCAGCGATTTCGACATCTTGGCGCTGCCGTCGATGCCGGGCAGGCGGCTGGTATCGCTCAGCATCGCCTTACAGTGGCGCAGCACCGGGGCGGGCAGCAGGCTGTTCATCTTGTGCACAATCTCGTTGGTCTGCTCAATCATCGGCAGCTGGTCGTCGCCGACGGGCACGCACTCGGCCTTAAACGCGGTGATGTCCGCCGCCTGGCTGATGGGGTAGGCCATAAACCCGACCGGCAGCGAGCGGGCGAAGCCTTTCTGCGCAATCTCGTTTTTCACCGTCGGGTTACGCTCCACGCGGGCGACGGTGACGATGTTCATATACAGCATCGTCAGCTCGGCGAGGGCGGGCAGGGCGGACTGCAGGCAGATGGTGGTCAGGTTCGGGTCGATGCCGGCGGCGAGGTAGTCGGCCAGCACTTCGGGGATGTTGTCGCGGATCTTCTGCGGGTTGCTGCCGTTGTCGGTCAGCCCCTGCAGGTCGGCAATCAGCACAAACTGATTGTGCGTCTGCTGGAGCGCCACACGCTGGCGCAGCGAACCGACGAAATGGCCGAGGTGCAGCGGGCCGGTTGGGCGGTCGCCGGTGAGGATGGTTGGCGTGTTCATAAAGACTCCTTAATGTGCAGTTGCCGAAAGGGGTCTTAGAAATGTGAAAGCCGCCTTTCGGCGGCTATCTGAAAATGGGAAAAACTACTCCGTGCCGCCTTTAAGAAGGCAGCCACCAGCGGTTTACGGTGAGTACGGCGTGGTTTATGTTCATCTCTTTACCGTACCACGTCCGGCGCGAAAAACAAAAGGGCACGTCATGCTGCAATCACTCAACCACCTGACCCTCGCGGTCAGCGACCTGCAAAAAAGCGTCACCTTCTGGCACGAGCTGCTGGGGCTTACGCTGCACGCCCGTTGGAATACCGGGGCCTATCTCACCTGTGGCGATCTGTGGGTCTGCCTGTCGTACGACGAGGCGCGCCAGTACGTGCCGCCGCAGGAGAGCGACTACACCCACTACGCGTTCACCGTGGCGGAAGCGGATTTTGAACCGTTCTCGCACAGGCTGGAGCAGGCGGGCGTCACCGTCTGGAAGCAGAATAAAAGCGAGGGGGCGTCGTTCTATTTTCTCGACCCGGACGGGCACAAGCTGGAGCTGCACGTGGGCAGCCTCGCCGCGCGGCTGGCGGCGTGTCGCGAGAAGCCCTACGCGGGCATGGTGTTTACCTCAGACGGGGCTTGAGGCGCGCACCTTCAGCCTGCCCGCCAGCGTCACGTGCGTGGCGGCATCTTCCTGATTACACAGGTACTCCACCGCCAGCCGTCCCAGCTCGCTGTAGGGCAGCTGGATACTGGTCAGCGGCGGGGTGAGCTGCTCGGAGATCTTCTGGTCGTCGTAGCCCGCCAGCAGCATATCCTGCGGGATGCGCACGCCGTTCACCGCCAGCGCCTGATAGCAGCCAATCGCCAGCCAGTCGCTGGCGCAGAAGATGGCGTCCGGGCGCTCGGCCAGTTCCAGCAGGGAGGTGGTGGCGGTAAAGGACTCGCTGAACTGCCAGTTGGTCTGGCGCACCAGATTATCGTCGCACGCGAGTCCGGCCTGCTGCAGCGCCGCCTGGTAGCCCGCCAGACGCAGGCGGGATGCCTCCATCCAGCTCTCGCCGGTAATGTGGGCGATGCGCGTGGCCCCGCAGGCGATGAGGTGTTTAGTCACCTGGAAGGCGTTGGCGTAGTCGTCCGGGATAAACGACGGCAGCAGCGGCGAGCCGGGGTCGCGCTGGTTGAGCAGCACCAGCGGGATGCGGGTGCAGTCCTGAAACGCCGTCATGTCCACCAGCGTGGTGACCGGGGAGGCGAGGACAATCCCGATGCAGTTGCGCTTCTCGAGCTGGCGGATGATGTTCAGCGCCAGCTCGATGTCGTCGCCGTAGTCATACACGGTGAGCAACGTCTCGTTGCGCCACGCCGCTTCCCGCGCCTGGCTGATGGCGTCGATAAACGGGTCGAAGCTCTGCATGGAGCTCACCAGCAGGGCGATCTCTTCCTGGTTGCGCGGGGCGTGTACGGCGGGGAGGCGGTCGTAGCCGAGTTCGGTAGCGACATTAATCACCCGCTGGCGGGTGTCGTCGCTGAGCTTGATGTTGCGGGACTGGTTAAGCACCAGCGATACCGTCGCCTGCGACACCCCTGCCGCCCGCGCAATATCGTTCATCGTCACTTTCGTTTTTCGCTTCATCCGTCCTCTCCCTTTCGCGAATTCGCATCATACCCTAACCGCACGCTTTAGCGCCGTCGATCACGTTTCTCATTCATCAAAGCGTGAACTTTGTGAGGGGCGTCGCTTTTCTTATCGCCGTGATTTGCGCATTTATCCCGCAGCTAATATTTATTAGCTAAATATTATCAGTAAGAGGACGCGTAATGAAAGAGCAGTGGAGCAGGGAGCAGGCACAGGCGTGGTATCAGCAAAAAGGCTGGCTGTGCGGGTTTAACTATCTGCCGTCGACGGCGGTGAACTGGACCGATATCTGGCAGGAAGAGACCTTCGATGCCGCAACCATTGACCGCGAGCTCGGCTGGGCGGCGGACGCGGGCTACAACACCCTGCGCATCAACCTGCCGTTTATCGTCTGGGAGCACGACCGCGACGGGCTGATGGCGCGCATCGACCGCTTTTTGACGATTGCCGACGGCCACGGCTTCAGCACCATGCTGACCCTGATGGACGACTGCGGCTTCTCCGGCGACGAGCCGTACCTCGGCCCGCAAAAGCCGCCCGTGCCGGGCAAGCACAACAGCCAGGCGGCGGCGAGCCCGGGGCGCGACAAGGTGTGCGATCCCGACTGCTGGCCGCAGATTGAGCGCTATATCCGCGACGTTGTCCGCCAGTTTCGCGATGACAGGCGCGTGCTGCTGTGGGATCTCTACAACGAGCCGGGCAACCGCGGCATTTTCGCCACCGGCACGCAGGAAGTGCAGTACGACGCGAAGCTGGAGACCTGCGCCCATAAGCTTATGAAGCTCGCATTCCAGTGGGTGCGTGAAGAAGATCCGACCCAGCCGCTCACCGTCTGCGCGTGGCGTCTGCCGCCGGAAGAGGAGGGCGAGACGTTCTTCCAGCATCCGCTGGACCAGACCGCGCTGGCGCTCTCGGACGTGGTGAGCTTCCACGCCTACACCCACACCGGGCGCATGACGGCGATTATTCAGCAGCTGCAGGCGCTTGGTCGTCCGCTGTTTTGCACCGAATGGCTGGCGCGCCACGTGGGCAGCACCATCGAAGAGCAGCTTCCGCTGATGTACGCGGCGAAGGTCGCACCGTACCAGTGGGGTCTGGTGCGCGGCAAAACCCAGACGTGGCTGCCGTGGCCGGTGGTGATGAAGGAGTCCACGGACTACTGCCGCCTCTGGTTCCACGACGTGTTTGAGGAGAACGGCATTCCGTTCTCGCGCCGTGAAATCGCCCTGATGCAGCAGCTACGCAAGATCGCCCCGCAGGCGCAGGACTAATAATATCGACCCGGCGGTCCACCGCCGGGCAACCAGGCAGGCATATAACAATGGCAATGACAATGAAAATACCGTCTCGCGAGTTGTGGTCTTATTTTGGTTATGGTTTAGGTCAGTGTTTTAGCTTTGGTTTAGTGGGTTCGTTTATTAACTATTTTTACACCGACGTGCTGGGGATCTCGGCGCTGGCGGCGAGTACCATCTTCCTGATTGCCCGCGCGTGGGACGCGGTTCACGATCCGCTGTTTGCCAGCATCATGGACACCATTAACAGCCGGTTCGGCAAGTTTCGCCACTTTTTGCTGATCGCCCCTTTGCTGATCACCGGCGTCACGCTGCTGTCGTTCTATAAAATCGAAGCGGACATGACCACCAAAATCCTCTACGCCGGGGTGACGTATATCCTGTGGGGAACGCTGTACGCCATCTCCGATATCCCGTTCTGGTCGATGTCGTCGGTGATGACCAACGACTCCGGGCAGCGTACCCGCGCGGTAACGGCGGCGATGCTCGGGGTGAACGCCGGGATTGCCTGCGCCAACATCTTCTTCCCGAAGCTGGCGGCGTTTTTCGCCCAGTACAGCAACGATAAAGGCTATTTTATGGCGGCGCTGGTGATGATGCTGGTGGGCCTGCCGCTGATGCTTAACGGCTTTATGCAGATCAAAGAGCGCGTGCCGCCGAGCCCGGAAAAGGTGACCATCCGCGACACCTTCCACAACCTGCGCCAGAACAAGCCGCTGTTTATCGTCCTGCTGTCGTTCTTCTTCTGCGTGTTCCACAACGTGGCGGGCGGGCTCTATATCTACTTCTTTATCAACAACCTGGGCGACGGCAGTCTGCAGATGGCGATTGGCGTGATGGGGATCGTGGCGGCGGTGCTGTGCCTAGTCGCCCCGATGCTGACGCGCCGGATGCAGAAGCGGAAGCTGTTTATGATCCTCTGCGGGCTGGACGTGGCGGTGCGCGTGGTGATGTGGTTTGTCGGCTATCAGCAGGTGACGATGCTGTTTATTCTGCTCGGCCTGAGCACGCTGTTCGTGATGATGACCAACATTCTTACCTCGTCGATGATTGCCGACACCATCGAGTACGCGGAGTACCACACCCACAAGCGCTGCGCGGCGATCACTTTCTCCGGGCAGACCTTTACCGGCAAGATGTCGGTGGCAGTGGGCGGCGGGCTCATCGGCGTGTTTCTGACGATTATCGGCTACGTGCCGCAGGCGCAAATCCAGAGCGAAGGCGTGCTGTCGGGGCTGTTCTTCGGGATTTGCCTGCTGCCGGCGATTGGGTCGCTGATCCGCATGGGCTTTATGTCGCGCTTTACCTTTACCGAGGAGAAGCATGCGGAGATTTGTCGGCTGCTGGCGGAGCGAAACGCGTCTGCGAAAGCGCCGGGTGGCGGCTGCGCCTTACCCGGCCTACAGAAAATTACAGGGACTTCACAAACGCCAGCAGATCTTCGTTGAGCTGGTCCTGGTGGGTCAGCGCGAAGCCGTGCGGCGCGTTGTCGTACACCTTCAGCGTGGCGTTTTTGATCATCTCTGCCGCCAGCTTGCCGGTGCTTTCAAACGGCACGATCTGGTCGTTGCTGCCGTGAATGACCAGCGTCGGCACGTCGATTTTCGCCATATCCGGGCGGAAATCGGTTTCGCCGAACGCGGTCACGCAGTCGATGGTGCCCTTCAGGGACGCAAGCAGGGCGATGTTCAGCGTCTGGGTCAGGGCACCGGCAGAGACGGTCTGCCCGGCGTTGATGCCGTAGAACGGGGTGGCAAAGTCGCTGATAAACTGGGCGCGATCTTTACGCAGCCCGTCGCGAATGCCGTCGAACACGCTCTGATCCACACCCTGCGGGAAGGTCGCAGATTTACCAAAGATTGGCGTCACCGCGCCCAGCAGCGCCAGACCGGCGACGCGCGCGCTGCCGTAGTTGTTGATGTAGCGGGTCACGTCGCCACCGCCCATGGAGAAGCCCACCAGCGTCACGTCCTGCAGGTCCAGGGTGGTGATCAGGTCGTTGATGTCGGACGCAAAGGTGTCGTAGTCGTAGCCGTTCCACGGCTGATCCGAGCGGCCAAAGCCGCGACGGTCAAAGGCGATGGCGCGGAAGCCGCGCTCGGCCAGGTAGTTCAGCTGGCTATCCCACATGTCGCCATCCAGCGGCCAGCCGTGGCTGAAGAGAACCGGTTTACCCGCGCCGCAATCTTTGTAGTAAATCTGCGTGCCGTCTTTTGCCTTAAACGTTGCCATAGTGTGTTCCTGTACAGGTGATGGTTAGGGTTATACCGGCGCGACCAGATAGCGAATGGCCGGTGATGTTGTGCCCTGATGAAAAGCCAGAACGCGGCTCTGCAGCAGGAGGTCATTCATGGTGTGGCGCTCCTGCTGGCGCAGATGCTCAATCCACGAGCCCATCAGGAAGGTCTCGATAAACAGACCGGGGCGCTCAATATCCTCGTATACCGCCCAGCTCATCGCCCCGGCGCGGCGGCGCACCCGGCGCAGCTCGTGGACCGCCTCCAGGAAGGCCTTCGCGTTGTGCGGGTCAATGATGTACTCGTGCGAGACCAGCACCGGACCGCGCTCGTTCGGCAGGTCGATCTCCACGCCGTCCAGCGGCTGGCCGCTCAGGTCGAGGTTTAAATCAGGATCTTTCTCCAGCTTCCAGCGGAACACGGTGGCGCTTGCCAGCACCATCCCCAGCGTGGCGACCACCAGCGAGGTTGGCGTGCCGAACTGCGACGCAATCTGCCCCCAGATGGCGCTGCCCGTGGTCATTGAGCCGAAGAACACCGTCAGGTAGACCGCCAGCGCGCGGGCCTTCACCCAGCGGGCGGCGCTGCGCTGCGCGCCGAGGTTGAGGGTGGAGAGCACCGCAATCCACGCGAAGCCGGTGAAAAACTCAAACAGATTAAGCAGCCAGACGTGGCGCACAAACGCCAGCGCCAGCATGGTGAGGGCAAAGGTCAGACTGGCGGCCACCATCAGCCGATCGGCGTTCAGCCGCTGGCGCAGGCGCGGCAGCAGAATGGCCCCGGCAATCGCCCCCAGGCCAATGCACGCCAGCATCACGCCGTAGCCTGCCGGGCCTAAGCCCAGCTCGCGGCGCGCCACCAGCGGCAGCAGTGCCCAGCCCGCGCTGCCGAAAATGAAGAAGGCCACCGTGCGCACCAGCACGTTGCGTAGCACCGGCGCGGCGTGCACGTAGCGAATGCCCGAGCGCACCGCCGAGAAAAAGTGCTCCGGCGGCAGACGCTGAATGGACGGGGCCGGACGCCAGCGCCACAGCACCCACGCCACGCCAACCACGGACAGCGCGTTCAGGGCAAATACCATCCACGGCCCGGCGAGCGACAGCAGGAAGCCCCCGAGCGCCGGGCCAATCGCCCGGCTGATGTTCACCCCGAGCGAGTTCAGCGCCACGGCGGCACCCAGCTCGGGCTTGCTCACCAGATCGGGCACCACGGCCTGGAACGGTGGCGAGCTCATCGCCGCCCCCACGCTCAGCAGAAACGTCGCCACCAGCAGAACGGCGGGGGTCACGTGTCCGGTGAAGGAGAGCACCGTCAGCCCGGCGGCGGCGATGAACACCCACAATTGAGAGAAGAGCAGGTATTTACGTCGGTCGACGATGTCCGCCATCACCCCGGACGGCAGGGCGAAGAGGAACATCGGCAGGCTGCTGGCTGCCTGTACCAGCGCGATATCCAGCGGATCGGCGCTCAGGGTCAGCATGCTCCAGTTGATGCCGACGTCGCTCATCCATGAGCCGACGTTAGAGACCACCGTGGCGATCCACAGCATGCGGAACACCGGCTGGCTCAGCGGCTGCCAGGGCGAAACCGTCGGTGCGGGCGTCGTCTCGACGTGTGTGTCGCGAACGTCGTTAACCTGGGTCATGCGAACCTCTCCGCTGCCTTACGCTGCAGCCGCCACTGGCCCGGCCCGGTGAGGGCAAGGGTGGTGAAGATAATCAGCAGCAGCCAGCCAAACTGCCCTTCGGCAATCGACCAGTTCGGGTGGACCGCCAGCATCGCCACCAGCAGCACGGCGATAATCGGCAGGCACGCCAGGCGGGTGTAAACGCCCGCAATGATCAACAGCGGGCAAATCACCTCGGCGACAATCGCCGGGATCAGGCTCGCGTAAGGCCCGAAGCCAAACGGATCTTCAATGCGCGTCAGCTCTTCGCTGAAGTGCAGTACCTTCGGCAGGCCGTGCACGTAGAGCAGCAGCAGGCTGCCGGTCAGGCGCAGGAAGAACAGCCCCAGGTCGATCCGGGGCGGTACAGTGGTGTTTTTCATCAGAATGCAAAGCAGCTGCAGCCCAGCGCCCCCCAGAAAGCGTTATCGTCGGACACCGGCATCGCTGACGTGCGGGCGAAATCATGCTGGTGGCTGTGAACCCCGCACGGGCCGCTGCAGTGGTGGACAGCGCTCATGCCAACGCGTGCGGCCTGCGGCGGCGCGCTGCGGTAGTGGCCCGGCACCTTCACCACCGGGGACCACTCGGGCAGAACCGGAATGGCCGGCGGCGCGAGCGGGCCAAAGCTGCCCGCGGCGTAGACGATATCGCCGTTGACCACCGTCAGGACGGACTCGATGCCCTTGATCTCCTCTTCCGGCACGCGGAAGTAGTCTTTGCTCAGCACCGCCAGGTCCGCGAGCTGGCCGACCTTGATCTGCCCCTTCAGGTTCTGCTCGCTGGAGAACCACGCGCTGCCCTGGGTCCAGAGCATCAGGGCGGTATCGCGATCCAGTCGGGCGCTGTGGTCGTACATCTGCATCCCGCCGACGGTGCGGCCGGAGACCAGCCAGTAGAGCGCGGTCCACGGGTTGTAGCTCGCCACGCGGGTGGCGTCCGTTCCCAGGCCCACCGGCACGCCGGTCTCCAGCATTTTCGCCACCGGCGGCGTGTGGCGGGTGGCTTCGATGCCATAACGTTCGGCAAAGTACTCACCCTGGAAGGCCATGCGGTGCTGCACGGCAATGCCGCCGCCGAGCGCTTTGATGCGGTCGATGTTGGCCTGTGACACGGTTTCCGCATGGTCGAAGAACCAGTGCAGGCCGTTGAACGGAATGTCGCGGTTCACCTTCTCGAACACGTCCAGCATGCGGCTGATGGATTCGTTATAGGTGGCGTGCAGGCGGAACGGCCAGCGGTGCTCCACCAGATGGCGCACCACGCGCTCCAGCTCGTCCTCCATGCCCGGCGCGAGGTCCGGGCGCGGCTCGAGGAAGTCTTCAAAATCGGCGGCGGAGAAGACCAGCATCTCGCCCGCGCCGTTGTGGCGGAAGAAGTCGCTGCCCTGGCCCGGCGTGAGCATATCGGTCCATTTTTCAAAGTCTTCCAGCTCGTGGCCCGGACGCTGGGTAAAGAGGTTGTAGGCGATGCGGATGGTCATCTGCTTTTTCTCGTGCAGCTCGGCGATCACCTCGTAATCTTCCGGGTAGTTCTGGAAGCCGCCGCCCGCGTCGATGGCGCTGGTCAGCCCCAGGCGGTTCAGCTCGCGCATGAACTGGCGGGTGGAGTTGACCTGCTGCTCCAGCGGCAGCTTCGGCCCTTTGGCCAGCGTGGCGTAGAGGATCATGGCGTTCGGACGGGCAATCAGCATCCCGGTCGGGTTGCCGTTGGCGTCGCGCTGGATCTCGCCGCCCGGCGGGTTTGGCGTGTCTTTGGTGTAGCCGACCACCTTCAGCGCGGCGCGGTTGAGCAGGGCGCGGTCGTACAGGTGCAGGATGAAGACCGGGGTGTCCGGCGCGGCGTCGTTAATTTCGTCGAGGGTCGGCATGCGGCGCTCGGCGAACTGGAACTCGGTCCAGCCGCCCACTACGCGCACCCACTGGGGCGACGGCGTGCGCAGGGCCTGCTCTTTCAGCATCCGCAGGGCATCGGCCAGGGAGGGCACGCCTTCCCAGCGCAGCTCGAGGTTGTAGTTCAGCCCGCCGCGAATCAGGTGCAGGTGCGAGTCGTTCAGGCCGGGGATGGCGGTGTGGCCTTTTAGGTCCACCACCTGAGTGCTGTCGCCGTGGTGTTGCATCACCTCGGCGACGGTACCCACTTCCAGAAATTTTCCGTCGCGCACGGCAACGGCTTCCGCGACAGGGTTCTCGCGATCGACGGTGTGAAACTGGCCGTTAACCAGAATGAGATCGGCTTTACCGAGGGTAACCATAACTGCTCCTGACTGAGAGGGGAATGGTCAGGATTATGGGAACCGGTTTCGGCAAAGATCCAGTTATACAATAGGATAGGTATACCAAAGTATAACTATACCTAAGGTTAACTATACGAAGAGATAATTACGCGCGGAGACGGAAAACCGCAGGATGAGGGTGACTTTATCGTCGCGGCGCTCGCGGCGATTTCACCCTTAACCACTGGAAAATGCTATGACCTCTTCAAAGCTCGAAGTGTTAACCCCTGCGAACTGTCAGATTATCTTTATCGATCACCAGCCACAGATGGCGTTTGGCGTGCAGTCGATTGACCGCCAGGTGCTGAAAAACAACACCGTGGCGCTGGCGAAAGCGGCCAAAGTGTTCAACATCCCGACCATCATCACCACCGTTGAGACCGAAAGCTTCTCCGGTAACACCTACCCGGAGCTGCTGGACGTGTTCCCGGGCCAGGACATCCTGGAACGTACCTCCATGAACTCCTGGGACGACCAGAAAGTACGCGACGCGCTGAAGGCCAACGGCAAGAAGAAGGTGGTGGTTGCCGGTCTGTGGACCGAAGTGTGCAACAACAGCTTCGCCCTGTGCGCGATGCTGGAAGGTGATTACGAAATTTATATGGTGGCGGACGCGTCCGGCGGCACCTCCAAAGAAGCCCACGACTACGCGATGCAGCGCATGATCCAGGCGGGCGTCATCCCGGTGACCTGGCAGCAGGTGATGCTGGAGTGGCAGCGCGACTGGGCGCGTAAAGAGACCTACACCGCGGTCATGGATATTGTGCGTGAGCACTCCGGCGCGTACGGCATGGGCGTGGATTATGCCTACACCATGGTGCACAAAGCGCCTTCTCGCCAGAAGAGCGAGCACCGCACCTTAGCGCCGGTTCCGGCTCGCTAAGCCCCGCTGGCGGGCTGGTCCCTCATCCGGCTCGCCGCTGCCTTTATCTCTGGAGTTCACAATGAGTACTGGGCTGATATCCCTTGCCGCCGGCGTGCTGATTGGCCTGATGTATGCCGTGCTGAAGGTGCGCTCCCCCGCGCCGCCCGCGCTGGCGCTGATTGGCCTGCTGGGGATGCTGGCGGGTGAACAGGCGACGCGCCATCTCTTATCCCGCGACGGTGCGCCGCCACCTCAGGTGACCGTTGTGCAGGTGACATCGCAGACGGGAGCGTCCTCATGAAAGCGTGGATAATTTCGCTGGTGTGCGGCGTGGTAGCTGGGGTAATTTACGCCCTGCTCGACGTTCATTCCCCGGCGCCGCCGGTTGTTGCCCTGCTGGGCCTGTTTGGCATGCTGGTGGGCGAACAGCTTATCCCGGTGGGACGGCGTTTACTGAGTCGCGAACCGCTTACCCTCGCCTGGTTTCGTCACGAATGCGTGCCGAAAATCAGCGGCACGGCGCCCCCTGCGCCCGCGAAGGACGATCGCGACGTTTAATGTTTTGTGAGAGGAAAGACAGCATGACGCTGCCGTGGCGCATTGCCATCATTGATGACGAACGTTCCGTCCGCAGCGGGTTGAGTAATCTCCTGGAGTCGGAAGGCTATTCGACCGATACGTTTGATTCGGCAGAGGTATTTCTCAGCCACCCTCTCGCCCTGTCCGGCGCGGCGCTGGTGATCACCGATATCAAACTGCGGGGCATGAGCGGCCTGGAGCTGTTCGCCAAGCTGCGGCTGCTGGCCGTACCGCCGCCGCCCGTGCTCTTTATCTCCGGTCATGCTGATGAAAATATGCAGCGGTACGCTCTCAGTCTGGGCGCCGCTGCTTTTTTGCGTAAGCCCATTAACATCGATATTCTGCTGGATCATATTCAGCGGGAGCTGGCCCGCCGACAATAAGGATCGCGGATGAACGAACACGAGCAGCCTGCATTCTGGCCCGCCCAGGGGAATCTTCACCAGGGGCGGGTTTTTGTCCTTAAAGAGGATGTGATTTTTACCGTGCTGGCGCAGGAGGGGGGGATTTCGTGGATGCATGCGCGACATCCTTATTCCGGCGGCTCGTTTATTATTGCCACCGCGGTGAGCGACGAAGAGGAAGAGCGGGCCACCCGGCTGCTGAAAAACGAGTTTGCGCTGCGCGATATGCTGCAGGACAGCTGGGCCATTCGCGCCGTCGCGTCCACCCAGTACCGGGGGCGCTTCGCGCTGGTCTATGCCCCGTTTTCCTTTGAACTGCTGGCGCGACGCGCGGGCAGGGCGATCTCGGGGATCGCGCGCTTTATCGAGCTGGCGATCCAGATCTGCGTTCCCCTGCGCCAGATGCATCTGCAAAACCTGATCCACGGCGATATCAAGCCCGGCAGTATTTTTGTCCATCACGATGCCACCTGCCGTCTGGGTAGCTTTGGCCTCTCCTGCACGCTCTCCGATGCCCTCTCCGGGACCCGGCTTGCCGTATCTGGCGGTACGCCTGCCTGGATGTCGCCGGAGCACACCTCCCGAACCCAGCGTCCCGTTGATAACCGCAGCGATCTCTACAGCCTCGGCATGGTGCTGTATGAACTGCTGACCGGCCGCCTGCCGTTTGAGCTGGGGGAGGACGACCAGACCAACTGGGCGCATTACCACATTGCCTCAGCGCCGCTGGCGCCGGACGCGATACGCCCGGACGTGCCGGAGATGCTGTCGACCATCATTCTGAAGCTGCTGGAAAAGCACCCCGATAACCGCTACCAGACGGTCGACGGGCTGATTGCCGATCTCCGCCGCTGCCAGGCGACGTTGACCTGTGAGGGCGACATCGTCGCCTTTCCGCCCGGCCAGCAGGACCGCACCCCGGCAATCCATCTGGCGGATTCCCTGTTTGCGACCCATCCGCAGGCGAACGACATCATTGCCGCGTTTGAGCGGGTAGGGCAGAACCGGGTGCCGGAGCTGGTGACCATCGGCGGACCGTCGGGGATCGGCAAATCCTCGATCATCGCGACGGCGCTTAAAACGCTGCAGCAGCGTACGGTGCTGCTGGCGGTGGGCAAAGTCGATCAGTTTTCACCGTCGTTGCCCTACGGCGTATTAAGCTCCGCGTTCCGCTCCCTGACGCTGCACCTGCTGGGGCTGCCGGCAGACGAGGTGGCAAAGTGGAAAATCCGCCTCTCGCGCGCCCTTGAGGGGTATGAAGAGCTGGCCGTCAGCCTGGTGCCGGAGCTGGGCCTACTGCTTGAGCGCAAGCCGCGCTTCTCGGCGGATACCTTTTCCATTGATGCCCGGGCGCGCTTCAGCCATATGGTGCTGGCGCTGGTAAAGACCTTTGCCTCGCAGGGCTGCCCGCTGGTGCTGATGCTTGACGATCTCCAGTGGAGCGACGCCGCCAGCCTGCATACGCTGAACTATCTGCTGGTCAACGGCGGGGCTATCCCGTTGCTGGTGGTGGTGGCGCACCGCGATATCGGTTCGTTATCCGACCCCTCAGTGCAACAGCCGCTGGCGAGCCTGCCGGAGGCGGCACAGCACGCGAGCGAGATTGTCCCGCAGGCGCTGTCTGTTAAAGCCGTGGCCCGCTGGCTGGCGACGGTGTTTCGCACCCGCAGCGCGGCGACGACCGATCTCGCCACGCTGATCCATGAGAAGACCGGCGGCAACCCGCTCTTCGTGCACGAATTTTTCCGCCGCATCGTCGATGACGGGCTGGTGGTGCATAACAAATATCTGGACAAGTGGCTTTACGATCTGCAGGCGATCCGCGCCCGGCATTACACCGAAAACGTGGTTACCCTGGTGCTGGAGCAGCTCGAAGAGTTGCCCGACGAGACGCGCCGCCTGCTGGGCAGCATTGCCTGTCTCGGCGGCACGGGCGAGATGGAGATGATGTGCCGCGTGGTTGGCCTGTCGATGGCGGAGATGCGCTATGCGCTGCATCCGGCGGTGATGGCCCAGCTCATCGTGCTGACGGAAAAAAAATATGCCTTCACCCACGACAGGGTGCAGGAGGCTGCCGTTGCGCTGCTGGATCGGCATGAGAAAAGTCACATTCACCTGACGACCGCCAGCCTGCTGGCCGACGCCGCGCGGCAGGCGGCGGGAAACGAGCTGCTGTTCCGCGCCGTTCACCACGTCACGGCCGCGCTGGACAGCATCCAGCCCGCCCCGCAGCGCCAGAGATTCCGTGAGCTGAGCCTGCTGGCCGCGCGACGGGCGAAGCGTTCGGGGGATTACCTTTCGGCACTGAGCTATATTCAGACCGCCAGAGCGCTGGGCAACGCCGGGACGGTGTCAGACTTTATGCTCGATATCGAAGAGGCGGGCTGCGAGTTTGCGCTGGGGCACCTGGCGCGCACTCGCGAGCTGTGTGACGCGATCCTCGGTTGCCCCGGCGGGCTGACCGAAAAAACGCTGGCGGCCAACCTGCTGGTGGAAGTCTACATTCGCCAGTCCGACAGCCGTCTGGCGCTGGAGGCGGCGCTCTGCTGGCTGGGGGTGTTGGGCATCCAGATTGGCCGCTATCCGGAAGACGCTGACTGCGACGAGGCCTGGGAACGCTTCTGCAACCGTGCCAATGGTGCGCCACAACCTCTTTTTGCCCCGCTCGCACGCATGGAGAACCCGGAAACCGAAGCGGTGATGAACCTGCTCTACAGCGCCAGCATTTGCGCCAGCTTCATCTGCCCGCGCCTGCACTTTTTACTGCTCTGCCGCATGATGCACCTGACCCTCGATCATGGCATCACCGGCGCCTCCACCACGGCGATGGCCTGGTTTGGCGTGCTGATGGGCCACCGCTACGCCGAGTACCGCCTCGGGTTCCAGTACGGCACGCTGGCCCGCGAGCTGGTGAGCCGCCACGACTACGATGCGTTTGAAGCCAAAACCCTGCTGCCGCTCGACCAGCTTAGCGTCTGGACCCAGCCTTTATCGTTTACCATCGAGTGCGCGAAAGCCTGTTTCAGCGCGGCGGTGACCCACGGCGATATGACAATGGCCTGCTTTGCGGCCTGCCACCAGGTGATTAACTTCCTCTCGCGGGGCGATCACCTGGACGGGGTGCTGACCAGCATCGATCGCGGCCTGGCGTTCGTGCGTAAAACCCACTTCCAGGACGTGGAAACCATTTTGATGGTTCAGCGCGGCTACGTTGAGTTTCTGCGCACGCCGGTCATCGGCACCTGGACCGCGTCGCAGGTATTGCCCGAGGCGCTGCTTCCCGCGTCGCCGGAGCAGGCCCCGGAGCAGACTTCCACCATGCTGTTCTGGTACTGGCTCTACCGCGGCATGGCGCACTTTACCTGCGGGGAGTATGCCGACGCGCAGGCGGATCTCGAGACGGCGGGCTGGTATGCCTGGTCTGCGCCGGGACACATCCACCTGCTGGATTATCACTTCTACAGCGCCCTGGCGCTCTCCCGTCAGCTGACGCCGGAGACCTTCTCGGCGAACCATCGCCGCAGCATTCACGCCCATTACGACAAAATCGCCCTCTGGGCGCGCATTAATCCCGGCACGTTCGCGGATAAAGAGGCGCTGATCTATGCCGAAATTGTGCGTCTGGACGGGATGAACAGCATTGCCCTTGAGCAGTATGAGAAGGCGGTCAGGCTCTCCCGCGAGGGCGGGTTTAATCCGATCAACGCCCTGGCCCACGAGCTGGCAGGGCGCTTTGCCCTGGCCTGCGGCTACCCGACCGCCTCGGATGCGCACTTCCGCGGTTCGATTGCCGCCTGGGGCCGTGCCGGGGCGCAGGCCAAGGTGCGCCAGCTGGAGCAGGATTTTCCGCACCTGCTGGCCTCCGGACAGGCCAGCGCCTACGACACGGTGGCGTTCGCCCAGAATGAGACGATCCGCGATCTGCAGAGCGTGATCAAAGCCTCCCGCGCGCTGTCGGAGGAGATCAATCTTGAGCGCTTAATCGAAAACCTGATGACGATCCTGCTCGAACGCGCCGGGGCGCAGCGCGGGCTGCTGCTTCGCGTGAGCGATAGCCTGATTCCGGAGATCGAAGCCAGCGCCTGGACCAGTACCGAGGGCGTGCGGGTGCGGATCCTGAAAGACGTGCCGACGGCGACCGACCTGCCGCTGTCGGTGCTGGCGGCGGTGATCCGCACCGGGCAGGAGATCCGCACCGGTAAACCGGAGGAGTTTCACCCCTTCAGCCAGGATCCCTATCTGGTGACCTCGGGAGCGGCCGTGATGTGCGTCCCGATGTTCAAACAGGCGCGGCTGGTGGGGGTGCTGTACCTGGAAAACCGCCTGATGCCGGAGGTCTTTACCGCCGAGCACTCGCGCGTGGTGAGCCTGCTGGGCGCGCAGGCCGCGGTCTCCCTGGAGACGGCGCGGCTGTACGCCGAGCTGCTGGCGGAGAACATTCAGCGTCGGCGGGTCGAGAAAGAGCTGCGCGCCAGCCAGACCTCGCTGATGCTGGGCGAGCAGATCAGCCACACCGGCAGCTGGCGCTGGGAGCTGGAGCAGGACCTGATGTTTGTCTCGGACGAGTACGCCCGCATCCTCGGCCTGCCTGAACAGCAAAAGACGATCTCCATGGCGGAGTTTTTGACCTTCGTTCATGAGGATGATTACGCCCGCATCAGCGCCATCGTCACCCGGAGCGTGCGCGACGGGCTCTCCATGCGGGCGGAGTTTCGCGTGAAGCGTCCCGACGGCTCAACGCGCTACATCCTCGGGATTGGCGATCCGGTGGGCGTGGGCAGCGAGGTGAACGAGTATTACGGCATCATCACCGACATCACCAGCCAGCGCGCCGCGGAAGATGCCATGCGGGTGGCGCAGGCGGATCTGGCGCGGGTGTCCCGCGCCACCACAGTCGGGCAGCTGACCTCCTCCATCGCCCACGAGATCAACCAGCCGCTGATGTCGATTGTTTCTAACGCCGGGGCGAGCCTGCGCTGGCTCAGCCGCGAACCGGCCCGGCTGGATAAAGTGCGCGAAGGGCTGGAGGAGATCGCCGCGGAAGGCGCGCGGGCGGGGGAGATCATTCGCAGCATTCAGTCCCTGACGCGCAAGCAGGATCCCACTTTCTCGCGTATCGATCTGCATGACCTGATCCACCATATCATCACGCTGTCGCGTAGCGAGCTGGAGCTGCGACAGATTAGCGTTGATTATCTGTTGCAGGCGCAGGAGAGCGTTATCACCGGCGATAGCGTGCAGATCCAGCAGGTGCTGCTTAACCTGGTGATGAATGCGGTAGAAGCGATGGCCGAGGTGACGGATCGTCCCTGCGTCATCACCCTCAGCACCAGCAACGCGGACGGGAAAGTTATCGTCGAGATCGCCGATACCGGCAGCGGCATTGAGCCCGAGCGGCTGGAGCAGATTTTTGACTCGTTCTACTCCACCAAAGCGCAGGGAATGGGGATGGGGCTGACCATCAGTGCCAGCATCATCGAGCGCCACTGTGGGAAGCTGAGCGCGCGCCGCCGGGAGCCGCACGGCACGGTGTTTGCCTTTGCACTGCCGCTGGCCGCGCAGGAAGGGTAAACGTTACTCCGAAGGCTGGCTTTTGGTCAGGCGCTCAACGGCCCTGACCAGCTCTGCCACGGAGCGCACCTGCATTTTCTCCATCACGCGGCGGCGATGCACCTTCACCGTGATCTCGCTGACGCCCAGCTCGGCGGCAATCTGTTTATTCAGCATGCCGCTAATCGCCAGCGTCAGCACTTCGTGTTCGCGCGGCGTGAGGGACATATGCCGCTGCTTCAGGGCGTAGTGCTCTTTATTGCGTACGGCGTTATGTTCCGCCAGCCGGAGCGCGGATTCAATGGCGTCGATAAGCGCGCCAGATTCAACGGGCTTGGTGAGGAATTCGTAAGCGCCGCCCTTGATGGCGCGCACCGACATCGGGATGGTGCCGTGGCCGGTGAGGAAAATAATCGGGATCTCGCGCCCGCTGTCCTTGAGCGCGTCAGCCACCTCAAAGCCCGAGATGGCGGGCATTTGCATATCGAGGATCACGCACGACGGCAGCTCCTCAAACCGGTGTTGAAGAAACGCTTCTGCCGATGAAAAGCCGATGGCGTTTAAGTCTGCCGATTCCAGCAGCCCGATTACGGAGTGCCTGACTGCGTCATCGTCATCAACCACATACACAATGTGTTCCATTCACCGCCCCGGTGCTGATTTACATGTCGAGGATGCAAACAGTCCCGACGGCTACGTAAGAGACTGTTTATGCTGACTTTCATCTTAACACATTAAATATCATTATCATTTAACAATATGATAACCGTATGAAGTATAGCGAGCCGGGGCGGGAGTGGTGAAGGAACGAAACGCGTGCAACATGGGCAGTATGCCTCATCGCCCTCGTTATTTGTCGGTGAGGACTTTGATCGGTAAAACAGGCTACACTCTGGTTTTGAGCGCTAAATGCTGAGGACATAACAATGCACTACACACTGAAAGAGAGCGACAAGGATAAAGCGGAAGGGTCAAACGGCGCGGGCGCTCTGCAGCAAAAACTGCTGGAGTCCCGTTCGATTGTGATCTCCGGTGAGATTAACCAGGAGCTGGCGCAGAAAGTGATCACCCAGATGATCCTGCTGCAAAGCGTCAGCAACGATCCGATCAAGCTGTACATCAACAGCCAGGGCGGTCACGTGGAAGCGGGCGATACCATCCACGACTTTATCAAATTCATCCGCCCGGAAGTCCACGTTATCGGCACCGGCTGGGTGGCAAGCGCCGGGATCACCATCTTCCTGGCGGCGAAAAAAGAGCACCGCTACTCGCTGCCCAATACCCGCTTTATGATCCACCAGCCGCTGGGCGGCGTGCGCGGTCAGGCGACGGATATTGAGATCGAAGCGCGCGAAATCATCCGCATGCTGGACCGCGTGAATAAGCTGATCGCGGATGCTACCGGCCAGCCGCTGGAAAAAGTGAAAAAAGACACCGACCGCAACTTCTGGATGTCTCCGGCAGAAGCGCTGGACTACGGCATCGTGGGCAAACTGATTACCCATTATGACGAGCTGAAGCTGGATTAAGTTTTCGCGCCGTGTATGTGTCGGGTGGCGGCTACGCCTTACCCGACCTACACGCCCTCGTTTGACCCATGACAAGTTCCCCCTCTGCCTTCTTGCCTATAATCGCGCCTGTTTCCCCTCTCACTGGTGCTATCCATGGCGTATCAACTGAACCTGAACTGGCCGGAATTTCTTGAGAAATACTGGCAAAAACAACCCGTTGTGCTGAAAAATGCCTTCCCGAATTTTGTCGACCCGATTACCCCGGACGAGCTGGCAGGCCTGGCGATGGAGCCGGAAGTCGATAGCCGCCTGGTGAGCCATTTCAACGGCAAGTGGCAGGCCAGCAATGGTCCGTTTGAGCACTTTGACGATCTGGGCGAAACGGGCTGGTCGCTGCTGGCGCAGGCGGTGAACCACTGGCATATGCCTGCGGCGGAGCTGGTGCGTCCGTTCCGCGTCCTGCCGGACTGGCGTCTGGATGACCTGATGATCTCTTTCTCCGTCCCAGGCGGCGGCGTGGGCCCGCATATCGATCAGTACGATGTTTTCATTATTCAGGGGATGGGCAGCCGCCGCTGGCGCGTGGGTGACAAGCTGCCGATGCGCCAGTTCTGCCCGCATCCGGCACTGCTGCATGTGGATCCGTTCGAGCCAATCATCGACGAAGATCTGGCCCCGGGCGATATCCTCTACATTCCGCCTGGATTCCCGCACGACGGCTTTACCCATGAGACCGCGCTGAATTACTCCGTCGGCTTCCGTGGGCCAAACGGCCGGGATCTGATCAGCAGCTTCGCCGATTACGCGCTGGAAAACGATCTGGGGGGCGAGCACTACAGCGATCCGGATCTCACCTGTCGCGAACACCCGGGCCGCGTGGAGCAGTACGAGCTCGATCGCATTCGTCAGATGATGATCGAGATGATCAGCAAGCCGGATGATTTCACAAAATGGTTTGGCAGCTTTGTCTCCACGCCGCGTCATGAGCTGGATATCGCCGCCGCCGAACCGCCGTATTCTGCAGAAGAGGTGCTGGACGCGCTGCAGGGCGGCGAAACGTTGTCTCGCCTGAGCGGCCTGCGCGTGCTGAACATCAACGGCAGCTTCTTTATCAACAGCGAGCAACTGGAGACGGTAGACGCGAAGGCCGCGGATGCGCTGTGCCGCTACACCGAACTCGGCCAGGCGGAGCTGGGGGATGCCCTGAACAACCCGGCGTTTGTCGAGGAGCTCACCGGGCTGATTAACCAGGGGTACTGGTACTTCGACGAGTAATACCGTTGCCCGGTGGCGCTGCGCTTACCGGGCCTACAACGGCAAGAACGTAGGCCGGGTAAGGCGAAGCCGCCACCCGGCAAAACACTACTCCTCCATCGCAATCACAATCGCCTCGCCCATCTTCTTCAACGCCTCGCGGTGCTTATCCGTTGGCGGCAGCGCCACGTTGATCCGCAGGCAGTTGCGGTACTTCCCGGAGGCAGAAAACAGCGATCCGGCCGCAGCCTGGATCTTCAGCCGACACAGCTGCTTGCTGACGCACACCATATCCACCTTTTCCGGCAGCTCAACCCACAGCAGGAAGCTCCCCTGCGGGCGCGTGACGCAAATCTCTGCCGGGAAATACTGTCGCACCCAGCAGGTGTAGGTTTCCATATTCTGCTGATAAATCTGGCGCATACGACGCACGTGGCGATGGTAATGGCCGTCGCGGATAAACGCCGCCACCGCCATCTGCGTGCCCGGCACGTTAAACCCGCCCGCGGCGTATTTCATGTGCATCACCCGGTCGTAGTAACGTCCGGGAACAATCCAGCCGACGCGCAGGCCCGGCGCCACGGTTTTGGTAAACGAGCTGCAGAGGAGTACGCGGCCGTCGATATCCATCGAATGAATGGTGCGCGGGCGCGGGTACTCGGCGGCCAGCTCGCCATAAATATCGTCCTCAACAATCACGATATCGTGCCGCTGGGCGAGGGCTAAGACCTGTTTTTTTCGTGCTTCCGGCATGATAAACCCGAGCGGATTGTTGCAGTTGGGCACCAGGATCACCGCCTTGATTGGCCACTGCTCCAGCGCCAGCTCAAGCGCCTCGATGCTGATCCCGGTTTCAGAATCGGTGGGAATTTCAATCGCCTTAATATCGAAGCCGCGCAGCATCTGCATGGTGCCGTGAAACGACGGTGACTCCACCGCCACGATATCCCCCGGTTTGCATACCGAGAGCAGGGCGATGGAGAGCGCGCCGTGGCAGCCGTTGGTGATCACAATGTCGCTTGCCGATACGGTGGAGCCGCTGTCCAGCATCAGGCGGGCAATCTGCTCGCGCAGCTCCAGACGCCCGTCCAGCACGTCATAGCTCAGCATCTCGCCCGGGTTATGCTGCGCAATGCGGCTCATTTCGCGCCACAGGGGTTTCAGGCTCGGCTGGTTAATGTCCGGCGAACCGCCGCCGAAGGAGATCATCTCTTTGTCGGCGCGGGCATCCAGCAGCATCATCACCTCATCCCACTGGGTAACGTCCACCGGGCGCTGCACCGGGCGGGTCATCGCCGGGACGGGCGGCTGGGCCTTGCGCGGCGAGACAAAATAGCCGGAGCGCGGCTGAGGGGTGATCAGCTGGAGGTTTTCGAGGATCTGATAGGCCTGCTGTATGGTGCTGATACTTACGCCGTGTTCCTGGCTCAGCGCGCGTACCGACGGCAGACGTTCGCCGCTGCGATACAGCCCTTGTTCAATGCGTTCTGCCAGTAGATTGGCCAGATGTTGGTAGCGCGTCATGCTGTATCCTTTGTTTTCACCATACAGATTGTTAAACCAGTACAGATTGATGGGCTAAACGCCATGCAGATACCGTTTTAGCGGATCTGTATGGTAAACAAAAGCAGTTTTTGAATCTGTATTGTACAGGCCGTTTTCCATGATGATAAGCCCACTGGCACAGCGAGGAGAGCATCATGGAATTCTACGAAAATCGTTCAAAACGTCCGTTTATTGTGTTTGTCTGGATCGCGAAAACGCTGCGTAACTGGTATCGCATCAACCGTACCCGTCGCATTCTGAGCCAGATGAGCGACGAGCAGCTCAAGGACGTTGGGTTGTCGCGTAATGATGTGTGATCCACGTCGTCGCCGGGTGGCGGCTGCGCCTTACCCGGCCTGCTCGATCCCGTAGGCCCGGTAAGCGTAGCGCCACCGGGCGATTTTCAGCGCAACAGCTCAAACGTCTGCTGCTTCGGCCTTTCCAGCAGCTCAACCGCCTCCTGATACGACCGCACGTTGTTATAGCCCATCACCAGCCCGTAGCGTTTGCCCGACCCGCGATACCACTCCGAAAGCGCATTAACCTGCAGCTGCTGTTCCTGCCAGCAGCGCGCCACGTCCCGGTCAGCGCTTCCTCTGGTGAGAAATGCCACGATATGCATCCCGCCATCGTTTTGCTCGGTGAAAAACAGATCGCCATACACCTCACGCAGGGCGGCAATCATCCACTCCCGGCGGGTCTGATACAGGGCGCGCATCTTCTTCAGATGTCGGAAAAAATGGCCTTCATTGAGAAAGTTGGTGAGGATTTTTTGCGTCAGCACCGGCTGGCCGCTGGTGGTAATGTCCGCGCAGTCGGTAAAGGCCCCGACGGTGCTGGCGGGCATCACCACGTAGCCCATGCGCAGCGACGGCATAATGGTTTTACTGAAGGTGCCCATAAAGATCACCCGGTCGTGCCGATCGAGGCTTTTCAGCGACGGCAGAACCTTGCGGGTGTAGTGAAACTCCCCGTCGTAATCGTCTTCGATAATCCATGCGTCGTTCTGGCTGGCCCAGTCGAGCAACTGCTGTTTACGCGGCAGGGAGAGCGTGACCGCCAGCGGACTCTGGTGCGACGGGGTCACGATGGCAAAACGGGCGTCGCGATGGTGACGGAGCAGGTATTCCGTGTCGATGCCGTTGCGGTCGACCGGCACGGTGTGCAGGCGCGGCACGATCCGCTTGAGCAACTGCTGGCCCATAAAATAGCCCGGATCTTCAAACACCACCTTGTCGCTGCGGCTGGCAAGGGTGTCGAGGATCAGGCGCAGGCTGCCGCTGTAGCCGCTGGTGATCAGCACCTGTTCGGCAGTGCAGGACAATCCGCGTGAGATGTTGAGATAGCGGGCGATGGCTTGACGCAGCGGATACCAGCCCAGCACCGGCGGGTTGAGCATCTCCTCCTGGCGCATGGAACGCGTCGCCTGGCCTGCCAGCAGCAGCCACTTTTTATAGGGGAAGCTGTCGAGGGAGGGGATGCCGGGACGCAGAAAACCTGCCCGCTCGCGCTGGCTGATAAGCGAGGCCGGAAGCGTGCCGGTGGCCTGTTCCGTCGGCGCAGGAGTGGCCGGCAGCAGGAGGTCCGGGTTGACCCGCGTGCCGCGCGCGCCCTGGCTTACCAGATACCCTTCCCCCGTCAGAATGGCATACGCCGTTTCGACGGTTTTGCGCGCCACCTTCAGCTCTTCCGCCAGCACGCGGATGGCAGGCACCTTATCGCCCGGCTTCAGCACGCCGCGCGTGATGTTATCGCGATAGCGGGAATAAATCTCGTGATAGCCCGGCTTCATGTCCTACCTCATTTCGCGCTTTTTGTATCTTTTTACTATGTCATGAACAGCGTAGATTTGCCTCATCGCATCACACATACCGTGTAAATCAGAGGAAAGACCATGAGCACTCGCGTCAACCACCACAAAGTCACACCTGCCCTCGCTAACGCGCTGTCTGCCCTGAGCATGGAGGTGGCGAAAACCTCCATCGACCCGGCGCTGAAGCATCTGATCGACATTCGCGTGTCGCAGCTGAACGGCTGTACGTTCTGCCTGGATATGCACTCGAAAGAGGCGAAAATTGCCGGCGAGCGCGAGCTGCGCCTCTACCATCTGGCGGCATGGCGCGAGTCCCCGCTGTTCAGCGCCCGTGAAAAAGCGGCGCTGGCCTTCACCGAAGCGCTGACCCAAATCGGCGTTCATGGCGTGAGCGATGCGCTCTACCGCAGCGTGGCGGAGCACTTCTCAGATGTGGAGATTTCAGAGCTGAACTTCGCCATCGTGGCGATCAACGCCTGGAACCGTCTGGGGATCACCTCCCGCATGGCGCCGGGCGCGCTGGACGCGGCTTACGGGCTGAACAAGGCTAACCTGGAATAATTCCGCGCTCGCGGATCATCGCCACCAGCGCCCGCAGCCCTGGCGGGACGTGGCGATGGCCGGGATAGTACAGGCGCAGCCCGGAAAACGGCTGTGTCCAGTCGTTTAAGATGCTCACCAGCTCCCCGCTTTTCAGCTCGTCCCGAATATAGAGTTCCGGTAAAAAACCGACCCCTAGCCCCGCTTTCACGGCGCGGATCGAGGCGAAGAGATCGGAGGTGGCAAAGCGCGGCGGCACGGCCAGCGCGTACGTTTCCCCCCGACGGGCCAGCTCCCAGCGGTAGATCCCGCCGTGGGCCATACGCATGCCGATCCCCTGGTGCTGCAGCAGATCGTCCGGCGTCTCGGGTATGCCGTGACGGGCGAAGTAGTCCGGCGTGGCGGTGACAAGCTGGCGGATCTCGCCGGTCAGCGGCACGGCGATCATGTCCTGCGGGACGGACTCTTCAAGGCGGATCCCGGCGTCGTAACCTTCGGCGACGATGTCGATCATCCTCGCTTCGCTCACCGTTTCCACGCGCATTTTCGGGTAGCGGATCATGAAGTCGATCAGCAGCTGGTCCAGAAACAGGGCGCCGATATGGTTCGGCACGTTGAGGCGCAGCGTGCCGGCAGGCTCCCCGGTGTCGCTGTGGATCTCTTCCCCGGCGAGACGGATCTCCTGCAGGGCCGGACCAATTCGCGCCACATAGCGCTGCCCGGCGTCGGTGAGGGCCACGCTGCGGGTGGTGCGGTTAAAAAGGCGCGTCTCAAGGCGGCTCTCCAGCCCGGCGATGGCGTTGCTGACCGCGGTGGCGGACATCCCCAGCTCCTGCGCCGCGCCGCGAAAGCTGCCGCGTCGCACCACCGCCATCACCACTTCCAGCTCTGTCAGACCTGAACGATGCATAGATTATCCTGAAAATCGAAACAACCCTTGCAGCATAGCGTGGATTATCGCAACGGAGAAGCCGTGCCAGACTGGTCTCACACAGCCTGAGGAGGATGATATGCACATCATCGAACAGATCTTTATCAACGGCGAGTTTGTTACCCCGCACGGTACCGAACGTTTTGACTTGTACAACCCGGCAACGGCGCAGGTTATGGGTCAGGTTCGCCTGGCGGATGAGGTTGACGCCGAACGCGCTATCGCGGCGGCGAAAGCGGCGTTTCCGGCGTGGTCCCGGACCACAAAGCAGACGCGCATCGACGCGCTGAAGCGGATGCACGCCGCCGTGGCTGCCCGTCACGATGCGCTTCTGGACGCCATTGTCGAGGAGTACGGCGCGCCGGCTTCGCGCTCGGCGTGGATGGCAAGCTACCCGGCGGAGGTGATTGCTCAGGCCATTGCGGCACTGGAGGCGTTTGAGTTTGTCAGCACCGCAGGTGCCGCAACGGTACAGATGACGCCGCTGGGCGTGGCCGCGCTGATCACGCCGTGGAACAGCGATGCGGGGTTTATCTGCGGCAAACTGGCGGCCGCGCTCGCCGCGGGCTGCACGGCGGTAATCAAGCCGAGCGAAATGAGCGCCCTGCAAACGCAGATCGTTACCGAAGCGCTGCGCGATGCTGAATTGCCGCCGGGCGTGTTTAATATCGTCACCGGGCGCGGTGAGACGGTGGGCGAAACCCTCAGCCGTCATCCGGACGTGGCGAAGATCTCGTTTACCGGTTCGACCCATACCGGCAAGGCGATCCTGCGTAACGCGGCGGAAAGCTTTAAGCGCGTGACGCTGGAGTTAGGCGGTAAATCGCCGACGATCCTGCTGGAGGATGTGGATCTGGCGCAAGCGATCCCGCTGGTGATTCAGGCCGGATTTATGAACAGCGGGCAGGCGTGCGTGGCCGGGACGCGCATTCTGGTGCCGCAGTCACGCAAGACAGAAATGGAAGCCGCGCTGGCGCAGGCCGTGGCGGCGGTGAAATCCGGCGACCCGCGTAATAGCGCGACAGAGGTTGGCCCGATGGTCAGCGAGAAGCAGTGGCAGCGGGTACAGGGGTACATCCGCAAAGGGATCGAAGAGGGGGCACGCCTGCTGGCGGGCGGCGAAGGGCGGCCGGACGGGACGCGGGACGGCTGGTTCGTGCGTCCGACGCTGTTTGCCGACGTGAACAACCGGATGACCATTGCCCGTGACGAGATTTTTGGCCCGGTGCTGTGCGTGATCCCTTATCAGGACGAGGCGGAGGCGATCGCCATCGCCAATGATACCGAGTACGGCCTGAGCGCGATGGTGCTGGGCCGTGATGAAGAGCGGGCCCATCGCGTGGCGCAGCAGATTGTCTCCGGCCGCGTGCTGGTAAACACTCTGGCGCATGAGCCGAAAGCGCCGTTTGGCGGGTTCAAACACTCCGGCGTAGGGCGCGAGATGGGCGAGTGGGGGATCCGGGCGTTTATGGAGCCGCGGTCGATTGTGAGCTAAAACCCGCCCGGTGGCGCTACGCTTACCGGGCCTACATGCGCCCGTAGGCCGGATAAGCGCAGCGCCATCCGGCACAACATTTCGCTTCTTGCCGAAGCATTGCGTTTTTCCCTCCTGCATTCTCTCCCCAACATCACAGCGGAGAGAAAATCATGATCGCAGTCCTTTTTGAAGCCAAAGCCGAGCCTGCTCATCAGGCGCGCTACCTGCAGCTGGCCGCCGAACTGAAGCCGCTGCTGGCGGAGATCGACGGCTTTATTGATATCGAACGTTTTCAGAGCCTGACCACCGACGGCAAAATCCTGTCTCTTTCCTGGTGGCGGGATGAAGAGGCTGTCCGCCGCTGGAAGCACAACGTCTTTCACCAGGCGGCGCAGGCCGAAGGGCGGGAGTCGATTTTTACGTACTACCGCCTTCGGGTGGCGCAGGTCGTGCGGGAATATACCTCTGAAACCGGAGAAGATGTCGATCTATAATATTAATGTATTTTTTAGCGATATCCCCGGGGAGCCGGGCGAATGAGCGGCCGCGCTGGCCGCAGAGATCACCGAACCCTGGGCGACCCATGTTAAAGACGAGCTTACCCCCTGATAACAGCGCGGCGCTGGAGCTGGCCATTGCCGCAGTGGCGGCTGCAATGGCCGATCCGTCGCGCGTGAAGATGCTCTGTGCGCTAATGGACGGGCGGGCGTGGACGGCCACCGAACTGAGCGCGGCGGCAGAGGTTGCACCGTCGACCGCCAGCGGGCATCTCGCCCGGCTGGTGGAAGGAAAGCTGATTACCTGCCTGTCGCAAGGGCGGCATCGCTATTATCGCCTTGCCGGGCCCGACGTCGCGGCGTTGGTCGAGCAGATGATGGGACTCTCCTGGAGCCGCATTACCCCGCCTGAAACCACTGCGCCGAAAGCCATGCGTCAAGCCCGTACCTGCTACGACCATCTTGCCGGTACGGTGGCGGTGCAGATCTATGATTTTATGCAGGCAGAAGGCTGGCTTGAGGCAGACGGTTCCGCGCTGACGCTGTATGGCCGGGAGCAGTTCCTGACGCTCGGCATTCCGTTAAGTGCTCATCCCCGTCGCAAGGCTTGCTGCGCCTGCCTGGACTGGAGCGAGCGGCGGTTTCACCTGGGAGGTGAGGCCGGCGCGGCGCTGCTCGATCATCTGGAAAATAAAGGCTGGATCCAGCGGGTGGCGGGGTACAGGGAGGTGGTGGTGACGGCGTCGGGGAAGGCCGCTGTAAAGAGGTTTTTTAGCCGCTAAACGCCTCTGCGTGAGGGGTTACCTCAACGCCACGCATGCTCGGAGGGCCCCCTCTCCCTCGAGGGAGAGGGCTGGGGTGAGGGGGAACATACGGCTGTGGTGGTCATTCCGTTCACATTATGTTCCTTGCTACTCTGTAACAGCATGACCTGTGAACGTGCCAGGGCGGCTCAATCGCCGCCGCCCTGGCGACCCGGGCTCCCGGCGGTAAATCGCCGCTTCGCGGTACCCTCAGCTTATTCCTTCAGGCTATCGGGTCGGGCATGAGCCTGCATCCCTGCAGGCCACGCCCTCTCGGCGCATCCCTGCGCCTCGCCCCGGCCTTACGGAAACGCTTCGGCGATTTACAGCCGGACCAGGGTGTCGCTGTAAGTCATTAATTTTGCTGATGCAGCATTCATCGCTTCAGGTAAAAAATGACCAGGGGGTCCTCGGAGAGAGGGAGAGTATCGTTTTCGCAATTCCTGCGCTTTTACCTCTCGTTTCTTGATACTTACCCTGATAACTATTATCGTGGCTGCGTGTTTCGAGAGGTTTCCCCATGCGTGAAGAAGAACTGTTCTGCCGCAGGCCGATGGGCATGCGGATGGCGATGATCGTGCGCCAGTGGCGTGCCGTCATCGACGACGCCATTCTCGATACCGGGTTAACCCAGTCGAGCTGGACGGTGATGATGCAGCTTCATCAACTTGGGGATAACGTCTCGGTGAGTGAGCTTGCGGAGGTGCAGGGCATTGAGCTGCCACCGCTGATGCGCACTCTGACACAGCTGGAAAAGCAGGGTTACCTGTTGCGCACCACATCGCCTTATGACAAGCGCATCCGGCTTCTGACGCTGACGCCTGAGGGAAAAGCTGTCCTTCAAAGGCTCACCCAGGTCATTGAGACGCTTCAGACGCGCGTATCGCAAAACATCGCGCCGGAACATCTCGATATTTTCAGCGCCACCCTGAATCAAATCGCCTGCAATTTGCGGACAATCCGCGAAGAAGATAACAAGACCGAAAAATAATGACTCCTGAACAAAAGTTTGCCCGCTGGGTAAGGGTGAGTATTGCCTCTTTCCTCCTGATGTTTGTCTACTTTGTCGTCGCGGATATCTGGATCCCGCTGACGCCGGACTCCACCGTGATGCGCGTGGTGACACCGGTGTCTCCGCGCGTGTCCGGCTATGTGGCGGCCGTGCATGTGCACAACAACAGCCAGGTGAAGCGGGGCGATCTGCTGTTTGAACTCGACGACACGCCGTTTCGCAATAAAGTGGAAGCGGCGCAAATCGCGCTCGAGCAGGCTCGCCTGTCCAACGAACAGCTGGACGCGCAGATCGCCGCCGCGCAGGCCAGCCTGAAGACCGCGGTTCTGACCGCGCGTAACGACAAAGTGACCTTCGATCGCTACCAGAAGCTAAGCACGTTACAGAACGTCTCGCAGGCGGATCTGGATAAGGTCCGTACGACCTGGCAGAGTAGCGAGCAGTCCGTCAGCACGATTCAGGCCAACATCCGGAACCTGCGCATCCAGCGCGGCGAGCGGGATGAGCAGCACAACGTGACGCTGCAAAAATACCGCAACGCGCTCGATGACGCGGAGCTGAACCTCGGCTGGACGAAGGTTTACGCCCAGGCAGACGGCACGGTCAGTAACCTGCAGTTAAGCCCCGGCTTTTATGCCTCCTCCGGCTCGGCCGCACTGGCGCTGGTGAACAACCAGACCGATATCGTGGCTGATTTCCGTGAAAAAAGCCTGCGTCATACCCATCAGGGCACCGATGCTGCGGTGGTGTTTGACGCCTTCCCGGGGCACGTTTTCCGCGCCCACGTGACCAGCAGCGATGCGGGGATCCTCGCCGGTCAGGAGGCCGTTAATGGCCAGCTTTCCGAGCCGGAAACCTCTAACCGCTGGGTACGTGACGCCCAGCGGATGCGCATTCACGTGACGCTGGATGAGCCGCTGCCGAAGCATCTGCCGACCGGTGCGCGGGCGACCGTGCAGCTTTACAACAGCGAAGGGCCGTTTGCGCGCTTCTTCTCCGGGATGCAAATCCACCTGGTGAGCCTGCTGCACTATGTCTATTAATACGCTGGCGCGGGTCTTTACCCCGCACGGCAACATCGTCTATACGGCAAATGACTTTCGCCAGACCCTGCGCATCGTCTTTGCCGGGATGATTGCGCTCAGCATCTCCAGCTTTTACAACACCAGTTACGGCGTCTTTTTCGTGGTCTACCCGATCATGCTGCTTTCGCTGGTCCCGGTGTTTAACCGCCACGTGGCGAAGCAGTTTATCTTCAGTGCGTCGCTGAACTGCGTGGAAATGGTGATTATTATCGGCTATCTGTCGCAATGGCCGGTGATCATGACGCTGGTGGTATTTGCTCTGTACGTGATGCGTTTTCGCTTTATGAGCAAGGGGCCGCTGTTTCTGTTCGGGTCCATGGGCGTGGTGTGCCAGAGCGTGATGCTCAATTTCATGAGCTACCCCACCACCAACTGGCACACGCTGCTGTTTTCCAACATTGAAGCCAGCGTGATGGCGGTGTGCCTGAGCGCGCTGATGAACTATCTCCTGCCGGACGTTGAGCCGCGCAAGCCGCCGCCGCTGATCGAGAAAGACGACGCCCGCGTACGCCACGAGTCGCTGCTCTCCGGTACCGTCGCGACGCTGATTTTCGTTGTTTTTCAGATTAGTGATTTAAGCGATTCGCTCTCGGCGCTGATGGCGGGGATTTTGATTCTGTTCCCGATGCACTATCGCGGCGCGGTGATGAGCTCCATCTGGCGCGTGGCCGGCGTGGTGCTGGGCTGCCTCTATATTTTGGTCGTCCAGCTTATCCTCTACGACCACAGTAGCCATATGCTGCTGATGATGCCGCTGATCGGCCTCGGGCTGGCGTTTGGCGCGCGCCTGCACGTAATGGAGAAAGTCGGGGCCGGCGTGGGGTTCTCCAGCATCACCACCATCGGCATTATGTTCGGGCAGAACATGCACCCGGACAGCGATCTGGTGTTCAGCGATCTCTATCGCATCACCTCCGTAACGTTTTCGCTGGTGGCGACGCTGACGATGGTGTTTCTGGTGCATGTGATCCTGAACCGCTTCCAGGCGACGCGCTATATCATCGCGCCACCCAAAGCGGATTAATGCCCCAGCACGGCGGGCAGTTGCGAGAGTAAAAACAGGATCAGGCCAATCGTCCCGCCCACCAGCGTGCCGTTGACGCGGATAAACTGCAGATCTTTGCCGATGTTGAGCTCAATTTGCCGTGACATGTCTTTGGCATCCCAGCTTTTGACCGTGTCGCTGATGTGGCGGGTAAGGAACGCCGCGAAATCCGGCGCGAGACGATGCGCGGCCTGCTCCAGATGCTCGTTCAGCGACGCCCGCAGGCTGGCGTCGTTTGTTAGCGTTTCGCCAAACCACAGCCCGGCGTTAGCGATGCGCTGCTTCACGCGAGAGTCCTCACTCTGCATATCCGCCTTCAGCCACTGGCGCAGGTCGGCCCACATCTCGCCCAGATAGCGGTTAAACGCCTCGTCATTCTTCAGGTAGTGCTTGATGTTGTCGGCTTTTGCCGCCATCTCCGGGTCGTTTTTCAGGTTGTCGATAAGCTTCAGCGTGGCGCGGTCGAACGCCTGGCGGATCTGGTGCGTGCGGTCGTGGCTGATGTCGTCCAGCAGCGTGTTCACTGCGTTCGACACCATCTCCGCACTCTGATCGCCCAGCCACTCGGTGGGCAGCAACATCGCCTTGCGGGGATGCTCGGTCTTCAGCCAGTGGACAATCTGGTCGGCAATAAAGTCCCGCGTGCTTTCCCGCTGAATCAGGGTAATCAGTCGGTTGATGATGGCGTCCAGCAGCACCTGGTGACGGTTGTTTTTGGTCATGCTCTCCAGCATCACGGCGCTGGTTTCGGTGAAGTCGACCTTGTCGATGGCCTTATGCACCGCGCGTTTGAGCAGGCGCTGGATGCGTCCATCATCGGTCAGTTCAAGAAAACCGCTCATCACCTGCATCAGATGCAGCCCGACGCGCTGGGCGTTGTCGGGCTTGCTGAACCAGGCACCAATCATCTGTGCGGGTTCATAGCGGCGAATCAACGCCACCAGCGACTGGGTATCCAGAAACTTCTCCTGCACGAACTGGCCAAGATTGTCGCCGATCCGGTCTTTATTGCGCGGGATGATTGCCGTATGGCGCGAAATAAACGGAATGGGCACCCGGCGGAACAGCGCGACCACGGCAAACCAGTCTGCCAGCGCGCCGACCATCGCCGCCTCGGCAATGGCCTTCACGCCGCGCACCCAGAAGGTCTGCGGCAGGAACAGGGTGGTGATAAACGCCGCGGCGGCAACCAGCAGCAGCGACAGCGCCAGCAGCTTGGCGCGTTTGAGTTCAGCTATTTTTTCCATGGGTTAAGGATAGAGGGAGACGGGAGGAAAGTGCAAAGCAGGAGGAGGACCTTCGCGTTTCAGTTTCTGGAATGCGCCTTCAGAAAGTGAAATTGAATGATGTCGACCGGTTCAATTTATGAACGTTTTGTATATGCTTTTTTGTATATACAATAAAGGAAGGGTACACTATGCCAACGGAGTTTGAATGGGATACCAACAAAGCGAAAAGCAATCTCATTAAGCATGGGATCCGCTTTGAAGAGGCTGTTCTGGTGTTTGACGATCCTTATCATTTATCTTTGCAGGATCGTCATGAAAATGGAGAGTTCCGTTGGCAGACCATTGGCCTTGTACATGGTCTAATTGTCATTATGGTCGCACACACGGTACGTTTTGAAAGTGGTGACGAAGTCATCCGTATCATTAGCGCACGAAAGGCGGACCGTAAAGAGAGGAGCCGTTATGAGCATCGTTAAACATAAACGCGGTACTGCGCCCGACGTAAGCGCTCGTCGTGAGGCTGAGCTCAAAGCATTAGCTGAAAGACCAGAAGCAGAGATTGATTACAGCGATATTCCTGCCACGGATGATGAACAGTGGGCGGCGGCTGTGCGAGGGAAGTTCTTTCGACCACTTAAAACTCAGGCATCTGTACGTATAGACGCCGACGTGATGGAGTGGCTGAAACGGCCTGGAAAAGGTTATCAGACAAGGCTTAACGCTATCTTGCGCGAAGCGATGCTGCGCGACCAAAGTAAAAAATAGGTAAATGGCAGCTTTAGCGCTGCCTGCTGTGTCAGAGTACATTTTCCAGCAGCCGCCACAGCACCCATCCCCCAAACCCCATCAGCACCATCCCTGCCGTGCGCTCAATCCACCAGAGCGAACGGCTAAGCCTCTGTTGCACCGCGGGCAACCCCATCAGCGACACCAGCGCCAGATCCCATACCAGCACCACCATCACCATCCAGAGACCGCAGGCCGACTGCTGAAGCAGCGTGACGTCCGGCCCCAGCAGCGCCGTCATCAACGCCAGATAGAACAGCGCATTCTTCGGGTTAAGCAGCGCCGAGCCGAGCCCCAGCAGGACCTGCTTGCGCAGCGACGGGAAGCGCTGATGGGTTTCATTCAGCGCCAGCACTGGAGGGCGGCTGCGCACCAGATGCGAACCTGTCCACAGCAGGTACAGCGCCCCGCAAAGCTCAATAAGCGTAAACAGCCACGCAAACTGGCGCAGCGCGCTCCAGCCGAGAATTACCAGCAGGATGTACACCCCGTTGCCTGCGGCGATGCCGAAGCACAGTCCAGCGCTGCCGCGCACCCGATAGCGCGCGGCGTAGCCTACCAGCAGAAAGAAATCCGGACCCGGGCTTAGCAGGGCAACAAAATGCGCCAGTGCCAGGGCGAGAAAAGCGGAAGGGAATAACAGTTCCATAGCGACCTCAGTTAACAATCTGAGGTTAGAGTACGGCGCGGCAGAACCTATTTATTGTCGGATATTGATCGGCCCGTGGCGTACTGGCGCGGCGTGGCGGCGGTATAGCTGACAAAGGTCTTGTGAAAATGGCTCTGGTCGGCAAACCCACTCTGGTAGCCGACATCAGCAATATTATCCCCGGCGCGCAGCCGCGCTTTGGCGTACTCCACCCGGGAGATATTGAGGAAGCTGCCCGGCGTCAGGCCGGTGTCCTGCCTGAAGGTGCGGATCAGCGTCTCCTTGCGCAGCGAAAATCGTCGGGCGAGTTCATCAAGCGAAGGCGGTGCGGCCAGGTTGGCAAGAAACGCCTGCTGAACCTGCTGGCTGGTTGAGCGAAGCGTATCTGCGTTATCCGCACTGCGGGGAAGGGCAGAAAGCAGCGTCTCCACGGCGGCAGGAGACATCGTCTCCACAATAGCAAGGTAGTGCTTAAAGAGCGCAGGGTTGCGAATGACCTGAAATGCCACGGGAAGATCGGTGTCGATATACAGCATGTGATAGCTGCGCGGCTTGCCGGCGACGGGATTGCAGCTGTGCGGCGCAGAGGCCGGGATCACAATGAGCTCCCCGGGGTGAAGAATGTACTCTTTGCCATGACACACGCAGCAGGTCTGGC
This sequence comes from Enterobacter sp. HSTU-ASh6, assembly GCF_026319105.1. Taxonomy (NCBI): domain Bacteria; kingdom Pseudomonadati; phylum Pseudomonadota; class Gammaproteobacteria; order Enterobacterales; family Enterobacteriaceae; genus Enterobacter; species Enterobacter sp. HSTU-ASh6. The sequence continues at coordinate 237,463 of NZ_WSPD01000006.1, read as the reverse complement.
CTTCCACAATCGCGCCGATGGAGAGCTGAGGGTGACAGTGACGTTTGTACGCCTGCGTGCTCTGCCACGTGCTGCGCCGCTCAAGGCCTGAGACGCGGTGAAAAGTCTGGCGGATGTGTCGGGTATCGGTCATAGGCGCTCCTTCTGGAGGTTTTATACCATGGCCACCAACCATCGGGCAGCGCTTCATTAAGAACCCTCCGGATATACCGAACTTTACCTTCAGAGGCAGTCATGTTGACTACCCTTAATACCCTAAGCGGTAAAACAAGGAGATTCGACATGGCTTATCAGACAGTAAATCCTGCCACTAACCAGCTCATCAAAGAATACCCCTCCCATACCGATGCGGATATTGAAGCGGCGCTGAAGGCGGCCGATGCGCTGTACCATTCAGAATGGGCGAAAGGCGACATCAGCCAGCGCCTGCCGGTGCTGCATAAGCTTGCTGACCTGATCGACGAGCGCACCGAGGAGCTGGCGAAAATCGCCAGCCAGGAGATGGGTAAGCTCATCGCACAGAGTCGCGGTGAGGTGAAGTTGTGCGCGCAGATTGCCCGCTATTACGCCGACAATGCAAAGCAGTTCCTGGCCCCGGTGAAGTACGATTCTGAGCTTGGGGAAGCGTGGGTGGAGCATCACCCTGTCGGCGTGCTGATGGCCGTTGAGCCGTGGAACTTCCCGTACTACCAGCTGATGCGCGTTCTGGCGCCAAACCTGGCGGCGGGTAACCCTGTGCTGGCTAAGCACGCCAGCATCGTGCCGCACTGTGCCGAGGCCTTTGCCCACCTGGTGCGCGAGGCGGGCGCGCCGGAAGGGGCATGGACCAACCTGTTTATCACTTCCGATCAGGTGGCGAACATCATCGCCGACGATCGCGTGCAGGGCGCGGCGCTAACTGGTTCCGAAAAAGCCGGCAGCGTGGTGGCCGCGCAGGCGGCGAAGCACATCAAGAAATCCACCCTTGAGCTGGGCGGCAACGATGTCTTCGTGGTGCTCGATGATGCGGACCTGGACAAAGCCGTGAAGATCGGTGTGAATGCGCGGCTCAACAACGCCGGGCAGGTCTGTACCGCGGCGAAGCGCTTTATCCTGCACGAGAAAATTGCAGATGTCTTCCTGAGCAAATTCACCGAGGCATTTAAGCAGGTGAAGATTGGCGATCCGCTGGACGAAAGCACCACGCTGGGCCCGTTGTCGTCTCAAGATTCGCTCGAAACGCTGGCCAGACAGGTTAACGAGGCGGTGAAAAACGGTGCCACATTACATTACGGCGGCAAGCCGGTGCAGCGTGAGGGGTGCTTCTTCGAACCGACGATCCTGACGAATATCTCGCGCGATAACCCCGCGTACTTCGAGGAGTTCTTCGGCCCGGTGGCGCAGATGTATGTGGTGAAAAACGATGACGAGGCGGTCGCGCTGGCGAACGACTCCCACTATGGCCTGGGCGGCGCGGTGTTCAGCCGTGATATTGAGCGCGCGAAGAACATGGCGTCGCGGATTGAGACCGGAATGGTGTACATCAACTGGCTCACCGACACCGGGCCAGAGCTGCCGTTCGGCGGCGTGAAGCGTTCAGGCTATGGGCGCGAGCTGTCGGATCTGGGGATCAAAGAGTTTGTGAACCAGAAGCTGGTGGTGGTGCGTAAGTAAGAGGTCAAAAACCTGCCAGATGGCAGGTTTTTTTTGTCTCTTCGCAGGCTTAGAAGGTGACTCCACCACCCACGTAGGCGCCGTCAATCAGCGTGTGGCCAGGACGACCGTCTTTACCATCAACGCTCACGTGGCGGTAACCCACTTTCAGAGTCACTGGCGTGATCGGCGTCCAGCTTACGCCGCCGTTGGCTTCGACGTAGTTTTTCACGCTGTTGTTCAGCCCTTCTGGAGCCGCATAGCCTTCACCATACACGTGGATGCTGTCGGTCAGCGCAACGTTTACGCCGCCGCCAATCGGGAAGGCCACACCGTTATCGCCTTTTTTCGGGCCGAGGTAAATTGCCTTGGCGCCCGCATTCAGCATCACCGGTCCCACTTCCAGGTTGTAGCCTGCGCCAACGCCGCCGGTCTGGGTACCGTCATCGGTGTTTTTGAGCCAGTTACTTTCCAGATAAACACCGGAGGAGGATTTACCCATTTCCAGATTGAGGTTAGTAAAGTTTTTACCCTGCTCAACGGTGCCGCCCATTGCCAGTGCGGAACCTGATACGGCAGCCAGCGCAGAAAGAAGAAGGATATTCAGTTTTTTCATGTTTTATGCCTCGTCATTAAATTAATCTGGGCGCACCTTAACAAGTGACGTTTATGACTGCAAATGTGACGAGGGCCGATTTTTTATGCTGAGGTTGTTAATTTTTTTGTTTGAAATGTTGCATCGATGTTTGGTTGTCAGGGTGTCAACGCGTGATGTTAAGGCATTTAGGAACCGTTTAATTTTTTGACTAAACACAAACTGAACGAGGAAGGGAAAGTGATGAGAGGTGAATTAATGGAGTTTCTAATAATTTCCAGAAGTATTTCTGATGTAACATAATACAACACAACCTTACATTTCCGGGCGATGAATATACATTCCCTCGCGCAGGCCGGTTGCCTTTCCATGTCATTTTTCTGACACGTTTATTCTTTACGTTGTTGGCTTCACTCACTGGACACTAACAATATGAAAAGAAAAATTATTCCTGCACTTATCGGTTGTGCGCTCTCTTTCTCTGGCCTGGCGGCACAGCCTACCGCTGAGCGCTACGTCGTCAGCTTCCCTGACGGCTCACATGTGAAATACAGCGGCGCGTTTGCCGATGCATTCCCGAACGGGCTCCCGGTGGGGATTGGTTCTGGCCTGCTGTTTACGGGCAGGCAGGGCGATGCCCTGACGTTTGCGACCGTGACCGATCGCGGTCCCAACGCTGATGCGCCAAAAATGGGTAAAAACGAAGCCAAAATATTTGTCACGCCGGATTTCGCGCCGCTGCTGATGACCATTCGCGTCCAGAACGGCAAAGCGGAGGCTGTTGATGCCCGCCCGCTGCATGACGATAAAGGCGAGATTAACGGTCTGCCGCTACAAAGCGGCGTGATTGGCTCCACCAATGAAGTGGCATTCAGCGACACGTTAAAGACTCTCAAGGGTGACAACCGCGGGCTGGATACGGAAGGTATCACGCCGGACGGCAAAGGCGGCTACTGGCTGTGCGATGAGTATGGCCCGTTCCTGATTAACGTCGACAGCAAAGGGAAGATCCTGGCGATCCACGGGCCGCAGGCGGCGGAAGGGGAGAAATCTATCGCCGGCGGTCTGCCAAACATCATTAAATGGCGCCAGCCGAACCGGGGATTTGAAGGCCTGACCCGGATGCCGGACGGGCGGATTATCGCCGCCGTACAAAGTACGCTGGATATCGACGGTAAGAGCAAAAAGCAGGCGCTGTTTACACGTCTGGTGAGCTTCGACCCGGCGACCGGCAAAACCGCGATGTACGGCTACCCCATCGACAGCGCGGCCTACGACAAAAACAACGACGCCAAAATCGGCGACATTGTGGCGCTCGATAACCAGCACATCCTGCTGATTGAGCAGGGCAGTGATAAAAACGACGGGATGCGTAACCTGATTTACAAGGTGGATCTCAGCAAGGCGAGCGATCTGGCCGCCTTCGACAAGCCGGGCGAGTACCCGGAGTTTGATGATGAGAAAACCCTGGCGCAGCGCGGCATTACCCTTGCGGCGAAAACCCAGGTTGTCGATTTGCGCGCCCTTGGCTGGCAGCTGGAAAAGGCTGAAGGGCTGGCGCTGATCGACAGCAAAACGTTGGCGGTGGCGAACGATAACGACTTTGGCGTGAAGGTGGCGATGCAGAACCCGGTGGAAGGCAAGAAGCTCAAGGATTATCGGGTGAACGCGGAAGGCAAGCTGACGCTTGATGATAAACCGGTTGAAACCACGCTCAGCGTGAAGCCGCTGAAGAAGCCGGAGTCCGACAGCGAGCTGTGGATTGTGACGCTGCCGGAGGCGGTGAAATAAGTTTCCCGCTTACCCCTCACCCTAACCCTCTCCCCACAGGGGAGAGGGGATTGTTCGGAGCGCATAGTTAAGCGGGGAGGCTATTTCTTCAGACCCGCAAACGCCGCCCGAATCTCCTCTTCCGGCAGCTGTATACCAATAAACACCATCACGCTGTGCGGCGCTTCTTCGCCCCACGGTCTGTCCCAGTCGGCGCTGTACAGGCGCTGTACGCCCTGGAACAGCAGGCGGTTCGGCTCGCCGTCAATCCACAGCATCCCCTTGTAGCGCAGCAGCTTGTCGGCAAACGACAGCAGCAGGTTCTCCATGACGCGGGAGACCTCGCTGATGTCCACCGGGTAGTCCAGCTCCACCACAATCGATGCCACATCGTTTTGCTTATCGCCCATAAAGTGGAAGCGCGATTTCGCGGTGACGTTCTCCTCCAGCATAAAGCCGTTGGTGTTGAACAGCAGAGACAGATCGATATCGCCGTGCGTCACGGTGTAAACCGGCGCGCGGGAGTTGATGCGCGCCAGGCGTTCGCGCAGTTTTTCGCTGTCACCGGCCACGTCGGTTTTGGTCAGCAGGATGCGGTCGGCATAGCCCAGCTGAGACTGGGCGATGGTGAACTGGTTCATCTGATCGTCGGCGTGGACCGCATCGACCAGGGCAATGACGCCGTCCAGCAGGTAGCGCTGGCACAGAATGTCGTGGGAGAAAAAGGTCTGAATAATCGGGCCCGGGTCGGCCATGCCGGTGCACTCGATCACCAGGCGGTCGAAGTCGATTTCCCCGCGATCGCGGCTGTCGAGCAGATCCAGCAGGGCGTCTTCCAGCTCGTTAGAGCGGGTGCAGCAGATACAGCCGTTGGTCAGGGTTTTGATCTGGGTGGCGCGATCGCCAATCAGCTGGTCATCAACGGAGACTTCGCCGAACTCGTTTTCGATGACGGCGATTTTGAAGCCATGCTGCTCGTTCAGAATGTGGCGCAGCAGGGTGGTTTTACCGGCGCCGAGGAAACCGGTCAACAGGGTGACGGCAATCGGGGTCATGGTCTCTCCTTTAGCAGCAGCGGACGCCGCCTTCTCCACTTCCGCCGTAGCGCGCTTCCTGCCGCTCGCGGAAGAATTCAGTGTAGGTCATGTACGGCTTATCCGGATGGTTGGTCTTCATATGCTCAACGTAGTTGTCATAGTCCGGAATACCAATCAGCATTTTTGCCGCCTGACCGAGGTATTTTTTTGCTTCGCCTAAGTTACCAAACATTGTGGGTTCCAGATAGAAAAAGCCCGGTGGCGCGCAGCGATCCGGGCCTACGGTTACAGCCTGGATTAATGGTGTGAAGAGGTCTTCACGCCGCCTTCCGGCACCGGCACGTACGGGGTTTCTTTATCCGTACGACCTTCAGCGTTACGCACCTTCAGCCAGGTTTTGATGCCATAGAAGATGATGCTGTACACCACCACCAGGAACAGAATGCTCAGACCCGCGTTGGTGTAGTTGTTCACCACGATATGGTTCATGTTGGCAATCTGCTGCGCGGTCAGATCCGCGCCGCCTGCGGCAATCTTCTCTTTATACTGGTTGGCCATGAAGAAGAAACCTTCCAGCTGCGGGTTGGCGCTGAACAGCTTCAGGCCAAGCGCCCAGGTGGTGCAGAGCAGCAGCCACAGCGCGGGCACCACGGTGACCCAGATGTATTTGGTGCGCTTCATCTTCACCAGCACCACGGTGCCGAGTACCAGCGCCACGGCGGCCAGCATCTGGTTAGAGATACCGAACAGCGGCCACAGGCTCTTCACGCCGCCGAGCGGGTCAACAACGCCCTGATACAGCAGGTAGCCCCACAGGCCGACGCAGCCCGCGGTACCGAGAATGCCCGCCACCAGAGAGTCGGTTTTCTTCAGGAACGGCACGAAGTTACCCAGCAGGTCCTGCAGCATAAAGCGACCCGCACGGGTACCGGCGTCCAGCGCGGTCAGGATGAACAGCGCTTCGAACAGAATACCGAAGTGGTACCAGAAGCCCATGTCCGCCCACGGCAGCACTTTGTGGAATACGTGTGCGATCCCTACTGCCAGCGTCGGCGCGCCACCGGCGCGGTTCAGCACGGACGGTTCGCCGATGTCTTTCGCGGTCTGCATGATCTGCTCAGGCGAAATCACAAAGCCCCAGGAGCTGACGGTCGCCGCCGCGTGGGCGCTGGCGTCTTTCAGCTGCGCCATGATCAGCGCCGCGTTGTCACCGCCCATCTCGTGCAGGTTTGGCATAGTGATGCCCAGACCCGCTGGCGGGGTGTTCATTGCGAAGTAGAGACCCGGTTCGATGATGGACGCGGCAACCAGCGCCATGATCGCCACGAAAGACTCCATCAGCATGGCACCGTAGCCGATCAGACGCGCGTCTTTCTCGTTCGCCAGCAGCTTAGGCGTGGTACCGGATGAGATCAGGGCGTGGAAGCCAGAGACCGCACCACAGGCGATGGTGATGAACAGGAACGGGAACAGGGCGCCTTTCCACAGCGGGCCGGTACCGTCGATGTACTGCGTCACTGCCGGCATTTTCAGATCCGGGTTAATCAGCACGATGCCGATCGCCAGACCGACGATCACGCCGATTTTCAGGAAGGTGGCCAGGTAGTCACGCGGGGCCAGAATCAGCCAGACCGGCAGCAGCGCGGAGATAAACGCATAGCCAATCAGCGCGAAGGTAATCGTCGTGTCCTTGAAGGTCAGCGCCGGGCCCCAGTAAGGGTCGTGTGCAATCACGCCGCCGAAGTAGATGGAGGCGACCAGCAGCACAATACCAATGACCGACACTTCACCCACGCGGCCCGGACGCAGGAAGCGCATGTAGATCCCCATGAACAGCGCAATCGGCACGGTTGAGCAGACGGTGAAGACCCCCCACGGACTTTCGGCCAGCGCTTTCACCACGATTAACGCCAGCACCGCAAGGATGATGATCATAATCAGGAAGCAGCCGAACAGGGCGATAGTCCCCGGTACGCGGCCCATCTCTTCTTTGACCATCTCACCCAGAGAGGCGCCGTTACGGCGGGAAGAGATAAACAGCACCATAAAGTCCTGCACCGCACCGGCCAGCACCACGCCAGCGAGCAGCCACAGGGTGCCCGGCAGGTAGCCCATCTGCGCGGCCAGCACCGGGCCTACCAGAGGGCCAGCACCGGCGATAGCGGCAAAGTGGTGACCAAACAGCACGTAGCGGTTGGTGGGTACGTAGTTCAGGCCGTCATTGTTAATGACCGCCGGGGTGGCACGCGTCGGGTCGAGCTTCATGACCTTCTGCGCGATGTACAAGCTGTAGTAGCGATAAGCCACAAGATAGACGGAAACCGACGCGACCACGATCCACAGGGCGCTTACGTGTTCGCCCCGGCGTAGTGCGACAACCGCCAGACAAAAAGCGCCGAGGATCCCGAGTAAGGCCCAGGGCACGTGCTTCAGTAGTTTTTTAGTATCCATAGTAAGACCTGGTTTTTTATGTAACGAAAAAAGGGTCAGGGTTCGTTGTGAGGAGGTGGTGATTAATGCTGGAGCGATCGTGCCAGAACGTCGCGCGCGTAAGGGAGGGTAAGTGAATGAGTGGTAGAAAGTGCCGGGTGAGCGGTCAAAGAGGGCGGCGAGCGGTTCCAGCTCGCCGCCAGTGGGCGAAATTATGTGATTGAGATCACTTGATTATTTGGGTTACGCTCCACGGCCAGGTAGCCCTCCAGCGTTCTGAGCAGTTTTTCCTTCAGCCAGTTCGGTTCCAGGATCTGAATATTCGGCAGCCAGTAGAACAGCAGCGGCAGGATCTGGTTCTCGTGCGCCGCCTGACAGCGCAGCGTGACGCCGTCCTGCTGCTCCTCCAGCAGTTCCTGTTCCGGGAGAAGATCCCGGCGCAGGAAGTAATGTGAAATATTATCTTTGATAAATATTTTCACTGCGAAAGTATCTTCAGATACCCAGGGGTCGAGGCTTTTCTCCAGCAGCTCAAGGACATTTTCTTCCGGGGTGAATGTCGTTTTCTGAATATCAAACCAGCTAATCTGGCTCAACGAGAAGGATTTCAGGTGGCTATTTTCGGTAGCCTGTAAATACCATATATTTTTTTTGTTAATGAGTTTATAGGGATTAATCAGCCGGGTTTTACCCTTATAAACTATCTGGCAAACATTATGGTTTTTAATCGATTTCTCGATTTTCGTTAAATGGCGGCGAATATCGCGTTGTACCGTGTGTTCGGCTTCATTTGCAAGAATAAGAATATGGTTTTCGTCGACGCGCGTTTCCAGCTTCTGCCAGAACTCCGTATTTCTGTCAGGGAAAAAGCTGTCAGCATTCAGGAAGTTAGCAAGGGTGTGGTGTAAGCCTTGCCCGCCGGGCGATTGTGCGGAGTGGATCAGTCGATATAGCCCATTACCGGTATGTTCTACAATCGGAGAAAGGGCATTTAAATCCCGGTAGACGGTACGTTCGGTAATATTAAATTTCTCCATTAGCGCACTGCGATTTACCACACCGTTTAAATGTAGCTCAAGGAGAATATCGACCAGACGTTCAGCCGAGCGGCTCCGCGTCGTTTTAGCCATAAGGTCTTCCTGTATATTGAGGTATGCGCTGAATGATGCGGGTGCACTGACACGCGGTGTCAGTATTCAGGCACAGAAAATTTATCTTATGGTTATATAACGGCGTGATTTAGCGGAAACCTTAGGAGTTTTTGTAGAAAGCGGCGCTGGCCGGAGAAAAGGCCAGCGCGAAGGGGATTACACGGCGACTTCCGTCTCCAGCATGACCGGGTGGAAACGGCGTCTGAAGTAGATCAGGCCGTGTCCCGCGTCACTCAGAATGATGTTTTTAATTTCAACAAGATAAACAAGATGCGTGCCGATGGTTTGCACCTGGCTAATCTCGCCTTCCAGGCTTGCCAGCGCGCCCTTCAGCACCGGCTGCGCCAGCGGGCCTTTTTGCCAGCAGGAGAGGGCAAAGCGCTCCTCCATCGCCATACCGGTCATCCCGGCGAAATGGCGAGCCATGATCTCCTGCTCATGGTTCAGCACGTTAACGCACAGCCTGCCGTTGCCCTGAAATACCGGATTCATGGCGCTGTTGGCGTTGATGCACACCATCACCGACGGCGGGGTGTCCGTGACCGAGCAGACGGCGGTGGCGGTAATGCCGCAGCGGCCTGCCTCACCCTCGGTGGTCACCACATTAACTGCGGCCGACAGGCTGGCCATGGCGTCGCGAAAACGCAGGCGTTGTTCTGATTGCATGATAACCTCCCGCTGCATTATTTCAGCAGCTTATCCAGCATGTTGATATCGCTGTTGTTGTGCAGGTGCGGCACCGTCCAGCCGTGTTGGTCGTATTCGGACATGCAGCGGTCGACCATCGCCATCATCTTGTCCATGTTGCCGGAGCTTTGCGCCTGGCGCAGACACTGCAGGCGGATTTCATCCTGGCTACCGGAGTAGTTGATCTCATACAGCTCGTGACGACCGCCAAACTCGCTGCCGATGGCATCCCACATCAGCTTCAAAATCTTGATGCGTTCGACGTGATCCATGCCGTTAGAGCCGCGCACGTATTTCGCCAGGTACTGGTCGATCTGCGGATTGTTCAGATCCCGCGCGCTGGACGGCAGGTAGATCAGCCCGGACGTCACGTTACGCTCGATGATGTTCTTGATCTTCGCGTAGGCCATCGGCGCCATCACGCGGTAAGTTTGCAGCGCGGCGTGATCCGGCAGATACGCGCCGTTGACCCACGGGGTGGCTTCGGAACACATGGAGTCGCTCAGCGCCCAGAACATGTTGCGCCAGGCCACCACTTCGCCGAGATCCGCCTGTACGCCGCGGAACTCCAGGGTACCGGTGCACTCCAGGGATTTCTTCAGCAGGGCGGTGATGAAGTCGAGTTTTACCGCCAGACGCACGCAGGCCTGCAGCGGGTACATGCGGGCAAAGCCGCCCTCCATCGTCCAGCGACGGCAGCGGTCGAAATCGCGGTAGATCAGCACGTTTTCCCATGGGATCAGCACGTGATCCATCACCAGGATCGCGTCGTTCTCGTCGAAGCGGCTGGAGAGCGGGTAGTCATACGGCGAGCCGGTTGCGCCTGCCACCATCTCGTAAGAGGCGCGGGAGATCAGCTTCACGCCCTCGGCATCCATCGGCGCGACGAACATCAGCGCGAAGTCCGGGTTTTCCCCCATCACCTGCGCGGAGCCAAAGCCGATCATGTTGTAGTGGGTCAGCGCCGAGTTGGTGGCCACCACTTTCGCCCCGCTGACGATGATCCCGGCATCGGTCTCTTTCTCCAGCTTGATGTAGACGTCTTTCACCTCGTCCGCAGGCTTATGGCGGTCGATGGGCGGATTAACGATGGCGTGGTTGAAGTACAGGCCGCTTTCCTGAATGCGGGTATACCAGTTGCGGGCGTTCTGCTCGAACTGGCCATAGAAGGTTGGGTTGGCGCCGAGCGCGCAGCCGAACGCGGCCTTGTAGTCCGGCGTGCGGCCCATCCAGCCGTAGCTCAGGCGTGACCACTCGGCAATGGCGTCGCGCTGCTGGCGCAGATCGTCGGCGCTTTTTGCCACGCGGAAGAATTTATGGGTGTAGCCGCCGCTGCCGGTATCGGTGCCCCAGCACAGCGTGTCCTGCATCTCCGGCTTGTGCAGCGCGTCGTACATTTGCGCGATGGACGCCGCCGCATTGCGAAAGGCCGGATGGGTGGTGACGTCTTTGACGCGCTCGCCGTAGATGTAAATCTCGCGCCCGTCCTGCAGGCTTTTTAAATATTCTTCACCGGTTAACGGGCGTTTGGCGTCAGCGCGGAACTCTTCAGGCTTCATAGGGACCTCGTATCGGAATCGGGTTGTTAAATTTATGTTTTGTTTTTGTTGTTTAATTGAAGCCTGAGAGGGGCGGGACGTGAAGGGACGTTTGGGACAACGGCAGGTACTTTTCGGGTGGAGAAGGGATTTGTGATCGTTGTCCCCTCACCCTAACCCTCTCCCCTATGGGGAGAGGGAACAATTACACCCTCTCCCCTATGGGGAGAGGGCCGGGGTGAGGGGAAACCGGTACTTTCTGCGCCCGGTACGCGCTTGGCGAGCACCCCACTAAGCGGTTAAAAAAGCGGGCAAAATAGGCCGGATCCTTAAACCCCAGCTGCCAGGCAATCTCGCTGACCGCGCTGTCGGAGAAGAGCAGCAGCCGCCTGGCTTCGCGCAGCTGCCGGTCGAAGATCAGCCGCTTCGGTGGACGGTTGGCGAAGCGGCGGCAGATATCGGTCAGGCGGGATTCGGTCAGGTGCAGCTCGCTGGCATATTCCGGCACCGTCCAGTGCTGGTGGTAGTGGGCATCAATCAGCTGGGTAAAGCGCTGGAACAATTTTAATTCGCCGCGCATGCCGCCTGACGCGTGGTCGTCGAGCTTCGCGTTGCGCAGCAGCAGGGTGAAAACCGCCTGCGCCAGCAGTACCAGGGTATGCTCACGACCGGGCAGCTGTTCCGTGGATTCCCGGGCAATCAGCTGCCAGTAGTGCCTGAGCGCCGCAAGCTCGTCCGGCTTATCCGCCAGCGAGAGGCAGATCCCCGGCAGGCCAAACGCCTCCCGCGTGCCGGGGTAGAGCACTTCCAGCAGCGGCCAGATCAGATCCTCGCGCACCGTCAGGACGTGACCGTCACTGTCGGATTCGGTGATAAACGCGTGCGGCACCGACGGCGGCGTGAGGACGAACAGCGGGGCCTGCACCGAATAGCGGTGATCGTCGAGCTGCAGCTCAATCTGCCCGGTATCGAGAAAGTGCATCTGAAAGTACTGGTCGTGACGATGCGCCTGCATGTCGCGGCCAAAAAAGGCCGCCATGCGGGCGAAAGACTGGTAGTGCACATCGTCGGTGCCCAGACTTTCGTCGTACTCCTTGCTGATGTCGATATTGGTAATGGGACTCTGGCACATACCCGCTCCCTAGTGGATCTTCTGCGCCGCGATGCCCGGCTCGCGCGCCAGGCTTTCGCGCTGCGTCATCGGGATGCGCGTCAGCACCAGCGCGCCGACCACCAGCAGCCCGGCGACAAACCACAGCCCGGAGCTGAAGCTGCCGGTGGCGTCGCGCAGGATGCCAATCAGCAGCGGGCTGACAGCAGAACCAACGTTGCCGATGGCGTTGATCACCGCCAGCGCCACCGCGCGGGACTGCAGGCTAATGACCCGATCCGGCGTGGTCCAGAATATCGCCATGGCGGTAAACGATCCGGTTGAGGCCATGATGATGCCAAGCAGCTGGATCAGGCTGTGATCCGTGGCCGAGGCCAGCATCCATCCCGCCGCGGCGAACAGGTACGGCAGGATGGTGTGCTTTTTTCGCTCTTTCAGCCTGTCTGAGCGGCGGCTCCACCAGATCATCCCGAGGATGGTACAAAATTGCGGGATCGCCGCCAGCAGGCCAATCACGATATTGCTGCTGCCGGTGTTGAAGCTTTGCAGGATCTGCGGCGTCCAGATGTTGATCGCGCTCAGCGTATTGGTCAGGCAGAAGTAGGCCAGCGTGTAGAGCAGCACTGCCGGGGTCAGCACCTCGCGCAGCGTTGATTTCGGGGTGACGGGGCGGGCAATGGCGACCTCCTGCTCGCGGGCGATCATCGTTTTCAGCGCCCGTTTCTCGTCATCATCCAGCCAGCTGGCCTGATCCGGCGTGTCGTTGAGGTAAAACCAGGTCACCACACCGAGCACCACGGACGGCAGCCCCTCCAGCAGGAATAACCACTGCCAGCCTTTCAGGTTCCACAGCCCGTCCATCGCCAGAATGTAGCCGGAGAGGATCGAGCCGAGCATCATGGTCACCGGCATGGCGATCATAAACAGCGCGTTGGCGCGGGCGCGGTGATACGCCGGGAACCACCAGGTGAGATAGACCAGGATCCCCGGCAGGAAACCGGCTTCGGCAATGCCCACCAGCATGCGCAGCACGTAGAGCGTTTCCGGGCTGGTGGCGAACATGGTGCAGGTGGAGGCGATCCCCCATACCACCATGATCCCGGCGATCCAGCGACGTGCGCCGATCTTTGCCAGCATGATGTTGCTCGGGATGCCGCACAGCACGTAGGTGACGTAAAACAGCGTCGCGGCCAGGCCAAACATGGTGGAGGTCAGGCCCAGATCTTTACCCATCGTCAGCCCGGCAAAGCCGATGTTGATGCGATCGAGAAACGAGAAGACAAACAGGATAAAGAGAAAGACGATCAAACGCCGGAACAGTTTGTTAATGGCACGCTGTTCAACAGCGTGATTATTTTGCAGGGTAGAGGTCGTCATGATGCGCTCCAGATCTTACGTTTAGTAGATGGATTTATTGTTATTAACTGACGTAACCGGGTTTTCGATAAAACGTGCCGCCAGCGCTTCCGCGCCGCGGGCGAGCAGGGTGGTGTCAACGCCGACGGCAACAAACCGCGCGCCGAGATCGAGATAGCGTTTTGCCAGCGCCTCGTTGGCCATCAGAATGCCGGGGGCTTTACCGGCGCTGAGGATCTGCGCGATCGCCTGTTCGATGGCCGCCTGCACTTCCGGGTGCTGTGGATTGCCGGCAAAACCCATGTCGGCGCTGAGATCCGCCGGGCCGATAAACACCCCGTCGACGCCGTCCACGTCCAGGATCTGCGGCAGGTTTTTCAGCGCTTCGCGGGTTTCGATTTGCACCAGCACGCACATGGCGTCGTTAGCCTGCTGCAGGTAGTCCGGAATACGGTTCCAGCGCGAGGCGCGCGCCAGAGCGCTGCCCACCCCGCGAATGCCCGCGGGCGGATAGCGCGTCGCGCGTACCGCCAGACGGGCCTCGTCGGCGTTTTGCACCATCGGCACCAGCAGGGTTTGTGCCCCCACATCCAGCAGCTGTTTGATCTGCACCGGATCGTTCCACGACGGGCGGACCACCGGCTGGCTCGGATAAGGGGCGATGGCCTGCAGCTGGGTTAAGACGGTCTGCACGCTGTTTGGCGCATGTTCGCCGTCGATCAGCAGCCAGTCGAAGCCGGCGCCGGCCAGTAACTCCGCGCTGTAGCTGCTGGTCAGCCCCAGCCATAAACCAATTTGTGGGCGGCCTGTCTGCAGTGCCGCTTTGAATGCGTTTTGCATCGTTCTCTCCTAAACAAAGCGGCAGCTGATGGCGCCCATGTTGCCGTAGTCCACGTGGAAGGTGTCGCCTCGGCTGGCGGTCACCGGGCGGGTAAACGAGCCGCCGAGGATGATCTGCCCGGGCTCCAGCTGCACGTCATACGGGGCGAGCTTGTTTGCCAGCCACGCCACGCCGTTGGCCGGGTGGTTAAGCACGCCTGCGGCGACGCCGGTCTCTTCGATGACGCCGTTACGGTAAAGCAGGGCGGAGATCCAGCGCAGATCCAGCTCGTCGGGCTTAATCGGGCGGCCGCCGAGGATCACCCCCGCGTTGGCGGCGTTATCGGAGATGGTGTCGAAGACCTTGCGCGGGCGCTGGGTCTCCGGGTCGACGTTGTGGCAACGGGCGTCGATCAGCTCCAGCGCCGGGATGACGTAATCCGTGGCGTTGTAGACGTCGAAGAGGGTGCAGTTCGGGCCGCGCAGCGGTTTTGCCAGCACGAAGGCCAGCTCCACTTCGATGCGCGGGACGATAAACCGATCGACGGGGATGTCGCTGCCGTCGTGGAAGAACATGTCGTCCAGCAGTGCGCCGTAGTCCGGTTCGCTAATCTGCGAGCTGGCCTGCATCGCTTTGGAGGTGAGGCCGATCTTGTGGCCCTTCAGCACGCGGCCTTCGGCAATTTTCAGGCTGACCCATTCGCGCTGAACGGCGTAGGCGTCGTCAAGGGTGATCGTCGGGTAGTCGAGGGAGATCTGGCGGATCTGTTCCCGGGTCTGTTCCGCCTGATGCAGGCGATGGGCGATCAGTGTGTGGGTGTGTTTGTCGAGCATGGCGATATCCTTTATGCGGCTGTTGCCGGGTGGCGCTTCGCTGACCCGGCCTACGATGTACGGGGCGGTGTGCGCTCGCTATTTAAACAACGCGTGCACGTTGTTTTGTTTGTAATTGAGCGTCGGGTGCAGTTCGTCCAGCTCAAACGACAGCGCCAGATAGCGGCTCGCCATCAGCTCCGCGAAGTGCGCTTTGATAAGCCCAAACAGCATCTCCCCCACGGCTTCCCGGCTCTCCAGACTGCGCCCCGCGCCAATCTTCAGCGTCATATGGACAAAGGCGTAATCGTGTTTTCCGTCGGCCATCTGCCAGGTGTCCAGCCAGTGGGCGCGGCTGCGGATACCGCCGAGCGGGAAGATGCCCGTGGCGGCGAGCGCCTCGTTCACTTTGGCGAACAGCGCCGGCAGGTCGGCCTGCTCGCGGATGTTGTCGGTGCATTCAGCAATAAAGTGCGGCATGGTGGCTCCTTAGGCGGGCAGGGGGAAAACGGCGTTAACCTGGCCGGTGCCGGAGCTGGCGAACAGCTCGGTGAGAAACTCCACCTTGCCGTCGTATTTGTCCCAGCCGAGCATCCCCAGCAGCATCACCGTGTCGTGCATGTTGCCCTCGCCGTAGCAGTAGTCGGCATACTCCGGCAGCATGCTGCAGAATTCTTTGAACTGGCCCTCGCGCCAGAGCTTTACCACCCGTTCGTCCATCTGGCGGTCGAACTCGCGGGTGTAGCTGTTCATCCCTTCCTCCGCGCGCTGGTCGTCAATAAAGCGGTGCGACAGCGAGCCGCTGGCGAGCACCGCCACGGTACCGTCGTATTTTTCGATGGCGCTGACGATGGCCTCGCCCAGCCTGCGGCTGTCGGCGAAGTCGTGAACCGTGCAGAACGCCGAGATGGAGACCACTTTGAAGTGCTTATCCGCGTTCATGTAGCGCATCGGCACAAGCGTGCCGTACTCCAGCTTGAGGCTCGGAATGTTGTGCGCTTTGGCGCGCACGCCGAGCTTCACCGCCTCGTCGGCGATCAGCTGGCCAAGTTCCGGGTTGCCGTCGTAGTCGTAGGTCATGTCGCGGATAAAGTGTGGCAGCTCGTTGCTGGTGTAGACGCCAGAGAAATGGTCCGCACAGTTGATGTGATAGGCGCTGTTCACCAGCCAGTGGGTGTCAAACACGATGATAGTGTCCACGCCCAGCTCGCGGCAGCGCTTGCTGATCTCTTTATGCCCGTCGATGGCACCCTGACGGCAGCCGTGGTTTTTACCCGGCAGCTCGGAGAGGTACATCGACGGCACGTGGGTGATTTTTGCTGCTAACGCCAGTTTACCCATGATCAGATCCCCCACTTTGGAATCGGATGGTCGCCCATGGAGATGCAGACGTTCTTCATCTCCGCGAACACTTCAAAGCTGTATTCGCCGCCTTCGCGCCCGGTGCCGGAGGCCTTGACGCCGCCAAACGGCTGGCGCAGGTCGCGCACGTTCTGGGTATTCACGAACACCATGCCGGCTTCGATGTTGCGCGCCAGACGCAGCACTTTGCTGACGTCCTGGGTCCAGATGTATGACGCCAGGCCGTACTCCACGTCGTTGGCCAGACGCAGGCCTTCCGCTTCATCTTTAAACGGCAGCAGGCAGGCCACCGGCCCGAAGATCTCTTCCTGCGCCACGCGCATACGGTTATCGACATCCGCCAGCACGGTCGGGCGCAGGAAGTTGCCGCCCTTCAGGTGCGCAGGCAGGTCGGCTGGCTTGTCCGGACCACCCGCCAGCAGGGTTGCCCCCTCTTCAATGCCGAGGCGAATGTAGCCCGAGACTTTTTCCCAGTGCTGCTTGCTGATCAGCGCTCCAATCTGGGTGTTCGGATCCGTCGGGTCGCCCACGCGCAGACGGTTGGCGCGCTCGGCAAAGCGCTTCACGAATTCCGGGTAGATGCTCTGCTGGATGAAGATGCGTGAGCCGGCGGTGCAGCGCTCGCCGTTGATGGAGAAGATGGTGAACAGGGCGGCGTCCAGCGCGCGCTCGATGTCGGCATCCTCAAAAATCAGCACCGGGGATTTGCCGCCCAACTCCATGGAGTACTTCTTCAGCCCGGCGTTTTTCATGATGTTGCGCCCGGTGGCGGTACCGCCGGTAAAGGAGACGGCGCGCACGTCGTGATGGCGCACCAGCGCGTCGCCCGCCGTGGCGCCGTAGCCCTGCACCACATTCAGCACGCCCGCCGGAATGCCCGCCTCCAGCGCCAGCTCGCCCAGACGATCGGCGGTCAGTGGGGAGAGTTCAGACATCTTCAGCACCGCGGTATTGCCTAACGCCAGGCACGGGGCGACCTTCCAGGTGGCGGTCATAAACGGCACGTTCCACGGCGACACCAGCGCGCAGACGCCCACCGGCTGCACCAGGGTGTAGTTGAGCATCTTGTCGTCAACCGGGTAGGTTTTGCCGTTCATCTGCTGGCACACCTCGGCGAAGAATTCGAAGTTGTGCGAGGCGCGCGGGATGAGGACGTTTTTGGTCTGGTGGATCGGCAGGCCGGTATCGGCGGTCTCCATGGCGGCGATCTCCGGGACGTTCTGGTCGATCAGCTCCCCCAGGCGACGCATCAGGCGCGCGCGCTCTTTCATTGGCAGGTTGGCCCATTTCGGGAAGGCCTCTTTTGCCGCCGCCACGGCCTGATGGACTTCGGCTTCACCGCCGGAGGCCACTTCTGCCAGTACCTCGCCGGAAGCCGGGTTGGTAGTGTGGAAGTAGTCGCTTCCCGCCACGTTTTTGCCGTTGATCCAGTGGTTAATTTTTTTCATTTTGCCGTATCCTCATTCACAATCCGGTTCACCAGGCGTCCAACGCCCTCCACTTCCACCACCACTTCATCGCCCGGCACCACGTCGGAGAGCCCTTTCGGCGTGCCGGTGGCAATCATGTCGCCCGGCTGCAGGGTCATAAAATCGCTCAGATACGCAATCAGGTACGGGATGCTGAAGATCAGATCCGCCGTGGTCCCTTCCTGGCGCAGCTCGCCGTTGACGAAGGTGCGCAGGGTGAGGTTGTGCGGGTCGGGAATGGCCGCTTTCGGCACGATGTTCGGGGAAATGGGCGTCAGCCCGTCGCGGCTTTTGACCCGCAGATTCGGGCGGTAGTAGTTTTCCAGGTAGTCGCGGATGGCGTAGTCGTTGCAGACCGTATACCCCGCGACATAGTCCATCGCCTCGGCTTCACTGACCTTGCGCGCGGTTTTCCCGATAACCACCACCAGCTCCGCCTCGTAGTGCATGTACTCAACGTTGTTCGGGCGTACCGAGGTCTGGTTGTCGCCGTTAAAGGTATTCGGCGCTTTGATAAACACCAGCGGCTCGGTCGGCGGCTTGAAGTCCAGCTCGCTGGCGTGATCGGCGTAGTTCAGACCGAGGGCAAACAGCGTGGGATGCGGATGCGCGCCGTGAGCGATGGCCACGTCGCGTTCAGCCACCACCGGGTTTTCCAGCGGGGGAAATCCTTTCGCCAGAATGCGCACGCGATCCCCCGGCTGCAGCGCGACGCGGGAGTGCGGGGTGCCGAGCAGAATGGCATCACCCGGATTGAGGGTGGCGAACTCGCTCAGGGCACTCAGCAGTTCGGCGGCGTTACGCTGTAGATCGGCGGTGTTCCAGTGGTCCGCTTCGCGACCGTTGATCTCGGTGATGATGGTCAGGTTATCCACGTTATCAACGGCGGCCAGCTCGCCGAGCGGGCAGAATCCGTCGCGGCATTTGGCCTTGATGGCCGGGCGGTAGAAGCTCTCTTCCGGCAGGCTCACCTCGTTGGCCAGCGCATATCCTGCGATGTACTCCGCGGCATTCTCGACGCGCACCCTGCTGGCGGTTTTGCCCACCACCAGAGCGACCGTCGCGCCGCTTAATACCGTTTCCCCCTGCGGGAAGGGGATCGGCTCGCCGGCGCGAATCACGGTGTTATGTGGCTTGATGAACCACACCGCCGTTTTTGGCGGGGTGTTGTAGGGGGCTTTTTCGAACGCCTCACGCCAGGCTTGACGCTGGCTTTGATGGTTCAGCGCCACGGCAAAAACAGTACCTTTCATTCACATACTCCTCACCCCGGTGGTCCGGGTGGCGATTTCATTAATATGTTAATGATCTGGTTTTAAGCTTTTGCTGTTTATTTCGCAATCAGAAGTGAAGAATTTGTGATATGAATAACAATAAATTTACATGTCAATCATTATTTCAAAGTAAATCAGCGTGTTAATAAAATTGGCGGGTTTCTGTTAGACTTTTTGACAGAAAACGCGTTGTTTATAAAAACATCTTTTAGTGATTGTTTACTTGTTAATGATGTGAAGGGGAGAGCTATGCATGACTCATTAACCATTGCGCTGTTACAGGCGCGGGAAGCGGCGATGTCGTACTTCCGACCGATTGTGAAGCGCCATAACCTGACCGAGCAGCAGTGGCGGATTGTGCGCGTGTTGGCTGAACATCCGTCGATGGATTTTCACGATCTGGCGTTTCGTACCTGTATTTTGCGCCCGAGCCTGACCGGCATTCTGACGCGGATGGAGCGCGACGGCCTGGTGCTGCGCTTAAAGCCGGTGAACGACCAGCGCAAGCTGTACGTGTCGCTCACCAAAGAGGGCACTGCGCTGTATGAGCACGCCCAGGCACAGGTGGAAGAGGCGTATCAGCAGATTGAGGCGGAATATACCCCGGAGAAGATGAAACAGCTGACCGCGCTGCTGGAAGAGTTTATTGCGCTCGGAAACCGGCATAACGCAGCGCGGGAAGAAGAGTAAAAACCCCAAATTCCAGGATGATTTTCGTAAAGTTTTCTCTTTCCAGGCCGAAAATTCTGTATCTGTCTGAGGAAAGAGAAAACATGTTAAACCGTATCAAGATTGTCACCAGTTTAATGCTGGTTTTAGCGATATTTGGCCTTTTACAACTCACATCCGGTGGTCTTTTCTTCAATGCCCTTAAGCATGACAAAGAGAATTTCACTGTTCTGCAAACCATTCGTCAGCAACAGTCCACGCTGAACGCCAGCTGGGTAGCGTTGCTGCAAACCCGTAATACCCTGAACCGTGCGGGTATCCGCTATATGATGGATCAGAGCAATATCGGCAGCGGCGCGACCGTTAACGATTTGATGCAAATTGCATCTGCGTCTCTGAAACAGGCGGAAAAAAACTGGGCTGCCTACGAAGCCCTGCCGCGCGATCCGCGTCAAAACGACGCTGAAGCGATGGAGATCAAACGCAACTATGACATTTACCACGGTGCGCTGGCGGAGCTGATTCAGCTGCTGGGTGCAGGCAAAATCAACGCCTTCTTCGATCAACCGACCCAGAGCTACCAGGACGGTTTTGAGAAGCAGTATGTGAGCTACCTGCAGCAGAACGACAAGCTATACCAGATTGCGGTTGAAGACAGCAACAGCTCCTTCAGCCAGGCTATCTGGGTGTTGGTAAGCGTGCTGATTGCCGTGCTGGTGGTGATCGTGGCCGTCTGGCTGGGTATCAAGCAGGCGCTGATCTCCCCGCTGACGCGTCTGATCGACAACATTCGCCATATCGCCAGCGGCGACCTGGTGAAGCGCATTGAGGTGCAAGGCGCTAACGAGATGGGTGAACTGGCCGACTCGCTGCGTCATATGCAGAGTGAGCTGGTGCGGACCGTTGGCGACGTGCGTAACGGCGCGAATGCTATCTACAGCGGCGCGAGCGAAATCGCGATGGGCAATAACGACCTCTCCTCCCGTACTGAACAGCAGGCGGCTTCCCTGGAAGAGACCGCTGCCAGTATGGAACAGCTGACGGCGACCGTTAAGCAGAACGCCGAGAACGCCCGTCAGGCGAGCCATCTTGCGCTGAGCGCCTCTGAAACCGCGCAGAAAGGCGGTAAAGTGGTGGATAACGTGGTGCAAACCATGCGCGATATCGCGGGCAGTTCGCAGAAAATTGCCGACATTATCAGTGTGATCGACGGTATTGCTTTCCAGACCAACATTCTGGCACTGAACGCGGCGGTTGAAGCGGCGCGTGCGGGCGAGCAGGGGCGTGGTTTTGCGGTGGTGGCAGGTGAAGTGCGTAACCTGGCACAGCGCAGCGCCCAGGCGGCACGTGAGATCAAGAGCCTGATCGAAGACTCCGTGGGCCGTGTGGAAGTGGGCTCAACCCTGGTGGAAAGTGCCGGTGAAACCATGGGTGAGATCGTGAATGCGGTCACCCGCGTAACGGACATCATGGGGGAGATCGCCTCTGCGTCTGACGAACAGAGCCGCGGTATCGACCAGGTGGGTCTGGCGGTGGCGGAGATGGATCGTGTGACCCAGCAGAACGCCTCGCTGGTAGAAGAGTCTGCCGCGGCTGCGGCCGCGCTGGAAGAGCAGGCGAGCCGCCTGACGCAGGCTGTGGCGGTGTTCCGCATTCAGCAGGAGCAGATGAAAGCGCGCGAGTTTGCATCCGCAAAAACGGTGTCCGCGCCGGTGATGACGCGTAAAACCGCGACTGCCGATGCCGGTGATAACTGGGAAACCTTCTAACGCCGTGGGTGGTGCCGGGTGGCGGCTTCGCCTTACCCGGCCTACGGTTCAGGTTTTTTAGGCCCGGTGGGCGATATTAAAGAGGCAGGCGCATGGCGCAGCGAGCGTCATACGCCAGACCGTGCTCTGCCTCTTCTTCCCTCTTCTGACGTAGCTCAGGCGTGAGTTCAGTGACGTATTCAAACCCCAGCCGCGCATAGAACGGCGCATTCCATGGCACCTCGCGAAACGTCGTCAACGTTAACGCTGTCAGCCCCATTTTGCGGGCATGGTCAGCCGCACAGGCGATGAGTTGTCGACCTATCCCTTTTCCCTGCCAGGCCCGATCAACCGAAAGCTCCACAATAAACAGCGACGACGCGTGCGCTTCGGTGAGGATAAACCCCACGGGGCGGTCGTTCACCAGCGCCAGCCAGCTGAACCCGCGTTCGGCATAGTCGAGGTGTTGCTCAGCGGTAATGACCTCGCCGTCAGCAAGCCAGGCGAATTCCGGGATGTCACGAAATCGTCCGGCCGCCGCGAGTTCAATAGTGGACAGGGCGGCCACATCGCCGGAGCGTGTGGGACGAACGGTAATGTGAAGGTCAACCATCAGCCTGCGGTTCTCACAATTTTGATCTCTACCATGCCAATCCCAATCTCACGCGGTGAGTGTCCAAGGATATTCCCCTCATTCGTCGACTGCGGGTCAGGTGGCACAATCACCAGGGTATTGCTGCGTGAGGGATTGTCAAAATGCAGCGTGTGTGTGGTCACGTCGTTTCCAAGCGTCAGCGTCTGCTCGCTATCGCCCACGCGGACCGGCACGGGCTTGTTGGCGTTGGGGCCGTACGCTCGGGCCGTGATCACCAGATCAAATTGTTCCGGCAGAGGATGGGTGTACTCAATTTTCACCTCGTTGCCCAGCTGCGCGTTCGACCAGCGCCCCCAGGACTCCGGACGGGAGATGCCGCTAAACTGCTTCACCTCTTCCGGCGCGCCGGCCACGTTAAAGATAAAGCTGTCCGCCTTGTAGCGAATATCGTTATCGACGATTTTCAGCATGTCGACGTTGCGTTGATAGCG
This sequence comes from Enterobacter sp. HSTU-ASh6, assembly GCF_026319105.1. Taxonomy (NCBI): domain Bacteria; kingdom Pseudomonadati; phylum Pseudomonadota; class Gammaproteobacteria; order Enterobacterales; family Enterobacteriaceae; genus Enterobacter; species Enterobacter sp. HSTU-ASh6. The sequence continues at coordinate 214,916 of NZ_WSPD01000006.1, read as the reverse complement.
CGCGGTATCAATCACCGCGTCTTTGAAAGCGGTTTTGCCTTTCCATACCGCTTTATCCACATGCTGAACGGTTTGCTCCCCGCCAAGCTGGCCCTGAGAGACGCACCAGTCGGTAGAGAGCGCCAGCGGCTGGGACCAGAGCTGGCCCATTTTGTAGCATCTGTCGACCCAGACAAAGTTATCGCGCGGGGCAAAATCGGCGAGCTGATAACGCAGCGGCGCGGAATATTCGCTCTCCGGCAGCGGCTCGACGCGACTCTCCGACACGCGTAACAGCAGCGGCAGGCGGAAATTGCTGCCCGAGAAGGCAATGGTGTTTTTATCGCGATCGATGGTGAAATCTTTCATCTCTTTCGGGAAGTTCCACAGGCGGATGATGTCTGGCTTCCAGGCGAGGATTTTCTCCTTCATGTTGAGGAACACTTCAGACAGGGATTGCCCCGACAGCGTGCTGCGGCCAAGGCCAATAAAGTTATCTCCGCCCAGAATGTCCAGCACGGTCGCCCCGTTATCCATGGAGTTGCGTTTGGTGGCGATCACCTCCTGCCGTGGCTGGTCGCCGCGCAGGACGAAGAACAGATTGCTGCGTTCCTGCTTGTTGAGCTGATCCCAGGCGCTATTTTTCATCGCCAGATGGTCAGACGAGACGACGATGACGGTGTTTTTAAACCAGGGCGAGGCTTTGATCTTCTCGACCAGCGCGGCGATGTGCTCCTGGCTACAGGTCACGGCGCTGAAGGAGGTGTTGTTTTTGCCATCGACATCATAGCGTTTGCGCTTACAGGTGCGTGAGACGAACCCATCCGGATGATGCGTATCCACCGTCAGTGCAAAGAGCGAGAAGCGTTTGCCCGCGCGGGAGAGTTCCTCGAATTTCTTCCAGGTTTCGTCCAGCACGGTATCGTCATAGAAGCCCCAGTCGTTACGGTAGCCCGGATCGGCCACCGTCGTTTTTAACTCTTCCGAGCCGTACAGGTGGTCAAAACCGTGGGATTTCAGGAACACATCTTTTCCGGCGAAGCGCAGGTTTGCCCCCTGCATAAAATAGTTTTCGTAGCCGGAGTTTTTCAGGATGTCGCCGAGGCAAATATTTTGGGGGAAGAACGTCGACATTGAGGCTGAGGCGTTCCCTTCAAAAGGGGCGAACAGCGGAATACCGCACTGGGAGGCGACCATCCCGGCGATGGTGTAATCCGTACCGGGTAACTGCATGGTGTGGCTGAAATCGAGGCCTTCGTTTTTCAGTGCGCCCAGGTCTGGCGTCAGGTTCGGGAAGGCGTCGTTATCAAAGTAGGTGCGCTCCAGGCTTTCACCGTAGATATAGACCAGATTGAGTTTCGGGTTGGCGATCGTTTTCGACGGTTCTTTGTAGTAGGCCACAAAATCCGGGTCGCCGTCGCGAGACTGGGATTTCACCAGCTCGGTGATCTGATGGAACGCCGGACTGGCGTCGACGGAGGCCAGCGCCAGGACTAACGCCAGCAGGCTGTAGCCATGGTGGTGCGGATGATGGCGACGTCGACGCAAGACCCAGGCAAGCGCGCCAAAAATCGTCACCAGCGCGACGACGAGGCCGAGCCCCGGAAGTATGTACTTACCTACGCCTGCGCCGGTCAGGCTGTTCGTCAGCGTGTAGAGCACCGCGTCGTTAATGCCGTCACCGGTAAAGTAATCGCTGGCGTATAAAGTAATGTTTAAAATAATAAAAATGCCAAGCACCACCAGCGTGGCGATAAACCACCAGGTGTTACGGCCGGCTTTCCAGGCATAGACGCCGACAGAAGCCAGAAAAAGGGCAAGGGACATTAATTCTGACAACAGCATATCCTCATGACGCCAGGTGCTTCGCTGGCTAACTGTTTATTTTTTAGGTCATACAATGTAATTGCGATGTCGTTTAGCTGCAATTTTAGTGTCACGAAAGTGTGCTGTTGTTAGGATTTGGTTTAGAAAATCGTTTTTATGAAGGGTGTCGCATCCTGACAAACGGACGCTCTGACGGTGGCTGGTAGGGAAAATGCTCGTTTAGCGCCGCGTTGCAAGACTATCGCATTAAACGCGGCGTGTTGTGGCAGAAAATGGGGCCGATCAGGAGATGAAATTAACGCCTTGTTTCAGCACCAGATCGCAGGCTTTGGTTTTCACCTCTTTTGCCAGTGACGAGTTGCCGAGAGTGCTCAGGTTAAGCTGCTGGCCGTTTTGCGCGTTAAGCAGACCCTGAATACCGTCCATATAGTTGGTATCCGCTTTCTGCTCCTGGGTATCCAGGCCCAGTTTACCCAGCACCTGGTTTTTTACGTTTTGCGCGTCGGTCACGGAGGCCAGTTTTTGCTTCGCGCAATATTCCAGAATCCCTGCCGCGTTGTTCATCGTGCCCGCGCTCAGGCTCTGGGCGCTGTTACCCAGCAGGCTGGTGAGGGAAGAGGCGGAGAGGCCGCCCTGAGAAGAGCTGCTCTCTTTGGTCAGCTGGTTTGCGGCGCTTGACAACGACTCCTGCCAGGACGCTGCCTGCGCTGCGCCGGTAACCAGCAGCGCGCCTAAAAAAGTGCTGATAACAATCTGTTTTTTCATATTGGCTTTCTCAAAAAGGTCCGTTTTGGGCCGGAAGGGGTTCCAGTATATACCTGCGCCCTGTCGGCGATTCCTGGAACTGTCTTAATACTCTTTGCCGGTGACGCGGCTGCGGTAACTTTCCCAGTCGAAGATGACATACAGACTGTTACCCAGCTTCATGCGGTCCATGACGCGTTCCCCCAGCAAGCGGGTCATCTCATCGATATTGTGGTTCGTTAACATGCCGGTGGGGCGCTTGGAGGAGGAGCGGCGATCGACAATCTGGTTGATGATCACCTTTTCATAACGGGATTCGGTCTGAACCCCGATCTCATCGATGACCAGCAAATCCACATTACTCAGATCGTTAAGCAGTTGCTCTTCGCTGGTTTCCCGGTTGCTGAAGGTGTCTTTCATCGCAGACATGATATCGGCCACGGTGATGATAAGGACCGACTTCCCGCGCAGAAGCAGTTCGTTGCAAATGGCGGCGGCCAGATGGTTTTTACCGGTGCCCGGCTTACCGCTGAAGATGAAGCTGGCGATATTGCCGTCGAATTCATCAACATACTGACGTGCGGCGGCGAGCGCGTTCATCTGCCCGTTGGTCTCGATTTTATAGTTATCAAACGAGCAATTCTGGTGCAGGGGACGAATACCGGAACGGTTGAAGGTGCGCTGCATTTTCATCGCCCGGTTTTCGCGGGCGAGGGCCGCGGCGCGGATCTTTCCCTGCTCTTTTTGCCACGCCAGCAGCTCTTCCCCCGTCGTGAAAGCGGGCTTTACGTTGGCAGGCATCATTTTTTGCAGTCGTTTCATCAGGTCGCCGACATTCTTCATTTCGCACCTCGGAATCCACTCGGGATCTGTTTATCCGGTTCGGAAAACGCGTTGATATCGCGTTTTGGCTGGCCATTGTTGCTGGCGCGGGTAATTTGCAGATGACGCGCGAGCTTTTGCTGCCACTGAATATGGGTGAAGACTTTACCTTCCGCCTGCCACCAGGCGGTAAATGCGGCGAGCTCTTCAGCGGTAGCCGGCTGGGTTAACGCAATGCCCCACAGCGCGGCCTGGCGCTGAAAATCTGCATCCGGTTGCCAGCCCGTGTAGAGGGCAAATTTTCCCATCGGAACGGTCACGGGCGCGTTAACCGGCTCATCGAAGAACTGGTTATCCAGCGTGATATCACTCGCCGGGCGTGACAATTGCGCTTCAGTTTCCAGGAGCTGTGCCAGACGTTCCGGTGTGATTGCGTAAAACGCCGGAGCGTTGTCGGCAAAAACCGCAACTGTGCCACCTTCGGCGTGGGTCAACACACCGCGTGGGTCGCGCATAAAGGCATCAATACCAGCAATGCTGGTGGTCAGGATTCTGGAGGACATAACGCTTTCTCTACTGAATGACTACGGGCGTGATATGGGCTTATGGTAGCACAGAGAGGAAGAGGGAATGGAGGGGGATTTCCCCGGCAGCGCTGCGCTTACCGGGGCTACAGTGGCAGGACTGATAAGCGCAGCGCCATCAGGCATTTATCACGCGATGATATTCAGGGTCACGTCGATGTTGCCGCGGGTCGCGTTAGAGTACGGGCATACAATGTGCGCGGCATCCACCAGCTTTTTGGCTTCAACTGGATCCATACCTTCAACATGGATGTTCAGCTTTGCTTCAATACCAAAGCCGGTTGGCAGTGGACCAATACCCACTTCACCTTCAATAAAGGCGTCTTTTGGCAGGGTAAATTTGTCGCGCGCGGCCACGAACTTCATCGCACCCAGGAAGCAGGCGGAGTAGCCCGCCGCAAACAGCTGCTCAGGGTTGGTGACGTCTCCGCCCATGCCGCCCATCTCTTTTGGCACACCCAGTTTGACATCCAGTACACCATCGGAAGAGGTCGCGCGGCCGTCACGGCCACCGGTTGCTTTTGCTTTGGCGGTATAAACAACTTTTTCTAAAGACATGGCAGGTTCCTCATCTTGCTTTAATGTGTGCTATTAAATAGCGTGCTATATATATGGTTAAATAAAGCCGCGTAAAGTATAGCCTTACGCGCGCTGAATATGTTGTCGCAAAAGCTCCAGCTGCTGCTTGAGCGACAGCAGGGTGTCGGTATCACACTGCGCTGCGCATCCCACCGCATGGGGGATTCCTGCAGCCTGTTGCTGAAGTTCACGTCCCGCGTCACTCAGGGTAACGGCGACCTGACGTTCATCCTGGCGCGAGCGCTGACGGTTTATCAGCCCGGCGCTTTCCAGACGTTTTAACAGCGGCGTCAGGGTGGCAGAATCCAGAAACAGCCGTTCACCGATGTCCGACACCGTGATGTCATCCTGCTCCCACAGCACCAGCATGACCAGGTATTGCGGGTAGGTCAGGTTCAGCGGTGCCAGCAGTTGCCGGTATAGCTTATTTAGCGCCAGGTTTGCCGAATAAAGGGCAAAGCAGAGCTGGTTATCCAGCCTGAGCGCAGCGGTTGCGTCGTGTGTTTTCGCGTTCATGAGATAACTATAGATAGTGCGCGATTTAATTGCAAGCAATTTTATGGGCAGGTATAACGCAGGGCCACCTGAACGGCCATTTTACGGTAGTGCTGGCGCTGCGCCTCTTCGTCTGCACCCTCTTCAAACAGCAGCGTAAAGGTGTAGCTGTTGGCAACGTAATGAAAGCTGAAACTGCTGATCAGACGATGCAGATCGCGCGCGTCAACCGTCTGGCTGAATAACTGTTTTTCTTTACCCCGGCGCAGGATCCCTTCCAGCAGATCGAGCGCGCTACGGTTGACCTGGCGAAGGTAACTCGACTGCTGCATAAAGCGGCCACGCTGCATGTTTTCCATGCAGATAATCCGGATGTAATCCGGGTGGTCGGCGTGGTAGTCAAAGGTGGCTTCCACCAGTTCGACCAGCGCTTCGACCGGTGACATGTCTGCGAGGCTAAGCGCTTTTTCACTGGCGCGGATCTGGGTGTAAACATATTCCAGTACGAGGAGATACAGGTTTTCTTTGTTCTTAAAATGGTAAACCACCATCCGCTTGGTGGTGCCTGCTTTCTCTGCGATCTGCTCCATGCGGGCGCCGTTCAACCCATATTCGGCAAAAAGCGCGATAGCGCTCTGAAAAATTTTCTCTTTCAGGCTGGATTCTTCAGGGAGTTCGCTGCCAGGGTTAGCCACATCCTTTCCTTATGTTCACCAAACGGACCAGAAAGATTATCTCCATGGCAGCGGGATAACACAAATATCAAACGCGTGGCCGTTTACGGTAGAGCCAGAGTCCGGGGATCGACAATCCGATAGAGAGCGCGCCGACAATGGATGAGGCCTTAAGAAAGTTGCTGAGAAGAAGGATCATCTGCGGTTCGGTGTAGCCAAAATGGCTGATTTTCACCGCCGAAATCATCGCCGTATAGGCCGAAATACCGGGGAACATCGGGATCACGGCGGCGACGGTGAAGACTTTCGGATGCGCCAGATACCAGCGCGACCACTGGATACCGATGCTGCCGACCAGCATAGAGGCCATAAAGGTCGACCATTCGATGTTAAAACCCGCCGTCATCATCACCATGCGCGATCCATGACCGATGGCGCCCAGCAGTGCACACCATGGCAGAGCGCGTTGCGGAACGTTAAATACCATCGCAAAGCCGACGGCAGGAATGGCGGCCAGGGCCATATCCTCAGCCAGCGCCAGCAGAAAATCTATCACGCCCATCCGCGTAACCCCCAGAGTGTCATGGCCATGACCACGCCGATGCAGGTCGCCAGGGTCAGCAGACTGGCGATAGCCCAGCGTGCCAGGCCAGTATTGATATGCCCTTTAAACATGTCGGCGACGGCGTTAATCAACGGGAAGCCCGGTACCAGCAGAAGGACACTGGCGGCCATGGCGATCGTCGGGGTGCTGGCAAATTGCGGCAGACGCAGGAGCAGGCCAGACACCGTGGTGGCGACAAATGCGGTAATGCAGAAGTTAATTTGCGGGTGTAGCTGCCGGTGTGTCAGCAGCTGGCGAACATACATGGCGATACTGCTGGCAAAAAAGGTGACGATCGCCCCATCCCAGCCGCCTTTATTGAGCTTACAAAAGCAGGCGCATGAGAGCCCCACCATCAATACGACCAGCCAGCGTGGATAACGTAATGGCTTAATCTGGTTGAACCGTTTTTCTATCTCATTGAGATCGAGAAGCTTATGTTCAGCAAGAATGACGATATGTTGCACTTCGGTCACGACGTGCATGTTAATGCCACGGTCATGATTTTTGCGGGTGGAGGTCAGGCATTGACCGTCTTTGATGGTGGTCAGCACAATGGCGTTGGATGAGATGGCGCTTTCTACGCTGTCCATACCCAAAGCCAGCCCCAGCCGGGTTGACAGCTCCTCAACCAGCGCGCTTTCCGCGCCGTGCTGGAGCAAAAAAAGACCGCACTTTATACAGAGCCGCGTGATAGCACGCTGCGTTGACCGATCTGCCTGCATGTATTGTCCCGAAGATGATGGAGAGTTGCCATTTAGCTCACGATGATTACTTTTAGCACAAAGTGCAGTGTCTCTTGCTGTGGGTCAGATCAAGGTTTATGCAAACAGTGGCAACCCGTGTCGCAGAAGGGCGGGGGGATTAATCTATTAATGCAGTGAATTCTTTATATAGAGATATAAAATATTTGTATTAAGTTATTCTAATTTTATATTGTCATTATTTTAATGGGTTCGGAATTAAATTTATTTGCGCTTTGTGAGATATTACCGTTGTTTTAGGCATTTCCTAAACTAAAAAACATATCTCATCTTCTGCTTGTATTAATCGGTTTTATACTCAGGGACGAAAATAGTGATAGAACGATGTGTTTTGACGTTACACATTCTATGAAAAATGGACACGGAGGGTCTATGTTGTCATTGCATGGTAAGCATGGCGTGGTTATTAGCCGGATACCCGTCATGCAAAATGGGTTAGGGGGCGTGATGTCACGTCATTTCCCTGATGTTGAATTGACGTATTGCCGCTCACTGCAGGAGTTAACCCTGCTTCAGCTACGCCGCGCAGATGTCATTATTGCCGATATTTCAGGTGAATACAGGAATCCTCGGGGTACGCTCGAAGAGTATTACGCATTATTGAATCAATATCGGGAAATTCACTGGATCTTTTTAGTTTCGCGCCCGCTATATCCTGTTGCCGTTGAGCTACTGATGCGGCCAGAAAGCACGTTGCTTTCTGAAATGGAGCCGATTGAAGGCGTGGTGGCGGCTATTCGGGCTGGTCGCGAGCGGGCGGAGCGGATAAGCCAGACGTTATTAACCCCGGAACCTCAGGGAGTGGAAGAGGAAGACGAGTCATTTATCGCGCTCACCCACTCCGAACGCAAGGTATTACGGCTGTTAGGTAAGGGATGGGGTATTAACCAAATCGCCACGTTGCTCAAGAAGAGCAATAAAACGATTAGTGCCCAAAAAAACAGTGCGATGCGACGGCTCTCCTTACGAAGTAATGCCGATATGTACGCCTGGATCAACAGTACGCAGGGAATGAGAGAGCTGAGTTTAATGTCAGCCTATGGAGAGTTCGAGGAATGGAAAAAACCGATTCACCAAGACATATCGCCGTCATCGAAAATTGCACGATGAGTGCTATTGGGCTAAAGAATCTTTTTACTCTGTCCACGCTGAACCATTATCAGCTGCATCTGTTCAGTGAATTTGACAGCTTTAAGAAGGCGCTTCATCAGGTCAATTTTTTCTCGCTCATCTATTCACTTTCCGATGCGCGAGAGGAACGGCGTAACTGCCTGGCACATCTGCGGGACCTCGCGTTCACGCATAGCCATATCCAGCGCATTATCCTGGTCTCTGATGTGACAGAGGCTCGGTTAATTAGCCATCTTTCGCCGTCACGTCTTCACGGCGTGGTCAGTAAGTCAATGACGCTTGAGCAGTTGCAGAACGAATTCGTGGTGTTGTTAAGTGAAACGCTGCGCATCAATGACAATATGCTCAATCACTGGTACCACAGTCAAAACAGGATGTTAAGCCCAACGGAAAGGGCAATTCTGCGTTACATGTCTTGCGGTTATTCCATTCCTGAAATCGCGGCTGAGCTTGAACGCAATATTAAGACCATCCGGGCGCACAAGTTTAATGCGATGGTGAAGCTGGGGGTGAATTCTGACGTAGGGCTACTCGATGCGGCGGATATTCTTACCCATCTTCCGGCAAGGGATCCGCAAAGTTTGGCCCTCAGCAAGGCCACATTTTTATAATCCGTCTTATACGCGCCAGATGGGCTCTGGCGCTTCGGTCAGATGCAGACATCAACCCATTTTGCGGAAGTCAGCTCTGCCATTCTGTCAGGTGAAATACGCACAGCACTGTGGATGGCGCCTGCGGCTGGCAGCACTTCAGCATACTGCTTTAAAGAGACATCGCAGTAGACTGCGAGTGGATTTTCCAGTCCGAACGGACACACACCGCCAACCGGATGACCGGTAATGGTAACCACTTCATCACTGCTGAGCATGCGCGCTTTCGCACCAAAGGTGTCTTTCAGTTTTTTGTTATCCAGACGCGCATCGCCTTTCGCCACCACCAGAATCACTTCATTCTTCACCTTCAGTGACAGGGTTTTGGCGATCTGTCCCGGCTCAACACGATGGGCGGCAGCAGCCAACGCAACGGTAGCAGTACTCTGGCTAAGCTCGATGATGTCTATATCCGGCGCGTTGTCGGCAAAAAACTGCTGTACAGACTGCAAACTCATTGTTTCCTCCTGACAAATATCCTGCGTAATCTGTCATAAGAAATTATGCTCTGTAAATATCTCTTAAGTAACAAAGATCCCGGACGGCAAAATTCTGGATCCCCTTCACAATCACGGAAACCGGTTACAGTAACCGGTTGCAGAGCGTGATGCGTAGATTAATACTGAGTACGTAACGTCCCCTGTATCCAATAATAAGAGCAAATTATGAAACCATTTCGTCTGAGCAGTACCGCGGGTACACAAGCCAGCAAGGTTGTGAAGCTAATTTATGGAACAACGTACGGCGCGAATGCGCCTGTAATAAACGTCTGACAGGAGATCTGCCATGTCTGCCAACCATGCTGCGTTTAACCTGATATTCCGTTTCGTTGAAAATTACGTCAGCCCGATTGCCGGGCGGATCTCTTCCCAGCGTCATGTTATGGCTATCCGCGATGGGTTTATCTCCGCGATGCCATTTATGATTGTGGGTTCATTTTTATTAGTGTTCGCTTACCCTCCATTTTCGCCGGATACCACCTGGGGCTTCGCACGCGCCTGGCTGGATATGGCGAAGCAATTTGAAGGCCAGATCCTGACGCCGTTTGATATGACGATGGGTATTATGTCCATCTATATTTGTGCGGCCATTGCCTACAACCTGGGTAAACACTACGTCAAATCACATCAGCTGGATCCGTTTATGTGCGCCATGCTGTCGCTGATGGCGTTTCTGCTTGTTGCGGCACCGAAAACCAAAGGCACGCTGCCCGTCGACAGCCTGGGTGGGACAGGGATTTTTACGGCGATTCTGGTGGCCATTTACTGCGTTGAGATGATGCGTTTCCTTAAAGCGCATAACATCGGTATTCGTCTTCCGGACCAGGTTCCACCGATGATCAAAAACTCTTTTGATCTGTTGATCCCGGTGCTGGTGGTAGTATTGACGCTCTATCCGCTCAGCCTGGTGATTCAGTCACAGTTTGGCATGCTGATCCCGCAGGCGATTATGTCGGTCTTTAAACCGCTGGTTTCCGCGGCGGATTCGCTGCCTGCCATTCTGCTGGCCGTGCTAATTGGCCATCTGCTGTGGTTCGCCGGGATCCACGGGGCCGCTATCGTCTCCGGGATGCTGCAGATGTTCTGGCTGACTAACCTTGGCGCAAACCAGACCGCGCTGGCCGCCGGTCAGCCTCTGCCGCATATTTTCATGGAAGCGTTCTGGACGTTCTTTATCGTGATTGGCGGGTCGGGCGCCACAATGGGACTGGTGATTTGCTATCTGCGCAGCCGTTCCGCTCATTTACGCTCTATCGGGCGTTTAAGTGTGGTGCCCAGCTTCTTTAACATCAACGAACCGGTCATTTTCGGTACGCCGATCGTGATGAACCCGGTGTTCTTTATCCCCTTCCTGCTGGCACCGATGGTCAACGCTGTGCTGGCCTGGGCGGCAATGACCTTTGATCTGATTGGCCGTGTCATCTCCGTGGTACCCTGGACGGCACCGGCGCCGATAGGCGCAGCGTGGGCCCTGGGATGGGATTTCCGCGCGGCGATCCTGGTTGTGGTTCTGGCCTGCGTATCGGCAATCATCTACTTCCCGTTCTTCAAAGTTTACGAGAAACAGCTGCTGGAGCAGGAAGCGGAAGAAGCGCAGCGTAACGCGGAAGAGGATAATCAGCAGGTGGCCTAGGTAAAAGCAAAACGGCAACGCAGGTTGCCGTTTTTAGTGTTTGTTCCCTCTCCCCGTGGGAGAGGGTTAGGGTGAAGGCATCAGGCTGAGCCCGACTATTTCAGCGTGCAATCCCCGCACTGCTTAACGTCCGGCAGGCGATAGCGCTGGCAGCAGGTGCGGCGCACCAGAAGCCCATCACGAAGGACAACGGTACGGAATAACGGGTTGTCTCGGCCGTCGGAAAGCTGTTTTGCAAAGAAACAGGACTGACGCAGAGCATCAACACTCTCCTCACCAAGCAGCGGCTTCATTTCCGTGAGATACCAGTGGATTAAATAGCCGGTATTGCTCCAGATAAGCTTCCCGTTAATCTCTCCCGTGGCTTCCAGCGCATCCACGACCGGGATCAGCGCCCGTGTGATCAACAGCTCCATACGTTCCCGGGCAGTCAGTCGCTCTGCGCTCTGGTCTTCGTGAAGATCAATCCAGAAACAGGCCGCGCGTCCGGTTTCGTGAAACTCGACGTGGAAATGCTCAGGTGAGAGTTCCAGCATACTCTTCTGGGTTAATAGCGCCAGCATCAGCGGAGGCACCATCAGTCCGATATACCATTGCGCCCAGAGGGAGAGCAGGGGCTTATTTTCCCGCGTCATGGCAGGCTGATTGCGATAAATATGGTCGGAATAGGTGGCCAGCAGCGATTGCAGTTTTGCCGGTTGACGCCACTCTGCGAGCGTCATGGCGTGATGCGGGTGCGCTTCATCAAGCCGGATAAAGTCCAGCAGGTGGGCGCGCGTTTTGGCAATCTTATCCCGTATGGCATCCGCAAGCGAACCATTCCCGCTGGTGAGGGGGGCTCGCCAGAGGAGGGGCTCGACAATATGTGCGGTATGCGTGGCCATAGTTTGGATAGAAATCTAAATGATAATGATTGCCAATCCTAACTATTGCTCATACCAATGGCAAGACTTTTGTCCTGGTGACGTTGCCGTCGTGTTTACGCCGTCTGCAACTCTTCACTCAACAGAATATTGTTGCGCCCCATATGCTTGGCTTCGTAGAGCGCTTTATCCGCTTTTTCCAGCGCGCCTTCTACGTCGTCATTCTCGAAAATGGCGATACCAATGCTGATGGTGACATTTGTCGCGACGCTTTCGTTAAACAAATGCGGGATTTTCAAATCGTAAACTTTCTGACGGATCCGCTCTGCAGTCTGGCGGGCATGCTCAAGGGAAATATTGGTCAGCAGCACCATAAATTCTTCCCCACCAAAACGCGCCACAATATCGCGAGAACGTACGGCATCGCGGATGGCGGCAGAGACACGTTTCAGTGCCTGGTCGCCCATCATATGACCATAGTGGTCGTTATAGGCTTTGAAGTGATCGATATCCATCAGCAGGACAAAGTGCTCGCCATTTTCTACCGTCGGCAGGTTTTCCAGACGGCTTTGCAGACCGCGACGATTATAGAGTCCGGTAAGAGGATCCATCATGCTCAGGTCGGTCAGGGTCTCTCGTTCTTCCAGCAAGCGAGAGAGCAACTCCTGCGCGAAACGATCGTTACGTCGTTGCAAAATGTTATGAATGGCAATTGCCACGACAGGAAGTGCGAAAGAGTAGGACATTCTCAGCCATATATCGTGTTCACTTAGCCACAAGCAGACAATAAACGCGGGCAGTGAGTGCAGGGTAAATGCTTTGATATTACTGGCGAATGCCAGCGTCCCGATAAAAAGCACGGTTAACAGGGCGATTAACAAATAGGTCGTTTGGTCGTGGGTAATTAAGGCGAATTTGGAGGCAATTTGCCAGGCCCACAAAATACCGAAGATCGCTGAAACGACAGGAATATTTATCTTCCGCGCTCTCTTTCTCCAGTGCCAGACGAACAGACCGGTACTGATAGAGAAAATAGCAATCAGAGGGGCAGATAACACGCGTACCGAATTGAGCGGATTTGTTACCGAGAACACTGCAGAGGTTGCGTTCAGAAATAAAAATAAACGTAACGATAATTGATATTTTCTGTGAACCAAAGACCGCCAGGATTGTGATGTCATAGTCGTGTGTTTTTATTAAAATTTAATTAAAACAAATAAGTAGGTGTTGTTTCGCAATAAAATATGCAAAAAACTCAAAGAGTAATTATCAGAAAATCTTTAGATGTTGTTAACAGGTGCGCAATTTATCACCTTAGGCAATTCCTGTCATTACGGGAAAGGTAAAGGTCGGTGGTTTTTAATTCATTCAGCTGACAAATGATAATCTTTATCATATGATATTGGTTATCATTACCATTGTAAGAGGTGGAACCATGCTGCACAGGGCGCTGGGAAGTGGTTGGGGGGTATTGCTACCGGGAGCCGTTCTCGGCGGGTTGATGTTTGCCGATCTCTCCCTTGCTGTCTGGAAAGCCGTTATCGTGGCAGCACTATTAGTCACGTCAGCGATGATTTGGCACAAGCAACTGCGCCACTTTGTGTTACTGCCATCCTGTGTCGCACTGGTCAGTGCAATGCTGGTGATACTGATGAGTCTGAAATAACAGGGAGAAGAGAACACTCAGAAGGGGTGTAAGATAATTGGTGCGAGGGGGGGGACTCGAACCCCCACATCCGTAAGGACACTAACACCTGAAGCTAGCGCGTCTACCAATTCCGCCACCTTCGCACAGTCATCTTACTGGTTTGATATCGCCTCGTTGGTGCGAGGGGGGGGACTCGAACCCCCACATCCGTAAGGACACTAACACCTGAAGCTAGCGCGTCTACCAATTCCGCCACCTTCGCCCAGTGCGAGCAATATCATTGTGATTTATGGTGCGAGGGGGGGGACTCGAACCCCCACATCCGTAAGGACACTAACACCTGAAGCTAGCGCGTCTACCAATTCCGCCACCTTCGCCCAGTGCGAGCAATATCATTGTGATTTATGGTGCGAGGGGGGGGACTCGAACCCCCACATCCGTAAGGACACTAACACCTGAAGCTAGCGCGTCTACCAATTCCGCCACCTTCGCATACCATCGATACTGTAAAAGTATCGTAACCACGGAGGCGCATTCTAGATGTTTTCAGCTTTACGTCAACAGAAAAGTGCGCGTGATGCCTTGATTGATGCAAAAATGGCCGATAGGCGCGTCGTGTATAGCCGGATGGCGCTTTCGCTTATCCGGCCAGGAGGGGCGGTGATTACTTTTTGGCCTGACGGGTCATCACGGTGCGGTAGACTTTAAAACGTCCCGTCTGGGCGATGACTTCGTGGAAGCCGAAGGTTTCATCCAGCACTTTCGGGTATGCCAGGAAGGCATTCGCGACGATGCGCAATTCACCGCCGCTGTTGAGATGGCGGACTGCGCCACGGATTAGCGTTTGCGCGGCTTCGAGGCTGGTCTCCATGCCGTCGTGGAACGGTGGATTAGAGATGATCATATCAAAACGACCGGTGACATCAGAAAAGACGTTACTGGCAATCACGTCGCCTTCAATACCGTTAGCGGCAAGCGTTGCGCGGCTGGCCTCTACCGCCGGTGCGCTGACGTCACACAGGGTTAAACGGACTTTTGGTGAATGGCTGGCGAGTACGGTTGCCAGCACGCCCGCACCGCAGCCGACATCCAGCACTTTGCCTTTGGTATGCGGCGTGAGGGTGGAAAGCAGCAGCTTGCTGCCCGCATCCAGGGCGTCACGGCTGAACACGCCCGGCAGGGTTTTAATGGTCAAACCGTCAAGCGTATATTCGTCCCAGAATGTCGCGGCATCAAATGTTGCCTGTTTTTCCAGACGGCCATGGTACAGGCCACAGCGGCGGGCGCTGTCGACTTTATTCAGCGGGGCATACTCTTCCAGCATCTGCTCTGCGCTTCTCACGCCGCTGCGGTTCTCACCGACGACGAAAATATCGCAGCCGACCGGCAGCAGGGAGAGCAGGTTCATCAGCTGGAACTGGGCTTCCGGTTTGTTCTTCGGCCAGTAGTAGATCAGCGTATCGCAGTCGGCGATATCGCTCTGCTCTGCCACCAGGCTAAAGCGTGCGCGCTCACCCATCTGGCGGCTCAGCACCTGCCAGTGATGGTAATATTGGGTATGGGCACGGCTTTCAGCACAGTCGAAACGCGCAGGCAGGTCATCCTGCATATCTCCGGCAAACAGAATACGGCTTTCTTCGAAATCATCACTGTGACGCAGCAAGACTTCACTTGCCGGGGTAAATGCAGACATGAATTGTTCCTCAATAAACTCAGGCGGGGATTATAGTAGGTAGATGGCGCAGTTTCGACACATTTGCTATATTTGCGCGCCTGAGAGACAGGAGTTTTCCCTATGACATCCCGACGAGACTGGCAGTTGCAGCAGCTGGGCATTACCCAGTGGGCTTTGCGTCGCCCGACGGCGTTGCAGGGCGAAATCGCCATCTCCATCCCGGCGCACGTTCGCCTGGTGATGGTGGCGGAAGAACTGCCTGCCCTGAATGAACCCCTGATCGGTGATGTCCTTCGCAGCCTGAAGCTGACGGCCGACCAGGTTTTACAGCTGACGCCAGAGCGGGTCGCTATGCTGCCTCCTGACAGCCGCTGTAACAGCTGGCGTATTGGAGAGGCAAATGCGATCCCGCTCCAGGGAAGCCAGATCTGCACGCCAGCGCTGGACGAACTGAAAGCCAACCCAAAAGCGCGAAGCGCGCTATGGCAACAAATCTGCGAATATGAACACGATTTCTTCCCTCACGACGCCTGACCTGACCACAGCGTTTGCGATTGAAACACGCGCCCATGCGTTTCCGTGGAGCGAAAAAACCTTCGCCAGTAATCAGGGCGAACGGTATCTCAACTACCGCCTGGATGTTGACGGCACCATGGCCGCCTTCGCGATTACGCAGGTTGTTCTGGATGAGGCGACGCTGTTTAATATCGCGGTTGATCCTGCGTTTCAGCGCCGTGGGCTGGGAAGAGAACTGCTTACGCACCTCATCCGTGAGCTTGAAACCCGTGACGTTTTCACCCTGTGGCTGGAGGTGCGCGCGTCGAATGTCGCCGCCATCGCGCTCTATGAAAGCTTAGGCTTTAACGAGGCGACAATCCGCCGTAACTACTACCCCACCGCAGAGGGACGTGAAGACGCCATTATTATGGCTCTGCCGATTGGATAACGAAAATAAGGTTGTAACGATGAAATGGGACTGGATTTTCTTTGACGCCGACGAAACGCTGTTTACGTTCGATTCGTTCGGGGGTCTACAGCGGATGTTTCTCGACTATAGCGTGACCTTCACCGCTGAGGATTTTCAGGACTATCAGGCGGTCAACAAACCGCTGTGGGTGGATTACCAGAACGGTGCCATCACCGCGTTACAGCTTCAGCACCAGCGCTTTGACGTCTGGGCGGAACGCTTAAATGTCAGTCCGGGAACGCTGAACGAGGCCTTCCTGAACGCCATGGCCGATATCTGTGCGCCGCTGCCGGGGGCCGTGTCGTTGTTGAATGCACTGAAAGGCAAATTAAAACTGGGGATCATCACCAACGGTTTTACCGCCCTGCAGCAGATCCGCCTTGAGCGTACCGGCCTGCGCGATCATTTCGACGCGCTGGTGATCTCGGAAGAGGTCGGCGTGCCGAAACCGGATCCGCGTATTTTCGATTATGCGCTGGCGCAGGCCGGCAACCCTGACCGCGATCGCGTCCTGATGGTGGGTGACACCGCAGAGTCAGATATTCTGGGCGGCATGAATGCCGGTCTGTCGACCGTCTGGCTTAACGCGCATGGCCGCGTGAAGCCTGAGGGCATCGAGCCGACCTGGACCGTGACGTCGTTGAACGAACTGGAGCAACTCCTGTGTAAACAATGATTGCCTGCCCCCTGTTGATGGGTAAAATAGCCGCAATTTTGTATTCCATGATGCGTGGCGTGCTGCCGCGCTTATATAAGAAGATTTGATTATGACGTTGTCTCCTTATCTGCAAGAGGTGGCCAAGCGCCGCACTTTTGCCATTATCTCGCACCCGGATGCCGGTAAAACGACCATCACCGAGAAGGTGTTACTGTTCGGACAGGCTATCCAGACTGCGGGTACCGTTAAAGGCCGTGGCTCCAGCCAGCATGCAAAATCTGACTGGATGGAGATGGAAAAGCAGCGTGGTATTTCGATTACCACCTCCGTGATGCAGTTCCCGTATCATGACTGCCTGGTGAACCTGCTGGATACCCCGGGCCACGAAGACTTCTCTGAAGATACTTACCGTACCCTGACGGCGGTGGACTGCTGTCTGATGGTCATCGACGCCGCGAAAGGGGTAGAAGACAGGACCCGTAAGCTGATGGAAGTGACCCGTCTGCGCGATACGCCGATCCTCACCTTCATGAACAAACTCGACCGTGACATCCGTGACCCGATGGAACTGATGGATGAAGTGGAAAACGAGCTGAAAATCGCCTGTGCGCCAATCACCTGGCCCATTGGCTGCGGTAAGCTGTTCAAAGGGGTGTATCACCTCTACAAAGATGAAACTTACCTGTACCAGACCGGTAAAGGCCACACCATTCAGGAAGTGCGCATCGTGAAAGGTCTAGACAACCCGGATCTGGACGCAGCTGTTGGTGAAGAGCTGGCCGCGCAGCTGCGTGACGAGCTGGAGCTGGTGAAGGGCGCGTCTCACGAATTCGATAAAGATCTGTTCCTGAGCGGTGAAATCACCCCGGTCTTCTTCGGTACTGCGCTGGGTAACTTTGGCGTTGACCACATGCTCGATGGTCTGGTGGAGTGGGCGCCGCAGCCGATGCCACGCAAAACCGATACCCGTGAAGTGGAAGCGAAAGAAGAGAAATTCACCGGCTTTGTCTTCAAAATTCAGGCCAACATGGACCCGAAACACCGCGACCGCGTGGCCTTTATGCGCGTGGTGTCCGGTAAATATGAAAAGGGTATGAAGCTGCGCCAGGTGCGTATCGGTAAAGATGTGGTGATCTCCGACGCGCTGACCTTTATGGCGGGCGACCGTTCGCACGTGGAAGAGGCGTATCCGGGCGACATTATCGGGCTGCACAACCATGGCACGATTCAGATCGGCGATACCTTCACCCAGGGCGAAATGATGAAGTTCACCGGTATTCCGAACTTCGCCCCGGAACTGTTCCGTCGTATTCGTCTGAAGGATCCGCTGAAACAGAAACAGCTGCTGAAAGGCCTGGTTCAGCTCTCCGAAGAGGGCGCGGTGCAGGTGTTCCGCCCAATCGCCAACAACGATCTGATCGTAGGGGCCGTGGGTGTGCTGCAGTTCGACGTGGTTGTTGCGCGCCTGAAGAGCGAATACAACGTGGAAGCGATTTATGAATCAGTGAACGTGGCGACCGCGCGCTGGGTTGAGTGTTCTGACGTGAAGAAATTCGAAGAATTTAAGCGTAAGAATGAAGTTCAGCTGGCGCTGGATGGCGGTGATAACCTGACCTATATCGCCCCAACCATGGTGAACCTCAACCTGACTCAGGAACGTTATCCTGACGTTCAGTTCCGCAAAACGCGCGAACACTAATCCCCTCTCAGAGCACGGCAGTCGCCGTGCTCTTCTTTAATTCCTGTCTTATTAATCCCTTGCGGAATGTTCTTAATTCACTGCATTTTCGCGCTTTTTGCACGTTTTTTACCCGAATCTGAAAGCGGCTCTGTGAGAGTGATCTATATTTAACTCAGTGTTTAGCACCGGGCATGGATAAATTAACTGTTCAATGCATGACTTTAGGTTATCCATTTCGTCTGCGTGTTTATTCGCAATATATATAACTACTAAGGAAGTATGTAGCCCGAATAACGGGTAAACACAGGAATAGATCGATGAATATGACAAGACTGAAGATTTCTAAAACTCTGCTGGCTGTAACACTGGGTAGCGTTCTGGTTAGCGGCTCCGCGCTGGCGGAAAGCAGCACCATGGATAAAGCACAGTCCACGGCGGATACCGCAGGGCAAAAAATCGATAGCTCTATGAATAAAGTCGGCAATTTCATGGATGACAGCTCAATCACAGCAAAAGTGAAAGCCGCACTGGTGGATGACGAAGCCATCAAGAGCACCGATATTTCCGTGAAGACCGATAAGAAAGTGGTCACGCTGAGCGGCTTTGTCGAAAGCCAGGCTCAGGCGGAACAGGCGGTGAAAGTGGCGAAGGGCGTCGAAGGTGTCGCCTCCGTTAGCGATAAACTGCACGTTCGTGACAGCAAAAACGCGTCGGTGAAAGGTTATGCCGGTGATGCTGCCACCACCAGCGAAATCAAAGCTAAACTTTTAGCAGATGACATCGTGCCGTCCCGTAAGGTGAAAGTGGAAACCACCGATGGTGTGGTACAGCTTTCCGGTACGGTTGATTCTCAGGCGCAAATCGAACGCGCCGAGTCTATTGCGAAAGCCATCGATGGTGTGAAAAGCGTTAAAAACGATCTGAAAGCGAAGTAAATCTGGACCATTCGCCCGTCTGGCTAAATCCGGCGGGCGAAATAAGAACGACTCTGGAAAAACGCCGGTGAGCGACCTGAGCGCTCACGTTTAGCGGCCGACATTAACTATGGTAAAGGAGAAGCTTATGTTTCGTTGGGGCATTATATTTCTGGTTATCGCGTTAATTGCCGCCGCATTGGGCTTTGGTGGTCTGGCAGGTACTGCAGCATGGGCAGCTAAAATTGTCTTCGTTGTCGGTATTATTCTGTTCCTGGTCAGCCTGTTTACGGGACGTCGACGTCCGTAGCAAACGCAATATTCTGTCAACAAAGAAAAGCCAGTCACTGCGACTGGCTTTTTCTTATTTGCGTTGCCGGCCGGGTGCGTTACTGTGGTGTTATAAAATAATCAAAACAGGAAAGCAGAGGTGGGGCAACGAATTCCCGTTACGCTCGGCAATATTGCGCCGCTGACGTTAAAGCCGTTTCGCGCAGGCCAACTCGCGCTCGTTTGCGAGGGAGGCGGACAGCGCGGTATTTTCACCGCTGGCGTGCTGGATGAATTTATGCGCGCGCAATTCAACCCGTTTGACCTGTACTTCGGCACGTCTGCCGGGGCGCAAAACCTCTCTGCTTATGTCTGTAACCAGCCTGGCTACGCGCGCAAGGTCATCATGCGCTACACCACGGCAAAAGAATTTTTTAATCCGCTGCGCTTTGTGCGCGGTGGCAACCTGATCGACCTCGACTGGCTGCTGGAGTCGACCTCCAGCCAGATGCCGCTGGCCATGGACACCGCCGCCCGCCTGTTTGATAGCGGTAAAGAATTCTGGATGTGCGCCAGCCGGGGGGATGACTATTCGCCAGGCTATTTTTCTCCTCAGAAGGAGAACTGGCTGGATATCATTCGCGCCTCCAGCGCCATTCCCGGTTTTTATCGTACCGGTGCGCTACTGGATGGCATCAGCTATCTGGACGGGGGCATCAGTGACGCGGTACCGGTGCAGGAAGCTGCCCGGCGCGGGGCGAAAACCATTGTGGTGATCCGTACCGTGCCGTCGCAAATGTATTACACCCCGCAGTGGTTTAAGCGGATGGAGCGCTGGCTGGGTGACAGCAGTCTGCAGCCGCTGGTGAATATCGCGAAGCAGCATGAAACCACCTACGGCGCGATGCAGCGTTTCATTGAAAAACCGCCGGGTAAACTGCGTATTTTTGAAATTTATCCCCCTAAGCCGCTGCTGAGCATGGCGCTGGGCAGCCGCATTCCTGCGCTGCGCATGGATTACAAAACGGGTCGGCTATGCGGACGCTACTTCCTGGCGACGGTGGGAAAAATGCTGGCGGAGCAACCGCCGCTTCACCGGCATAAACGCATTATTACGCCGCCTGCGATAGTCGCCAACGACGCCCTGACGATGCCACTGGTGGATATCCCGCAGGCGAATGACGCTTTATTAGATAACGAGGATCTGGCGTGACGCACCGCTTTGTTGATACCCACTGCCACTTCGATTTTCCGCCGTTTACAGGGGATGAAGCGCAAAGCATTGCGAAAGCCGCCGAGGCAGGCGTTCAGGCCATTATTGTGCCTTCAGTTGAAGCGGCTTATTTTTCCCGCGTGCTGGCGCTTTCCGCACAACACCCCGCGCTCTTTGCCGCGCTTGGCCTGCATCCGATCGTGATTGAGCGACATCTTGACGAGCATCTTGAGAGGCTCGATGAGGTACTGATGACCGCAGGAGATAAACTTGTCGCCATCGGTGAGATCGGCCTCGATCTTTACCGTGAGGATCCGCAGTTTGAGCGCCAGCAGACGATCCTCGACGCGCAGCTCAGGCTGGCGAAGCGTCACGATCTGCCGGTGATCCTCCACTCACGACGCACGCACGATAAGCTGGCAATGCACCTGAAACGCATCGATCTGCCGCGAAAAGGCGTTGTACACGGTTTCTCCGGCAGCCTGCAGCAGGCGCAGCGTTTCATTGAACTGGGCTATAAAATCGGCGTGGGCGGCACCATCACCTATCCACGGGCCAGTAAAACCCGCGAAGTGATGGCCCAGCTGCCCTTGTCAGCCCTGCTGCTGGAAACCGACGCACCGGATATGCCGCTGAACGGTTTTCAGGGGCAGCCGAATCGCCCGGAACAGGCGGCGCGCGTGTTTAGCTCCCTTTGTGAACTGCGAAAAGAGCCTGAAGAGGTGATTGCCGATGCGCTGCTGGAGAATACGCGGTCAGTATTTGGCATCACGCTATAGATACAGCGCCGGACGGATCACCGTTATCTTCTGTTTTTCCAGCGCCTGCGCCAGCGGTTCAACGTCCTCTGGCGTAGCGCTGCGCCAGGACGCCGCCTCACCGTAAACGCCCTGCCCATGAAACGCGTTAATGCGCACTGGCACATTTCCAAGCCCATGGATAAACGTCGTCAGCGGCTTGAGCTGTTCCAGATAGTCACACTGCTCCGGAATGACCAGCAAACGGAGTTCCGTCAAACGATGACGTTCTGCCAGCCAGCGAATGCTTTGCTTGATCAGCGGGTTATCGCGCCCGGTCAGGAAGCGGTGGCGTTCGTTTCCCCACGCCTTGAGATCCAGCATCGCGCCATCCAGTACCGGCAGCAGCTTTTGCCAGCCGGTTTCACTTAACAGACCGTTGCTGTCGACCAGGCAGGTGAGATGGCGCAGGGCAGGATCGGCTTTGATCGCGGTGAACAGCGTGACTAAAAAGGGTAATTGCGTCGTGGCTTCACCGCCACTCACGGTGATGCCTTCAATAAATGGCGCTGCTTTGCGGATCTGCGCGAGGATCTCCTCCACGCTCAGGCGGTGTGCCATGGGCGTCGCCTGCTGCTGGCACAGGTGCAGACAGGTATCGCACTGCTGACAGTGACTCTCCTGCCACCAGACGCGTCCGGCCTGAATGCTAAGGGCTTCATGAGGGCAGTGGGGAACGCAGTCTCCACAGTCGTTGCAGCGGCCGATCGTCCACGGATTGTGGCAGGTTTTGCAGCGCAGGTTGCAGCCCTGCAGGAACAGGGCCAGCCGGCTGCCCGGCCCGTCCACGCAGGAAAAAGGAATGACCTGACTAACTAAAGCGCATCTGCTGTTCATGGCTTATCACGCGTGGCTGACGTTCCAGAATACGGGTATTGCGCGCGGCCTCTTCACCCAGCCACGTGGTATTGGTTCTCGAACCTGCTTCCCGGTATTTCTCCAGATCCGATAATCGCACCATATAGCCGGTCACGCGGACCAGATCGTTACCCGCGACGTTGGCCGTAAATTCCCGCATGCCCGCGTTGAACGCGCCGAGACAGAGTTGAGCCACCGCCTGGGGATTCCGTTTTACCGTCTCATCCAATGTCAGTATGTCGCTTATCCCGGCATGATAGTGCTGGTGATGAGGGGCCACGGCCAGCAGGTGGCTGATGGGATCCGGCTCGTCGCCGTAGGGCAGACGCGCGCCCGGCGTGGTACCCGAATCAGAGCTGATCCCCGACTGCGCATGCAGCATCGCGCGCTGCTTCCAGCCATGTTTCACCGGCGTATGTTCAACAAACGCCGCCAGCTGTTCACTGATGCGATAGCCCAGCGCGTTGGCCTGCTCATCTTTGCCGTAACGCCCTGCGATACCTGCTTTTTCACAGAGCGCATTGACCGCTTCCGCGAGGCCGTACAGGCCAAACATGGGCACAAACCGATCGGCATCAATCAGCCCCTCTTTCACCAGGAAGCTATTCTCAAAGAAGCCGGACTGTTGATACAGAAAATCGCAGCGGGCATCGATGATGGCGATCTGCTGCTGGCAGTAGTGGGGAAGTGTACGGGTGAAAAAATCGTCGAGGGAGGTGCTGTGTTCGGCAATGGCTTTGAGGTTGAGGCGCACCAGGGTACTGCCACCGCCAGCCAGCGGCAGGGAGTTGTAGCAACTCACGACACCGTAACGGCCTTTTGTGAAAATTTTATCATTCACCGGGCCATTCGAAATATGCGGTTTGCTGCATTCGCAAATGTTTTTAGCGACCGCATGCAGCAGATCGTCAGGCGTGATCGCCGGGTCATAAATAAACGTCAGATTCGGTGCGACCTGCTTCAGCTCGGCATCAGCGCGTAAAATGGCGCGCGTGACGGGCGTATCTGCCGGGCCGATATTGGCGTGCATAAAGGCGTCGGGCAAGGTGCGGTCGAGGTAACGCCAGAAACGTTTTATTCGAATATCGATTTCGTCTTGTGTTAGAATTCTAACATACGGTTGCAGAAGTGCATCGAGATGGCCGAGATAGACCGGCATCGATGTGACGGACGGAACATGGTGGTAGAGGATGGTTAACAGCGAGAGGGCGTCATCAAGATCTTTCGCCCCCTCAAGCTCCAGCCACTCTGAACCGTTAGCCAGAAATGTTGCGTAATCCGGCAGAACGTAACGGGGTTTGTAGGGCGCGTGGCCTTCGAACATATCGCAGATAAACCCCTCATCCAGCGCGGCTCGGGCAGCCTCCGGTAGTGCCGGATAAGGCAGATTATTTTCCGCTTCCAGCGCCAGAAAATGCCGTTTTTGTTCTGGGGTTAGCACCGGACTGGTCACAATGTGCTGGCAACGTTGTTGCAGGGCGTCGGGGCTGGCGTGGGACATGTTCGCTTCCTTGAATGTTCTGCGGATGATGAACGGATTGTAGGAAGCCGGCCCGTCAGGGCTTTTGATCTGACAGGGGGAATCGCTGTTTTAGCCGACGATTTCCGTACTAAAGTTTGAAGAAGATCTCATTACAGTAATGCAAATTTGCACGTAGTTTTCATTAACTGTGATGAATGTCGAAGTGTGGATGCGGGTAGATGTTAGAATACTCACAGACCCGCAAGGTAAAATTGATACGGCACTGCCGTTGGAGAATGTTATGACCGATTTAACTGCAAGCAGCCTGCGCGCGTTGAAACTGATGGACCTGACCACCCTGAACGATGACGACACCAATGAAAAAGTCATCGCCCTGTGCCATCAGGCGAAAACGCCCGTCGGTAACACTGCAGCCATCTGTATCTACCCGCGCTTTATCCCGATTGCCCGTAAGACGCTGAAAGAGCAGGGTACTCCGGACGTGCGCATTGCAACCGTGACTAACTTCCCGCACGGCAACGACGATATCGAGATTGCGCTGGCAGAGACCCGTGCGGCGATTGCTTACGGCGCAGACGAAGTTGACGTGGTCTTCCCGTACCGTGCGCTGATCGCCGGCAACGAGCAGGTGGGCTTTGACCTGGTGAAAGCCTGTAAAGAGGCCTGCGCGGCGGCAAACGTGCTGCTTAAGGTGATCATCGAAACCGGCGAGCTGAAAGAAGAAGCGTTGATCCGTAAAGCTTCTGAAATCTCCATCAAAGCCGGTGCCGATTTCATCAAAACCTCGACCGGTAAAGTGCCGGTAAACGCGACCCCGGAAAGCGCACGCATCATGATGGAAGTGATCCGTGATATGGGCGTGGAAAAAACCGTGGGCTTCAAACCGGCGGGCGGTGTGCGTACCGCTGAAGATGCACAGACATTCCTCGCCATTGCAGATGAACTGTTCGGGGCTGACTGGGCTGATTCCCGTCACTACCGCTTCGGCGCGTCAAGCCTGCTGGCCAGCCTGCTGAAAGCGCTGGGACACGGCGACGGCAAGAGCGCAAGCAGCTACTGAGTTTGAATTGCCGGGTGGCGCTACGCTTACCCGGCCTACCCGGATCGTGGTCGGGTAAACCGTACCCGCCACCCTTCACCCGATTCCTCATGGGGGTTACCGTGTTTCTCGCACAAGAAATTATTCGTAAAAAACGTGATGGTCATGCATTAAGCGACGAAGAGATTCGCTTCTTTATCAACGGCATTCGTGATAACACCATCTCTGAAGGGCAGATTGCGGCTCTGGCGATGACCATCTTCTTCCACGATATGTCGATGCCCGAGCGTGTCTCGCTGACCATGGCGATGCGAGATTCAGGAACCGTTCTGGACTGGAAGAGCCTCAATCTTAACGGTCCGATTGTCGACAAACACTCTACCGGCGGCGTAGGCGATGTGACGTCGCTGATGCTCGGCCCAATGGTAGCCGCCTGCGGCGGTTACATTCCGATGATCTCCGGACGCGGCCTGGGCCACACCGGCGGTACGCTCGACAAACTGGAAGCCATTCCGGGCTTCGATATCTTCCCGGATGACAATCGCTTCCGCGACATTATTAAAGACGTTGGTGTGGCGATTATCGGCCAGACCAGCTCACTTGCTCCGGCAGACAAACGTTTCTACGCCACCCGCGATATTACCGCGACCGTTGACTCCATCCCGCTGATCACCGCCTCTATCCTGGCGAAGAAGCTGGCGGAAGGTCTGGATGCGCTGGTGATGGACGTGAAGGTGGGCAGCGGTGCGTTTATGCCAACCTATGAACTCTCTGAAGCGCTGGCCGAAGCGATCGTTGGCGTCTCCAACGGCGCAGGCGTGCGCACCACCGCGCTCCTGACCGACATGAACCAGGTGCTGGCCTCCAGTGCCGGTAACGCAGTTGAAGTGCGTGAAGCGGTGCAGTTCCTGACGGGTGAATACCATAACCCGCGCCTGTTCGACGTCACCATGGCGCTGTGCGTGGAGATGCTGATCTCCGGCAAGCTCGCCAAAGACGACGCCGAAGCGCGCGCGAAGCTGCAGGCGGTGCTGGACAACGGCAAAGCGGCGGAGATCTTCGGCCGCATGGTTGCCGCGCAGAAAGGCCCGACAGACTTCGTCGAAAACTATGCGAAGTACCTGCCAACCGCGACGCTCAGCAAAGCCGTGTATGCCGACAGTGAAGGGTTTGTCTCCGCCATGGACACCCGTGCGCTGGGTATGGCGGTGGTCTCGATGGGCGGCGGTCGTCGTCAGGCCTCAGACACCATTGATTACAGCGTTGGCTTTACCGATATGGCCCGCCTGGGCGACAGCGTTGACGGCCAACGTCCGCTGGCGGTGATCCACGCGAAAGACGAAGCCAGCTGGCAGGAAGCGGCGAAAGCGGTGAAAGCGGCCATTGTGCTCGATGACAAAGCGCCAGAAACCACACCGACGGTCTATCGCCGTATCACCGAATAGCGGTATACTGATCTGATCGATAATTTTTGAAGCACTACGTACGGAGAACAATTATGAAACGTGCATTTATTATGGTGCTGGACTCATTCGGCATCGGCGCAACCGAAGATGCAGAACGTTTTGGTGACGTGGGTTCCGATACCATGGGTCACATCGCGGAAGCCTGTGCAAAAGGCGAAGCGGACAACGGTCGTAAAGGCCCTCTGACTCTACCCAACCTGACCCGCCTCGGCCTGGTCAAAGCGCATGAAGGTTCTACCGGCAAAATCGCCGCCGGTATGGACGGCAACGCGGAAGTAGTGGGTGCCTACGCCTGGGCGCACGAACTCTCTTCCGGTAAAGACACCCCGTCAGGGCACTGGGAAATCGCTGGTGTGCCGGTGCTGTTCGACTGGGGTTATTTCTCCGATCACGAGAACAGCTTCCCGCAGGAACTGCTGGATAAGCTGGTGAAGCGTGCCAATCTGCCGGGCTACCTCGGTAACTGCCACTCCTCCGGTACCGTGATTCTGGACGAGCTGGGCGAAGAGCACATGAAGACCGGCAAGCCGATTTTCTACACCTCTGCTGACTCCGTGTTCCAGATTGCCTGCCACGAAGAAACGTTTGGCCTGGATAAACTCTACGAGCTGTGCGAAATCGCCCGTGAAGAGCTGACCGAAGGCGGCTACAACATTGGCCGCGTTATCGCGCGTCCGTTTATCGGCGACAAAGCGGGTAATTTCCAGCGTACCGGTAACCGTCATGACCTGGCCGTTGAGCCACCGGCGCCTACCGTGCTGCAGAAGCTGGTTGATGAAAAAGGCGGTCACGTGGTTTCCGTGGGTAAAATCGCGGATATTTACGCCAACTGCGGTATCACGAAGAAAGTGAAAGCGACCGGTCTGGATGCGCTGTTTGATGCCACCATCAAAGAGATGAAAGATGCGGGCGACAACACCATCGTCTTCACCAACTTCGTGGACTTCGACTCCTCCTGGGGTCACCGTCGCGACGTAGCGGGTTATGCAGCCGGTCTGGAGCTGTTTGACCGCCGTCTGCCGGAGCTGATGGAGCTGGTAGGAGAAGATGACATTCTGATCCTGACCGCGGACCACGGCTGTGACCCAACCTGGACCGGTACCGACCACACCCGTGAGCACATTCCGGTGCTGGTGTACGGCCCGAAAGTGAAACCCGGTTCGCTCGGTCACCGTGAAACCTTCGCGGACATCGGCCAGACTATCGCGAAATACTTTGGTACGTCTGACATGGAATATGGCAAGGCCATGTTCTGAATGATGTTGGGTGCGGCCTGATGCCCTCACCCCAACCCTCTCCCACAGGGAGAACAGAATGTAGGCCGGGTAAGGCGTAGCCGCCACCCGGCAAAAACAACAATGTAAAAGGAACTGAAGATGGCAACTCCTCACATTAATGCAGAAATGGGTGATTTCGCTGACGTCGTATTGATGCCGGGCGACCCGCTGCGCGCGAAGCACATTGCAGAAACTTTCCTCGAAGACGTGCGTGAAGTGAACAATGTTCGCGGCATGCTGGGCTTCACCGGGACTTACAAAGGCCGCAAAATCTCTGTAATGGGCCACGGTATGGGTATCCCGTCCTGCTCTATCTACACCAAAGAGCTGATCACCGACTTCGGCGTGAAGAAAATCATCCGCGTCGGCTCCTGCGGTGCGGTGCGCATGGACGTTAAGCTGCGTGACGTGGTAATTGGTATGGGTGCCTGCACCGATTCCAAAGTTAACCGTATGCGTTTTAAAGATCATGACTTCGCGGCGATTGCCGACTTCGGCATGGTGCGTAACGCGGTTGACGCGGCAAAAGCGCTGGGCGTGGACGCGCGCGTGGGTAACCTGTTCTCCGCTGACCTGTTCTATGCACCAGACGGCGGCGAGATGTTCGACGTGATGGAAAAATACGGCATCCTGGGCGTGGAAATGGAAGCGGCGGGCATCTACGGCGTCGCGGCCGAGTTCGGTGCGAAAGCGCTGACCATCTGCACCGTGTCTGACCACATCCGTACCCACGAGCAGACCACCGCTGCCGAGCGTCAGACCACCTTTAACGATATGATCAAAATCGCGCTGGAATCTGTTCTGCTGGGCGATAAAGAGTAAGCGCTGTTGTGCCGGGTGGCGGCTTCGCCTGACCCGGCCTACGGTTTTCCAGGCCCGCTAAGCGTAGCGCCAGCGGGCTTTTTTACTAGCGCACGGCCTGTGCAATCCACGCTGACAACTCCCGCAGCTCATTTTCCTGCTCCGGGAAATCCCCAATCAACGCGTCACATTCCTGCTGCAGCATATCCGCCCGGTACAAACAGCCCTGTAAACGTGCAGCGAGCGCTTCCAGCGGCGCCGGATTCAGACTGTCCGTAAACACCTGCGTGCGGGTGATATGCCCTTTCTCGACGTCAAAGTGCAGTTCCACGCCGCCCCAGATAAAACGCTCGTCCAGCAGGTGAGAGAAGGCCGGTGCCTGGCCGAAGTTCCACTCCCAACTGCTCTGGCGGGCAAACGTTTCTGCAAAATTTGGCAGGTCCGGCGTCTTATCCGGCGAAATGACTTCAGCTTCCACGCGCTCGCCGTAATGCGCGAAGAACGCCTCGCGCACGGCCTCACAGATTTGCTCATGGGTAATGCCCGGCAGCAGCTCGACCAGGTTCGCCACGCGGCCGCGCACGGAGGTAATTCCCTTCGCCTGCAGTTTTTTCTTGTCGGGATTCAGGTAGTTCGCCAGCCGACTGAGATCGGCGTTAAGCAGAAGGGTGCCGTGGTGGAACCCGCGATCCATCGTTTCGCGATAGGCAGAGCCGGATACTTTGCGATCCCCGTCGGGCGTTTTGACCACCAGATCGTTACGTCCGGAAGCTTCCGCCGTCACGCCGAGTGAATTCAGCGCGTTGAGCACAATCGAGGTGGAGATGGTTTTGTCGTATTCCGGTTTACCCGCCATAAAGGTAAAGCAGGTATTGCCCAGATCGTGAAACACCGCGCCACCGCCGCTGCTGCGGCGCGCCAGACGAACATTGTCCTCTTCCATACGCCGCGTGTTGCACTCTTTCCACGGGTTTTGCGCGCGGCCAATAACCACCGTATCGGCGTTGCGCCAGAGAAACAGGACGCGCTGGGTAGCGGGCATCTGGCGGAAGATGCACTCTTCAACCGCGAGATTAAACCAGGGATCGTAAGAGTCAGAGATAAGCAGGCGTAACGTCGTCATGGCAGAGTTCCTTTTCCGAATCATCCGCCTACTTTATCACTATTCTTTCTTCTCGCTCTCTTCGTCTTCGGGAACGGATTTGCTGGCGGTCAGCAGGAACGGGGATTGCTGCCAGCGCGAGCGTTTGCCCCGAAGCAGGGTGCGTGCGAGAACCACGCCAATGGCGAGCGAAAGCAGCAGCATCAGGCGCAGAATGTTGGTGGTGTTATCGACCTGCTTGGCTTCGGTTGGCAGAGTATGCGTATCAAGGGTCAGGCGCAGATAGCCCAGCGGACCATTCTTTCCCTGAATGGGCTCGACAATCTGCTGGTTGAAATAGCCGCCGGCTTTTTTACCGTCCAGCGCCAGCCTGTCGCGTACGTCGACATGTTCGCCCGCGCGGGCAATCAGGTCGCCTTGCTCATCATAGACACCGGCATCCAGAATGCGGCTGTTTTCCGTCAGCAGACGTAAAACCTGGCCTATACGTTTTTCGTCCGGCGTTTCGGTACGCATGGACGGCGCAATATTAAACGTCACCTGGCGTGCCAGCGTGCGGGCCAGCTCTTCAAACTGCGGATTGCGTTGCCGTTGATGATTCTGGCTGAACCACGACGCCCCTTGCATCAGCACCACTAAGAGTGCGAGACAGGAGAGGACAATCACGGCGCGATGGAGCCGGAATTTCAGTTTTGCGCGAGCCATATTCCACCTGCTGAAAATTTACGGCTTAATGTTGCCAGAAGTGATGGTTACAGGGTAGCCTCATGCGTTATTTTCCCTCTGCAACCTTCCGGCGCGAACGAAATTACAGGAGCTTTAATGCCGAACATTACCTGGTGTGACCTGCCAACGGATGTCTCTTTATGGCCAGGATTGCCGCTCTCTTTAAGTGGCGATGAGGTGATGCCTCTGGATTACCACGCCGGTCGTAGCGGCTGGCTCCTCTACGGACGCGGTCTGGATAAGCAACGCCTGACCCAGTATCAAAGCAAGCTGGGCGCTGCGATGGTTATCGTCGCCGCCTGGTGCGTGGAAGACTACCAGGTCATTCGCCTGGCTGGCTCCCTGACGCAGCGCGCAACGCGTCTGGCGCATGACGCCGGGCTGGATGTCGCCCCGCTGGGGAAAATTCCGCACCTGAAGACGCCGGGTCTGCTGGTGATGGACATGGACTCGACGGCGATCCAGATCGAATGTATCGATGAGATCGCCAAACTGGCGGGCAGCGGTGAGCTGGTAGCGGAAGTGACCGAGCGTGCGATGCGCGGTGAGCTGGACTTCACCGCCAGCCTGCGACAGCGCGTGGCGACCCTGAAAGGGGCCGATGCCAACATCCTGCGCCAGGTGCGCGATGTACTGCCGCTGATGCCAGGGCTGACGCAGCTGGTGCTGAAGCTGCAGTCCCTTGGCTGGAAAGTGGCGATTGCCTCCGGGGGCTTCACCTTCTTCGCAGATTATCTGCGGGAAAAACTGCATCTGACCACCGTGGTGGCTAATGAGCTGGAGATCA
Organism: Enterobacter sp. HSTU-ASh6; assembly: GCF_026319105.1. Taxonomy (NCBI): domain Bacteria; kingdom Pseudomonadati; phylum Pseudomonadota; class Gammaproteobacteria; order Enterobacterales; family Enterobacteriaceae; genus Enterobacter; species Enterobacter sp. HSTU-ASh6. The sequence goes on along the minus strand of NZ_WSPD01000006.1, from coordinate 183,705 downwards.
TGGACGGTAAACTGACCGGCCAGGTGATCGGCGATATTGTGGATGCCCAGTACAAAGCCAACACCCTGACCCGTCTGGCGGAAAAATATGAGATTCCGGTCGTGCAGACCGTCGCCATCGGGGACGGCGCAAACGACCTGCCGATGATCAAAGCGGCCGGACTTGGCATTGCCTACCATGCCAAACCAAAAGTGAATGAAAAGACGGAAGTGACTATCCGTCATGCTGACCTGATGGGGGTGTTCTGCATTCTCTCCGGCAGCCTTAATCAGAAATAACGGTCTGCTTTGTAGGCCGGGTAAGCGTAAGCGCCACCCGGCACGCAGGCCGCACAGAAATAACGAGGTAAAACGTGGCGAAAGCTCCAAAACGCGCATTTGTCTGTAATGAATGTGGTGCGGATTATCCGCGCTGGCAGGGGCAATGCAGCGCCTGTCATGCCTGGAACACCATCACCGAAGTGCGTGGTGTGGCGGCTTCGCCGAGCGTGGCGCGCAACGAACGCCTGAGCGGCTATGCGGGTAATGCCGGTGTGGCGAAAGTACAAAAGCTTTCGGACATCAGTCTTGAAGCGTTGCCGCGCTTCTCCACCGGCTTCAAAGAGTTTGACCGCGTGCTCGGCGGCGGCGTAGTGCCGGGCAGCGCCATTCTTATCGGCGGTAACCCTGGCGCGGGTAAATCGACTCTGCTGCTGCAAACCCTCTGCAAACTCGCCGAACAGATGAAAACCCTGTACGTCACGGGCGAAGAGTCGCTGCAGCAGGTGGCGATGCGCGCGCACCGTCTGGGTCTGCCCACGGGCAACCTGAACATGCTGTCAGAAACCAGTATCGAGCAGATCTGTATGATCGCCGAAGAAGAGCAGCCGAAGCTGATGGTGATCGACTCCATCCAGGTGATGCATATGGCGGACATTCAGTCCTCGCCGGGCAGCGTGGCGCAGGTGCGTGAAACGGCGGCCTACCTGACGCGCTTTGCCAAAACGCGCGGCGTGGCAATTGTGATGGTCGGCCACGTCACGAAAGACGGCTCGCTGGCGGGGCCAAAAGTGCTCGAACACTGTATCGACTGCTCCGTAATGCTCGACGGCGACGCTGACTCCCGTTTCCGTACCCTGCGCAGCCACAAAAACCGCTTTGGGGCGGTGAACGAACTGGGCGTGTTTGCCATGACCGAACAGGGGCTGCGTGAAGTCAGCAACCCGTCGGCCATCTTCCTGAGTCGTGGCGATGAAATCACCTCCGGCAGTTCGGTGATGGTGCTGTGGGAAGGGACGCGCCCGCTGCTCGTCGAAATTCAGGCGCTGGTCGATCACTCGATGATGGGCAACCCGCGGCGCGTGGCGGTCGGTCTGGAACAGAACCGTCTGGCGATCCTGCTGGCGGTGCTGCACCGTCATGGCGGGCTGCAGATGGCGGATCAGGACGTTTTCGTTAACGTGGTCGGCGGCGTCAAAGTCACTGAGACCAGCGCGGACCTGGCGCTGCTGCTGGCGATGGTCTCCAGCCTGCGCGACCGACCGCTGCCGCAGGATCTGGTCGTCTTCGGCGAAGTGGGCCTCGCCGGGGAAATCCGTCCGGTGCCCAGCGGGCAAGAGCGTATCTCCGAGGCGGCAAAACACGGTTTCCGCCGGGCTATCGTTCCGGCCGCTAACGTGCCGAAAAAAATCCCGGAAGGGATGCAGGTATTTGGCGTGAAAAAACTCGCAGATGCGTTAAATGTCTTTGACGACTTATAATTACGTATTCGATTTTGCAGGAGGCACCGTAATTTATGTCATCATTTGACTACATCAAAACCGCAATCCGTCAGAAGGGCTGCACGCTGCAGCAGGTGGCGGACGCCAGCGGTATGACCAAAGGCTACCTTAGCCAGCTGCTGAACGCCAAAATCAAAAGCCCCAGCGCGCAGAAGCTGGAAGCGCTGCACCGCTTTCTGGGGCTTGAATTTCCGCGTATGCAAAAGAACATCGGCGTGGTGTTTGGCAAGTTTTACCCGCTGCATACCGGGCATATCTATCTGATCCAGCGCGCCTGTAGTCAGGTGGATGAACTGCATATCATCATGGGGTACGACGAAACCCGCGATCGCCAGCTGTTTGAGGACAGCGCCATGTCGCAGCAGCCGACCGTGCCGGACCGCCTGCGCTGGCTGCTTCAGACCTTCAAGTATCAGAAAAATATTCGCATTCATGCTTTTAATGAAGAGGGCATGGAGCCCTATCCGCACGGCTGGGACGTGTGGAGCAACGGCATCAAGGCGTTTATGGAAGAGAAGGGCATTGCCCCGAACTGGATCTACACCTCTGAAGCGTCCGACGCGCCGCAGTTCCGCGAGCATCTGGGCATTGAAACGGTGCTTATCGATCCGAAGCGCACCTTTATGAACATCAGCGGGGCGCAGATCCGCGAAAACCCGTTCCGCTACTGGGATTACATCCCGACTGAGGTGAAGCCGTTCTTTGTGCGCACCGTCGCGATCCTGGGCGGCGAGTCGAGCGGGAAATCAACGCTGGTCAACAAGCTGGCGAATATCTTCAACACCACCAGCGCCTGGGAGTACGGACGCGATTATGTCTTCTCCCATCTGGGTGGGGATGAGATGGCCCTGCAGTATTCCGACTACGATAAAATCGCGCTTGGGCATGCCCAGTACATTGATTTCGCGGTGAAATACGCCAACAAGGTGGCGTTTATCGATACCGATTTCGTGACCACGCAGGCGTTCTGTAAAAAGTACGAAGGGCGCGAACACCCGTTCGTGCAGGCGCTGATTGATGAATACCGCTTTGACCTGGTGATCCTGCTGGAAAACAACACCCCGTGGGTCGCCGATGGCATGCGTAGCCTTGGTAGCTCCGTGGACAGGCGTGAGTTCCAGACCATGCTGGTGGATATGCTCAGGGAGAACAACGTTGAGTTTGTGCATGTGGAAGAGTCGGATTACGACTCCCGTTTCCTGCGCTGCGTCGAGCTGGTGAGGGAGATGATGGGGGAGCAGGGATAAAAAACTTCCCCCCCCTCACCCTACCCTCTCCCCATAGGGGAGAGGGTAAAGACAGCGCCGTGCGATCCCCTCGCCCCTATGGGGAGAGGGCTAGGGTGAGGGGAATCAAACCACTCAGAACTCAACCACCACTTTCCCGCGCATATGCCCGTCCAGCACTTTACGGTGCGCCTCGGTAATGCTTTCCACGCTCAGCCCGTGCAGCGTTTCACTCAGCGAACTTTCCACCACGCCGGTATCCACGAGCTTCGCCACCTCATTTAAGATTTCACCCTGACGCGCCATATCAGCGGTCTGGTACATGCTGCGGGTGTACATAAATTCCCAGTGCAGGGCGGCGGATTTCGATTTCAGCTTGTCCTGGTTCAGCGGATGCGCGTTCTCAACGATGGAACAGATATGCCCCTGAGGCGCAATCAGGTCACTGACCGCATCCCAGTGTCCGTCGGTGTCGTTGAGGATGAAAATATAATCCACAAAGGTGAGTCCCTGTTTCGCCAGCTCGCCTTTCAGGTCGTGGTAGTTCACCACCACATCTGCACCGCGATCGCGACACCACCGGGCGGAATCGTCTCGTGAAGCCGTGGCAATGATCTTCACCTTGCTGTTGTGCTTCGCAAAGGGGATCGCCAGCGATCCCACCCCACCCGCACCGCCGATGATCAGCAGCGTTTTGTCTGCGCCAGCATCCTGAATGTTCAGCCGTTCAAACAGGCCTTCCCACGCGGTGAGTGCGGTCAACGGGAGAGCAGCGGCAGCCGCCCAGCCGAGGCTTGAGGGTTTGTGCCCGACAATGCGCGCGTCAATCAACTGATGGGTGGTGTTGCTGCCTGGACGGGTGATGTCCCCTGCGTACCACACTTCATCCCCCGGTTTGAATCCGGTGACGCCCGCCCCAACGGCTTTGACGATCCCGCTGGCATCCCATCCAAGCACGCGCGGCGCATTCAGCCCGTTTTGGGCCAGGCTTGCATGCACCTTGGTGTCCACCGGGTTAATGGAGACGGCTTTCACCTCCACCAGCAGATCGTGCTCGCCGGGCTGCGGCATTGGTGAAGTGATTTCAATGAAAGTGGAAGGATTTTCTGGGTTAACGGCAATGGCTTTGACTGACATGGTGTGCTCCTCAATGGAATACGTTTTGTTGAGACTAGTCTATTAAGTGGCCATGCGCGTGATAAGATGGACAATCAAGAACTCAGCGTTCGTACAGGATGAACAATCATGTTTAAACAGCTGCAGGACATGGCGCTGTTTGCGCTGGTGGCTGAGATGGGGAGCTTCACTGCCGCAGCGCAGAAAGCCGACCTGCCGAAATCTAGCGTGAGTCAGCGCATCAGCCAGCTTGAACAGCAGGTGGGGATTCGCCTGCTTAACCGCACCACGCGCCGGCTGAATCTGACGTTTGCGGGTGAACACTATCTTGTCCACTGCCGGGAGATGCTGTCGGCCAGCGAGCGGGCGGAGTACGCCATTCAGCGCCTGCGCGAAAACCCAAGCGGGCGGCTTCGCATCACCTGCCCGGCGGGAATTGGTGCGACACTACTGGCGCATATGAACGCCGAATTTCAGCTCCGCTATCCTGATGTTTCGCTCGATGTTTCCATTTCTGACGACGTGCTGGACCTGGTCGAGTCAGGCTTTGACGTGGCACTGCGAACCGGTAAGCCGCAGGACTCCTCTCTGATAGGTCGGATGATCGGCCACTGCCCGCGCTATATGATGGCCTCACCGGCGTACCTGGCGCGTCAGGAGCCGCTGACGCATCCTCGCCAGCTGGTGGAGCACCGCTGTATTACCCACAAAGCCTGGTCCGAGTGGCTGCTGCAAAGCGCAGGCGAAGATTACCGCTACCTGCCGGATAACGCGCACATGACCGATAATCTGGTATACGCCCGCGAATGTGCGATTGCCGGTGCAGGAATTACGCTGCTTCCGGCCTTTTTGCTGGAAGATAAGGTCGAGAAAGGGGCACTGGTGCAGGTGCTGCCGGAATGGCGCGTCGAAGGAAACGACCTGTGGCTGGCCTACCCGAGCCGTAAGCTCAACTCGCCTGCGCTGATGAGCTATATCGACTTTGCAATGCAGTTTGATGAGGTGAAGCGGTATTACGTGGGCAAATAAAAAAGCCGGGTGGCGGCTTCGCCTTACCCGGCCTGCACACTGTGCGGCCTGATGCCCTCACCCTGACCCTCTCCCACGGGGAGAGGGAGCAACCATAAAAAACGGCAACCGAAGTTGCCGTTTTGCTTTTATTTCGCAATACGCTTGTACTTAATACGCTTCGGCTCCAGCGCGTCTGCGCCCAGCGTGCGTTTCTTGTACTCTTCGTATTCGGTGAAGTTACCTTCGAAGAACTCCACTTTACCTTCATCCTGGTAGTCCAGAATGTGGGTCGCGATACGGTCAAGGAACCAACGGTCGTGCGAGATAACCATCGCGCAGCCCGGGAACTCCAGCAGGGCGTTTTCCAGCGCGCGCAGGGTTTCGATGTCCAGGTCGTTGGTTGGTTCATCGAGCAGCAGTACGTTACCGCCCACCTGCAGCAGCTTCGCCAGGTGCAGACGACCGCGCTCACCGCCGGACAGCTCGCCTACGCGTTTGCCCTGGTCGGTGCCTTTGAAGTTAAAGCGGCCAACGTAGGCGCGGCTTGGCATCTCGGTGTTGCCGATACGCATGATATCCAGACCGCCGGAAACTTCTTCCCACACGGTTTTGCTGTTATCCATCGCGTCACGGAACTGGTCAACGGACGCCAGCTTCACTGTTTCACCCAGGGTGATAGAACCGCTGTCAGGCTGTTCCTGACCGGACATCATGCGGAACAGAGTCGATTTACCCGCGCCGTTCGGACCGATGATCCCAACGATAGCCCCTTTCGGTACGGAGAAGGAGAGATCGTCGATCAGCACACGGTCGCCGTAGGACTTACGCAGGTTGGTCACTTCAACCACTTTATCCCCCAGACGTGCTCCAGGTGGAATAAACAGTTCGTTGGTTTCGTTACGTTTCTGGTATTCGGTATTGTTAAGCTCTTCAAAGCGTGCCAGACGGGCTTTGCCCTTGGACTGACGGCCTTTCGTGCCCTGACGTACCCACTCCAGCTCTTTCTCGATAGACTTACGACGCGCCGCTTCCTGAGACGCTTCCTGCGCCAGACGCTGATCTTTCTGCTCCAGCCAGGAAGAGTAGTTGCCTTCCCATGGAATACCTTCACCGCGGTCCAGCTCCAGGATCCAGCCGGCAACGTTGTCGAGGAAGTAACGGTCGTGGGTAATCGCCACCACGGTGCCTTCGAAGTCGTGCAGGAAGCGCTCCAGCCACGCTACGGATTCTGCATCCAGGTGGTTAGTCGGTTCGTCGAGCAGCAGCATGTCTGGTTTTTCCAGCAGCAGGCGGCACAGCGCCACGCGACGGCGTTCACCACCGGAGAGGTTTGCAATTTTCGCATCCCAGTCCGGCAGACGCAGAGCGTCAGCGGCGCGCTCCAGCTGCACGTTCAGGTTGTGGCCATCGTGCGCCTGGATGATCTCTTCAAACTTGCCTTGCTGTGCGGCCAGTTTATCGAAGTCCGCATCCGGCTCGGCGTATTTGGCATACACTTCATCCAGGCCTTTCAGGGCGTTGACGACTTCAGCAACGGCTTCTTCGACGGACTCACGGACGGTGTGTTCCGGGTTCAGCTGAGGTTCCTGCGGCAGGTAACCAATTTTGATGCCAGGCTGCGGACGGGCTTCACCTTCGATGTCTGTATCGATGCCGGCCATGATGCGCAGCAGGGTGGACTTACCGGCACCGTTGAGACCCAGAACACCAATTTTTGCGCCCGGGAAGAAGCTCAGCGAGATATTTTTAAGAATATGACGTTTCGGCGGAACCACTTTGCCGACACGATGCATGGTATAAACGAATTGAGCCACGTTGGACTTCGCCTCTTTTATCGTAATGAGAATGGAATTCAGCCTCGAAGTGTAGCCTTTTTCCCGTCCTAATCCCAGCCAGGAACGTCGGGAGTGTTAAAACGCGCAAGAAAGGTAAAAAAGTGTCCATGACGTGGCGCGTTGCAGGATGCCTGGTTAGCATAAGTTGATTAGACTTTGACGTGGCAAGACGCTGCAATTGACGAAAAAACAATGAGGAAGAGCTTGTGGAAAAAGCCAAACGGGTGGTCTGGCGTCTGCTGGCTGCCAGCGTATGCGTAATGGCGGTAAGCCAGGCGGTGCATGCCGATTCACTGGATGAACAACGTAACCGCTACGCCCAGATTAAACAGGCGTGGGACAACAAGCAGATGGAGACCGTGCAGGCGCTGATGCCGACGCTGAAGGATTATCCGCTGTATCCGTATCTGGAGTATCGTCAGATCACGGACGATCTCATGAATCAACCGACCGTCACCGTGAATAATTTCATTCAGGCGAACCCGACCCTGCCGCCGGCGCGGACTCTGCAGTCTCGCTTTGTGAACGAACTGGCGCGCCGTGAAGACTGGCGTGGCCTGCTGGCGTTCAGTCCTGATAAGCCGAATACCACCGAAGCCCAGTGTAACTACTACTATGCGAAGTGGGCCACCGGTCAGCAGGAGGAGGCCTGGGCTGGGGCGAAAGAGCTGTGGCTGACCGGAAAAAGCCAGCCAAACGCCTGCGATTCGCTGTTTGGCGCATGGCGCGCCTCAGGCAAGCAGGACCCGCTGGCCTACCTTGAGCGCATCCGTCTGGCGATGAAAGCCGGAAACACGCGTCTGGTGACCACGCTGGCGGGGCAGATGCCGTCCGATTACCAGACCATCTCTGGCGCCATTATTGCACTGGCAAACGATCCCAACAGCGTTCTCACCTTTGCGCGCAGTACGGGGGCGACCGATTTTACCCGCCAGATGGCGGCGGTAGCCTTTGCCAGCGTAGCGCGTGACGATGTGGAAAACGCGCGGCTGATGATCCCGCAACTGGTGCAGGCGCAGCAGCTTAATGAAGACCAAACCCAGGAGTTGCGCGACATCGTTGCATGGCGACTGATGGGCACGGATGTGACCGACGAACAGGCGCGCTGGCGAGACGATGCGATTATGCGCTCAAACTCCACCTCGCTGGTGGAACGTCGTGTGCGAATGGCGCTGGGGACGGGCGATCGCCGGGGGCTGAATACCTGGCTGGCGCGTTTGCCTATGGAAGCCAAAGAGAAGGACGAATGGCGTTACTGGCAGGCCGATCTGCTAATGGAGCGCGGTCGTGATGATGAAGCCAAAGAGATCCTCCATGCGTTGATGCAGCAGCGCGGGTTCTACCCGATGGCGGCCGCACAGCGTCTGGGCGAGGAGTACACCTTCCGCATTGATAAAGCGCCCGCGAATGCTAGCCCGGCGCTGACGCAGGGGCCGGAAATGGCGCGCGTGCGCGAGTTGATGTACTGGAACATGGACAATACCGCGCGCAGCGAGTGGGCGAATCTGGTGACCAGCCGCACCACCGACGAAAAAGCCCAGCTTGCCCGCTATGCCTTTGATAATCACTGGTGGGATCTGAGCGTGCAGGCGACGATCGCCGGTAAGCTGTGGGATCATCTCGAAGAGCGTTTCCCGCTGGCTTATAACGATCTTTTCGAACGCTACACCCGCGGTAAAGATATCCCGCAAAGTTACGCGATGGCGATTGCCCGTCAGGAGAGCGCGTGGAACCCGAAAGTCCGTTCCCCGGTAGGTGCCAGTGGCCTGATGCAGATCATGCCGGGTACGGCGACGCATACGGTGAAGATGTTTAATATTCCAGGGTACAGCAGCCCGTCACAGCTGCTGGATCCGGATACCAACATTAACATCGGTACCAGCTATCTCCAGTACGTGTATCAGCAGTTCGGCAATAACCGCATCTTCTCTTCGGCGGCCTATAACGCGGGGCCGGGTCGCGTGCGTACCTGGCTCGGCAACAGCGCCGGACGCATCGATGCCGTGGCGTTTGTCGAGAGTATTCCGTTCTCGGAAACCCGCGGATACGTGAAAAACGTGCTGGCGTATGATGCCTACTATCGCTACTTCATGGGGCAGAAAGATACGCTGATGAGCGATGCCGAGTGGCAGAGACGTTACTGATCGGCGTGGGTTGTGTTATGCTGTACTCGCTAATGAGTACAAGAGGCAGCATAACATGACCCCGCATTCCCCGTATTCCTCGGCAATGGCCGAACAACGTCACCAGGAGTGGCTTCGTTTTGTGGAGTTGCTTCGCCAGTCATACGATCAGGATCTGCATTTACCCCTGATGCAGCTGATGCTCACGCCGGACGAGCGTGAGGCGCTGGGCACGCGCGTGCGGATCATTGAAGAGTTGTTGCGCGGTGAGATGAGCCAGCGCGAGCTTAAAAATGAGCTCGGCGCGGGCATCGCAACGATTACCCGCGGCTCGAACAGCCTGAAGTCGGCCCCGGTTGAGCTGCGCCAGTGGCTGGAAGCGGTGTTGTTGAAAAATACCTAACGATAAATCGCGTTGTGGAACGGGCTTAACGCCAGGATCACCGCCTGGTGGTAAACGCCTGAACGCGTCAGCGCGCCGGCGGTAAAGACGCCAATCGCCCCTTCTTTACGGCCAATTTCGTCAATGCCGGTGTACTGCGACATCACCGGCCCGAGCGCTTCACCCGCACGCACTTTTTCCAGAATGATCGCCGGCAGCGGCAGGGTGGCCGAACGTGCTTCACCGCGCTGTTCACGACTTTCAATCACCACCCAGCTAAAGGTTGCGCCTTCATCGATACCGGCTTCAATGGCGACCCAAAAGTCAGCGTCTGGTGCTGCAGCTCTGGCATTTGCCACGCGATTTCGTGCGCCAGCGCGCGTTTCCTCGCTGCCAAACGGCTGTTCAGGAACGCCACTCTCGACGCCGATGGCTTCAATATGGCAGGATCCTGCGCCGAAGATCTCTTCAAATGCCCTTAGAATTGCCTGAATTTTGGCAGGATTAGTGGTAGCAGAGACAACATGGTGCATAATTAAGCTCGATTCAAAAAAAACTCATCGCAGTATAACGGAAAAAAAGCATGTTACAGGTATACCTTGTTCGCCACGGTGAAACGCAGTGGAACGCCGAGCGACGTATTCAAGGCCAGTCAGACAGTCCTCTCACTGAGAAGGGTGTGCAGCAAGCGTGGCAGGTGGCAGAGCGTGCCAGAACGCTGGGCATTACCCACGTCATCACCAGCGACTTAGGTCGCACACAGCAGACGGCGCGCATCATCGCGGACGCCTGCGGCTGTGATGTTATGCTTGAGCCGCGTCTGCGCGAGCTGGATATGGGCGTGCTGGAAAAGCGTCATATTGATACGCTGACTGAAACGGAAGAGGGCTGGCGTCGCACGCTGGTGAACGGTACCGAAGATGGCCGTATCCCTGAAGGTGAATCCATGCAGGAGCTCAGCGTACGTATGCATGCCGCACTGGCGGAATGCCTGAAGCTGCCGGCGGGAAGCCGTCCGCTGCTGGTGAGTCACGGGATTGCGTTGGGTTGCCTGGTGAGCACTATCCTCGGATTACCCGCTTATGCTGAGCGCCGTTTGCGTCTACGTAACTGCTCCATTTCCCGGATTGATTATCAGGAAAGCGCGTGGCTGGCGTCAGGCTGGGTGGTGGAGATGGCAGGGGACATTTCACATCTTGATGCCCCTGCGCTCGATGAACTGCAGCGTTAACGACGTATTGGAATCAGGAATTCCATACGCAGATTGATTGGGCCTTCTTCCGGTTTAGCGTCCTGCGCCGGGTAGTAGCGCTCAATGTCCTGACCCTTACGGCGATTCAGATTCAGCATTGGCATGCAGGTCCCGTAAACGGTCAGGATGAACTCCTGAACACCCGTTCCCAGCCCTTCATAGGCGAACATCACGTACTCGCCACCTTCCAGCACCACAGGCTTTGAACCCTGAATGTAGCCATTGGCCATGTCTGGCGTCAGCGCGGTGGTGTAGAACACCTCCTGCTCGTCATCCTTTTCCTGGCTTGGGTGCGTTTCGTTGAGGCCATACAGAATCGGCGGGATCGCCGGCGCGTGGCTCAGGAAGTCGCGCCAGAACTGGACGCGCATCTGATGACGGAACTCAGAAATCTGCTCAAGGGAGCACGAGTAACTCTGCGTTGTCCCGATCAGATGGGTTTCAGGCAGCGTGACGATTTCGTATTTCGGCATCGCGAACTCGCCCAGACGCAGCGGCGGACGCATACCAAACGAGCTCCAGTCAGGCGAGCGACGATAAAGCGCTGGCGTCAACGAGAACTGTTTTTTAAAGGCGCGGGTGAAGGTCTGCTGCGAATCGAAACGATACTGCAGCGCAATATCCAGGATCGGGCGCGCGGTCAGGCGCAATGCCACAGCAGATTTTGACAGACGACGTGCGCGTATATAGGCCCCGATAGCATGACCGGTGACATCCTTGAACATCCTTTGCAGATGCCACTTGGAATAGCCTGCTTTAGCCGCCACATTGTCCAGTGACAAAGGCTGGTCGAGGTGACCTTCCAGCCAGGTGAGCAGGTCGCGAATAATTCCAGCCTGATCCATATACTATCCTCATCCTTAAAACAGCAGGTGCCTGATAACAGGTTAGCGGATAATAGCATTTTTTGATGTTTTAGCATTCAGTGTTTTTTTTGCGCATTCATGCTTTTTGGCGCACATTATGGGCAAATATATTCTAATCCTGTGATCTTGCTACATTTTTGTCTAAAGTGTTGAATAATCGCTCAGCGTAATTTTTAAGAATGGTAACAATATGAAATACAAGACTTTGATCTTCACCGCACTGATGCTGATGGTCGGGCGCGCCGCCCAGGCTGAACAGATTGGTTCTGTCGATACCGTGTTTAAAATGTTTGGTCCTGACCACAAAATCGTGGTGGAGGCGTTTGACGATCCGGACGTGAAAAACGTCACCTGCTATGTCAGCCGCGCGAAAACGGGCGGGATTAAGGGCGGCCTGGGGCTGGCGGAAGATACCTCCGACGCGGCGATCTCCTGTCAGCAGGTAGGTCCGGTTGAACTGAGCGATAAAATTAAAAACGGCAAAGCGCAGGGCGACGTGGTGTTCCAGAAGCGGACCTCGCTGGTGTTTAAAAAGCTGCAGGTTGTGCGCTTCTACGATGCCAAACGCAATACGCTGGCTTACCTGGCCTATTCTGACAAAGTGGTGGAGGGATCACCGAAAAACGCCATCAGCGCGGTGCCGATTATGCCGTGGCGGGAATAAAAAAAACGGCGCATAAGCGCCGTTTTTTAATGCGTTAACTGCGGGATTACTCCTGCAGGTCACCACAGAAACGGTACCCTTCGCCGTGGATCGTGGCGATGATTTCCGGCGTATCAGGCGTAGATTCGAAATGTTTACGAATACGACGGATGGTCACGTCTACGGTACGGTCATGCGGTTTCAGCTCACGGCCGGTCATTTTCTTCAGCAGCTCTGCACGGGACTGAATTTTGCCCGGGTTTTCGCAGAAGTGCAGCATCGCGCGGAATTCACTGCGCGGCAGTTTATACTGCTCACCGTTCGGGCTAATCAGCGAACGGCTATTGATATCAAGTTCCCAGCCGTTGAATTTGTAGCTATCAACGCTACGACGCTCTTCGCTGACCGTACCCAGATTCATGGTGCGGGACAGCAGGTTGCGTGCACGAATGGTTAACTCGCGAGGATTAAACGGTTTGGTGATGTAGTCATCCGCACCGATTTCCAGGCCAAGAATTTTATCAACTTCGTTGTCACGGCCCGTCAGGAACATCAACGCGACGTTCGCCTGCTCACGCAGTTCGCGCGCCAGAAGAAGACCGTTTTTGCCCGGCAGGTTAATGTCCATGATCACCAGGTTGATATCATTTTCAGAAAGGATCTGATGCATCTCTGCGCCATCGGTCGCTTCAAAGACATCGTAGCCTTCTGCTTCGAAAATGCTCTTCAACGTGTTGCGTGTTACCAACTCGTCTTCAACGATAAGAATGTGCGGGGTCTGCATGTTTGCTACCTAAATTGCCAACTAAATCGAAACAGGAAGTACAAAAGTCCCTGACCTGCCTGATGCATGTCGCAAATTAACATGATCGGCTTAACGTGACTAAAGTACGTAATTGCGTTCTTGATGCACTTTCCATCAACGTCAACAACATCATTAGCTTGGTCTTGGGTACTTTCCCTTTGGACCCGACAGTGTCAAAAACGGCTGTCATCCTAACCATTTTAACAGCAACATAACAGGCTAAGTGACACCAGACACCCAATAAAACTACGCTTCGTTGACATATATCAAGTTCAATTGTAGCACGTTAACAGTTTGATGAAATCATCGTAGCGGAATGCTAGCCTTTGTCACAATTTTTCAATAAACCAACTAGTTGCGGTCATTGATTTATAAACGAAGCGAATCCAATCAGAATAGGGTATTCATACCGCTATTATCATTATAAAACATAGGGATAATAGTGTTCTGTTAACATTCTAACTTATTGTTCAGACAAGGAATAGTTTAGCGTTTTTAATTTGTTATGAAACGCTATTTCGGTGATTTGTGTTGCAATTTTGTAAATTCGCGCTGCGTAATATGTTGAAGCGCATCACATTTCTACCCGCTAACCGATTAAAAAGAGAGCATAAATGCATCTGTCGATTGTACTGGTCGCCCCAGCCAGAGCAGAAAATATTGGCGCTGCCGCGCGCGCCATGAAGACCATGGGTTTTACCGATTTACGTATTGTGGACAGCACCGCCCACCTGGAGCCTGCGGCACGTTGGGTGGCGCATGGATCCGGCGATATTCTCGATAATATAACCACTTACGACACGCTTGCCGCGGCGTTGCACGACATCTCCTTTACCGTTGCCACCACGGCGCGCAGCCGGGCGAAGTTCCACTATTACGCTACGCCCGCGGAGCTGGTGCCGATGCTGAGTGAGAAAAGCCAGTGGCTGGAGAGAGCGGCGCTGGTATTTGGTCGTGAGGATTCCGGATTAACAAACGAAGAGCTGGAACTCGCTGACGTGCTAACGGGGGCACCCATGGTGGCTGATTATCCCTCCCTGAATTTAGGCCAGGCGGTCATGGTCTACTGCTACCAATTAGCCTCCCTAATACAAATTCCCCAGCCTCAGGCGGAAGGGGCAAATGAAAACCAGCTGGCTGCGCTGCGCACACGCGTTGAGCATCTGTTATCCCGGTTAGGGGTGGCGGACGATCGCAAAATGGCGGACTGGCTGCAGCAGCGTCTTGGGCGTCTTGAGCAGCGGGACACCGCAATGTTGCATCGTTTGCTGCACGATATTGAAAAAAAATTGGCCGAGTAAAATGCTGCCATAAGTTTTTACTATGGCGGATAAGTCTGTTGCAAAGGGTTGCATCTGGGGGAATCGGATGAAAATAAATCTGCCTGCAGCGGGACGTGAGAGTCTTCTGAAATGTGATCAAATTAAAAATCCATTGACTTAAGGGTCCCGATCCTTTAACCCTAAAAGAATACAGCACAGACAGATAATAATGACAGAGTACACAACATCCATGAAACGCATCAGCATCACCACCATTACCACAACCATCATCATTACCACAGGTAACGATGCGGGCTGACGCGTACAGGAAAAACAGAAAAAAGCCCGCACCTGAACAGTGCGGGCTTTTTTTTCGGCTAAAGGAAACGAGGTAGAACCATGCGAGTGTTGAAGTTCGGCGGTACATCAGTGGCAAATGCAGAACGTTTTCTGCGTGTTGCCGATATCCTGGAGAGCAACGCCAGGCAGGGGCAGGTTGCGACCGTGCTCTCTGCCCCGGCAAAAATCACGAACCATCTGGTGGCAATGATTGAAAAGACCATCGGTGGCCAGGATGCACTCCCGAACATCAGCGACGCCGAGCGGATCTTCGCTGAACTGCTGCAGGGGCTGGCTGAGGCACAACCGGGCTTCCCGCTGGCACAGCTTAAGTCTTTTGTGGAGCAGGAATTCGCGCAAATTAAGCACGTGCTGCACGGTATTAGCCTGCTGGGTCAGTGCCCGGACAGCATCAACGCGGCGCTGATTTGCCGCGGTGAAAAACTGTCGATTGCCATCATGGCCGGCCTGCTGGAAGCGCGTGGCCACAACGTGACCGTGATCGATCCGGTTGAAAAACTGCTGGCGGTGGGCCACTACCTCGAATCCACCGTTGATATTGCCGAATCAACCCGCCGTATCGCCGCCAGCAAAATTCCGTCTGACCATATGATCCTGATGGCCGGTTTCACCGCCGGGAACGAGAAGGGCGAGCTGGTGGTGCTGGGCCGTAACGGCTCCGACTACTCCGCCGCCGTACTGGCCGCCTGTTTACGCGCGGACTGTTGTGAAATCTGGACTGACGTCGACGGCGTCTACACCTGCGACCCGCGCCAGGTACCGGACGCCAGGCTGCTGAAATCGATGTCGTACCAGGAGGCGATGGAGCTCTCCTACTTCGGCGCTAAAGTCCTTCACCCGCGTACCATCTCCCCGATTGCCCAGTTCCAGATCCCTTGCCTGATTAAAAACACCGGTAACCCGCAAGCGCCGGGTACGCTGATTGGCGCCAGCACCGATGAAGACGGTCTGCCGGTGAAAGGTATCTCTAACCTGAACAACATGGCGATGTTCAGCGTCTCCGGTCCGGGGATGAAAGGGATGGTCGGCATGGCCGCCCGCGTGTTTGCGGCCATGTCCCGCAACGGTATCTCTGTGGTGCTGATCACCCAGTCCTCTTCCGAATACAGCATCAGCTTCTGCGTTCCGCAGGCTGACTGCCTGCGCGCCCGCCGCGCGCTGGAGGAAGAGTTCTATCTGGAGCTGAAAGAAGAGCTGCTGGAGCCGCTCGCGATTCAGGAGCGTCTGGCGATCATCTCCGTGGTGGGCGACGGCATGCGCACCCTGCGCGGTATCTCTGCCAAATTCTTTGCCGCGCTGGCGCGGGCTAATATCAATATCGTGGCGATCGCCCAGGGCTCGTCAGAGCGCTCTATTTCCGTGGTGGTGGATAACGACGATGCCACCACCGGCGTTCGCGTGGTTCACCAGATGCTGTTCAACACCGATCAGGTCATTGAGCTGTTCCTGATCGGCGTCGGAGGCGTGGGCGGTGCACTGCTGGAGCAGGTTAAGCGTCAGCAGGCGTGGCTGAAAAAGAAGCATATCGATCTGCGCGTCTGCGGGATTGCCAACTCAAAAGCGCTGCTGACCAACGTTCACGGCCTGAATCTGGAAAACTGGCAGGCCGAGATGAAGGAGGCAAAAGAGCCGTTCAACCTGGGCCGCCTGATCCGTCTGGTAAAAGAGTATCACCTGCTTAACCCGGTGATTGTTGACTGTACGTCAAACCAGGCCGTTGCCGATCAGTACGCAGACTTCCTGCGTGAAGGTTTCCACGTGGTCACGCCGAACAAAAAGGCCAACACCTCGTCGATGGATTACTACCACCAGTTGCGTCTGGCGGCGAGCAAGTCGCGCCGCAAGTTCCTCTACGACACCAACGTCGGGGCAGGCCTGCCGGTGATTGAGAACCTGCAGAACCTGCTGAACGCGGGTGACGAGCTGCAGCGATTCTCCGGCATTCTCTCCGGCTCGCTGTCGTTTATCTTCGGCAAACTGGACGAAGGCATGAGCCTGTCGGAAGCGACCCGCGCCGCCCGTGAACTGGGCTACACCGAGCCGGATCCGCGCGACGATCTTTCCGGTATGGACGTGGCGCGCAAGCTGCTGATCCTGGCGCGTGAAACGGGCCGCGAGCTTGAGCTTTCTGATATCGTGATTGAACCGGTACTGCCGGCAGAATTTGACAGCAGCGGTGATGTCGGCGCCTTTATGGCCAGGCTGTCGCAGCTTGACGACGTTTTTGCCGCCCGCGTTGCGAAAGCCCGTGATGAAGGTAAGGTATTGCGCTATGTTGGCAACATTGAAGAAGATGGCGTGTGCCGGGTGAAGATTGCCGAAGTTGACGGCAACGATCCGCTGTACAAAGTCAAAAACGGCGAAAACGCCCTCGCGTTTTACAGCCACTATTATCAGCCATTGCCGCTGGTGCTTCGCGGCTATGGCGCAGGGAACGATGTTACAGCGGCAGGTGTGTTTGCCGATCTGCTGCGTACCCTGTCATGGAAGTTAGGAGTTTAACATGGTCAAAGTTTATGCCCCGGCTTCCAGCGCCAATATGAGCGTCGGATTTGATGTGCTGGGTGCGGCGGTTACGCCGGTAGACGGTTCGCTGTTGGGCGACACGGTGACGGTTGAAGCGGCAGAAAGCTTCAGCCTGAATAACGTAGGGCGTTTTGCCAGCAAGCTGCCGTCGGAGCCACGCGAGAATATCGTCTATCAGTGCTGGGAGCGCTTCTGTCAGGAGATCGGTAAAAACGTGCCGGTCGCCATGACGCTGGAAAAAAGTATGCCGATTGGCTCCGGGCTGGGCTCCAGCGCCTGTTCCGTGGTGGCTGCCCTGGTGGCGATGAACGAGCACTGCGGTAAGCCCCTCAACAATAGCCGTCTGTTGGGGCTAATGGGCGAGCTGGAAGGCCGTATCTCCGGCAGCATTCACTATGACAACGTTGCACCGTGCTTCCTCGGCGGCATGCAGCTGATGATCGAAGAAAATGGCATCATTAGTCAGCAGGTGCCAGGGTTTGATGAGTGGCTGTGGGTGCTGGCCTATCCGGGCATCAAAGTGTCTACGGCCGAAGCGCGTGCGATCCTGCCCGCGCAGTATCGTCGTCAGGATTGTATCGCCCACGGGCGTCATCTGGCGGGCTTTATCCACGCCTGCTACACCCGTCAGCCACAGCTGGCGGCGAAACTGATGAAAGACGTTATTGCCGAGCCGTATCGCACCAGGCTGCTGCCTGGCTTTAACGAGGCGCGACAGGCATCAATGGATATTGGCGCGCAGGCATGCGGCATCTCCGGCTCCGGCCCGACGCTGTTTGCCTTATGCGATAAGCCAGACACTGCGCAGCGCGTGGCGGACTGGCTCTCTAAACACTACCTGCAAAATCAGGAAGGCTTTGTTCATATTTGCCGTCTGGACACGGCTGGCGCACGAGTACTGGGATAATTAATGAAACTCTACAATCTTAAAGATCATAACGAGCAGGTCAGCTTCGCGCAGGCTGTAACGCAGGGACTGGGCAAAAATCAGGGGCTGTTCTTTCCGCATGACCTGCCGGAATTTCAGCTGACCGAGATTGATGAACTGCTGAAGCTGGACTTTGTCACCCGCAGCACCAAAATTCTGTCGGCGTTTATCGGCGACGAGATACCGCAGGAGCTGCTGGAAGAACGCGTGCGTAAGGCGTTCGCGTTCCCGGCACCGGTTCAGCAGGTTGAGCCTGACGTTGGTTGTCTGGAGCTGTTCCACGGCCCAACCCTGGCGTTTAAAGACTTCGGCGGCCGCTTCATGGCGCAGATGCTGACCCATATCAGCGGCGACAAACCGGTAACCATCCTGACGGCAACTTCCGGCGATACCGGTGCGGCGGTCGCCCATGCCTTCTACGGCCTGAAAAACGTCCGCGTGGTGATCCTCTATCCGAAAGGCAAAATTAGTCCGCTGCAGGAAAAACTGTTCTGTACCCTCGGCGGCAACATTGAAACCGTGGCGATCGACGGTGACTTCGATGCCTGCCAGGCGCTGGTCAAGCAGGCCTTCGACGACGAAGAGCTGAAGGTGGCGCTGGGTCTGAACTCCGCCAACTCCATCAACATCAGCCGTCTGCTGGCGCAGATCTGCTACTACTTCGAAGCGGTGGCGCAGCTGCCGCAGGAAGCCCGCAACCAGCTGGTCATTTCTGTGCCGAGCGGTAACTTCGGCGATTTGACGGCAGGTCTGCTGGCGAAATCACTGGGGCTGCCGGTGAAACGCTTTATCGCCGCCACCAATGCCAACGATACCGTGCCGCGCTTCCTGAAAGACGGCAAATGGGCACCAAACGCGACGCAGGCGACCCTCTCCAACGCGATGGATGTTTCCCAGCCGAACAACTGGCCGCGCGTGGAAGAGCTGTTCCGCCGTAAGATCTGGCGTCTGGGTGACCTGGGCTACGCGGCGGTGACGGATGACACGACTAAATCCACCATGCGTGAGTTAAAAGCGGTCGGATACACTTCTGAACCGCACGCGGCGATTGCTTACCGTGCGCTACGCGACCAGCTGAATCCGGGTGAATATGGCCTGTTCCTGGGCACCGCGCATCCGGCTAAGTTCAAAGAGAGCGTGGAAGCGATCCTCGGCGAAACGCTGCCGCTGCCGAAAGAGCTGGCCGAGCGTGCTGACCTGCCGCTGCTGTCCCATGAGCTGCCGGCGGATTTTGCCGCGCTGCGTAAGCTGATGATGGCTCGCGCGTGATTTTTGTCGGGTGGCGGCTACGCCTCACCCGACCTACAACAGCTCATAACGTATGCCGGGTAAGCGCAGCGCCACCCGGCTTTTTTGTGAAGAAATTAAGGAGAAAAATAGCAGGGAAAAAGCAGAAATTCCCAATAAATGCGGTCACCTAGCGTTTAGGATTGCAGAGAATAACATCCCCCGTTCCCCTCGCGTAATCTCCTTACATCGGCCCATGTCGGGCATAGAGAATAAGGAGTCACCGATGTCAAAACTGAAACCTGCGCTGATTGCGCTTTCACTGATGCTGGTCGCTCCCATGGCGGTACAGGCATCCGAAATTACTCTGGTTCCGGCGGTCAAACTGCAGATTGGCGATCGTGATAATAACGGCCACTACTGGGATGGCGGTCGCTGGCGCGATCATGACTGGTGGAAGGCGCATTATGACTGGCGCGATAACCACTGGCGTCCCCACGATGAACATCGCGAGCGTGACCACCATCATGACGATCGTCGCCATGACGATCATCGTCCGGGCCCGGACTGGAAACACCCTTAATGCAAAACCCCGCCAGCTGGCGGGGTTCTGTTTTACTGCTCGTGGCGCTTAAACACCAGTTCACCTTTCCCTGACGACGCCTCGTCAAAGAAATAGCCTTCGCTGTTGAAGGCGGTTAGCTGCTCCGGCTTCGTCAGGCGGTTCTGGATAATGTAACGGCTCATCAGGCCGCGCGCTTTCTTGGCGTAGAAGCTGATCACTTTGAACTTACCGTTCTTCTCGTCGAGGAATACCGGTTTGATGATTTCCGCATCCAGTTTTTTCGGTTTCACTGACTTGTAGTATTCATCCGACGCCAGGTTAATCACCACGTTATCGCCCTGAGCGCGCAGCGCCGCATTCAGCTTGTCGGTGATGATATCGCCCCAGAAATGGTACAGGTCTTTGCCTTTGGCATTTTCCAGGCGAATGCCCATCTCCAGACGGTACGGCTGCATCAAATCCAGCGGACGCAGTACGCCATACAGGCCCGACAGCATGCGCAGATGCTGCTGGGCAAAATCGAAATCAGCTTCGCTAAAATCTTCCGCCTGCAGGCCGGTATAGACATCGCCTTTAAATGCCAGA
Organism: Enterobacter sp. HSTU-ASh6; assembly: GCF_026319105.1. Classification (NCBI taxonomy): domain Bacteria; kingdom Pseudomonadati; phylum Pseudomonadota; class Gammaproteobacteria; order Enterobacterales; family Enterobacteriaceae; genus Enterobacter; species Enterobacter sp. HSTU-ASh6. The sequence continues at coordinate 163,234 of NZ_WSPD01000006.1, read as the reverse complement.
ATGGCCTGGCGGGCGTTAGCGGGGGTGAAATCCGGGTGCCACTCGTGAAAACGGGTTGCGTTAAGATCTGCCAGCTTGTCGCTGATGCTCATCAGCGAGGCGATTTGCGGCGCGGAGAGCTTGCGCGCTTCGTGAATCAGCTGTTGGGAATAGTCCAGCAATTCAGGCTGGGTATAGCGCTCGGTGGCGAGCGGGCTCTGGTAGTCGAGCGTTTTTGCAGGTGAAATCAGAATCAGCATATCCAGTCCTTGCAGGAAATTTAGAGCGACTTTAGCAAAAAATCGCCCTGAATTGATCGATAGCTGTTATTGCCGCGGCAAATCATCCCACGTGCCGGGGGCAAGTTGCGCTTTAATATCCGGATAACGCGCGGGATCAAAGACCGGTGGCACACCCAGTTTACGCTGACGAAGGTAGTCTTTCGCAATCAGGGTCACTACGGGAGAGAGCAGCAGGATCGCCGTGAGGTTAGTGATCGCCATCAGCGCCATGATGATATCAGCCAGTTGCCAGACCAGCGGCATGCTGAGCAGGGAGCCTGCTACCACCATCAGTATCACGCCCAGGCGAAGCGTGCCGATGGCGGCGCGGGAGTCAAGCTTCAGGAAAATAAGGTTGTTTTCGGCGTAGAGGTAATTTACCACGATCGAACTGAAGGCAAACAGCAGCAGAATGAGCGAGACAAACCCCGCTCCCCAGCCGCCGGTGAGGTTCACAAGCGCCTGCTGGAGAAGCTGTATTCCGGCCGTTCCCGACGAATGTGAGACGGGGCCTGCCAGCAGCAAAATCATGGCGCTGGCGGAACAGATAATGATGGTATCGGTAAAGACGCCAATCATCTGCACAATGCCTTGTGCGGCCGGGTGCGGCGGCCACGAAGCCGCGGCTGCGGCTGCATTGGGTGTTGACCCCATACCGGCTTCATTGGAAAACATGCCGCGCTGAAAACCCGCCATCAGCGACTGACTGAAGGTGTAGCCCAGCGCGCCGGATGCGACCTCACGCCAGCCAAAGGCGCTTTTAACGATGGTCATTATGACGCCCGGCACCTGATCGAGATGCAGTGCCGCGACGAGCAGGCTCGCTGCGATCCAGATCAGCGCCATGAGAGGAACCAGCCATTGCATCAGGCGGGCGATGCCTTTAAGACCGGCAGAAAGGGTGAGCAGAACGACGAGGGCTAAAATGCTACCGGCGACCCACTCCGGACACGCGAAGGCATAGCGCAGGGCATGGGCGACCGAGTTAGCCTGGACGGTGTTAAAGATAAGACCGTAAGCGAGCAGTAAAAAAAGCGAGAACAGGACGCCCATCCAGCGCATCCCCAGGCCACGCGCCATGTACCAGGCAGGGCCTCCGCGGAACTGACCGTTTTTATCTTTCTCTTTGTAGAGTTGTGCGAGCGCGCTTTCGGCAAAAGCGGTGGCCATACCGAGCAACGCCGTCACCCACATCCAGAACACTGCGCCTGGCCCGCCGGCGCTGATAGCCAGCGCCACCCCCGCCAGATTTCCGCTACCGAGGCGTGCCGCAAGGCTGGTGCAGAGTGCCTGGAACGAGGTTAATCCACCCGGCTGGGGCGTGACGCTGTTTTTCAGACTTCTGCCAAACTTGCGGATATAGCGAAACTGGATAAACCCGCTGCGTAGCGTAAACCATATACCTGCTCCCAGAAGCAGGTAAATCATTATCGAACCCCACAGGACTTCGTTAATAAAGAAAAAGAAATCAGGCATTAACGTCCCTCTTGTTGATGCCAAAGTGAATATGTAAGCGCTACCACTGATTGAGCATGCTGTTGCTTAGCAGGCTGTTAATATTCCGAGTTTATCATACTCTGCCTAAGCGCACTGTCTGCGGTTGCGCTACCCCTCTGTCGTGTTATCATCAGGGCAGACCGGTTACATCCCCCTAACAAGTAAACCTGTCATTTTTCCGCTGCAGGCATGCTGTCGGTAGCGTGAATTATCCAGGGCACGTTAAAAGAGAAACACTATCATGACGGATAAATTGACCTCCCTTCGTCAGTTCACCACTGTCGTAGCTGACACCGGAGATATCGCGGCAATGAAGCTGTACCAGCCGCAGGATGCCACAACTAACCCTTCTCTGATCCTTAACGCCGCACAGATCCCTGAGTATCGCAAATTGATTGACGACGCTGTGACCTGGGCGAAAGCGCAGAGCAACGACCGCGCGCAGCAGGTTGTGGATGCCACTGACAAACTGGCCGTAAACATCGGTCTGGAAATTCTGAAGCTGGTGCCTGGCCGTATCTCTACCGAAGTGGATGCGCGTCTGTCCTACGACACCGAAGCGTCTATCGCGAAAGCAAAACGCCTGATCAAAATGTACAACGATGCGGGCATCAGCAACGACCGTATCCTGATCAAACTGGCTTCGACCTGGCAGGGCATCCGTGCGGCAGAGCAACTGGAAAAAGACGGTATCAACTGTAACCTGACTCTGCTCTTCTCCTTCGCGCAGGCGCGTGCATGTGCAGAAGCCGGTGTGTACCTGATTTCTCCGTTCGTGGGCCGTATTCTGGACTGGTACAAAGCCAACACCGATAAGAAAGAGTACGCGGCGTCTGAAGATCCAGGCGTGATTTCCGTGACTGAAATCTACGAATACTACAAGCAGCACGGCTATGAGACTGTCGTTATGGGCGCAAGCTTCCGTAACGTCGGCGAAATCATTGAGCTGGCTGGCTGTGACCGCCTGACCATCGCGCCTGCACTGCTTAAAGAGCTGGCTGAAAGCGAAGGTAGCCTGGAGCGTAAACTGTCTTACACCGGTGAAGTGAAAGCACGTCCGGAGCGCATCACTGAGTCCGAGTTCCTGTGGCAGCACAACCAGGATCCAATGGCGGTAGACAAACTGGCGGACGGTATCCGTAAGTTTGCTATCGACCAGGAAAAACTGGAAAAAATGATCGGCGACCTGCTGTAATCATTCCGCGTGGCCGGGTTCCCGGCCACGCGACTTCTTACGCACTCTGTCTGAAATTCCCCTCTGCGTGTATCATTCCCTTTAATCAGTACTTTTGAATGGAATGAATATGAATACCTTACGCATCGGCTTAGTGTCGATTTCTGACCGCGCCTCCAGCGGTGTTTATCAGGATAAAGGCATCCCCGCGCTTGAAGAGTGGCTTGGCAACGCGCTGACCACCCCGTTTGAAATCCAGACCCGCCTGATCCCTGACGAACAGCCAATCATTGAGCAGACGCTTTGTGAGCTGGTGGATGAGATGAGCTGCCACCTCGTGCTGACCACCGGTGGAACCGGTCCTGCGCGTCGTGATGTGACGCCGGACGCGACGCTGGCCATCGCCGATCGTGAAATGCCGGGCTTTGGCGAACAGATGCGCCAGATCAGTCTACACTTTGTCCCGACGGCCATCCTCTCCCGTCAGGTGGGCGTAATCCGCAAACAGGCGTTGATTCTGAACCTGCCTGGCCAGCCGAAGTCGATCAAAGAGACGCTGGAAGGGTTGAAATCGGACGACGGTAATGTCATCGTGCAGGGCATTTTCGCCAGTGTACCGTATTGTATACAGCTGCTTGACGGTCCTTATGTGGAAACCGATGAGAAAGTGGTAGCAGCATTCCGTCCTAAAAGCGCGCGTCGCGAAACAATCTCCTGAAAATAATGATTATGTGACATTAGCTGAAGCGGCGATGGCGTGGTAAAGGTTTTACGGTATAGTAACTTTTTCTTTACGAGTGCTGTAAAAATAAATCCACAACTAAAGCTAAAGGGTTCGCTATGTCACATAACACCCGACCTCTGAATCGACAGGACTATAAAACCCTTACGCTCGCGGCCTTAGGCGGCGCGCTGGAGTTTTACGATTTTATCATCTTCGTCTTCTTCGCCGCCGTGGTGGGGGAACTCTTCTTCCCGGCGGATATCCCCGAGTGGCTGCGTCAGGTACAAACCTTCGGCATTTTTGCTGCCGGGTATCTGGCGCGTCCGCTGGGCGGCATTATCATGGCCCACTTTGGCGATCTGGTTGGCCGTAAAAAGATGTTTACCCTTAGCATTCTGCTGATGGCGGTACCCACGCTGGCGATTGGTCTGTTGCCCACCTATGCCTCGATGGGCATACTCGCGCCATTGCTGCTGTTACTGATGCGCGTGCTGCAGGGGGCAGCCATTGGTGGTGAGGTCCCGGGCGCGTGGGTGTTTGTGGCGGAGCATGTTCCGGCGCGGCGGATAGGTATCGCCTGTGGAACCTTAACGGCGGGTCTGACCGTCGGGATCTTGCTGGGGTCGGTGGTCGCGACCATTGTAAACACCAGCATGACGCAGCAGGCCGTTCACGACTGGGGCTGGCGTGTGCCGTTCCTGCTGGGTGGGGCGTTTGGTCTGGTGGCGATGTATCTGCGTCGCTGGCTGCAGGAAACGCCAATATTCCTCGAGATGCAGCAGCGTAAGGCGCTGGCGCAGGAGCTGCCGGTGAAAGCCGTCGTGGTACGCCATAAAAAAGCGGTGGTGGTGTCGATGCTGCTCACCTGGCTGCTTTCAGCAGGGATTGTGGTGGTGATATTAATGTCGCCGGTCTGGCTGCAGAAACAGTATGGTTTCGCGCCAGCCGTGACGTTACAGGCGAACAGTATCGCAACCATTATGCTCTGCTTTGGCTGTCTGGCCGCCGGGCTGGCGGCGGATCGTTTCGGTGCCAGCATCACCTTTATCGTCGGTAGCCTGTTACTGGCCGCCTCCAGCTGGGCGTTTTACCACCTTGCAGGCAGCCATCCTGAACAGCTGTTCCTGCTGTACGGCGTGGTCGGGCTGTGTGTGGGCGTTGTCGGCGCGGTGCCCTATGTGATGGTGCGTGCGTTCCCGCCAGAGGTTCGCTTCACCGGGATCTCATTCTCCTACAACGTGTCGTACGCCATTTTTGGTGGACTGACGCCGATTGCGGTTACCGTGCTGATGGGCGTGTCACCGATGGCGCCCGCCTGGTATGTTCTCGCACTTTCGGTGATGGGACTGGTACTGGGGATGTGGCTTCGTCAGGCGTGGGGATGTCGTGCCCGCGAGGCGGGCACGACAGAAGGATCAGTGTTTTTCACCAATCGGTAGAACGGTGCGATCAAACTGTTCGTTCAGCACTTCACCCATTGCCAGGTAGATAGCGCTTGCGCCACAAACCAGACCAATCCAGCCGGCAACGTGAACGATGCCTTCGTTATCCACCAGGTGGCCAATCGCCAGCAGGGCGAACAGCACGGTCAGGCTCAGGAAAACGAACTGCAGCATGCGGTTGCCTTTCAGAGTACCGAAGAACATAAACAGGGTGAAAACGCCCCACAGGCCCAGGTAGACGCCCAGGAAGTGGGCGTTTGCCGCCTCTGCCATACCCATTTTAGGCAGCAGCAGAATGGCAACCAGGGTCAGCCAGAACGAACCGTAAGAGGTGAAGGCGGTTAAGCCGAAGGTATTACCTTTCTTATATTCCAGCAGGCCCGCGAAGATTTGCGCGATACCGCCGTAAAAAATGCCCATCGCCAGGATGATGCCATCCATCGGGAACATCCCGATATTGTGCAGGTTCAGCAGAATAGTGGTCATGCCAAAACCCATCAGGCCCAGCGGAGCCGGATTAGCCAACTTAGTGTTGCCCATAAGTCCTCAAAAAAATCATCATTAAAATGGTGAAATGGTTAAACCCGCGTCAGTTCTCCCTGACGGGGCGCGGCATCATAATGGGCGCAATCGATGGCGTCTATGATCTCATCAGGGTGAAATTAAAATTTTTTTTATCATTCCCCCTTGATGGATGTCGCAGCGACCCCATCTTGTAGTCAACCGCAGTGTGTGGACCTGAAAAAAATCAAATCTGGGCAGTTGAAAAAGCACGATCTGCCCTTATTACAGGTACACAACCACATGTTGACTGAATTTTTAGTGGAGACGTTTAGATGGGTAAAATTATTGGTATCGACCTGGGTACGACCAACTCTTGTGTAGCGATTATGGATGGCACTACTGCACGTGTGCTGGAGAACGCCGAGGGCGATCGCACCACGCCTTCTATCATTGCTTATACCCAGGATGGTGAAACTCTGGTTGGTCAGCCGGCTAAACGTCAGGCAGTGACAAACCCGCAAAACACCCTGTTTGCGATTAAACGCCTGATCGGCCGCCGCTTCCAGGACGAAGAAGTTCAGCGTGACGTTTCTATCATGCCTTACAAAATCATCGCGGCAGACAATGGCGATGCGTGGCTTGATGTGAAAGGCACCAAAACTGCACCACCGCAGATTTCTGCTGAAGTGCTGAAAAAAATGAAGAAAACGGCTGAAGATTACCTGGGTGAGCCGGTAACCGAAGCTGTTATCACCGTACCTGCTTACTTCAACGATGCTCAGCGTCAGGCAACCAAAGATGCTGGCCGTATCGCAGGTCTGGAAGTCAAACGTATCATCAACGAACCTACCGCGGCTGCACTGGCTTACGGTCTGGATAAAGAAGTCGGCAACCGTACTATCGCGGTTTACGACCTGGGTGGTGGTACCTTCGATATCTCTATTATCGAAATCGACGACGTTGACGGCGAAAAAACCTTCGAAGTTCTGGCAACTAACGGTGATACTCACCTGGGTGGTGAAGACTTCGATACCCGTCTGATCAACTATCTCGTTGACGAGTTTAAGAAAGATCAGGGCATTGACCTGCGTAATGACCCGCTGGCTATGCAGCGCCTGAAAGAAGCCGCTGAGAAAGCGAAGATCGAACTGTCTTCCGCTCAGCAGACCGACGTGAACCTGCCGTACATCACTGCAGACGCGACCGGTCCTAAACACATGAACATCAAAGTGACCCGTGCGAAACTGGAAAGCCTGGTAGAAGACCTGGTGAACCGTTCTATCGAGCCGCTGAAAGTAGCGCTGCAGGACGCTGGCCTGTCCGTGTCTGACATCAACGACGTTATCCTCGTTGGCGGCCAGACCCGTATGCCAATGGTTCAGAAGAAAGTGGCGGAGTTCTTTGGTAAAGAGCCACGTAAAGACGTTAACCCGGACGAAGCGGTTGCTATCGGTGCTGCGGTTCAGGGTGGCGTACTGACCGGTGAAGTGAAAGATGTACTGCTGCTGGACGTTACCCCGCTGTCTCTGGGTATCGAAACCATGGGCGGTGTGATGACTGCGCTCATCAACAAAAACACCACTATCCCAACCAAGCACAGCCAGGTATTCTCTACCGCCGAAGACAACCAGTCTGCGGTAACCATCCATGTGCTGCAGGGTGAACGTAAGCGCGCATCTGATAACAAATCTCTGGGTCAGTTCAACCTGGACGGCATCAACCCGGCGCCGCGCGGTATGCCTCAGATCGAAGTCACCTTCGACATCGATGCTGACGGTATTCTGCACGTGTCTGCGAAAGACAAAAACAGCGGTAAAGAGCAGAAGATCACCATCAAGGCCTCTTCCGGTCTGAACGAGGAAGAGATCCAGAAAATGGTTCGTGAAGCGGAAGCTAACGCGGAATCTGACCGTAAGTTCGAAGAGCTGGTTCAGACCCGTAACCAGGGCGACCATCTGCTGCACAGCACCCGTAAGCAGGTTGAAGAAGCAGGCGATAAACTGCCAGCGGAAGACAAAACGGCTATCGACGCTGCACTGAGTGCGCTGGAATCTTCACTGAAAGGTGAAGATAAAGCGGACATCGAAGCGAAGATGCAGGAACTGGCTCAGGCTTCTCAGAAGCTGATGGAAATCGCTCAGCAGCAGCACGCTCAACAGCAGGCAGGTGCTGACGCTTCAGCGAACAACGCGAAAGACGACGACGTTGTCGACGCTGAGTTCGAAGAAGTTAAAGATAAAAAATAATCGCCCTGATGCAGGGTAATTAATCGGCACGGGCGTAGGAGAATTCTCCACGCCCGTGCTCGCATGTTAAGGGGCTTAAAAAAACCAATGGCAAAGCAAGACTATTACGAGATTTTAGGCGTTCCGAAAACTGCGGAAGAGCGTGAAATCAAAAAGGCGTATAAGCGCCTGGCCATGAAATTCCACCCGGACCGTAACCAGGGTGACAAAGAGGCTGAAGCCAAATTTAAAGAGATCAAAGAAGCCTACGAAGTCCTGACCGATGCACAAAAACGTGCAGCCTATGACCAGTACGGTCACGCAGCCTTTGAACAGGGCGGCATGGGCGGCGGTGGATTCGGCGGCGGCGGCTTTGGCGGCGGCGCTGACTTCAGCGATATCTTTGGCGATGTGTTTGGCGACATCTTCGGTGGTGGTCGTGGACGTCAGCGCGCGGCGCGTGGCGCTGACCTGCGCTACAACATGGAGCTGACGCTGGAAGAGGCCGTTCGCGGTGTCACTAAAGAGATCCGTATTCCAACGCTGGAAGAGTGTGACGTCTGCCACGGCAGCGGCGCGAAAGCGGGCACTCAGCCGCAGACCTGTCCAACCTGTCACGGTTCTGGCCAGGTACAGATGCGTCAGGGGTTCTTCGCGGTGCAGCAGGCCTGTCCGCACTGCCATGGTCGCGGTACGCTGATCAAAGATCCCTGCACCAAATGCCATGGTCACGGTCGCGTTGAGAAAACCAAAACCCTGTCCGTTAAAATCCCGGCTGGGGTCGATACGGGCGACCGCATCCGTCTGGCTGGCGAAGGCGAAGCTGGCGAACACGGCGCACCGGCGGGCGATCTGTACGTTCAGGTGCAGGTCAAGCAGCACGCTATCTTCGAGCGCGAAGGCAACAACCTGTACTGTGAAGTGCCGATCAACTTCGCGATGGCTGCTCTCGGTGGCGAAATTGAAGTCCCGACGCTGGATGGCCGCGTGAACCTGAAAATTCCTGGCGAAACCCAGACCGGTAAGCTGTTCCGCATGCGCGGTAAAGGCGTTAAATCCGTTCGCGGGGGCGCACAGGGCGACCTGCTGTGCCGCGTCGTTGTGGAAACACCGGTTGGCCTGAACGATAAGCAGAAACAGCTGCTGAAAGAGTTGCAGGAGAGCTTTGGTGGCCCGACGGGTGAGAAAAACAGCCCACGCTCCAAAAGCTTCTTCGATGGAGTCAAAAAATTCTTCGATGATTTGACCCGCTAATCTGTTTGTCGCAGGTATTCGCAAAAGCCCGGAAGAGATTCCGGGCTTTTTTGTTTATCGGTATTGTTCGGTTAAACTGAATCAATACTCAATATTAATCTGTTTTTGCCGAGCTATAAGGCTTGGTATTATGGTTTTATCGAGGTATTGCTGTATAAGAGAGAATTAAAGTGAAATTACTACACCGTTTTTTTAGTAGCGAAGCATCCGGGGGCGTGATCCTGATTTTGGCTGCCGCGGCCGCGATGGTGCTGGCAAACGTCGGATTTACCCGCGATCTGTATCATGCTTTTCTGGAAACGCCCGTCGAGCTGAAGGTTGGGGCGCTGGAAATCCACAAGAACATGCTGCTGTGGATCAACGATGCGCTCATGGCGGTGTTCTTCCTGCTTGTCGGGCTTGAGGTTAAGCGGGAGCTGGTACTGGGTTCGCTTGCCAGTCGCCAGCGAGCGGCGTTCCCGGTCATTGCCGCGCTCGGTGGGATGGTGGTTCCGGCGCTGCTCTTCCTCGCGTTTACCTGGCAGGATCCGGTTGCACGTCACGGCTGGGCGATCCCGGCGGCAACGGATATCGCCTTTGCACTCGGGGTGCTGGCCTTACTGGGAAGCCGCGTTCCGGTTGCCCTGAAAATCTTCCTGATGGCGCTGGCGATCATCGACGACCTGGGCGCAATTGTGATTATCGCGCTGTTTTACACAAGCGATCTGTCGATCCTGTCTTTGAGCGTGGCTGCAGGGGCGATTGCGGTTCTGGCGCTGCTGAACATCTTGAATGTTCGTCGCATCGGTATCTATATCCTCGTGGGGATGGTGCTGTGGACTGCGGTGCTGAAATCGGGCGTGCATGCCACGCTGGCAGGAGTGATCGTCGGCTTCTTCGTGCCGCTTAAACCACAGGAGGGCAAATCACCTGCGAAGCAGCTGGAGCATGTGCTGCACCCCTGGGTCGCCTTTATGATCCTGCCTCTGTTTGCATTTGCTAACGCGGGAGTTTCCCTTGGCGGCGTGACGCTGGACGGGCTGACCTCCGTGCTGCCGCTGGGTATCATCGCCGGGTTGTTTATCGGCAAGCCGCTGGGCATTAGCCTGTTCTGCTGGCTGGCGACGAAGCTTAAGCTGGCATCATTGCCGCACGGCACCACGTTTACGCAGATCATGGCTGTGGGCGTGCTGTGCGGGATAGGCTTTACGATGTCGATCTTTATCTCGACGCTGGCGTTTGGTGCGCATGCACCTGAGCTTATCGTCTGGGCGAAACTCGGCATTCTCATCGGGTCATTACTGGCCGCGGTGATCGGTTACACCTTGTTGAAGGTGAAGTTGTCCGGGCAGACCGTCCAGGCATAACGGAAAACCGGGAGGAGGGTGACCTTCTCCCGACAGGCACTCAGGGAGAGAAGACGCGATGTCTCATTTGAATTACAACCATCTTTACTACTTCTGGCATGTCTACAAACAGGGCTCGGTGGTCGGGGCGGCAGAGGCGCTTTACCTGACGCCGCAAACCATCACCGGGCAGATCAAGGCGCTGGAAGAACGTCTGCAGGGTAAGCTGTTCAAGCGTAAGGGACGCGGAATTGAACCCAGCGAGCTGGGTGAGCTGGTTTTCCGCTATGCGGATAAAATGTTCACCCTGAGCCAGGAGATGCTGGATATCGTCAACTACCGCAAAGAGTCGAACCTGCTCTTTGATGTTGGCGTGGCGGACGCGCTGTCAAAACGACTGGTGAGCGGCGTGCTGGATGCGGCTGTGGTCGAAGATGAGCAAATCCATCTGCGCTGTTTTGAATCCACCCACGAGATGCTGCTGGAACAGCTGAGCCAGCACAAGCTGGACATGATCATCTCGGATTGTCCGATCGACTCCACGCAGCAGGAAGGGCTGTTTTCGGTGAAGATTGGTGAATGCGGCGTGAGCTTCTGGTGTATTAACCCGCCGCCGGAAAAACCCTTCCCGGCTTGCCTGGAAGAGCGTCGCTTGCTGGTGCCAGGAAGACGTTCCATGCTGGGACGCAAGCTGCTGAACTGGTTTAACTCTCAGGGGCTGAATGTCGAAATCCTCGGTGAGTTCGACGATGCGGCGCTGATGAAAGCCTTTGGCGAGGCGCACAATGCGATCTTCGTTGCACCGACGCTCTACGCGCACGATCTCTATTCAGATAGCAAGATTACGGAGATTGGTCGGGTCGATAACGTAATGGAAGAGTATCACGCGATTTTTGCCGAAAGGATGATTCAGCACCCGGCGGTGCAGCGTATCTGTAATCGCGACTACTCGGCGCTGTTTACGCCACCGGCAATCTGAAGGCATAAAAAAACCCGCGTTAAGCGGGTTCTTTAAACAAGCAACAACAAGCGGCAATTAAGCCAGTTTGTTGATCTGCGCGGTCAGGTTTGCTTTATGACGCGCTGCTTTGTTTTTGTGGATCAGACCTTTAGCAGCCTGACGATCCACGATTGGTTGCATTTCGTTAAATGCGTTCTGCGCTGCAGCTTTGTCGCCAGCTTCGATTGCTGCGTATACTTTCTTGATGAAAGTACGCATCATAGAGCGACGGCTTGCGTTGTGCTTACGAGCCTTTTCAGACTGAACGGCACGTTTCTTAGCTGATTTGATATTAGCCAAGTCCAACTCCCAAATATGATCTATGTGGACAATTCAAAGGCCGAGGAATATGCCCTCTTTGCCTTCTTTTGTCAATGGATTTGTGCAAATAAGCGCCGTTAATTAGCGACGCTACGTTACGTAGTGATGGCGCAGGATTCTACCAGCTTGTCTTCTCTGAATACAGCCTTTCGGCATAAAAATCGCAGTTCAGGAGCAGATTTTTTCGCTGTGAAAGGTCAGCCTGATGAAATCATTACGGCTTTCTGTTTTGCGCGAACAATCGCCGGTTAACCTTGACCGCTGTACAAGGTATACTTTGGCGATTTTCACTGTTTTGAGCCAGACATGAAGCTGATACGCGGCATACATAATCTCAGCAGAGCACCGCACGGGTGCGTGCTGACCATTGGTAATTTCGACGGCGTGCATCGTGGTCATCAGGCGCTGTTGCAGGGATTGCGTAAAGAAGGGGAGGCCCGTGGCCTGCCCGTAGTAGTGATGATTTTCGAACCACAGCCGCTGGAGCTGTTTGCGGGCGATAAATCTCCCGCCCGTCTCACTCGCCTGCGCGAGAAGTTGCGCTATCTGGCCGAGTCCGGCGTGGACTACGTTTTGTGCGTACGTTTCGATCGTCGCTTTGCCGCGCTGACAGCACAAAATTTCGTCAGCGACCTGCTGGTTGAACGTCTTGGCGTGCAGTTTCTGGCCGTGGGGGATGATTTCCGCTTTGGCGCTGGTCGTCAGGGCGATTTCTTGCTATTACAGAAGGCTGGTCTGGAGTACGGTTTTGACGTCACCAGTGCGATGACCTTCTGTGAAGGCGGCGTTCGCGTCAGCAGCACGGCGGTACGTCAGGCGCTGGCCGATGATGAACTGGGGACGGCAGAAACCCTGCTTGGGCATCCGTTCACTATCTCCGGTCGCGTCGTCCATGGCGATGCGCTCGGACGCACCATTGGTTTCCCGACGGCGAATATACCGCTACGCCGTCAGGTTTCCCCGGTCAAAGGGGTCTATGCGGTGGAAGTGGCAGGACTGGGCGATAAGCCGTTTTACGGTGTTGCCAACATTGGCACACGTCCGACCGTCGCCGGTGTGCGTCAACAGCTGGAAGTGCACCTGCTGGACGTTGTAATGGACCTTTATGGTCGCCATATAGATGTGATACTGCGTAAAAAAATACGCAACGAGCAGCGATTTGGTTCGCTGGATGAACTCAAAGCGCAAATTGCGCGAGATGAATTGACGGCCCGCGAGTTTTTTGGGCTTTAGAACCGGCTTAACTGCCTACGTGATAAATACGGAACCGAGAATCTGATGAGTGACTATAAATCAACCCTGAATTTGCCGGAAACAGGGTTCCCGATGCGCGGCGATCTCGCCAAGCGTGAACCGGGAATGCTGGCGCGTTGGACTGATGATGACCTGTACGGCATCATTCGTGCAGCCAAAAAAGGCAAAAAAACCTTCATTCTGCATGATGGCCCTCCCTATGCGAATGGCAGCATTCATATTGGTCACTCGGTTAACAAGATTCTGAAAGACATTATCGTGAAGTCGAAAGGCCTCGCGGGATATGACTCGCCATACGTTCCGGGCTGGGACTGCCACGGTCTGCCAATCGAACTGAAAGTGGAGCAGGAATTCGGTAAGCCTGGTGAGAAATTCACCGCCGCTGAGTTCCGTGCGAAATGCCGCGAATACGCCGCTACGCAGGTTGAAGGTCAGCGCGCGGATTTCATCCGTCTGGGCGTGCTGGGCGACTGGTCACACCCGTACCTGACCATGGACTTCAAAACCGAAGCCAACATCATCCGTGCGCTGGGCAAAATCATCGGTAATGGCCACCTGCACAAAGGCGCTAAGCCTGTACACTGGTGTGTGGATTGCCGTTCTGCGCTGGCAGAAGCGGAAGTGGAGTATTACGACAAAACCTCTCCGTCTATCGACGTGGCGTTCCACGCCGTTGATCAGGATGCGGTGAAAGCCAAATTTGGCGTCTCCTCCGTTAATGGCCCTATTTCACTGGTGATCTGGACCACTACCCCGTGGACCCTGCCAGCAAACCGTGCGATCTCCCTGTCCGGTGAGTTCGACTACGCGCTGGTGCAGATTGACGGTCAGGCGGTTATCCTGGCAAAAGACCTGGTCGAGAGCGTGCTGAAACGCGCAAATATCACCGACTACACCGTGCTGGGCACCGTGAAGGGCGACGCGCTTGAGCTGATGCGCTTTAAACACCCGTTCCTGGACTTTGATGTGCCAGCGATCCTGGGCGACCACGTCACGCTGGAAGCCGGTACCGGTGCGGTCCATACCGCCGGTGGCCACGGTCCTGACGACTACAACATCAGCCTGAAATACGGTCTGGAAATCGCTAACCCGGTGGGCCCGGATGGTTCTTACCTGCCTGGCACTTACCCGGCGCTGGACGGTATCAACGTCTTTAAAGCTAACGACATTATCGTTGATATGCTGCGCACCAGCGGCGCGCTGCTGCACGTTGAGAAAATGCAGCACAGCTATCCGTGCTGCTGGCGTCACAAGACGCCGATCATCTTCCGTGCGACCCCACAATGGTTCATCAGCATGGATCAGAAAGGCCTGCGTGCGCAGTCTCTGAAAGAGATCAAAGGCGTGCAGTGGATCCCAGACTGGGGCCAGGCGCGTATCGAATCCATGGTTGCTAACCGCCCTGACTGGTGTATCTCCCGTCAGCGTACCTGGGGCGTGCCGATGTCGCTGTTCGTGCATAAAGAGACGCAGGAACTGCATCCGAACACCCTGGAACTGATGGAAGAAGTGGCGAAGCGCGTCGAAGTTGACGGCATTCAGGCATGGTGGGATCTCGACGCCCGCGACATCCTGGGCGCTGACGCCGACAACTACGAGAAAGTGCCGGATACCCTGGATGTATGGTTCGACTCCGGATCCACTCACTCTTCCGTGGTTGACGTGCGTCCTGAGTTTGCCGGTCACGCCGCCGATATGTATCTGGAAGGTTCTGACCAACACCGCGGCTGGTTCATGTCATCCCTGATGATCTCCACCGCCATGAAAGGAAAAGCGCCTTACCGTCAGGTACTCACCCACGGCTTCACCGTGGATGGTCAGGGCCGTAAGATGTCCAAATCTATCGGCAACACCGTGTCTCCGCAGGATGTGATGAACAAGCTGGGCGCAGACATTCTGCGTCTGTGGGTGGCTTCCACCGACTACACCGGCGAAATGGCTGTGTCTGACGAGATCCTGAAACGTGCCGCCGACAGCTATCGTCGTATCCGTAACACCGCGCGCTTCCTGCTGGCGAACCTGAACGGGTTTGATCCGGCTAAAGACATGGTGAAACCGGAAGAGATGGTGGTGCTGGACCGCTGGGCGGTAGGCTGCGCGAAAGCGGCGCAGGAAGATATCCTGAAAGCCTATGAATCTTACGACTTCCATGAAGTGGTGCAGCGCCTGATGCGCTTCTGCTCCATCGAGATGGGTTCGTTCTACCTCGACATCATCAAAGACCGTCAGTACACCGCGAAAGCGGACAGCGTGGCGCGTCGTAGCTGCCAGACCGCGTTGTTCCACATCGCAGAAGCGCTGGTGCGCTGGATGGCACCGATCATGTCCTTCACCGCGGATGAAATCTGGGGTTATCTGCCAGGCGACCGTGAGAAGTATGTCTTCACCGGCGAGTGGTACGAAGGTCTGTTCGACCTCTCCAGCACCGAAGCGATGAACGATGCCTTCTGGGACGAGCTGCTGAAAGTGCGTGGTGAAGTCAACAAGGTGATTGAGCAGGCGCGTGCTGACAAGAAAGTCGGTGGCTCTCTGGAAGCGGCAGTGACCCTGTACGCCGAACCTGAGCTGGCGGCGAAACTGACGGCGCTGGGCGATGAATTGCGATTTGTCCTGTTGACCTCAGGCGCGCAAGTTGCGGATTATGCCGAAGCTACTGCTGATGCTCAGCAGAGCGAACTGCTCAAGGGACTGAAAGTCGCGCTGAGCAAAGCCGACGGTGAGAAATGCCCGCGTTGCTGGCATTACACTACCGATGTTGGCCAGGTGGCGGAACACGCAGACATCTGCGGACGCTGTGTAAGCAACGTCGCCGGTGACGGCGAAAAACGTAAGTTTGCCTGATGAGTAAAACTCTCTGTTCAACGGGACTGCGCTGGCTATGGCTGGTTGTGGTGGTGCTGATTATTGATCTGGGCAGCAAATTCCTGATCCTCCAGAATTTTGCGCTGGGGGATACGGTTTCGCTGTTCCCGTCGCTTAACCTGCATTACGCACGTAACTATGGTGCGGCGTTTAGTTTCCTTGCTGACAGCGGTGGCTGGCAGCGCTGGTTCTTTGCAGGTATTGCAATCGGTATCTGTGTGGTGCTGACGCTGCTGATGTACCGTTCGAAAGCGACGCAAAAGCTGAACAATATCGCCTACGCGCTGATTATTGGCGGCGCGTTAGGTAACCTGTTTGACCGCCTGTGGCACGGCTTTGTGGTCGATATGATCGACTTCTACGTCGGCGACTGGCACTTCGCGACCTTTAACCTCGCCGACAGCGCAATTTGTATCGGTGCGGCGTTAATCGTGCTGGAAGGTTTCTTACCGAAACCGACCGCGAAAGAGCAGGCGTAACAAAACCAGCCGGGTGACGCGTAGCGATCCCGGCCTACCGAATATGCCGACACTTGTAGGCCGGGTAAGCGAAGCGCCACCCGGCACACAGGCGAGACAACATAAAGAGCAATGTGCATGTCTAAATCCGTACAGAGCAACAGCGCGGTTCTCGTTCACTTCACGCTGAAACTGGATGACGGCTCCACGGCTGAATCCACCCGTAATAATGGCAAACCGGCCCTGTTTCGTCTGGGCGATACCTCCCTGTCTGAAGGACTTGAACAGCAGCTTCTGGGCCTGAAAGAGGGGGAGAAAAAAGCCTTTTCGCTTGAGCCGGATGCGGCGTTTGGCGTGCCAAGCCCGGATTTGATCCAGTACTTCTCCCGTCGTGAGTTTATGGACGCGGGTGAACCTGAAATCGGGGCGATTATGCTCTTTACCGCTATGGACGGCAGCGAAATGCCTGGCGTGATCCGCGAAATTAACGGCGACTCTATTACCGTTGACTTCAACCATCCGCTTGCCGGGCGCACTGTCCATTTTGATATTGAAGTGCTGGAGATTGATCCGGTACTGGAGGCCTGAAATGCAGATCCTGTTGGCTAACCCGCGCGGCTTCTGCGCCGGTGTAGACCGCGCTATCAGCATTGTTGAAAACGCGCTGGAGATTTACGGCGCGCCGATTTACGTGCGTCACGAAGTGGTGCACAACCGTTACGTGGTCGACAGCCTGCGCGAGCGCGGTGCTATTTTTATCGAGCAAATCAGTGAAGTGCCGGACGGTGCCATCCTGATTTTCTCTGCGCATGGTGTCTCTCAGGCAGTACGTAACGAAGCGAAAAGCCGCGATTTGACGGTGTTTGACGCTACCTGTCCGTTGGTTACGAAAGTGCATATGGAAGTGGCACGCGCCAGCCGTCGTGGTGAAGAGTCGATTCTGATTGGCCATGCGGGTCACCCGGAAGTCGAAGGCACCATGGGCCAGTACAATAACCCGGAAGGGGGCATGTATCTGGTTGAATCGCCAGAAGATGTGCTTACGCTGAACGTGAAAAATGAAGCCCGTCTGTCGTTCATGACCCAGACAACACTCTCTGTCGACGATACCTCTGACGTGATTGACGCCCTGCGCCAGCGTTTCCCGAAGATCGTCGGTCCGCGTAAGGATGACATCTGCTACGCGACCACGAACCGTCAGGAAGCGGTGCGTGCCCTGGCTGAACAGGCGGATGTGGTGCTGGTGGTCGGCTCGAAAAACTCCTCTAACTCAAACCGTCTGGCCGAACTGGCGCAACGGATGGGGAAAACGGCTTTCCTGATTGATGACGCGACGGATATTCAGGAAGCGTGGGTTAAAAACGCGACCTGTGTCGGCGTGACGGCCGGCGCATCTGCGCCGGATATTCTGGTACAGAACGTCATTGCCCGTCTGCAGGAGCTGGGCGGTGGCGAAGCGGTGCCGCTGGAAGGACGTGAAGAGAACATTGTTTTCGAAGTCCCGAAAGAACTGAGAATCGATGCCCGGGAAGTCGAATAATCCCTTTTCTGATGAAAGGCCAGCACCTCCTGTGCTGGCCTTTTTTTTACCCGTTACTTTATCGTGACGACAAAATCATGTCTTTTACTGATATTTAAGTCGGTTTCACGTTAAATTCTAATTATTGGTGTTTTCAGTTGGCAGTGCTCAGAAAGGCTGGTTAATCTGAAAACGGTTTACATCATTTTAACGTAAGAGAATAACTATGCATGATGCACAGATCCGTGTCGCCATTGCGGGCGCGGGTGGACGTATGGGTCGTCAGCTAATTCAGGCGGCACTTCAGATGGAGGGCGTCGCCCTTGGCGCAGCGCTGGAGCGTGACGGTTCATCGCTTCTGGGGACCGACGCTGGCGAGCTGGCGGGCGCGGGCAGGACGGGCGTCACCGTACAAAGCAGCCTGGATGCGGTAAAAGAAGACTTCGATGTCTTTATCGATTTTACCCGTCCGGAAGGGACGCTCACGCATCTGGCGTTTTGCCGTCAGCACGGCAAGGGGATGGTGATCGGCACCACTGGTTTTGACGATGCGGGTAAGCGGGCTATCCAGGATGCATCAGAAGAGATTGCGATTGTCTTTGCCGCAAACTTTAGCGTGGGCGTTAACGTCATGCTTAAGCTGCTGGAGAAGGCTGCGAAAGTCATGGGTGACTACACCGACATTGAGATCGTTGAAGCTCATCACCGTTATAAAGTGGATGCGCCATCAGGCACGGCGCTGGCGATGGGTGAAGCGATCGCCCATGCACTTGATAAAAATTTAAAAGACTGCGCGGTCTATACCCGCGAAGGCCACACCGGTGAACGCGTGCCTGGCACTATTGGCTTCGCCACGGTCCGTGCGGGTGACATCGTCGGCGAACATACCGCGATGTTCGCCGATATTGGCGAACGTGTAGAAATTACGCATAAAGCTTCCAGCCGAATGACGTTCGCCAATGGTGCCGTACGCTCCGCTTTGTGGCTAAAAAACAAAGAAAAGGGACTTTTTGATATGAAAGATGTCCTTGATCTCAATAATCTGTAAACATTATTACCCATCGTGATGTGGTTATTGCAGTCGTAATTCATTGATTGCATAGGGCAATATTTTATTGCCCTTTTATTTTTGCCACTACATATCATTTTATTACTTAAGCCTTTAAAAATATGTCTATTGCCAAGATTTTTCGTTGCTAAAATGTAAATTTTGACCATTTGGTCCACTTTATCATGTTCCATCTCGTGATTTTTTATTAAACCAGCCGCGCAAGCGTTTTCTGCAGTGATTTATCTGATCTTTTTGTCGCTTAAGCTGCATTCCGCCTTTCAGGCCTGCAAAAGAGTAAACAAAATATCCGTTTTAAGTTGACTTTTACCGACCAAATCTCCAGAATGCCGCCGTTTGCCAAAAATCCGCTGGCAACACATTTGCATTGATCCATGACATGGTTATGAATTAATATGCAAATAAAGTGAGTGAATATTCTCTGGAGGGTGTTTTGATTAAGTCAGCGCTATTGGTTCTGGAAGACGGAACCCAGTTTATCGGTCGGGCCATAGGGGCAACGGGTTCGGCGGTTGGGGAAGTCGTTTTCAATACTTCAATGACCGGTTATCAAGAAATCCTCACTGATCCTTCCTATTCTCGCCAAATCGTTACTCTTACTTATCCTCATATCGGCAATGTCGGCACCAATGCGGCTGACGAAGAGTCCTCTCAGGTACATGCGCAAGGTCTGGTCATTCGTGACCTGCCGCTGATTGCCAGCAACTTCCGCAACACTGAAGACCTCTCTTCTTACCTGAAGCGCCATAACATCGTGGCGATTGCCGATATTGATACCCGTAAGTTAACGCGTCTGCTGCGCGAGAAGGGTGCACAAAACGGCTGTATCATCGCAGGGGATAACCTGGATGCGGCTCTGGCGCTGGAAAAAGCGAAAGCCTTCCCGGGCCTGAACGGCATGGACCTGGCAAAAGAAGTGACCACAGCTGAAGCCTACAGCTGGACGCAGGGGAGCTGGACGCTCGAAGGCGACCTGCCGGAAGCGAAAAAAGAGAGCGAGCTGCCGTTCCACGTGGTGGCTTACGATTTCGGCGCCAAGCGCAACATCCTGCGCATGCTGGTTGACCGCGGCTGCCGCCTGACGGTGGTGCCGGCGAAAACGTCCGCTGAAGAGGTGCTGAAAATGAATCCGGACGGCATCTTCCTCTCTAACGGTCCAGGCGACCCGGCACCTTGTGACTACGCCATCAATGCCATCAAGTCCTTCCTGGAAACAGACATCCCGGTATTCGGTATCTGCCTCGGCCATCAGCTGCTGGCGCTGGCGAGCGGTGCGAACACCATCAAGATGAAGTTCGGTCACCACGGTGGTAACCACCCGGTGAAAGACATTGATAACAACACGGTGATGATTACCGCGCAGAACCACGGTTTCGCCGTCGATGAAGCGTCGATGCCGGCTAACCTGCGCGTGACCCATAAGTCACTGTTCGATGGCACCCTGCAGGGTATCCATCGTACCGATAAGCCAGCGTTCAGCTTCCAGGGCCACCCGGAAGCCAGTCCGGGCCCACACGATGCCGCGCCGCTGTTCGATCACTTCATCGAACTTATCGAGCAATACCGTAAGACCGCTAAATAATCAGGAGCCGAGAAGACAATGCCAAAACGTACAGACATAAAAAGCATCCTGATCCTTGGCGCTGGCCCGATCGTCATCGGCCAGGCCTGCGAATTCGACTACTCCGGTGCGCAGGCATGTAAAGCCCTGCGTGAAGAGGGTTACCGCGTTATCCTGGTGAACTCGAACCCGGCTACCATCATGACCGACCCGGAAATGGCGGATGCAACCTACATCGAGCCGATTCACTGGGAAGTGGTACGTAAAATTATTGAAAAAGAGCGCCCGGATGCGGTGCTGCCAACCATGGGTGGCCAGACGGCGCTGAACTGTGCGCTGGAGCTGGAGCGTCAGGGCGTGCTGGCCGAGTTCGGTGTAACCATGATTGGCGCGACCGCCGACGCGATTGATAAAGCTGAAGATCGTCGCCGTTTCGACGTGGCGATGAAGAAAATCGGCCTCGACACCGCGCGTTCCGGTATTGCTCACAATATGGAAGAGGCGCTGGCCGTCGCGGCTGAAGTGGGTTATCCGTGCATCATCCGTCCATCCTTCACCATGGGTGGCACCGGCGGCGGTATCGCCTACAACCGCGAAGAGTTCGAAGAGATTTGCGAACGCGGTCTGGATCTCTCTCCAACCAAAGAGCTGCTGATTGATGAATCGCTGATTGGCTGGAAAGAGTACGAGATGGAAGTGGTGCGTGATAAAAACGACAACTGCATCATCGTCTGCTCCATCGAAAACTTCGATGCGATGGGGATCCACACCGGTGACTCCATCACCGTTGCGCCAGCCCAGACGCTGACCGATAAAGAGTATCAGATCATGCGTAACGCCTCGATGGCGGTACTGCGTGAAATCGGCGTGGAAACCGGCGGCTCAAACGTGCAGTTCTCTGTGAACCCGAAAACCGGCCGTCTGATCGTTATCGAAATGAACCCGCGCGTGTCCCGTTCTTCCGCGCTGGCCTCCAAAGCGACCGGCTTCCCGATTGCCAAAGTAGCAGCGAAGCTGGCGGTGGGGTATACCCTTGACGAGCTGATGAACGACATCACCGGTGGCCGCACGCCTGCGTCCTTCGAACCGTCCATCGACTACGTTGTGACCAAAATTCCTCGCTTCAACTTCGAGAAATTCGCCGGCGCGAACGACCGTCTGACCACCCAGATGAAATCTGTCGGTGAAGTGATGGCGATTGGCCGCACGCAGCAGGAGTCCCTGCAGAAAGCGCTGCGCGGCCTGGAAGTGGGTGCGACCGGTTTCGATCCGAAAGTGAGCCTGGACGACCCGGAAGCACTGACCAAAATCCGCCGCGAGCTGAAAGACGCGGGCGCGGAGCGTATCTGGTACATCGCCGATGCCTTCCGTGCAGGCCTCTCCGTCGACGGCGTATTCAACCTGACCAACATTGACCGCTGGTTCCTGGTGCAGATTGAAGAGCTGGTACGTCTCGAAGAGAAAGTAGCAGAGCTGGGCATCAACGGTCTGGATGCGGACTTCCTGCGCATGCTGAAGCGTAAAGGCTTCGCCGATGCGCGTCTGGCAAAACTGGCGGGCGTACGTGAAGCGGAAATCCGTAAGCTCCGTGACCAGTATGACCTGCACCCTGTCTACAAGCGTGTGGATACCTGTGCGGCGGAATTCTCGACCGACACCGCGTACATGTACTCCACCTATGAAGACGAGTGCGAAGCGAACCCGTCCGTTGACCGCGACAAGATTATGGTGCTGGGCGGTGGTCCAAACCGTATCGGCCAGGGCATCGAGTTTGACTACTGCTGCGTGCACGCTTCGCTGGCGCTGCGCGAAGACGGTTATGAGACCATCATGGTTAACTGTAACCCGGAAACGGTCTCTACCGACTATGACACTTCTGATCGCCTCTACTTCGAGCCCGTTACCCTGGAAGACGTGCTGGAAATCGTGCGTATCGAGAAGCCAAAAGGCGTTATCGTGCAGTACGGTGGCCAGACCCCGCTGAAGCTGGCGCGTGCCCTGGAAGCCGCTGGCGTACCGGTTATCGGTACCAGCCCGGACGCGATTGACCGTGCGGAAGACCGCGAGCGTTTCCAGCAGGCGGTTGATCGTCTGAAGCTGAAGCAGCCGGCGAACGCCACCGTAACGGCCATTGAACAGGCTGTTGAGAAGGCGAAAGAGATTGGCTATCCGCTGGTGGTTCGTCCTTCCTACGTACTGGGCGGCCGCGCGATGGAAATCGTCTATGACGAAGCAGACCTGCGTCGCTACTTCCAGACGGCGGTGAGCGTTTCCAACGATGCGCCAGTTCTGCTCGACCGTTTCCTCGACGATGCGGTAGAAGTGGACGTTGACGCTATCTGCGACGGCGAAATGGTGCTGATTGGCGGCATCATGGAGCACATCGAGCAGGCGGGCGTACACTCCGGCGACTCTGCCTGTTCTCTGCCAGCGTACACGCTGAGTCAGGAAATTCAGGACGTGATGCGCCAGCAGGTGCAGAAGCTGGCCTTCGAGTTGCAGGTTCGTGGTCTGATGAACGTTCAGTTTGCGGTGAAAGACAACGAAGTCTACCTGATTGAAGTGAACCCGCGTGCGGCGCGTACCGTCCCGTTCGTCTCCAAAGCCACGGGTATTCCGCTGGCGAAAGTGGCGGCACGCGTGATGGCGGGCCAGACGCTGGCTCAGCAGGGCGTAACCAAAGAGATCATTCCGCCGTACTACTCGGTGAAAGAAGTGGTGCTGCCATTCAACAAATTCCCGGGCGTTGACCCGCTGTTAGGGCCAGAGATGCGCTCTACCGGGGAAGTGATGGGCGTGGGCCGCACCTTTGCTGAAGCATTCGCGAAGGCGCAGCTGGGCAGTAACTCCACCATGAAGAAATCTGGCCGTGCGCTGCTCTCCGTTCGCGAAGGCGATAAAGAGCGCGTGGTTGACCTGGCTGCCAAGCTGCTTAAGCAGGGCTTCGAGCTGGATGCCACTCACGGTACGGCGATTGTGCTGGGTGAAGCCGGTATCAACCCGCGTCTGGTGAACAAGGTGCATGAAGGTCGTCCGCACATTCAGGATCGCATCAAGAATGGCGAATATACCTACATCATCAACACCACTGCGGGCCGCCAGGCGATTGAAGACTCCAAGCTGATTCGCCGCAGCGCGCTGCAGTATAAAGTGCACTACGACACCACCCTGAACGGCGGTTTCGCGACGGCTATGGCGCTGAATGCGGATGCCACCGAGAAGGTGATTTCGGTTCAGGAAATGCACGCGCAGATTAATAAGTAAGTTCACATGCCCGGCGGCGTAGCGTTGCCGGGCACTCTCCCTCTCTTCAGAACCTTCTGGTTTTCCATCCGCATTCAGTCAGTTAGCCTAAAATTGTTAGGTCGATAACGAAATTCAACTGAGAGCAGGGGAAAACACCATGCAAAATAAATTACTGATCGCGTCTCTTCTGTCTGCCACAACATTGTTCACCGTTGCGGGCTGTTCATCCAACCAGGCTGTAAAAACGACCGATGGCAAAACCATTGTCACCGACGGCAAACCGAAGGTGGATGACGATACCGGTCTGGTGTCGTACAAAAACGCCGAAACCGGTCAAACCGAGCAGATTAACCGTGACCAGGTGAAATCCATGGGCGAGCTGGATAACTAATAAAAAAAGCCGTGGCATTTGCCACGGCTTTTAGCCTTTCCGGAACGCTTACCAGCGGTGGTTCAACAGGATATGACCGCCATAGGCAGCATAACTGTTTTCACCCCATTCGCCGCTGGCCCGCAGAGAAACGGTGGTAGTCTCGTTCAAATTCCCGGTAACGCCCAGCTCTAGCTGGCCACGGTCTTCCGGCGTGTCGTTGCTGACAGTTTCACCGTTAAACGCCAGATCGTTTTGACCCGCGCCTTTCAGCCAGTTCACGGCAACGTACGGCTGCCAGGCTTTGACATCCTTCTGCTGGAAGTAGCTTGATTTGACGCCCAGACGACCAAACAGACCGTCGTTGTCCAGGGTTGTCACCCGGACGCCGTCACGGTCGGTATGGTTTTCCTGATCAAGGTAGCTGTAAACGATCTGCGCCTGAGGTTCGATTTTCCAGGTGCGCTCATTTTCTGAATTAATCACCCACGCATGACCCACTTCGACAGAGGCAGCGAAACCTTCACTGTCGTAAACTTCGTCATTACGGTTGCTGGTCACTTTATTGTTGTACCAGCTATAGGCGGCCCAGGTATCAATGTAGCTGCCAAGGCGTAAGTTCTGATCTTCCTGCCAGGTGGCGTATAAACCTGCATTGAAGCCGTCGACTTTACCCTGCGCATCACGCACATTGTGTCTGGCCTCCGAGTGGGTTTTTGCCTGACCAGCACCAAACATGCCGCCCGCCCGCAGGATACCGTTATCCAGTGGCTTGCTCATGAAATCGCTGCCTATCTGAAGCACGGTAGTGGTGGTGTCATAATTGACTCTGTCGCCACCTGCGTCGTTTTCATGATAGCGGCCCTTAACGTACATCCAGGTATTGAGGTTATCTTCATTGCGGAAGGTGATTTGATCGCGATCGTCGCGCTTGTGGAGGAACATGCTTTGAGCAGCAAGGTAGTTGCCTAAATATGCGCCGACTTCCGGAGCCATGACTTCAGGGTTATTGTTGCTGCCATTACCGCCGTTGTCTCCGTTACCGCCATTGTCACCATTGCCGCCGTTGTCGCCGTTGTCACCGTTGCCACCATTGTCGCCGTTGTCACCATTGCCACCGTTATCTCCGTTATCTCCGTTATCTCCGTTATCGGGATCGTCAGCCGGATCGTCGGAGGGTGAAGCCTTCGATTCCAGATACCAGTTGCCATTACTGTGTTGATAAAGATTATATTCCCACGCGCCGGCAACGACGGGTTTGGCAAGCGTCAGCTGAGCTTCAGAGCTTCCACTCACGCTGACAA
The DNA here is from genome assembly GCF_026319105.1 of Enterobacter sp. HSTU-ASh6. Lineage (NCBI taxonomy): Bacteria > Pseudomonadati > Pseudomonadota > Gammaproteobacteria > Enterobacterales > Enterobacteriaceae > Enterobacter > Enterobacter sp. HSTU-ASh6. The sequence continues at coordinate 137,865 of NZ_WSPD01000006.1, read as the reverse complement.
TTTCCATGCCATTGACCGTTTGAGCGCCTAACCCACCCATATTGGAGACAGTAACGCCTGACTGCCCAAAGCTGCTGCCCGTAATCGTAAGATGATCGGTAGGTGCATCATCCGCGCCCAGCGTGCTGTTCAATACGATTTGGCTCCCCGCAGTGCCGGTATAATCTCCATTGATGGTAAAGTCATTGCCGACTGAATTATCCGCTGCGCTCAGTAAAAGCGTACCGCTGTTGGTCACGTTGCCGTTGATGGTATCCGCGCCCGAGTTGCGCAATGTCGGGTTGCCCTGAATGGCATTCCATGCAGCCAGCGTGCCGCCGCTAAGAATAGTGATGTTATCGTATACCGTCCCGGCTGTGGCAAACCTGGCTCCGCTCTGCACGGTCACCGTGGCATGACTGTTTTCAACGCCCAGGGTCGCACCGGACGCGACCAGCGTGGTGCCGCTATACAGGGTAGTATCACCGCTATAGCTGTTGTTACCGGTCAACGTCAGCGTATGCGAATCCCTTTTTTCAACACTCCCGCTGCCGGTCATGTTAGTGGTGAAGGTGAAATTATCACCCTGGTTGAAGATAACCGAGCCGTTATTCGTGAGTCCTCCACTCAGGTTTGCGACGCTTTCGCCATTACCCAACTGCAGAACCGCATTTTCAGCGACCAGCGTGTTCCCCGCATTTGCGACGGTTCCGGCCAGGGTCAGATTGCCGCTATTGACCTGCAGTGAATCACCCGTGCCGATAATGTCGACATCACCAGTGAGCGTCCAGTCTTCCCCGTCCATAGCAAGAGAAGCGAAACCGTCACCTTCGTTTAGCCCAATAAAATTGCTGTCCTCGGCGCCGGTTCCCACCAGCCTTAGGATGTTCCCTTTTGAGAGGGTAGAAATGACATCACCTGACAGTGACGATCCTGTATTAAGCGTCAGTGTATTATGTTTGTTGCTGGCGAACAGGATTGCAGTACTACCGCCGCCAATTGAACCAGTATTAATGATCTCAATTTTGGATGAGCCCATGACGTTAATACCATTCTGATAACCATCAATAATACCACTATTGATAATTTTCGAGTTTCCGTCACTTAGGGCAATTCCATCATTTTGAGTGCCTTTGATAGAACCCTCGTTGTTAATGGGTGTGCCGATATTCACCAGCATACCCGTCTTGCCTTCAATAAGGCCTGTTGCGCTGTTTGAAATATTTACTGCTGAGGACTCTTCATCAATATAAATACCATTTTCAAAACCAATGATACTTCCATTGTTATTGAGTTCGCCCTGCATGGATTGAATGTTCACTGCGTTTGCGGTTGTTGAGGAAATAGTTGCCCCCTCCTCGTTGTTAATCACAACACGCTGTGCGTTAGTATTAATATCAAGTCCGTCCGCTTTTGCGGTGATTTTTCCTTTATTGGTGACAGAAGTAACGTCCATACCAGAAACAGTTACTGCGGCAACATTATCGAGAGAGGAAATCGTGACGTTTTTATTAATGATATATTCAGATTCTGAGGAAAAATCTTGCGGGACTGAAGTCGACTGATCAATGGTTGCTGCTTGGCTTATTATTGGCGTAAAAACTAACAGGACGGGAAATAACTTTCCCAGTAATTGGGTTGTCCTGTTTAATATGTGGTGTTTGTCACTCATATTCACATCCATTTAAAATGAAAGTTGAAGAACAAAGAAGTATGTTCTCTTTTAAAGAGAGTTGTTATTCGGAAAGGGGTTAAATTATTATATTTTCAATGGGTTATGTATACATCTATTTATTAAAATGCGATTTTAATTATTCTTAATATTTCATATGTGCAAATGAAAAAGAGTCATTTATTGGTGAGATTAATAAGATTAACGCTGTTCAGATAAGTGCTGGCATAATCATGTGAATGGGGCGCCGTGAGTAGCAATACTTGCGTTTTGCATCTGCGATGCCAATCAACACTTTCAGCAGGCTGGTTAACTGTCTACACTCACACCTACAAGAGAGATAAGCCAGTCAACGCAGGCCCATTGATGATTCTGATAATTTACGCCCATCCTTATCCGCAACACTCGCATGCGAATAAGCGGATGCTTGAGCAGGTAAGGACGCTTGATAACGTAGAGATACGTTCCCTGTATCAACTCTATCCCGATTTTAATATCGATATCGCCGCCGAGCAGGAGGCACTTTCCCGTGCCGATCTGATCGTCTGGCAGCATCCCATGCAGTGGTACAGCACGCCCCCGCTTCTGAAACTGTGGATTGATAAGGTGTTCTCCCACGGCTGGGCGTATGGCCACAATGGCCATGCGCTAAAAGGGAAAAGCCTGATGTGGGCGGTCACCACCGGCGGCGGGGAAAGCCATTTTGATATTGGCGCCTTCCCGGGGTTTGACGTCCTGGCGCAGCCGCTGCAGGCGACGGCGCTCTACTGTGGTCTGAACTGGCTCCCGCCATTTGCGATGCACTGTACGTTTGTCTGCGATGATGAAACGCTGCAGGCGCAGGCTCGTCATTATAAACAACGCTTACTTGAATGGCAGGAGACGCATCATGGATAGCCATACGCTAATACAGGCGCTGATTTACCTCGGCGCGGCGGCGCTGATTGTGCCCGTCGCGGTACGCCTGGGGCTGGGTTCTGTTCTTGGCTACCTGATTGCGGGCTGCGTCATTGGTCCGTGGGGCTTTCGTCTGGTGACGGATGCCGAGGCGATTCTCCACTTCGCTGAGATTGGCGTCGTGCTGATGCTCTTTGTGATTGGCCTGGAACTCGATCCGCAGCGCCTGTGGAAACTTCGCGCTTCGGTATTTGGTGGCGGGGCGTTGCAAATGGTGGCCTGCGGCCTGCTGCTGGGTGGGTTCTGTATCCTGTTGGGAATGGACTGGAAAGTGGCAGAGCTTATCGGCATGACGCTGGCGCTCTCCTCAACGGCGATTGCCATGCAGGCGATGAACGAGCGTAATTTGACGGTTTCGCAGATGGGGCGCAGTGCGTTCTCAGTGCTGCTGTTCCAGGACATTGCCGCTATTCCGCTGGTGGCGATGATCCCGTTGCTGGCGGCCAGTGGGTCCTCGACGACGCTGGGCGCTTTCGCGCTGTCCGCACTGAAAGTGGTGGGGGCACTGGCGCTGGTGGTTCTGCTTGGACGCTATGTCACCCGTCCGCTGCTGCGGTTTGTTGCCCGCTCCGGTTTGCGCGAAGTGTTCAGTGCCGTGGCGCTGTTCCTGGTGTTTGGCTTTGGTCTGCTGCTGGAAGAGGCCGGGCTGTCGATGGCGATGGGGGCGTTCCTTGCCGGCGTTCTGCTGGCGAGTTCTGAATATCGTCACGCGCTGGAAAGCGATATCGAGCCGTTCAAAGGGTTGCTGCTGGGGCTGTTTTTCATCGGCGTGGGGATGTCCGTTGACTTCGGCACGCTGGTGACGCACCCGCTGCGTATTGTCATCCTGCTTGTTGGCTTCCTGGTCATTAAAATGGCGATGCTGTGGCTGATTGCGCGTCCGCTGAAGGTGCCGAATAAGCAGCGCAGCTGGTTTGCGGTTCTGCTGGGGCAGGGGAGCGAATTTGCGTTCGTGGTCTTCGGCGCAGCGCAGATGGCAAATGTTCTCGATCCGGAGTGGGCGAAAGCCCTGACGCTGGCGGTCGCCCTGTCGATGGCGGCGACGCCCGTTCTGCTGGTTGTACTGACGCGCCTGGAAAAATCGGGCAGCGAACAGGAGCGCGAAGCTGATGAGATCGACGAGGAGCAGCCGCGCGTGATCATCGCCGGATTTGGTCGCTATGGGCAGATCGTGGGCCGTTTACTGCTGTCGAGCGGCGTGAAAATGGTCATCCTCGATCACGACCCCGACCATGTCGATACCCTGCGTAAGTTCGACATGAAAGTCTTTTACGGCGACGCAACGCGCGTCGATCTGCTGGAATCTGCTGGCGCAGCAAAAGCCGAGGTATTGATTAACGCCATTGACGATCCGGAAACCAGCATGCAGATGGTGGAACTGGTCAAAGAACATTTCCCGGCGCTGACCATTATCTCCCGCGCCCGCGATGTGGATCACTATATCCGGCTGCGGCAGGCGGGGGTAGAAGCACCGGAGCGTGAAACATTTGAAGGTGCGCTGAAATCTGGCCGTATGGCGCTGGAAAATCTGGGGCTCGGCGCATATGAAGCGCGCGAGCGTGCAGACCTGTTCCGCCGCTTTAATACCGGGATGGTGGAAGAGATGGCGGCAATGGCTGGCAGCTCGGCCACGGAGCGCGCGGCCGTGTTCAAACGCACCAGTGCGATGCTGACGGAAATCATTAATGAGGACCGCAATCATCTGTCGCTGATCCAGCGTCACGGCTGGCAGGGCACGGAAGAGGGCAAGCATACCGGCGATCCGGCTGATGAGCCTGAGAGTAAACCTTCCGCGTGAAGTGGAGTTGCCAGCAATAATAAAAAATTTCTTTATCTTTACCCTGCCGCCAGTCGACGAAAGATTAAGCTTTCCGTATAGTGGCGGCAATTTTTTGCATCCGGGAAATTTTCAATGATCAGTCTGATTGCAGCGCTGGCGGTGGACCGCGTTATCGGTATGGAAAATGCCATGCCGTGGAACCTGCCTGCCGATCTTGCATGGTTTAAACGTACTACGTTAAACAAGCCGGTAGTGATGGGCCGCCTGACCTGGGAGTCGATTGGTCGTCCATTGCCGGGCCGGAAGAATATCGTTATCAGTAGCCAGCCAGGCACTGACGATCGCGTCGAATGGGTAAAATCTGTCGACGAGGCGATTGCTGCGTGTGGCAATGCCGAAGAGATCATGGTGATTGGCGGTGGGCGTGTATATGAACAGTTCCTGCCAAAAGCGCAGAAGCTATATCTGACCCACATTGATGCCGAAGTGGAAGGGGATACCCATTTCCCGGACTACGATCCGGACGAGTGGGAATCAGTATTCAGCGAATTCCACGACGCGGATGCTCAGAACTCCCACAGCTACTGCTTCGAGATTCTGGAACGTCGTTAAATGATTTACCCTCTCCCGGTTGGGAGAGGGAATGACGTATCAGGAGGCAACGGCCTCGTCTTCCCCTAAGTCCAGCTGTCGGTTGGATGGCTGAACAAAGTAAGCTTTATCTTCCCAGCGCAGGCAGGTTAACTCTCCGCCCCAGCAGCATCCGGTATCCAGACCGTAGATCCCCTCCGGTGTCCCTTTTCCTTCCAGTGCCGCCCAGTGACCAAATACCACGCTGTACTCGCTTGTCACCGGCCCCGGAATGGCAAACCACGGCTTGAGCGGGGCTGGCGCGCTTTCCGGCGTCTCTTTGGAATACATGTCCAGCTGCCCGTTCGGGAAGCAGAAACGCATCCGGGTGAAGGCGTTGGTGATAAAGCGCAGACGAGCCAGGCCGCTGAGATCCTCGCTCCAGTGGTTCGGCATATCGCCGTACATGGCATCAAGGAAGAAAGGATAGGAGTCGCTCGCCAGCACCGCCTCCACGTCACGCGCACAGGTTTTCGCCGTCTCCAGATCCCATTGTGGCGTGATCCCGGCATGCGCCATGACCAGCTTTTTCTCTTCGTCGATCTGCAGCAAGGGCTGACGGCGCAGCCAGTTAATCAGATCGTCGGCGTCCGGCGCATCCAGCAGCGGAGTGAGGCGATCTTTAGGCTTGTTGCGACTGATCCCGGCGAAGACCGCCAGCAGATGCAGATCGTGATTGCCCAGCACCATGCGTACACTGTCGCCGAGTGATTTTACGAAGCGCAGAACCTCCAGTGAGCCAGGGCCACGCGCGACCAGATCGCCCGTCAGCCAGAGCGTGTCCTGCCCTGGCGTAAAGTCGACCTGTTTTAATAATGCGATCAGTTCATCGTAGCAACCGTGAACGTCGCCAATCAGATATGTAGACATTAGATTAATGAATGAGTGTTGTAACGGCGAGACGGAACACAGGAATGGCAACGCGGAATCCATTGCCATCGACGTCGACCATTTCATAATGGCCTTGCATGGTACCCATCGGCGTTTCAATCACTGCACCGCTGGTGTACTGATACTCTTCACCAGGGGCGATGTGGGGTTGTTCACCGACCACACCCTCTCCCTGAACTTCGATTTCGCGGCCATTGCCGTTGGTAATAAGCCAGTAGCGCCCACGCAGCTGCACAGGCACCCGCCCCAGATTACGAATGGTCACAGTGTAAGCAAAGACAAAACGTTCTTCATCCGGCGAGGATTGCGATTCAACATAGACGCTTTGTACATGGACACATACGCGGGGCGAATCAATCATGGCTTAACTCTCCTTCGGCGGCGCATTTTCGCTGATGTAATTAGCCAGCTTGCAGTACTGCTCTACGGAAATGTTTTCCGCACGCATTGCCGGGTCGATCCCCAGTTCCGCTAACACCTCAACGGTGAACGAATTGCTCAGACTGTTGCGGATCGTTTTCCGGCGCTGATTAAAGGCTTCTGTGGTGATGCGGCTCAGTACACGCAGATCTTTTACCGGGTACGGTTTCGTTTTATGCGGCACCAGGCGTACAACCGCAGAATCCACTTTCGGTGGTGGCGTAAAGGCGGATGGCGGAACTTCGAGAACCGGGATCACGTTGCAGTAATATTGCGCCATCACGCTTAAACGACCATACGCTTTACTGTTCGGGCCTGCAACCAGACGGTTCACAACCTCTTTTTGCAACATGAAGTGCATGTCGGCAATGGCATCAGTATAGCTAAACAGGTGGAACATCAGCGGGGTGGAAATGTTGTACGGCAGGTTGCCGAACACGCGCAGTGGCTGACCCATTTTCTCCGACAGCTCGCCAAAGTTCATGGTCATGGCATCCTGCTGATAAATGGTCAGCTTCGGCCCGAGGAACGGGTGCGTTTGCAGGCGTGCGGCCAGATCGCGGTCCAGTTCGATGACGGTCAGTGCGTCAAGGCGTTCGCCGACCGGCTCGGTCAGCGCGGCAAGGCCCGGGCCGATTTCGACCATCGCCTGACCTTTTTGCGGGTTAATAGCCGAGACAATGCTTTCGATCACGAACTGATCGTTAAGGAAGTTTTGCCCGAAACGTTTACGGGCTAAGTGGCCCTGATGGACTCGATTAGTCATTGAGTATTAACAATCATTTTGATGGCGAGATTAAGCGCCGTAATAAAACTGCCGACATCCGCTTTCCCCTGGCCTGCCAGATCCAGCGCAGTACCGTGGTCAACGGACGTTCGAATAAAGGGTAAACCGAGAGTGATATTCACCCCGCGGCCAAAGCCCTGGTATTTTAGCACGGGCAGGCCTTGATCGTGGTACATCGCGAGCACGGCGTCGGCATTATCCAGGTATTTCGGCTGGAAAAGGGTATCAGCAGGCAGCGGCCCGCTTAAGTGCATCCCTTTTGCGCGCATTTCTTCAAGGACCGGAATAATGGTGTCGATCTCTTCGGTACCCATATGCCCGCCTTCGCCGGCGTGCGGATTCAGGCCGCAGACCAGAACGTGCGGCTGCTTGATGCCGAATTTGGTTTGCAGATCATGATGCAGGATCCCGATGATCTCCCGCAGCAGTTCCGGGGTAATGGCATCCGGAATGGCCCTGATGGGCAGATGGGTTGTGACAAGCGCAACACGCATCGCCTCCGTTGCCAGCATCATGACGACTTTCGGGCTGTGCGAGCGCTCTTCAAAAAACTCCGTATGCCCGGTAAAAGGAATACCCGCTTCGTTAATGACGCCTTTGTGGACCGGGCCGGTAATCAGGGCGGCAAATTCACCCTTCAGACAACCGTCGCAGGCGCGCGCAAGCGTTTCAACGACATAGTGGCCGTTTTCCGTGCTGAGCTGGCCCGGAATAACAGGCGTTCGCAGGGGAACAGGAAGGAGCGTGAGCGTACCGGCTTGCTGTGGTGCAGGCTGTTGACCTTCAACGTAGGGGATGAGCGTTAAAGGCAGACCGAGCAGCGTTGCCCGGTCTTGTAACAGTGTTGCATCAGCGCAGACGACCAGCTCCACCGGCCAGTTGCGCTGGGCAAGCTGAACGACGAGGTCAGGTCCAATCCCGGCGGGTTCGCCGGGCGTGATCACAACACGATGCTGTTTCATTAGTTGCTCAGAATTTTTACGTAAGCGCTGGCGCGTTGTTCCTGCATCCAGGTTGCCGCTTCTTCAGAGAACTTACGGTTAAACAGCATACGGTAGGCTCTGTCTTTCTGCGCCGCATCGGTTTTATCCACGTTACGGGTGTCCATCAGCTCGATAAGGTGCCAGCCAAATGAAGAGTGTACTGGCGCACTGATCTGGCCTTTGTTCAGCTTCATCAGGGCATCACGGAACGCAGGATCGTAAATATCTGCAGCCGCCCAACCCAAATCGCCGCCCTGGTTAGCAGAGCCGGGATCCTGAGAAAACTCTTTTGCCGCATTTGCAAACGAGGTTTTACCGCTCTTAATGTCAGCAGCAATCTGCTCAAGCTTTGCACGTGCCTGATCGTCAGTCATGATCGGTGACGGTTTCAGAAGAATGTGGCGAGCATGCACTTCGGTGACGGAAATACTCTGGCTCTGTCCACGCAGATCGTTCACTTTCAGAATATGGAAGCCCACACCTGAACGGATTGGACCGACGATATCACCTTTCTTCGCGGTGCTCAGTGCCTGAGCGAAGATGGAAGGCAGCTCCTGAATACGACCCCAGCCCATCTGGCCGCCTTTCAGCGCCTGCTGGTCAGCGGAGTAGGTAATGGCCAGCTTGCCGAAGTCACCGCCATTACGCGCCTGCTCTACAATGGAACGCGCCTGGCTTTCGGCTTCTGCAGCCTGGTCGGAGGTTGGATTCTCAGGAAGCGGGATCAGAATGTGGCTCAGGTTCAGCTCTGTACTGGCGTCATTCTGGTTGCCCACCTGTTTTGCCAGCGCGTCCACTTCCTGCGGCAGGATCGTGACGCGGCGGCGCACTTCATTGTTACGCACTTCCGAAATCAGCATCTCTTTACGGATCTGGTTACGGTAGGTGGCATAGCTGATACCGTCATAGGCCAGACGGCTGCGCATCTGGTCTAAAGACATATTGTTCTGCTTCGCGATGTTAGCGATGGCCTGATCGAGTTGCTCGTCAGTGACCTTCACGCCCATTTTCTGACCCATCTGCAAAACGATCTGATCCATGATCAGACGCTCCAGGATCTGGTGGCGCAATGTGGCGTCATCCGGCAGCTGCTGACCTGCTTCGCCGGAATTGAGCTTCACCGATTTCATCAGACCGTCAACGTCACTTTCGAGTACAACGCCGTTGTTAACCACAGCGGCGACTTTATCAACAACCTGGGGGGCCGCGAAGCTGGTATTCGCAACCAAAGCGACACCGAGCAGCAGCGTTTTCCAGTTCTTCATACTTTTTCCATTTCAATTAACCGCAAAGCGGATTACGTTGCAAATCAAGCACATTACAAGGAACTGCGGTAAGGCAGAATGTTCGAGCGCAGCATCTGCTGCGTGCCCAGGCCATAGTTGGAGCTCAGGCCGCGCAGTTCGACATTGAAGCCAATCACGTTATCGTATTTGCTCTGATTGTTGTCAGTATTCCAGCCGTTAAGCTTACGTTCGTAACCGACGCGCAGCGCGTAGCAGCAGGAGTTATATTGCAAACCGACCATCTGGTCGGCAGGCTTACTGGTATTGGTGTCAAAGTAGTAAGCACCTACGATTGACCAACGGTCGGCGATAGGCCAGCTTGCTGCGCCACCGACCTGCGAAATACCGTCTTTATACTGTTCTCTGTTCGCATAGTCTGGCAATGTCGCCTGGATATATTCCGGGCTGGCATAACGGTACGTCAGCTGCACCATACGGTCTTCATCACGACGGTACTCAATTGCCGCACTGCTGGTCGCAATGTTGTCGAGACGCGTATCGTACTGCAGCCCACCGCGTAAGCCCCAGCGGTCCGTCATGCGCCAGTAGGTATCGCCCGCCCAGACCAGGGAACCGGTCTTGTTGTCTTTCTCCCAGTTAATGTTGTCATCACCGGTGCGAGACTCGGTGAAATAGTAGATTTGACCAACAGAAACGTTAAAACGTTCAACGGCAGCGTCATCATATACGCGCGTTGTGACACCGGTCGTTAACTGGTTAGCGGAGGCAATACGGTCAAGACCGCCGTAGGTACGGTCACGGAACAGGCCGCTGTAGTCAGACTGCAGGAAGGACGAGTCGTAGTTCTGGATTTTGCTCTGGTCGCGATACGGCACGTAGAGATACTGCATCCGCGGTTCCAGCGTTTGCGTATAGCCATCAGCCAGTAACCCCATATCACGTTCAAAGATCAGCTTACCGTCCATTTTAAATTGCGGAAGGGTACGGTTAACCGATTCCTGAAGATCGGTGTTGTTACTGGCGTTGTAATCATCCACATTTTTCTGCTGATAGTGTGTCGCCATCAGCTTGGCTTCTGTGTTCAGGCTTGCCCAGTCGTTAGACCACGGCAGGTTGATGGTCGGCTCCAGGTGAATACGCGTGGCTTCCGGCATATCCGAGTTGGTATTCACGAAATGGACCGCCTGCGCGTAAACGCGGGTGTCAAATGGCCCAACATCGTTCTGATACCAGTTCACATCCAGCTGCGGCTCTGCGCCGTAAGTGCTTCGCGTCTGGGTACTAAAGACCTGGAACTGTTTCGTTGAGACTGTGGCGTTAAAGTTTTGAATAGCATAGCCAACGCTGAATTTCTGCGTCGCATAACCATCGGTACTTGAACCGTATTTGGAGTCAAAGTCGTTGAAGTAGTAAGGATCGCTGACCTTGGTGTAGTCGACGTTAAAACGCCAGACCTGATCCATCACACCCGCATGGCGCCAGTAGTACAACCAACGGTGTTTGTCCCCTTCAGTCGGATGCTCATCCTGGAAGACTTTATCTGACGGCAGATAATCGAGCTCCATCAGGCCTGCACCCGCCTGGGTCAGGTAGCGGAACTCGTTCTCCCACATGACGTTGCCGCGCTTATGGATATAGTGCGGCGTGATGGTCGCGTCCATGTTGGGCGCGATGTTCCAGTAATACGGCAGGTAGAACTCAAAATAGTTTGAGGTGCTGTATTTGGCATTCGGGATCAGGAAGCCTGAGCGACGTTTGTCGCCGACAGGAAGCTGCAGATAAGGGCTGTAGAAAACGGGCACCGGACCCAGCTTGAAGCGGGCATTCCAGATCTCTGCGACCTGCTCTTCACGGTCGTGGATAACCTCGCTTCCGACCACGCTCCAGGTATTAGAACCCGGCAGACAGGAGGTAAAGGAGCCATTTTCCAGGATCGTATAACGGTTTTCACCGCGCTGTTTCATCAGGTCTGCATTACCACGCCCCTGACGACCCACCATCTGGTAATCACCTTCCCAGACGTTAGTGTCTTTGGTGTTCAGGTTTGACCAGGCTTTCGGACCTTTCAGGATGACCTGATTGTCGTCATAGTGCACATTACCCAGCGCATCCACCGTTCGTACCGGCTCGGCCGCACCTTCCGGCTGCTTCTGGTGCAACTGCACTTCATCTGCCTGCAGGCGGCTGTTGCCCTGGTTAATATCCACATTGCCCGTAAACGTGGCATTGTCAGGATAGGTACCTTTCGTACTGTCGGCAGTAATGGTTACCGGCAAGCTATTTGTATCGCCCTTCACCAGTGGACGATTATAGCTTGGGACGCCAAGCATACATTGCGAGGCGAGATCGGCCGCCAGCCCCTGTTGACTGTACAGGGCGGAGCCAATCATTGTGGCCAGGAGGGTGGGGATACGTTTTTTCATACGTTGTATTTTATTGTTCCGTCATCAGTGGCTACGGCTTACAAACGCTCAGAGACTATCTTACTCATCTGCGCAGTACCAGCGTTAATCCTGCCTGTTTGCGTGCCAGAGTGTTAGGCTCGCTATCGAATGACGAGTATGATAAAGCAAATTATAGGCGATGTCCTTCAATTGACCGTGACTTGAACACAGTGATGATGACGTTGCGTCGGCAAGGAATATGACTATCCGGGGAGTATATGCAGTATTGGGGTAAAATAATCGGCGTTGCGTTCGCCATCATCATGGGTGCCGGGTTCTGGGGAATCGTGCTTGGGCTGATTATCGGGCATATGTTTGATAAGGCGCGCAGCCGCAAAATGGCCTGGTTTGCCAATCAGCGCGAGCGTCAGTCGCTCTTTTTCTCCACCACCTTTGAGGTCATGGGGCACTTAACCAAATCCAAAGGACGTGTGACAGAAGCCGATATTCAGATTGCCAGCGTCTTTATGGATCGCATGAACCTGCATGGTGACTCCCGTCTGGCAGCGCAAAATGCGTTTCGCATCGGCAAATCGGACAACTATCCGCTGCGTGAAAAAATGCGTCAGTTCCGCAGCATCTGCTTTGGTCGCTTTGATTTAATTCGGATGTTTCTGGAAATCCAGATTCAGGCGGCCTTCGCCGACGGTTCCCTGCACCCCAATGAACGCGACGTGCTGTACGTCATTGCGGAAGAGCTGGGTATCTCCCGTATGCAGTTCGACCAGTTCCTGCGCATGATGCAGGGCGGGGCACAGTTTGGCGGCGGTTATCACCAGCAGTCGTCTGGCGGCACCTGGCAGCAGGCGCAGCGTGGCCCGACGCTGGAAGATGCCTGCAACGTACTTGGCGTGAAGCCCACGGATGATGTCACCACTATTAAACGTGCCTATCGCAAGCTGATGAGTGAACATCACCCGGACAAGCTGGTTGCGAAAGGCTTACCGCCGGAGATGATGGAGATGGCGAAGCAAAAAGCGCAGGAAATCCAGAAGGCCTACGAGCTCATTAAAGAGAAGAAAGGTTTCAAATAAAAAAAGCCCGACGATGTCGGGCTTTTTTTAGAAGTCCACCGGGGCTTTAAACGTCATCGCGTTACCGAAGGCCGGATGGGTGATGGTGAGCGTCTGCGCATGGAGCTGAAGACGTGGCGCTAACGCCAGCGCCTCAGGCGGGGCGTAAAACCGGTCGCCCAGAATCGGATGTCCCAGGGCCAGCATATGCACGCGCAGCTGATGTGAACGTCCGGTAATCGGTTTAAGCAGGACGCGCGCGGTGTTATCCGTCGCGTACTCCAGCACTTCATACTCGGTCTGCGCGGCCTTGCCGGTTTCATAGCACACCTTCTGCTTTGGCCGGTTCGGCCAGTCGCAAATCAGGGGTAAATCCACCAGCCCTTCCGCCTGCGCAGGATGGCCCCAGACGCGGGCGACATACTGCTTCTTCGGCTCACGCTCGCGGAACTGGCGTTTTAACTCGCGCTCCGCGGCTTTATTCAGCGCCACCACAATCACGCCGCTGGTGGCCATGTCCAGGCGATGGACGGACTCCGCCTGAGGATAATCACGCTGAATACGCGTCATCACGCTGTCTTTGTGCTCATCCAGACGCCCCGGCACGGACAACAGGCCGCTGGGCTTGTTGACCACCATAATATGCTCATCCTGATACAGAATGACCAGCCAGGGATCCTGCGGCGGATTGTACGGCTCCATCACCATCTTGCGCTCCGTTTACTGATGCGTCACAACGATAAGACGCAGGGCGTCCAGACGCCAGCTCGCCTGATTCAGGCTTTCCAGCACCTGCTGACGGTTGCTTTCAATCGCCGTCAGTTCGTCGTCACGGATGTTGGGGTTAACCGCTTTTAACGCTTCCAGACGTGACAGCTCCGCAGACAGTTTCTCGTCGGCTTCATTGCGCGCGGCATCAATCAGCGCTCGGGCCGATTTTTCAATCTGGGTTTCACCCAGCTGGAGAATGGCGTGCACATCTTGCTGTACCGCGTTAACCAGTTTGCTGCCCGTATGGCGGTTCACCGCGCTCAGCTGGCGGTTGAAGCTCTCAAATTCAACCTGTCCTGCCAGATTAGTGCCGTTTTTGTCCAGCAGCAGACGGACAGGCGTTGGCGGCAGGAAGCGGTTGAGCTGCAGCTGTTTCGGCGCTTGCGCTTCCACAACATAAATCAGCTCCAGCAGCAGGGTGCCGACAGGCAGCGCCTTATTTTTCAACAGGGAGATGGTGCTGCTGCCGGTATCGCCGGACAGGATCAGGTCCAGGCCGTTGCGGATCAGCGGGTGTTCCCAGGTGATGAACTGAGCGTCTTCACGGGAGAGCGCCACATCACGCTCGAAGGTGATGGTGCAGCCATCTTCTGGCAGGCCCGGGAAATCCGGAACCAGCATGTGATCGGACGGGGTCAGGACAATCAGGTTCTCGCCGCGATCGTCCTGGTTAATGCCCACGATGTCGAACAGATTCATGGAGAAGCTGATCAGACTGGTGTCATCATCCTGCTCTTCAATGCTCTCGGCAAGCGCCTGCGCTTTTTCACCGCCGTTGGAGTGGATCTCCAGCAAACGGTCGCGGCCCTGTTCCAGCTGCGCTTTCAGCGCCTCGTGTTTCTCACGGCAGGAAGCGATCAGCTCATCGAACCCGTCCACGTTTTCCGGTGCGGCAAGATAGCCGATCAGATCGCCATGCACCTGATCGTAAATCGTGCGGCCCGTCGGGCAGGTATGTTCAAACGCATCCAGACCTTCGTGGAACCAGCGTACCAGCACGGACTGGGCGGTTTTTTCCAGATAAGGGACATGGATCTGAATATCATGCGCCTGGCCGATACGATCGAGACGGCCGATACGCTGTTCCAGCAGATCCGGGTTGAACGGCAGATCGAACATGACCAGGTTGCTGGCGAACTGGAAGTTACGGCCTTCAGAACCGATTTCAGAGCACAGCATCACCTGAGCGCCGCTGTCCTCTTCGGCAAACCACGCCGCGGCGCGGTCGCGTTCAACGATGGACATGCCTTCGTGGAACACGGCGGCGCGGATACCTTCGCGTTCACGCAGAACCTGTTCCAGCTGTAGCGCAGTCGCCGCTTTGGCACAGATCACCAGCACTTTCTGGGAACGGTGGGCGGTCAGGTAGCCCATCAGCCACTCCACGCGCGGATCGAAGTTCCACCAGGTGCCGGTATCACCTTCGAATTCCTGGTAGATTTGTTCCGGATAGAGCATGTCACGGGCACGCTCTTCCTGGGTTTTGCGTGCGCCCATGATGCCGGAGACTTTTATCGCCGTCTGATACTGCGTCGGCAGCGGCAGCTTTATGGTATGCAGTTCGCGTTTCGGGAACCCTTTCACACCGTTACGGGTGTTACGGAACAGCACGCGGCTGGTGCCGTGGCGGTCCATCAGCATGTCGATCAGCTCTTTACGCGCGGATTCTGCGTTATCGCTTTCACTGTTGGCAGCCTGCAGCAGCGGCTCAATGTCCTGCTCGCCAATCAGATCGCTCAGGGTATTAAGTTCGTCATTAGAGAGACGCTTGCCCGCCAGCAGCAGGGCGACGGCATCCGCGACCGGACGGTAGTTATTTTGTTCTTCGACGAACTGCGCAAAATCGTGGAAACGGTTAGGGTCGAGCAGACGCAGACGGGCGAAGTGGCTTTCCAGACCCAGCTGTTCCGGCGTTGCGGTCAGCAGCAGGACGCCAGGCACGCGCTCGGCAAGCTGCTCAATAGCCAAATATTCGCGGCTCGGTGCCTCTTCGCTCCAGACCAGATGGTGCGCTTCATCGACCACCATCAGATCCCATTCGGCATCACACAGGTGCTCAAGACGCTGCTTGCTGCGGCGTACGAAGTCCAGGGAGCAGATCACCAGTTGTTCCGTTTCGAACGGGTTATCCGCGTCGTGCTGGGCTTCGGCATAGCGCTCGTCATCAAACAGGGAGAAGCGCAGGTTAAAGCGACGCAGCATTTCGACCAGCCACTGGTGCTGCAGGGTTTCAGGAACCACAATCAGCACGCGCTCGGCGGCGCCGGAAAGCAGCTGCTGATGCAGGATCATACCTGCTTCAATGGTCTTACCCAGGCCCACTTCATCTGCCAGCAGCACGCGCGGGGCGTGACGACGGCCTACATCATGGGCGATGTTCAGCTGGTGGGGGATCAGGCTGGTGCGCTGGCCACGCAGGCCGCTCCACGGCATACGGTATTGTTCACTCTGGAACTTACGTGCGCGATAGCGCAGTGAGAAGCGGTCCATTCGATCGATTTGCCCGGCAAACAGGCGATCCTGCGGTTTGCTGAAAACCAGTTTGCTGTCGAGCAGCACTTCACGCAGGACGACATTGGTCTCGTCGGTATCCAGGCGAGTGCCAATGTAGGCGAGCAGTCCATTCTCTTCTTTTACGTCTTCAATCTTGAGCTGCCAGCCATCATGGCTGGTCACGGTGTCACCCGGATTAAACATTACGCGGGTCACAGGGGAGTCATTGCGAGCGTACAGGCGGTTTTCACCAGTGGCGGGGAAGAGGAGGGTAACCATACGCGCATCGACAGCAACGACGGTTCCCAATCCAAGTTCGCTTTCTGTATCGCTGATCCAGCGTTGACCAAGTGTAAAAGGCATAGTTGTTCGGCTCTAATCTTTAATTGCAGGCAATAGTTCGACCCCGTCAAAAAAGACGGTCATCGAAAAATGGGTCCGGGAATGGAAAGGGCGCTATGGTACTGGATGGCAGCCATTTCGTCACGCGTCAAAATAGGCCAAGTTGCCCTGTAACCAGTGTAGCAAAATCGTCGTCGATGAAGGGCAAAATTCCGTCTGCGACGGGCTGAAGCTGACGCGTCAGATAGTGATCGTAATCCAGAGGAGAGTGTTGATAATCCACGGGTTCCGGGCCGTTAATCGTCCAGACATATTTAATGGTTCCCCGGTTCTGATACTGCGGCGCACGACCCCGGCGCACGTTTTCTTCATCCGCCAGCCGCGCGGCGCGAACGTGGGGAGGGACGTTACGCTGGTACTCTGCGAGCGGGCGGCGCAGGCGCTTGCGATAGACCAGCTGTGCGTCAAGCTCACCCGCCATCAGGCTGGCTATCGTCTCGCGCACGTAATCCTGATAGGGCTCATTGCGAAACACCCGCAGATAGAGTGTTTGCTGGAACTGCTGCGCCAGGGGCGTCCAGTCGGTACGCACAGTCTCCAGCCCTTTAAAGACCATCCGCTGCGCGTCGCCTTCCTGAATCAGTCCGGCGTAGCGTTTCTTGCTGCCCTGCTCGGTCCCGCGAATCGTGGGCATTAAAAAGCGGGCGAAATGGGTTTCAAATTCCAGCTCCAGCGCGCTGGTTAGCCGCGCTTTTTGCAAATGCTCCTGCCACCAGCCGTTCACGAATTCGACCAGCGTTTTGCCGATGCGCGCGGCATCCTCTTTTGAATGCACGCCCTTAAGCCACACGAAGGTGGAGTCCGTGTCGCCGTAGATGACGTCATAGCCCTGAGATTCAATCAGCGCTTTTGTCTGGCGCATAATCTCGTGCCCGCGCATGGTGATCGAGGAGGCCAGCCGTGGGTCGAAGAAGCGACAGGCGCTGGTGCCCAGTACCCCGTAAAAGGCATTCATGATGATTTTCAGCGCCTGTGAGAGTGGCTTGTTGCCGTGGCGCTTTGCCTCGTCGCGGCCGTGCCAGATATTTCCCACAATGTCAGGCAGGCAGTGTTTTTCCCGCGAGAAGCGGGCGCCGAGGAAGCCTTCTGTGCTGTGTTCATCATCCGGCTGGGCCATGCCCTCAATCAACCCGACGGGATCGATCAGAAAGGTGCGGATAATCGACGGATAGAGGCTTTTGTAATCGAGGACCAGCACGGAGTCATACAGTCCTGGCCTGGAATCCATAACGTAGCCGCCAGGGCTGGCCTGCGGCGGCACCTCGCCGAGGTTAGGGGCGACATAGCCTGCCCGGTGCATCCGGGGGAAGTAGAGGTGGCTAAAGGCCGCCACGGAGCCGCCGTGCCTGTCAGCCGCAAGACCGTTCACCGTCGCACGCTCCAGCAAAAACGGCATAATCTCGGTTTTGTGGAAAATCTGCGTGACCAGCTCGCAATCTTTCAGGTTATAGGTGGCGAGCGCCGGTTTATCTTCGTTAAAGCGCCGGTCAATCTCATCCATTCTGTCCCAGGGGTTGTCAATGGATTTGCCCTCGCCAAGCAGCTCCTGTGCGACCGCTTCAAGGGAGAAGGAAGAGAAGTTCCAGAAGGCGGATTTCAGCGCCTCAATGCCGTCGATAATCAGGCGGCCAGTCGCCTGGGCGAAGAAGACGCCGTTTTTAAAACCGTGTTCGCGCCACTCCAGCTCGCTGTTGCCGCGCCCGAGCATCAGCGGGATGCGATACCGCTCGGCGTGTTTTTGCAGTACGCGCAGGTCGAACTGCACCACGTTCCAGCCGATCAGGACGTCGGGATCGTAGTCGTTAAACCATTGGTTGAGCTTCTCCAGCAGCTGTGGCCGGCTGTTAACATACTCAAGCCGGAAATCCAGCGCGGAGGCATCACCGTTCGGCGGCCCAAGCATATAGACGACGCGATCGCCGCAGCCTTCAAGACCGATGCAGTACAGTTCACCGTGGCGGGTGGTTTCAATGTCCAGCGACACCCATTTTAGTGGCGGGCGGTAGTGCGGGTTCGGCTTCAGGCGCGCGTTGCTAATTTTGCCGTTTTGCAATGAGCCATCGACCCAGACGGGAGCGGTAATAAACCGCTCCATCAGAAAGCGTTCAGGTGGGCGGATATCGGCTTCGTAGAGCGTCACGCCCGCTTCACGAAGCAGTTTTTCATAGCGCATCAGCTGGCGATGTGCGCGGCAGTAGAGGCCGAAAACTGGCTGACGGTGGAAGTCTTTCAGTTCAAGCGGCGTCAAACGCCAGCCGTTTTCGCCGCGCAGCAGCTGCTTTACTTTCCCGACATGCGCTTCAGGAATAAACGCGACGGACTCCTGCGGGGGCAGCGTGACCTGCAGCGGGCCGTTATCCGTTGCCAGCCAGAATTCCACTTCAGTACCCTGAGGGGTATCCCGCCAGTGTCGGGTCAGTAAAAAGCCTTCTTGCGCCTGCGCCACGCCGTTATCCCATAAAACAAAACCAGGCCTGATTATAGCCTGGTTGAATGTTTTATGCTGGGGATATATACAGCTTACTGCCCGTAGTACGCCTTTGCACCGTGCTTGCGCAGATAATGCTTATCCAGCAGGGCTTGCTGCATGTCCGGCAGCTGTGGCGCCAGCTGGCGACAGAAGATCCCCATATAGGCAACTTCTTCAAGCACAATCGCGTTATGCACCGCATCTTCCGCGTTTTTACCCCAGGCGAACGGGCCGTGGGAGTGTACCAGCACGCCGGGCATTTGCGCCGCGTCGATTCCCTGTTTCTCGAAGGTTTCAACAATCACGTTGCCGGTTTCCCACTCATACTCGCCGTTAATTTCAGCGTCGGTCATCAGGCGCGTGCAGGGGATGGTGCCATAAAAGTAGTCTGCGTGGGTGGTGCCGGTCGCCGGGATGGACTGGCCCGCCTGCGCCCAGATGGTAGCATGGCGCGAATGGGTATGCACAATACCGCCGATGGTCGGAAATGAACGGTACAGCAACCGGTGGGTTGGCGTATCGGAGGAGGGCTTTTTGTTCCCTTCCACCACTTCACCCGTTTCGATGCTGACAACGACCATATCGTCTGCAGTCATCACCGTGTAATCGACGCCGGAAGGCTTGATCACGAAGACGCCTTTTTCGCGGTCAACGGCGCTTACGTTGCCCCAGGTGAGGGTGACGAGATTGTGTTTCGGCAGCGCCAGGTTAGCTTCGAGAACCTGACGTTTGAGATCGTCTAACATTGTTGTCTCCTGCCGGATGGCGCTTCACTTAGCCGGCCTACAGAACCGTAGGCCCGGTCAACGCAGCGCCACCGGGCATTCAGGGCTTAGCGTTTTGAACCGTAATAAACTTCGTTCCAGCGCAGCGCGTCTTTGAAAGCCGGCAGGCGGGTATCGTTATCAATCACGGTCAGTTCGATGTCGTGCAGCTCGGCGAACTGACGCATGTCGTTCAGATCCAGCGCGTGGCTGAAGACGGTATGGTGCGCGCCGCCGGCCAGGATCCACGCTTCTGACGCGGTTGGCAGATCCGGCTGTGCTTTCCACAGGGCGTTAGCGACCGGCAGTTTTGGCAGAGAATGGGGCGTTTCAACGGCATCAACGCAGTTCACCAGCAGGCGGAAACGATCCCCCAGATCGATCAGGCTGGCGTTGATGGCCGGGCCGGTACGGGTGTTGAAGATCAGACGTGCCGGATCGGCTTTACCGCCAATGCCGAGGTACTGCACGTCGAGGATCGGCTTCTCTTCCACCGCGATAGAAGGGCACACTTCAAGCATGTGTGAGCCGAGCACCAGATCGTTGCCGTTCTCGAAGTGGTAGGTGTAGTCCTCCATGAAGGAGGTGCCGCCCTGCAGACCGGTCGACATCACCTTCATGATGCGAAGCAGAGCGGCAGTTTTCCAGTCGCCTTCCCCGGCAAAGCCGTAGCCCTGCTGCATCAGACGTTGTACTGCCAGGCCGGGCAGCTGTTTCAGGCCATGAAGATCTTCAAACGTCGTGGTAAAGGCGTGGAAACCGCCCTGTTCCAGGAAGCGCTTCATGCCCAGCTCAATGCGCGCCGCATCCAGCACGTTCTGGCGCTTGTCGCCGTTGATTTGTGCCGCAGGCGTCAGGCGGTAGCGGCTTTCGTACTCATCCACCAGCGCGCTGACGTCGCCGTCGCTGATTTCATTCACCACCTGTACCAGGTCGCCCACGGCCCAGGTGTTGACGGAGAAGCCAAACTTGATCTGCGCGGCCACTTTGTCGCCGTCGGTCACCGCCACTTCACGCATGTTGTCGCCAAAACGCACCACTTTCAGATGGCGGGTGTCCTGTTTAGAGACTGCCTGGCGCATCCAGGAGCCGATACGTTGTTGTGCATGGCCGTCCTGCCAGTGGCCGGTGACCACCGCGTGCTGCTGACGCATACGCGCGCCGATGAAGCCGAACTCGCGGCCGCCGTGCGCGGTCTGGTTCAGGTTCATGAAGTCCATGTCAATGCTGTCCCATGGCAGGGAGGCGTTGAACTGGGTATGGAACTGCAGCAGCGGTTTGTTAAGGATGGAGAGACCGTTGATCCACATTTTGGCCGGTGAGAAGGTGTGCAGCCACACCACCAGACCGGCACATTTATCGTCGTAGTTCGCGTCGCGGCAGATATGGGTGATCTCATCCGGCGTCGTGCCCAGCGGTTTCAGCACCAGTTTGCAGGGCAGTTTGGCTTCCGCATTCAGCGCGTTAACAACGTGCTCCGCGTGTTTCGTTACCTGCTGCAGCGCCTGTGGTCCGTACAGATGCTGGCTGCCAATCACAAACCACACTTCATAATTATTAAAAATGGTCATCATCGTGTCCTTAATGGGTCAGGGTTGCCGTAGTGTCCGCGGTGCTTTTGGCCGGGGCGGCGACAGGGATATAGTGAAGTTCGGCGCTTTTTGCCCATTGCTGGTAGCGCTGATAAAGCTGTTCGAAGCGTTGTGCCTGCTGGGTACGCGGCTGGAGCGTATTTTCAACGGCGCTTGCCATGTGCTGCTGCGCAGTCGGGATATCGGCATGAACACCGGCGGCCACTGCGGCAAAAATTGCCGCGCCCAGCGCGCAGCATTGATCGGACGCGACAATCTGCAGCGGACGGTTCAGCACGTCGCAGCAGGCCTGCATGATGACCGGGTTTTTACGGGCAATGCCCCCCAGCGCCATCACGTTATTCACGTCGATGCCCTGCTCGGTGAAGCACTCCATAATCGCGCGGGCACCGAAGGCGGTGGCGGCAATCAGGCCACCGAACAGCGCCGGTGCGTCGGTCGCGAGGTTGAGATCGGTAATAACCCCTTTCAGGCGCTGGTTGGCAAATGGCGTGCGGCGACCGTTAAACCAGTCCAGCACCACCGGCAGGTGATCGAGAGACGGATTTTTCGCCCAGGCGTCCGTGAGCTGCGGCAGAAGCTGTTTTTTACTCTCGGCAATGTGCGCTTTCAGTTCCGGATGCGCGGCCGCCAGCTGATCCAGCGGCCAGCCCAGCACGCGACCAAACCAGGCGTAAATATCGCCAAACGCGGACTGACCGGCTTCGAGGCCGATGAAGTCCGGCACCACGCTGCCATCAACCTGGCCGCAGATGCCTTTCACCGCACGCTCGCCGACGGTGGCTTTATCCGCCGTCAGGATGTCGCAGGTTGAGGTGCCAATCACTTTCACCAGCGTATTAGGCTGCGCGCCGGCACCGACGGCGCCCATATGGCAGTCAAACGCGCCGCCGGAGATCGCCACGTTCTGCGGCAGGCCAAGACGCGTCGCCCACTCTTCGCAAAGCGTGCCGACGGGAATATCGGCGGTGAAGGTGTCGGTAAACAGCGGGTATTTCAGGTTTTTGTTGATGATCGGGTCGAGTTCATCGAAGAACGCCGCCGGAGGCAGGCCGCCCCAGCTTTCGTGCCAGAGGGATTTATGTCCGGCGCTGCAGCGGCCGCGGCGGATATCCTGTGGCCGCGTGGTGCCAGAGAGCAGGGCGGGAACCCAGTCGCACAGTTCAATCCAGGAGACGGCTGCCTGGGCAACCGATGCGTCCGTGCGGGTAACGTGCAGGATCTTGGCCCAGAACCATTCGCTGGAGTAAATCCCGCCAATGTAGCGCGAGTAGTCTGTTTTACCTGGCTGATGGCACAGGCGGGTGATGGCTTCGGCCTCTTCCACGGCGGTATGGTCTTTCCACAACACGAACATGGCGTTCGGGTTGTCGGCAAATTCAGGGCGCAGCGCGAGTACGCGCCCTTCGGCATCCACAGGGGCGGGGGTGGAGCCGGTGCTGTCGACGCCAATCCCGACAATCTCTGCCCGCTGGGCCTCAGTCAGGTCAGCAAGGACGGTTTTGATTGCCGCTTCCATCGACTCAATGTAGTCACGCGGGTGGTGACGGAACTGGTTGTTTGGCGCATCGCAGTAGCGCCCCTCTTGCCAGCGCGGGTACCACTCAACGCTGGTTGCTATCTCCTGGCCGGACGTACAGTCCACTGCCAGCGCGCGAACCGAATCGCTGCCAAAATCGAGGCCAATCGCAATTGCCATGGTGTTGCTCCATCGAAAAAACAGGTATGGAAGAACATTAGAGACTGGGGGCGAAAATCGTCAGGCAGGATCCGCTAATCTTATGGACTAAATTGCTGTTACAACGGAAAGTGTGACGCCGTGCAAATATTCAATGTGGACATTTCTGCCGCACTTATAGACACTTTTGTTACTGCTTATCTGCCTGCTCTGGCGGAGAAATCAGGGGGAAAGGCTGAAACATGGCGGACGTAAAAGAGGCATAACGCTTTTGAGATCTTTGCGCAGACCATTTTTGACCTGCTTTTAATGATATGGACAATTGGTTTCCTTCAGGACCCTTGGGAGAACTGAATCTATGGCCGAAACGCAAAACGATCCCCTGCTGCCGGGATACTCGTTTAACGCGCACCTTGTGGCGGGGCTGACCCCTATCGAGGCTGAGGGATATCTCGATTTTTACATTGACCGACCGCTCGGGATGAAAGGTTATATTCTCAACCTGACCGTGCGAGGGGAGGGAGTTATCAAGAATGGCGACCAGCAGTTCATCTGCCGCCCCGGTGACATCCTGTTGTTCCCTCCGGGAGAGATCCACCATTATGGCCGTCACCCGGATGCCAAAGAGTGGTATCACCAGTGGGTCTACTTCCGTCCGCGCGCCTACTGGCAGGAGTGGCTTTCATGGCCAGCCATTTTTGCGCACACCGGTTATTACCGCCCGGATGAGGCGCATCTGGCGCAGTTTCGCGAGCTTTTTGCGCAGATTATTGAGGCGGGGCAGGCGGGAGGCCGTTATGCCGAACTGCTGGCGATTAACCTGCTTGAACAACTGCTGCTGCGACGGATGGAGGCGATTAACGCGTCGCTGAATCCGCCGCTGGATAACCGCGTGCGCGATGCCTGCCAGTACATCAGTGACCATCTGGCCGATAGCCAGTTTGATATCGCCAGCGTTGCCCAGCATGTCTGTCTCTCACCGTCGCGGCTGTCGCATCTGTTTCGTCAGCAGCTTGGCGTCAGCGTGCTGAGCTGGCGTGAGGATCAGCGGATAAGCCAGGCGAAGCTTCTGCTCAGCACCACCCGGATGCCGATCGCCACCGTGGGGCGCAACGTAGGCTTTGAAGATCAGCTCTATTTTTCTCGCGTGTTTAAAAAGTGCACCGGCGCCAGCCCGAGCGAATTCCGCGCGGGTTGTGAATGAACGGTAAAAAAAGATAAACAAACAGGTGAATGCTCAAAGCAACCTGTAAACTATTCAGACAATTGTTGCCTTGACGCGGTGCGGGGCGCTAAGCAGAATCGCTGATTCGTTTTCTGACCGGAATAGTTATGCAGGCATTGCTGGAACACTTTATTACCCAGTCCGTTATGTATTCGCTCATCGCCGTGGCGCTGGTGGCCTTTCTGGAATCGCTGGCGCTCGTGGGGTTAATCCTGCCCGGCACCGTGATGATGGCAGGGCTTGGCGCGCTGATTGGTAGCGGTGAGGTCAATTTCTGGCAGGCGTGGCTGGCCGGGATCGTCGGCTGTCTGCTGGGCGACTGGATCTCTTTCTGGCTGGGCTGGCGCTTTAAGAAGCCGCTGCACCGCTGGTCGTTCATGAAAAAGAACAAAGCCTTGCTGGATAAAACCGAGCATGCGCTGCACCAGCACAGCATGTTTACTATCCTCGTCGGCCGCTTTGTCGGTCCCACGCGTCCGCTGGTTCCCATGGTCGCAGGGATGCTGGATCTGCCGGTCGCAAAATTCGTAGTGCCGAATATTATCGGCTGCGTCTTCTGGCCTCCGTTCTACTTCCTGCCGGGGATCCTCGCGGGTGCGGCTATCGATATTCCTGACGGTATGCAAAGCGGCGAGTTTAAGTGGCTGCTGCTGGGTACCGCGCTGCTGCTGTGGCTGGCGGCATGGCTGTGCTGGCGTCTGTGGCGCAGCGCGAAAGCGAATATCGATCGCCTGACGCGCTATCTTCCCCGCGCTCGCCTGTTGTGGCTGGCGCCGCTGACGTTGGGCGTGGCGGTGGTGGCGCTGGTGGCGTTGATTCGTCACCCGCTGATGCCGGTGTACGGTGAGATCCTGTTGAAGGTTGTGAGCCGTTGATGTTGTTTTCCCTCTCCCCGGACTGTACATGGGAGAGGGGCAGGGTGAGGGCATCAGGCCGCAGGAATGCCCAACAATGAAGACGCCCCCGCTTTACCACTCAGCAGCGCTTCTGTTGCTCCATCCCACAAAATGCGTCCCTCCGCGATCACTACCGATCGCGGCGCAATCCGTGCGGCATCCTCGATGCTGTGCGACACCATCAGCATCGTCAGCTGCTGGCGCTGACAGACGTCCTGCACCAGCGCCAGCATCTCCTGACGCAGGGCGGGATCGAGCGCAGAGAACGGCTCATCCAGCAGCAGTACCGGCTGTTCGCGCACCAGACACCGCGCCAGCGCCACGCGCTGACGCTGGCCGCCAGAGAGCTCGCCCGGCAGTCTGTCGATAAACCCGATGATCCCCATCTGTGTGGCAATGTTCTCCAGCTTTTGACGTTGGGCTGCGTTCAGCTTGAATCCCGGATCCATCCCGAGAGCAATGTTCTGCCGCACTGTCAGATGGGTAAACAGGTTATTTTCCTGAAACAGCATGGAGACAGGACGTTTTGCGGGCGGCGTGTGGGTATGGTCCCGGTTTTCAATGACTATCGATCCGCTCGCCGGCTGCAGAAAACCCGCAATCAAATTAAGCAGCGTGCTTTTGCCCGCTCCGCTTGGTCCGAGCACAGCAATCATCTCTCCCTGGCGCACGGAGAGCGTGAAGCGCATCGGCAGATGCTGATAGAGCCAGGTTACATCAGTCAGTTTTAACATTACGCCCCGGAAGTTTTTCGATTACGGTAAATAAAGCAAAGCACAGCAGCAGCAGTAACAGTGCGGTAACCGCGCCGTCCTGGCTGCGGTAAGAGCCGATTTGCTGATACAGCCAGTAGGGCAGCGTACGGAAATTGTCATTGCCAAACAGCGCCACGACCCCAAAGTCACCAATGGAGAGCACGCAGGCAAACGCCAGCGCCTGCGCCAGCGGGCGTTTTAGCGCGCGTAATTCCACCACTTTCAGCCGTTGCCAGCCCTGCATCCCCAGCGACTGACAGAGCAAACTGTAGCGGCTGTTGACGTCGCGCATCGGGTTTTCCAGAACCTTGAGCGCGTAAGGGATGGCCATTAACGCATTGGTAAAGATCACAATGCCGTCAGCGCTGTCCGGCAGGCCGAGGGTGCTGTTGAACAGCAGGAAGAAGCCCGTCGCCAGCACGATGCCTGGCATGGCCAGAATCAGCATGCCTGTCAGCTCCAGCGCGTGTCCGGCCTTTCGGGCGTGCCGGGCATAGAGTTCACGGCTGCTCCACAGCAGCATCATGGTCAGCATGACGCACAGCAGCCCGGCCGCCAGCGCAATGCGAAGCGAGGTCCCGGTGGCCTGCCAGAGGACAGGCTGTTGCAGAACGGACAGAAGATTGAGGTTCAGACCGTCAATGATAACGGCCAGCAGCGGCGGCAGCAGCAGCGCCAGCGCCAGCACAATCAGGAGAAAATCGGAGATGCGGCTGTGCAGGCTGTCCTGCGGATCGCGCCAGCCCGCTATCTGATTACTGCCCGGGGGAATGGCTTTACTCAGGCGCTGGCTGAGCATGACCAGAGCCAGACAGCACGTCATCTGGACTATCGCCAGCAGCGCGGCGCGTCCAGGATCGTAGTCGTAACTCAGCGCCTGGTAAATCGCCAGCTCAATGGTTGTGGCCTGCGGCCCGCCGCCGAGTGAAAGCACGGTAGCAAAGCTGGCAAAGCAGAGCATGAAGATCAATGCCGCTACGGGCGGGAGCTGGCGGCGCAGCCACGGCCATTCGACAAAGCGGAAGAATGAGATGCCGCGCATACCAAGCTGGGCGGCAATCTGACGCTGTTCGCCGGGAATGTTCTCCAGCGCCTGCAAAAAGAGGCGTGTCGCCATCGGCATATTGAAAAACACGTGCGCCAGCAAAATGCCTTTCAGTCCGTAAGGCGAGAAGGTCCATTCAAGACCAAGCAGGCCGCACAGAAAGGCCAGCCAGCCCTGGCGGCCGTAAACGCTCAGAATGCCAAAAACGGCCACCAGCACGGGCAGGATCAGGGTCATGGCGCACAGGCGCAGCAGGGCCTGCCTGCCGGGGAAACGCCTGCGATAGAGCGCGCGCGCAAGAAAAATGGCCGGCATGACCGACAGCAGGGCAGACAGAAACGCCTGCCAGAATGAAAAACGGATGACGTGCCAGAGATAGCTGTCGTGCCAGAGCGCGAGCAGGTCGCTCTCTGGCGCGTTAAACCACAACGCAAGAAAGGCACCCAGACTGACCGCCACCATCACGCTGGCGGCGAGCAGCCCGGGCAGTAACCAGCCGGGAATTAACGGCTGACGGCGCGTTGCCATTCACTTACCCATGCTGCACGCTGCGCGGCGACCTGCTGCGGCGTAAATTCCAGCGAGGTTTTTGGTTTGGTCAACTGCTCGAACCCTGCTGGTAGCGCAACATTCGTGACGGGATACATCCAGTTTCCTGCCGGAATGGCGTTCTGGAAGGCGGGTGATACCATAAATTTCAGGAACTTTTCTGCCAGCTCCGGCTGTTTGCTGGCGGCGGTACGCGCGGCCACTTCCACCTGCAGATAATGCCCTTCAGCAAAATCAGCGGCGGCATAGTTATCTTTCTTCTCGGCGATAATGTGGTAAGCCGGAGAGGTGGTGTAGCTCAACACCAGGTCGCTTTCGCCTTTCAGGAACAGGCCATAGGCTTCGCTCCAGCCTTTGGTCACCGTCACGGTTTTGGCGGCCAGCTTCTGCCACGCCTGGGGCGCTTTGTCCCCGTAGACTTTTTGCATCCACAGCAGCAGGCCCAGACCCGGCGTACTGGTGCGTGGGTCTTCATAAATTACACGCCATTTCTGGTCGCTTTCCACCAGCTCTTTCAGGCTCTTCGGCGGGTTTTTCAGTTTGTTTTTGTCATAGACAAAAGCAAAGTAGCCGTAGTCGAACGGCACAAAGGTGTCGTTTTTCCAGCCGCCAGGCACGTTAACGGCTTCTGCCGCTACGCCGCTTTTGGCAAAGAGTTTGGTTTGCGAGGCGGCCTCCAGCAGGTTGTTATCGAGCCCGAGCACCACATCCGCTTTGCTGTTTTTTCCTTCCATGCGCAGACGGTTGAGCAGGGAAACGCCGTCCTCCAGCGCCACGAACTTCAGTTCGCAGTTGCAGTCCGCTTCAAAGGCTTTTTTGACGACCGGGCCAGGGCCCCAGTCGGCAGAGAAAGAGTCGTAGGTGTAGACCGTCAGAACGGGCTTAGCTAAAGCAGGCAGCGCAAACAGCGCCAGCAGGGGAAGAACTTTTTTTAACACTTTGCACCTCAGGGTTGAGTGGCAAAGGATTTTGAGCGACAGCCTCAAATCCCTTCGCCGGCGTTATCCGGATCAGGTTCGACGGGTATTATCTCAGCGCACATCAGTGATGCAGCACCCCGTTGAGAACGGCGGTATTGTAATGATTTGGTGAATATTACGAAAGCGTTATGGTTCCGGCGGGGCAAACCAGGCCGATTTGAAATCGAACCAGCCCAGAGTATTCATCCGCAGGCCTCGCATACTGCGTTGTCCCTGGATCATCAGCCAGTGGTGGATCAAGGGAACGATCGCCTGTTCAGCCAGCAGCTGCTGGCACCATACGGCAAGATTCATCTCGCCCGCACGCCACCGGGCGGCATCCTGTTGCCAGTCACGGTCGATGCAGTGCTGGATCAGCGGGACTTCATAAAGGTGCGAGAATAATGAAAAATCGAGCGGCAGGGTGAAGTTGGCGCTGTTCAGCCAGATATCACTGGTTATCTCTCCCTGGTGCCATTCGTGATAATCCACTTCCCTGATCTCCAGCCTGACGCCTTCCGCTGCCAGCAGTCTGGTCATGATCCTGGCGATAAAACGATGCTCCACATGCTCGCGGTAGTAGGTCAGTGAGATGGACTCCAGCCCAGCAGGTTTGTCGGCGTGCGCCGGGCGGGCATGGTGCCAGCGCGGTAGCAGGCCGTACGCCGGGAACCAGTAGGTCTGATACTGCTCTTCCGCATGGTAGATCAGGTTGGAAGGGGACAGTATATGGCTGATCCACTTACGGACGGCCGGGTTGGCCCCGCGGTGGGTGCGGCTGTCGAACAGCAGATAGTAGCATCCCTCCTCCAGGCGACTCTCCACGGCCTTTTCTCCCGTGGTGGGACCTTCCAGCGTTAGGCCGGCGCTCAGCTCTTCATTCAGATCCGGTAATACCCACACATTCACTTCGTCGATCAGCGCCCGATAGCCAAAGTAGTCATCAAACGCGCGGATTTTCAGCTGGTTGTTATTATTACGGGAGACGGCGTAGGGCCCGGTACCTATCGGCAGGCTGGCAAAATTGTTCATCGATTCCCACTCGCCGGGCAAAATCATTGACGGCACATAGCCCAGCAGCCAGGGGAGCCACTGATCCTGCTGTGAAAGCTCAATATCCAGCGTCCATGCCGTTGGCGAGTGGACGTGCGAAATATGCGAGTAGAGCGGCAGCGTGCGGGCGCGTTCCAGAGAGGTGATGACGTCGTGCATTTCCAGCTCGCGGCCATGATGAAAGTGGATGCCGGGGCGTAAAAAAAAGCGCCAGTGAAGCGGGGAAAGTTGCTGCCAGTGGTGAGCGATATCTGCTTCCAGTTCCCCATTTTCCTCATTTATCCGCGTAAGGCCGCTGAAGATTTGTCGGGCCATGTGGGTTTCTGAGCGGCGCAAGGCCGTGCCGGGCAACAGGTTTTTCATCGGCCGATAGTAGAGGACCCGCAGAATGTGACGGCCCTGGCGGAAACTGCGTCCGAGATGGGAAACCAGCATCTGGCGCACCGCGGCTTTATCGCCCACCAGCTGCACCAGCTGGTCAATTCGGTCCTGCTCCAGCAGGTCTTCGGCGCGCTGCTGCTGCAACGCCAGCCCGGTATAGAGGAAGGTCAGGCGCGATCGTTTGCCGCGTCCTGCCTCCGCTTCCCAGCTTAACCAGCCCTGCTGCTGCATGGTATTGAGCAGCGTGCGCATATGGCGGCGGGAGCAGCTCAGCAGGTCGGCCAGCTCGTTCAGCGTGGTCTCCTGCGATTGCCCCTCGCAGCACTGCCAGAGGCGGATAAATTGTTGTTGCAGTCGACCAGAAGGCATAAAAGAGGAACTCCTGACAAAAAATCAGCAATTTATTAATCCCTATATTAAGCCAATAATCCTTACCGATGAAGTGAGGAGGTAAATTATGAAGAGGTCTACCGCACGTCAGTTTTATCAGCACTATTTTTCAGCGACAAAAGGAACGTCCTGGCTGGCCCGCCAGTGTGCAGAGCAACGGCTGAAAATACTGGAAGAGCTGATGCAGTGGGATGTTACGAAACCGACCTCTTCTCGCTAACTCGCCTCGATCATGTGTGACTGAGTATTGGTGCTTATCACCCGCCAGCAAAATGTTTTTTGCTGGCTTTTTTCGTTTATTCTTTCACCCGGTTTTGATCCGCTTTCACAAGGACTTGCGCATGCTCTGGTTGATGACGATGGGGCGACGCCTGAATGGCGTCTATGCCGCTTTTATGCTGGTGGCCTTTATGATGGGCGTGGCGGGGGCGCTGCAGGCACCGACGCTGAGCCTGTTTCTCAGCCGCGAGGTGGGTGCGCAGCCGTTTTGGGTGGGGCTGTTTTATACCGTCAACGCCGTTGCCGGGATCCTGGTCAGTCTCGCGCTGGCGAAACGTTCGGACAGCCAGGGCGATCGTCGTAAGCTGATCCTCTTTTGCTGCGCCATGGCCGTGGGTAACGCGCTGCTCTTTGCTTTCAATCGGCACTACCTGACGCTCATTACCTGTGGCGTGCTGCTGGCCTCGCTGGCGAACACCGCCATGCCGCAGCTGTTCGCCCTGGCCCGGGAATATGCCGATAACTCGGCGCGGGAAGTGGTGATGTTCAGCTCAGTGATGCGTGCGCAGCTCTCGCTGGCGTGGGTCATTGGCCCGCCGCTGGCCTTTATGCTGGCACTGAACTATGGCTTTACCGCCATGTTCTCTATCGCCGCAGGGATTTTTGCCATCAGTCTGCTCCTGATCGCCTTTGCCCTGCCGTCCGTGGCCCGCGTTGAACAGACGACGGATAAACCCATCACCGAGGTGAGCGGCTGGCAGGACAAAAACGTCCGGATGCTGTTTATTGCCTCCACGCTGATGTGGACCTGCAACACCATGTACATCATCGATATGCCGCTGTGGATCAGCAGCGATCTGGGCTTGCCGGACAAGCTCGCCGGGATCTTAATGGGGACCGCGGCCGGGCTGGAAATTCCAGCAATGATTCTGGCGGGTTACTACGTCAAGCGTTTCGGAAAGCGTCGGATGATGATCGTGGCGGTGGCGGCTGGGGTACTGTTTTACGCGGGGCTGATCCTTTTCCATTCGCGCGAAGCGTTACTGGCGCTGCAGCTGTTCAACGCTGTGTTTATTGGCATTGTCGCCGGTATTGGCATGCTCTGGTTCCAGGACTTAATGCCTGGCCGCGCGGGCTCGGCAACGACGCTTTTTACCAACAGTATTTCGACCGGGGTGATCCTGGCGGGCGTGATTCAAGGGGCGCTGGCGCAAAGTTACGGACATGCCTCGGTGTACTGGATGATTGCGGCGATTTCGGTGGCTACGCTTGGGCTGACCTGCCGGGTCAAAGACGTTTGATTCTGGAAGACGGCTTCACGAAATGGAACGACTTTCTGACAGGTACGAAGAAGGGGAATAGAGTGCGTGGCGGGTGCTTGAGGCTGTTTGCCTCAGGCTTTCGCAAGAGGCAAACAGTGGAGAGTCCCACATCAATAAACTGATGGGGAGACCAACTTCACAACCAACATTGCGAGGTTAGTCTCTTCATGGCCTTTAGCCCATAAACGCTGGCTGTTTTTTCTCGTAGGCTGAAATGGCATCTTCGTGCTGCAGGGTCAGACCAATACTGTCCAGACCGTTCAGCATGCAGTGACGACGGAACGCATCGATGCTAAAGCGGTAGGTTTTATCGCCCGCTTTAACCACTTCTGCTTCCAGATCCACCTCAAACGACATCCCCGGATTCGCCTTAACCTGCGCGAACAGTTCATCGACCTGTTCGTCGCTCAGCGTGACCGGCAGCAGCTGGTTGTTAAAGCTGTTGCCGTAAAAGATGTCCGCGAAGCTTGGGGCGATAACCACTTTAAAACCGTAGTCGGTCAGTGCCCAGGGCGCGTGCTCACGGGATGAGCCGCAGCCGAAGTTTTCCCGCGCCAGCAAAATGGAGGCCCCTTTGTATTCCGGGAAATTCAGAACGAACTCGGGATTCGGCACTTCGCCTTTGTCGTCCAGGAAACGCCAGTCATTAAACAGGTGGGCACCAAAACCGGTACGCGTTACTTTCTGCAGAAACTGTTTCGGAATGATCGCGTCAGTATCGACGTTAGCGGCGTCCAGGGGGACAACCCGGCCGGTATGTTGGGTAAATTTCTCTGCCATGATTGTCTCCTTATTTCAGGCTGCGAATATCGGCGAAATGGCCGGTGACTGCCGCAGCGGCGGCCATTGCCGGGCTGACCAGGTGGGTACGCCCACCGCGTCCCTGACGGCCTTCAAAGTTACGGTTACTGGTGGAAGCGCAACGCTCGCCTGGATTCAGGCGGTCATTGTTCATCGCCAGACACATGGAGCAGCCAGGCAGGCGCCACTCGAAACCTGCCTCGATGAAGATCTTATCCAGACCTTCGGCTTCCGCCTGAGCTTTCACCGGACCGGAGCCTGGAACGACCAGCGCCTGCACGCCCGGCGCCACTTTGCGGCCTTTGGCAATCTCTGCAGCCGCCCGTAAATCTTCTATACGAGAGTTGGTGCAGGAACCGATAAATACCTTATCAATGGCCACGTCGGTTAACGGTACACCGGGCTTCAGGCCCATATAGGCCAGCGCTTTTTCCGCACTGGCACGCTCCACCGGATCGGTAAAGGACGCCGGGTCAGGAATCGTGTCGTTAACGGAAATCACCTGGCCCGGGTTGGTGCCCCAGGTCACCTGAGGTGCAATCTCTTCTGCCTGCAGCGTGACGACGGTATCAAAGGTTGCGCCGTCGTCGGTTTTCAGGGTTTTCCAGTACGCCACCGCGTCGTCAAAATCCTGACCTTTCGGCGCGTGCAGACGCCCCTTCACATAGTTAAAGGTCGTTTCATCTGGCGCGACCAGACCGGCTTTGGCACCCATCTCAATGGCCATGTTGCAGAGGGTCATACGCCCCTCCATGCTCAGCGCCTGGATAGCCTCGCCGCAGAATTCCACCACGTGGCCGGTACCGCCCGCGCTGCCGGTTTTACCGATGATCGCCAGCACGATATCTTTTGCAGTAATACCCGGCGCAGCTTTACCCTTCACTTCAATCTTCATGGTTTTGGCGCGGCCCTGCTTCAGGGTCTGTGTTGCCAGCACGTGTTCAACCTCAGAGGTACCAATCCCGAACGCCAGGGCGCCAAACGCACCGTGGGTCGCGGTATGGGAGTCACCGCAGACGATGGTCATGCCCGGCAGGGTAATCCCCTGTTCAGGTCCCATCACGTGAACGATGCCCTGATAAGGGTGGTTCAGATCGTAAAGCTCAACGCCAAACTCGTTACAGTTCTTAATCAGCTCCTGCATCTGGATACGTGCCATCTCACCCGAGGCATTAATGTCTTTGGTCTGGGTGGAAACGTTGTGATCCATCGTGGCGAAGGTTTTTCCCGGCTGACGTACCGGACGCTTGTGCGCACGCAGGCCGTCAAATGCCTGAGGAGAGGTCACCTCGTGTACCAAATGTCGGTCGATATACAGCAGCGGGGTTTCGTTTGGTGCCTCGTAAACAACGTGCGCATCAAACAATTTTTCATATAAGGTTTTGGCCATGATTACACCCCTTGCGCGACATAGCGGGCAATAATGTCGCCCATTTCATCAGTACTGACTGCCGCCGTGCCGCGTGCTAAATCACCGGTACGGACGCCTTCTTCTAACGCCCGGTTAATGGCGTTTTCAATTGCGGTTGCCGCATCGCCTGCATCCAGGCTGTAGCGCAGCAGCAGGGCCAGAGAGAGGATCTGCGCAATCGGGTTCGCGATGTTTTTGCCCGCGATATCCGGGGCGGAACCGCCTGCCGGCTCGTACAGGCCAAACCCTTCTTCGTTCAGGCTTGCGGATGGCAGCATGCCCATCGAGCCGGTGATCATTGCACACTCGTCCGAAAGAATGTCCCCGAACAGGTTGGAGCACAGCAGGACATCAAACTGCGAAGGATCCTTGATCAACTGCATGGTCGCGTTGTCGATGTACATGTGCGACAGCTCAACGTCCGGGTACTGCTTAGCGACTTCACTGACGATCTCGCGCCATAAAATGGAAGACTGCAGCACGTTCGCTTTATCAATAGAGGTCACTTTATGACGGCGCTTGCGCGCAGACTCAAACGCGATATGAGCGATACGTTCAATTTCGAAACGGTGATACACCTCGGTATCGAACGCTTTTTCATGCTGGCCGCTGCCTTCACGTCCTTTGGGCTGACCGAAATAGATCCCGCCGGTCAGTTCACGCACGCACAGAATATCGAACCCATTGGCGGCGATGTCCGCGCGCAGCGGGCAGAACTCTTCCAGCCCCTGATACAGCTTCGCCGGACGCAGGTTGCTGAACAGCTTGAAATGCTTACGCAGCGGCAGCAGCGCACCGCGCTCGGGCTGCTCTGCGGGCGGCAGGTGTTCCCATTTGGGGCCACCGACGGAACCAAACAACACGGCATCGGCATTTTCGCAGCCTTCAACGGTGGCTTTCGGCAATGGCGTGCCGTGGTTATCAATCGCAATACCGCCCACATCGTAGTGGCTGGTGGTGATTTTCATCGCAAAACGCGCGCGAACGGCTTCCAGTACTTTCAGCGCCTGTGCCATCACTTCCGGGCCAATACCGTCACCCGGCAACACAGCAATATGGTAATTCTTCGACATTACACGGTTTCCTTGTTGTTCTCTTTATTCTGAGCTTTGCGTTGCAACTCTTTCTCGACTTCGGCGGCGCGCCAGATGTTGTTCAGGACATGCACCATCGCTTTGGCGGAAGATTCCACGATGTCGGTCGCCAGACCTACGCCGTGGAAGCGACGGCCGTTGTAATTGACGACGATATCCACCTGCCCCAGCGCATCTTTACCGTGGCCTTTGGCCGTCAGGTCATATTTCACCAGCTCAACGTCATATTCGGTGACGCGGTTAATCGCCTGGTAGATGGCATCGACAGGGCCGTTACCGTTAGCCGCTTCTGCTTTAATCTCATCCCCGCAGGCCAGTTTGATGGACGCCGTGGCGATGTCGCTGGAGCCGGACTGGACGCTGAAATAATCCAGACGGAAGTGCTCCGGCTCTTCCTGCTGCTTGTTAATAAAGGCCAGCGCTTCCAGGTCATAGTCGAACACCTGACCTTTTTTGTCGGCCAGTTTCAGGAACGCGTCGTACAGCTGATCCATGTTGTAATCGCTGTCCTTATAGCCCATCTCTTCCATACGGTGTTTCACCGCCGCACGCCCGGAACGCGAGGTCAGGTTCAACTGCACCTGATTCAGACCGATAGATTCCGGGGTCATGATTTCGTAGTTTTCGCGGTTTTTCAGCACGCCATCCTGGTGAATACCGGAGGAGTGCGCGAAGGCGCCAGTGCCGACAATGGCTTTGTTGGCCGGAATTGGCATGTTGCAAATCTGGCTGACGGTCTGGCTGGTGCGCCAGATTTCGTTGTGATTAATGCGAGTGTGCACGTTCATGATGTCTTTGCGCACTTTGATCGCCATGATCACTTCTTCCAGCGAGCAGTTACCTGCGCGCTCACCGATGCCGTTCATCGCCCCTTCAACCTGACGTGCGCCAGCATGTACCGCGGCGATGGCGTTACCGACGGCCAGGCCTAAATCGTCATGGGTATGAACGGAGATAATGGCTTTATCAATATTCGGTACGCGCTCATACAGACCGGTAATGATGCTGGAGAATTCAAATGGCATGGTGTAGCCGACGGTGTCCGGGATATTGATGGTTTTTGCGCCCGCGTTGATGGCCGCTTCCACCACGCGCGCCAGGTCTTCAATTGGCGTACGGCCTGCATCTTCACAGGAGAATTCAACGTCATCGGTATAGTTGCGTGCGCGCTTAACCATATACACGGCACGTTCAATTACCTCATCCAGCGTGCTGCGCAATTTGGTCGCGATATGCATTGGCGAGGTCGCAATAAAGGTATGGATACGGAACGCTTCGGCGACTTTCAGCGACTCGGCCGCGACGTCGATGTCTTTCTCTACACAGCGTGCCAGGCCACAGACGCGGCTGTTTTTGATGGTGCGGGCGATGGTCTGTACGGATTCGAAATCACCCGGAGACGAGACAGGGAAACCGACCTCCATCACGTCGACACCCATACGTTCGAGAGCCAGCGCGATCTGCAGTTTCTCTTTAACACTCAGGCTTGCCTGTAATGCCTGTTCACCGTCACGTAAAGTGGTATCGAAAATAATGACTTGCTGGCTCATGGGTTTGGTCCTTGTCAGTCTTAGGGCGCCTTGCTACGAGCATAAAAAAACCCGCGCAATGGCGCGGGTTTTAGTCTTACTGGTGACGATTCAACGCTGAATTTCGCCCGCCAGTCTACCGCGCACAGTGGATGCGTTTAGTAGTAGTAGACCGGTGAAACGAATGGTGCGAATCATGAATCGTGCTCCGTTAAATTCAATATGCTTTTAGTGGTACTGGATACGCCCGTTCATGTCAACCCCTGAGGATAAAAACGGCGCTGACAGCCTATACGTGCAGTCTGTTTGCTTTAGCTAATTGTGCTGGTTTTGTGTTTTTTGACCTGTTTAATTGTCTATTTTTGGACTTAAAAAAAGGTTGCAGAAATAAATAAAAATAATTTGTTTAAACCGGAAAGGTGCCGTTGTTAAGTGTGTTGCAGGCGTAAAGGGTTTTAATATCATTAAGTTATAAGTTCGATGAATCAATTCAGGCCTTTCGGTAAAAGTGTGTGAATAACAGCCTGTTAACGTAATGAGGTGCAGTGGTAATAACAGTTTAATAATACTTAAGTCATCATTAACTCTCGGGGAATTGTATATTTGTTTGGTTTATGGTTTCATCTCAACCCTAAAGTTAAACATATCATTTGCGCCTTTTATTGTCGTTCTTTTAGTGTCTTTATATATTCCGAATTTTAAACAATTCTCTTTCGCTGGTCATATTTGCATGATAAATCATATTTTTCGAGATTATTACAATGCGTTGGCAAAGGGAGTGTAGCGTGACAGTGGAGTCTGAAGTGCCAGAAAATAATATTAAACAAGCTCAAGCTGCTGATGGGATTAAACCGCAGTTACGTACCGTGGACCTGAATCTGTTGACGGTGTTTGATGCTGTCATGCAGGAACAGAATATCACCCGCGCGGCACAAACGTTGGGGATGTCACAGCCTGCGGTCAGTAATGCCGTCGCCAGGCTCAAGGTTATGTTTAACGATGAACTGTTCGTCCGCTATGGCAGGGGGATTCAGCCCACGGCGCGTGCATTCCAGCTATTCGGCTCAATCCGCCAGGCGCTGCAGCTGGTACAAAATGAGCTGCCGGGCTCGGGGTTTGAACCCTTAAGCAGCGAACGCGTTTTTCATCTTTGTGTCTGTAGCCCATTAGATAATTATTTAACGTCGATAATATATAATAAGGTGGAAGAGATCGCGCCGAATATCAATTTGGTCTTTAAATCCTCTCTTAATCAAAACACCGAACATCAGCTACGTTATCAGGAGATAGAATTTGTCCTGGGATATGAAGAGTTCCGTCGACCTGAATTTTCCTGCGTACCGCTGTTTAAAGATGAAATGGTGTTGGTCGCCAGTAAAAAACATCCGCGCCTGACTACTCCGCTACGAGAAAGTGATGTTTATAACGAGCAGCACGCCGTTGTTGCTCTCGACAGGTACGCTTCTTTTAGCCTGCCGTGGTATGACACGGCGGATAAACAGGCGTGTGTAGCCTATCAGGGCATGGCGATGGTCAGCGTATTAAATGTGGTCTCCCAGACACACCTGGTGGCCATTGCGCCACGCTGGCTGGCAGAAGAGTTTTCTGAGCCCTTAAATCTGCAAATTTTGCCACTGCCGCTTAAGCTTAATAGCCGAACCTGCTATCTCTCCTGGCATGAAGCGGCGGGGCGGGATAAAGGACATCAGTGGATGGAAGAGTTACTTGTTAGCATTTGTCGCCGGTAAACTCATCAGGATAAATCGCATCAGGTTGTGTGGTTTATCCTGTGTTTATTAAGCGTAGTGATATTTTATTCTGTTATGCTTTTTCTCGGGCGGCTGTCTGGTTCGCAAAAATAGATGATTTCCTGCATTGTCGCGCTTTTCAGCGATGATGCGTCATCCCATCCTCCATTCTCAGATGAATTAACCATATCTTCCGTTAACGGCTGCTTTTTCTGCTTCTGGCACCGATTGTCTCCCCGGGTTTGCTAATTGCCTGCCACAAAACGAGCGGTTAAGGTAAAGAACACTCTGCAAAAATATAAGATTGGTTTATCCCAATCATAAGACGGTGCGGAAATGATTTCGGCAGTCCGTCTGTAACACAATGCCTGGAGGCAAAGCATGGAGATGTTGTCTGGCGCGGAAATGGTCGTCCGGTCGCTGATCGACCAGGGCGTGAAGCAAGTGTTCGGCTACCCTGGCGGCGCGGTCCTTGATATTTATGATGCGCTGCATACGGTTGGGGGCATTGACCATGTTCTGGTACGTCACGAGCAGGCGGCGGTCCACATGGCTGACGGCCTGGCGCGTGCGACGGGTGAAGTGGGCGTGGTCTTAGTCACGTCCGGTCCCGGCGCGACAAACGCCATTACCGGCATTGCAACGGCGTATATGGACTCTATTCCGCTGGTGATCCTCTCCGGGCAGGTGGCGACCTCACTGATCGGCTACGATGCGTTTCAGGAGTGCGACATGGTCGGGATTTCGCGTCCCGTAGTGAAGCACAGCTTCCTGGTCAAGCAAACCGAAGACATTCCAGGCGTACTGAAAAAAGCCTTCTGGCTG
This sequence comes from Enterobacter sp. HSTU-ASh6, assembly GCF_026319105.1. Classification (NCBI taxonomy): domain Bacteria; kingdom Pseudomonadati; phylum Pseudomonadota; class Gammaproteobacteria; order Enterobacterales; family Enterobacteriaceae; genus Enterobacter; species Enterobacter sp. HSTU-ASh6. The sequence goes on along the minus strand of NZ_WSPD01000006.1, from coordinate 98,690 downwards.
GCGGCAAGCGGGCGTCCGGGGCCGGTCGTAGTCGATCTGCCTAAAGATATCCTGAACCCGGCCAACAAACTGCCTTACGTCTGGCCGGAATCGGTGAGCATGCGTTCCTACAACCCAACCACGCAAGGCCATAAAGGTCAAATTAAGCGCGCGTTGCAAACGCTTCTGGCAGCTAAAAAACCGGTTGTCTATGTTGGTGGCGGCGCGATCAATGCTGCCTGCGAAGTCCAGCTGCGTGAACTCATTGAAAAGCTTAACCTTCCTGTTGCATCGTCGCTGATGGGGCTGGGGGCATTTCCCGCCACCCACCGTCAGGCACTGGGTATGCTGGGCATGCACGGCACCTATGAAGCCAACATGACGATGCACCATTCTGATGTGATCTTTGCCGTAGGCGTGCGCTTTGACGATCGCACGACCAACAATCTGGCGAAGTATTGTCCGAACGCGACCGTCCTGCACATTGATATCGATCCGACGTCAATCTCAAAAACGGTGTCGGCTGACGTGCCGATCGTCGGGGATGCCCGACAGGTCCTGGAGCAAATGCTGGAGCTGCTGGGGCAGGAGAGTGCTACCCAGCCGCTGGATGAAATCCGCGACTGGTGGCAGCAGATTGAACAGTGGCGTGCGCGCCAGTGTCTGAAATATGACACGCACAGTGAAAACATTAAGCCGCAGGCGGTTATCGAAGCGGTGTGGCGGCTGACCAAAGGTGAAGCGTATGTGACCTCCGATGTAGGACAACACCAGATGTTTGCCGCCCTGTATTATCAATTTGATAAACCGCGACACTGGATCAACTCGGGTGGTTTAGGAACGATGGGATTTGGTCTGCCCGCCGCGCTGGGCGTGAAGCTGGCGCTGCCGAATGAAACCGTCGTCTGCGTGACCGGAGATGGCAGTATCCAGATGAATATTCAGGAGCTGTCGACTGCGCTGCAATATGAACTGCCGGTTCTCGTGCTGAACCTGAATAACGGCTACCTCGGCATGGTGAAGCAGTGGCAAGATATGATCTATTCTGGCCGTCACTCACAGTCATACATGAAATCGCTACCGGATTTTGTTCGTCTTGCTGAAGCATACGGCCATGTTGGCATGCGTGTGACTGAGCCGGCTGAGCTGGAAACGAAGCTTGCAGAAGCGCTTGAACACGTTAAAAACAACCGCCTCGTCTTTATGGATGTCATTGTTGATGGCACCGAGCACGTATATCCGATGCATATTCGTGGTGGGGGTATGGATGAAATGTGGTTAAGCAAAACGGAGAGAACCTGATATGCGCCGGATATTGTCTGTTTTACTGGAAAACGAGTCTGGCGCCCTGTCGCGCGTCATTGGGCTTTTTGCACAGCGCGGCTATAACATTGAAAGCCTGACTGTCGCCCCGACGGATGACCCAACGCTGTCGCGTATGACGATCCAGACCGTCGGCGACGCGAAAGTCCTTGAGCAAATTGAAAAACAGCTGCATAAACTGGTCGACGTACTGCGCGTGAGCGAGCTGGGGCAGGGGGCCTACGTTGAACGTGAGGTCATGCTGGTGAAAATTCAGGCCAGTGGCTACGGGCGTGAAGAAGTCAAACGCAATGCGGATATTTTCCGCGGACAGATTATCGACGTCACGCCTTCTCTTTATACGGTGCAGTTGGTGGGGACGAGCGACAAGCTGGATGCTTTCCTGGCATCCGTGCGGGATGTAGCCAAAATTGTTGAGGTGGCGAGATCGGGTGTAGTGGGTCTGTCACGCGGCGAGAAAATCATGCGTTAGTTGTCAAAAAGGTTCGCCTCTTTCTGCCCGGTCACCAAAGCCGGGCTTTTTTTTGCGTAATCAGCCGACAACGCAGATAAAAGCGGTTGCCGCGAAGGCTTTTCTGCGTTTAGATGTTAAAAGATTTAACCATAACCTTGACAGGGCCATGGACTCTTTTCTTTTTTTAAGGGGCAATTGTGAAACTGGATGAAATCGCCCGGCTAGCCGGCGTGTCACGAACAACGGCCAGCTATGTGATTAACGGTAAAGCAAAACAGTACCGTGTCAGCGATAAGACCGTTGAAAAAGTTATGGCGGTGGTTCGTGAACATAACTACCATCCGAATGCTGTCGCAGCCGGCCTGCGCGCCGGGCGCACCCGCTCTATTGGTCTGGTGATCCCGGACCTGGAAAACACCAGCTATACCCGTATCGCCAACTACCTTGAGCGCCAGGCGCGCCAGCGCGGCTATCAACTGCTGATTGCCTGCTCGGAAGATCAGCCCGATAACGAGATGCGCTGTATTGAGCATCTGCTCCAGCGTCAGGTCGATGCCATTATCGTGTCGACTTCCTTACCCCCAGAGCATCCGTTCTACCAGCGCTGGGCGAACGACCCGTTCCCGATCGTCGCGCTGGATCGCGCCCTGGACCGCGAGCATTTCACGAGCGTGGTGGGTGCCGATCAGGATGATGCAGAAATGCTGGCCGCTGAGCTAAGAACGTTCCCGGCAGAAACCGTGCTTTATCTTGGCGCGCTGCCTGAGCTTTCGGTGAGTTTTTTGCGTGAGCAGGGTTTCAGAACCGCCTGGAAAGACGATCCGCGCGAGGTGCATTATCTCTATGCCAACAGCTACGAACGTGAAGCCGCTGCGCAGTTGTTCGAGAAATGGCTGGAGACGCACCCGATGCCTCAGGCGTTGTTCACTACCTCTTTTGCACTTCTGCAAGGGGTAATGGATGTGACCTTACGGCGTGAAGGCAAGCTCCCCTCCGACCTGGCCATTGCCACTTTCGGCGATAACGAGCTGCTGGACTTTCTCCAGTGCCCGGTGCTGGCGGTAGCACAGCGTCATCGTGATGTGGCTGAACGCGTGCTTGAGATTGTGCTGGCGAGTCTGGATGAGCCTCGTAAACCGAAGCCAGGCCTGACGCGTATCAAACGTAATCTCTATCATCGCGGAATTTTAAGCCGTCATAAATGAAATGTTCGGGGCGGAGAAATCCGCCCCATTTTGTTGTGATAATTCGGGCAGATAATTCCCGGAGAGAAATTAGGATAATTCTTGAGGGATCATAATCTGCTATTTTTCTTAATTCATTCTGACGCTTAAATTGTCCTTTTAAGAACGACTGAGCCCTTTTAATCGGCTATTTTTGTATTACTTTGTTACAAACCCTCTTCGGTCGATGAATATTCAGACGTTTTTTCTCTTCCTTTGACAGCTGACCTGCTAACCGCCGCGTTTACCGTGTGTCCTGGTGAATCTGGCACTGTTATCCCCTGAGAATCTGTCATAAAATGCTGCCCGCGTCGCAAACTGACACTTTATATTTATCTGCGATGATATTGAGTGAGCTTTAACGCTAGTGTGCATATTCGGTTTTTTTCTTACAAATATTCATAACGTTAATTTTGCTTCGCCAGTTGTGCAGTTATTAACCAGGTGTGTTTATCTCTGTAAATAGAGGGCTTTCGGGTCCTTACAGGGAGAGTCCTGGCTTGACAAGCTTTTCCCTCGCTCCGTAAACTCCTTTAGGTGGGAATTTGTGGGTTAAAGTGGTGAGGAGGGGTGAGACTGGCATGTTCCGTGGAGCAACGTTAGTCAATCTCGACAGTAAAGGGCGTTTATCGGTACCAACCCGATACCGCGACCAGCTGATTGAGAACGCTGCGGGTCAAATGGTTTGCACCATTGACATTAACTCCCCCTGCCTGCTGCTTTACCCCCTGCCTGAATGGGAAATTATTGAGCAAAAGCTGTCGCGACTGTCGAGCATGAACCCGCAGGAACGCCGCGTGCAGCGGTTGTTATTGGGACATGCCAGTGAATGTCAGATGGATAACGCAGGGCGATTACTGATTGCGCCTGTATTACGGCAACATGCCGGTCTGACCAAAGAAGTGATGCTGGTCGGGCAGTTCAACAAATTTGAACTGTGGGATGAAACGACCTGGTATCAACAGGTCAAGGAAGATATCGACGCTGAGCAGTCTGATTCCGCGACATTATCGGAACGGCTGCAGGACTTGTCTCTATAAATATGATGGAAAATTATAAACATAAAACGGTGTTACTGGACGAGGCTGTTAACGGCCTGAATATTCGTCCGGATGGCATCTACATTGATGGCACTTTTGGTCGCGGTGGCCACTCGCGTTTGATCCTCTCCCAGCTGGGTGAGGAAGGACGTCTGCTGGCAATCGATCGCGATCCGCAGGCGATTGCCGTTGCACAGACCATCAATGATCCACGTTTTTCCATCGTGCATGGACCTTTCTCTGCGCTCGCGGAATACGTTGCTGAGCGCGGCCTGACGGGCAAGATCGACGGAATTCTTCTCGATCTTGGCGTCTCTTCACCTCAGCTTGATGATGCTGAACGCGGCTTCTCTTTTATGCGTGATGGTCCGCTGGACATGCGCATGGATCCGACCCGTGGTCAGTCTGCCGCCGAGTGGTTACAGACCGCTGACGAAGCGGATATCGCATGGGTCATCAAAACCTTTGGCGAAGAGCGCTTTGGCAAACGTATTGCGCGCGCCATTGTTGAGCGCAACCGCATTGAGCCAATGACTCGCACCAAAGAGCTGGCCGAAGTGATCGCGGCGGCGACGCCGGTGAAGGACAAACACAAACATCCCGCGACCCGTACCTTCCAGGCGGTTCGCATCTGGGTAAACAGTGAACTGGAGGAAATAGAGCTGGCGCTAAAAAGCTCGCTCGACGTGCTGGCCCCGGGTGGGCGGTTATCCATCATCAGCTTCCATTCGCTGGAAGACCGTATTGTGAAACGCTTTATGCGTGAACAAAGTCGCGGTCCACAGGTGCCAGCGGGGCTGCCGATGACGGAAGAACAACTCAGGAAGCTGGGTGGCCGTCAGTTGCGAGCACTAGGCAAGTTGATGCCGGGCGAAGAAGAGGTGGCAGAGAATCCACGTGCCCGTAGTTCAGTGCTGCGTGTTGCAGAGAGGACGAACGCATGATCGGCAGAGTGACAGAGACCCTCAGCAAAGTTAAGGATTCGTTAGGAAGCAACGAGCGCCATGCCTTGCCTGGCGTGATCGGCGACGATCTTTTGCGGTTCGGGAAACTGCCACTCTGCCTGTTCATTTGCATCATTGTTACGGCAGTTACGGTGGTGACCACCGCTCACCATACTCGTTTATTGACTGCGCAACGCGAGCAGTTGGTACTGGAACGCGATGCGCTGGATATTGAATGGCGAAATCTGATCCTTGAAGAAAACGCGCTCGGCGATCACAGCCGGGTTGAACGGATCGCAACGGAAAAGCTGCAACTGCAGCATGTTGATCCTTCCCAGGAAAATATCGTAGTACAAAAATAAGGGAAAACGCGACGCATGAGAGCAGCGGCAAAAACGCTAAAACCAAAACGTCAGGAAGAACAGGCCAACTTTATCAGTTGGCGTTTTGCGTTGCTTTGTGGCTGCATTTTACTGGCGCTGGGTTTCCTGCTGGGACGCGTGGCCTGGTTACAAATCGTCGCGCCTGACATGCTGGTACGCCAGGGGGACATGCGTTCCCTCCGTGTCCAGGAAGTCGCCACTTCCCGCGGGATGATCACCGACCGTTCTGGCCGTCCTCTGGCGGTGAGCGTGCCGGTGAAGGCGATCTGGGCCGATCCGAAAGAGCTGCACGACGCGGGGGGGATCACGCTCGACAATCGCTGGAAAGCGCTGTCTGATGCGCTGAAAATGCCGCTCGATCAGCTGGCTTCCCGCGTTAATGCCAACCCGAAAGGGCGTTTTATCTATCTGGCGCGTCAGGTTAACCCTGACATGGCAGATTACATCCGCAAACTCAAGTTGCCGGGTATTCATCTGCGTGAAGAGTCACGCCGTTACTACCCGTCCGGCGAAGTAACCGCTCACCTCATTGGCTTTACCAACGTCGACAGCCAGGGGATTGAGGGCGTTGAAAAAAGCTTCGATAAGTGGCTCACCGGCCAGCCTGGTGAGCGAATCGTGCGTAAAGACCGCTATGGGCGCGTTATCGAAGATATCTCGTCTACGGACAGCCAGGCGGCACACAACCTGGCCCTGAGTATTGACGAACGTCTGCAGGCGCTGGTCTACCGCGAGCTGAACAACGCTGTGGCGTTCAACAAGGCGGAGTCAGGCAGCGCCGTGCTGGTGGATGTCAGCACCGGTGAAGTACTGGCGATGGCCAACAGCCCGTCCTACAACCCGAACAATTTTACCGGTACCGCCAAAGATGCGATGCGTAACCGGGCCATTACCGACGTGTTCGAACCCGGCTCCACGGTAAAACCGATGGTCGTGATGACGGCGCTGCAACGCGGTATCGTCAATGAAAACACGGTTCTGAACACGATCCCATACCGTATCAACGGCCACGAGATTAAAGACGTGGCGCGCTACAGCGAATTGACCCTGACCGGGGTGTTACAGAAGTCGAGTAACGTCGGTGTTTCAAAGCTGGCGTTAGCGATGCCGTCCTCAGCGTTAGTAGAGACTTACTCACGTTTTGGACTTGGAAAGGCGACCAATTTGGGGTTGGTCGGAGAACGCAGTGGCTTATATCCTCAAAAACAACGGTGGTCTGACATAGAGAGGGCCACCTTCTCTTTCGGCTACGGGCTAATGGTAACCCCGTTACAGTTAGCGCGAGTCTACGCAACGATTGGCAGCTACGGCGTCTATCGCCCGCTGTCGATTACCAAAGTTGATCCACCGGTTCCGGGCGAGCGTATCTTCCCGGAATCTATCGTTCGCACTGTCGTGCATATGATGGAAAGCGTGGCGCTGCCTGGCGGTGGGGGCGTGAAGGCGGCGATTAAAGGCTATCGCATCGCCATCAAAACCGGTACAGCGAAAAAAGTGGGGCCAGACGGCCGCTACATCAACAAATACATTGCCTATACCGCAGGCGTTGCGCCTGCAAGCAATCCGCGTTTTGCGCTGGTGGTCGTGATAAACGATCCACAGGCGGGTAAATACTACGGCGGCGCCGTCTCTGCGCCTGTGTTTGGCGCCATCATGGGCGGCGTATTGCGCACCATGAACGTTGAACCGGATGCGCTGGCGACGGGCGAAAAAAGTGAATTTGTAATTAATCAAGGCGAGGGTACAGGTGGCAGATCGTAATTTGCGCGACCTTCTCGCTCCGTGGGTGCCAAATGCACCGGAGCGAGCACTGCGAGAGATGGTACTGGACAGCCGCGTAGCGGCTTCTGGCGATCTTTTTGTAGCGGTGGTCGGTCATCAGGCGGACGGGCGTCGTTATATCCCGCAGGCGATTGCGCAAGGTGTTGCTGCCATTATTGCTGAGGCCAAAGATGAGGCAACTGACGGCGAGATCCGTGAAATGCACGGTGTGCCGGTTATCTATCTCAGCCAGTTAAACGAGCGTCTTTCCGCGCTGGCGGGGCGTTTCTATCATGAGCCTTCTGACCAGCTGCGTCTGGTGGGCGTGACCGGGACAAACGGAAAAACCACCACCACGCAATTGATGGCGCAGTGGGCCCAGTTACTGGGTGAGACCGGCGCAGTCATGGGCACCGTAGGTAACGGCCTGCTGGGCAAAGTTATCCCGACAGAAAATACCACCGGCTCCGCGGTTGACGTACAGCATGTCCTTGCCGGTCTGGCAGAGCAGGGGGCCACCTTTGCGGCGATGGAAGTCTCTTCGCACGGTCTGGTGCAGCATCGCGTAGCGGCACTGAAGTTTGCCGCCTCGGTGTTCACAAACCTGAGCCGCGATCATCTTGATTATCATGGTGATATGGAGCATTACGAAGCCGCAAAATGGCTGCTTTACTCCACGCACCATTACGGACAAGCCATCATCAACGCCGACGACGATGTCGGTCGCCGCTGGCTGGCAGCGCTGCCGGACGCGGTTGCGGTGTCGATGGAAGATCATATTAATCCGAACTGCCATGGTCGCTGGCTGAAAGCGGTTGAGGTTCACTATCACGACAGCGGGGCGACGATCCGCTTTGCCTCCTCCTGGGGGGAAGGCGAAATTGAAAGCCGTCTGATGGGGGCGTTTAACGTCAGCAACCTGCTGCTGGCGCTGGCGACGCTGCTGGCGCTGGGTTATCCGATGGCTGAACTGCTTAAAACTGCCGCGCGTTTGCAACCGGTTTGTGGCCGTATGGAAGTGTTTAGTGCCCCTGGCAAGCCTACCGTCGTGGTGGATTATGCCCACACGCCGGATGCGCTGGAAAAAGCGCTGGAAGCGGCGCGTCTGCATTGCACCGGTAAACTCTGGTGCGTGTTTGGCTGCGGCGGCGATCGCGATAAAGGCAAACGCCCGCTAATGGGGGCTATTGCGGAACAGTTCGCGGATATTCCGGTTGTCACCGATGACAACCCGCGTACGGAAGAGCCGCGCGCCATCATCAATGACATTCTGGCGGGCATGCTGGACGCGGGCCGTGCTCGCGTCGTGGAAGGCCGTGCGGAAGCCGTGACCAACACCATCATGCAGGCTCAGGAGAATGATGTTGTCCTGCTGGCGGGTAAAGGTCATGAAGACTATCAGATTGTTGGCAACCGCCGTCTGGACTACTCGGACCGCGTAACGGCAGCACGTCTGCTGGGAGTCGTGGCATGATTAGCCTTTCATTAAGCCAGGCGGCTCAAATCCTGCAGGGCGACCTGTATGGTCAGGATCGCACCATTGATGCTGTGACGACGGACACCCGCAAAGTCACTGCCGGCTGTCTGTTTGTGGCCCTGAAAGGGGAGCGTTTTGATGCGCACGATTTTGCGGATAACGCCAAAGAAAATGGCGCCGGTGCGCTGCTGGTTAGCCGCAAGCTGGATAGCGATCTGCCACAGATTGTGGTGAAAGATACGCGTCTCGCGTTCGGTGAACTGGCTGCCTGGGTTCGTCAGCAGGTGCCGACGCGCGTCGTCGCCCTGACCGGGTCATCCGGCAAAACGTCCGTGAAAGAAATGACGGCGGCAATCCTGAGTCAGTGCGGCAATACGCTTTACACCGCGGGCAACCTCAATAATGACATCGGCGTGCCGATGACATTACTTCGCCTGACCAAAGAGCATGAATTTGCCGTGATCGAGTTAGGAGCTAACCACCAGGGGGAAATCGCCTGGACTGTGAGCCTGACTCGCCCGGAAGCCGCGCTGGTCAATAACCTGGCGGCTGCGCATCTGGAAGGCTTTGGTTCACTGGAAGGTGTGGCGAAAGCGAAAGGTGAGATCTACACCGGTCTGCCGGCAAACGGCATTGCCATTATGAATGCTGATAACAATGACTGGCTGAACTGGCAGAACATCATTGGCTCGCGTAAAACCTGGCGCTTCTCGCCAAATGCAGCCAGCAGTGATTTTACCGCGACCAATATTCATTTGACGTCGCAGGGTACGGAATTCACGCTCATGACCCCAACGGGGGGCGTGGATGTGCTGTTGCCGCTTCCGGGCCGCCATAACATTGCCAATGCCCTTGCGGCAGCGGCGTTGTCGACCGCGGTGGGCGCATCACATGAGGCAATTAAAAACGGGCTGGCAAACTTAAAAGCCGTCCCGGGACGCCTGTTCCCCGTCCAGCTTGCGGAAAACAAATTGCTGCTGGATGACTCCTACAACGCGAACGTTGGCTCCATGACGGCGGCGGTGCAGGTGTTATCGGAGATGCCGGGCTACCGCATCATGGTGGTCGGTGATATGGCAGAGCTGGGCGACGAAAGCGAAGCCTGTCATACCCAGGTAGGGGAAGCGGCGAAAGCGGCAGGGCTGGACTGCGTCCTGAGTGCAGGAAAACTGAGCCAGGCGATTAGCCAGGCCAGCGGCGTTGGTGAACATTTTGCCGATAAAGCCGCGTTGATTGAGCGCCTTAAGGCATTAATTACAGAAAAACAAATTGTGACAGTGTTAGTGAAAGGTTCACGTAGTGCCGCCATGGAAGAGGTTGTGCACGCATTACAGGAGAACGGGACATGTTAGTTTGGCTGGCCGAACATTTGGTCAAATATTATTCAGGCTTTAACGTCTTTTCCTATCTGACGTTTCGCGCCATCGTCAGCCTGCTGACTGCGCTGTTCATCTCATTGTGGATGGGCCCGCGTATGATTGCCCGTCTGCAAAAACTCTCTTTCGGTCAGGTTGTGCGTAACGACGGTCCGGAATCGCACTTCAGCAAGCGCGGTACGCCGACCATGGGCGGGATCATGATCCTGACCGCTATTGTCGTTTCCGTGCTGTTGTGGGCGTACCCGTCCAACCCGTATGTCTGGTGTGTGCTGACGGTACTGGTGGGGTACGGGATCATCGGTTTTGTTGATGATTATCGTAAAGTCGTTCGCAAAGATACCAAGGGTCTGATCGCGCGCTGGAAATATTTCTGGATGTCGGTGATTGCGCTGGGCGTGGCCTTCGCGCTGTATCTGGCAGGCAAAGACACGCCAGCGACCGAGCTGGTCGTGCCGTTCTTTAAAGACGTGATGCCACAGCTGGGGCTGTTTTATATCCTGCTGGCCTACTTCGTGATTGTGGGTACCGGTAACGCGGTGAACCTGACCGACGGTCTGGATGGCCTGGCAATTATGCCAACCGTCTTTGTAGCCGCCGGTTTTGCACTGGTGGCGTGGGCGACCGGTAACATGAACTTTGCGAACTACCTGCACATCCCTTATCTGCGTCACGCGGGTGAGCTGGTGATCGTCTGTACGGCGATTGTCGGCGCAGGGCTGGGCTTCCTGTGGTTCAACACCTATCCGGCGCAGGTCTTTATGGGTGACGTTGGTTCACTGGCATTGGGCGGCGCGCTTGGCATTATTGCTGTGCTGCTGCGTCAGGAGTTCCTGCTGGTGATCATGGGTGGCGTGTTTGTGGTTGAGACCCTGTCGGTGATTTTGCAGGTCGGCTCCTTCAAGCTGCGCGGACAGCGCATCTTCCGTATGGCGCCTATTCACCATCACTATGAACTGAAAGGCTGGCCGGAGCCGCGCGTCATTGTGCGCTTCTGGATTATTTCGCTGATGCTGGTGCTGATTGGCCTGGCAACGCTGAAGGTACGTTAATCATGGCAGATTACCAGGGCAAAAAGGTCGTTATCATCGGGTTAGGTCTCACGGGCCTGTCCTGCGTGGACTTTTTCCTTGCGCGTGGCGTGACGCCGCGCGTGATGGATACGCGTGTCTCTCCGCCGGGTCTGGAAAAACTGCCGGAACAGGTTGAACGCCACCTTGGTGGTCTGAATGATGACTGGCTGCTGGCAGCCGATCTGATTGTCGCAAGCCCGGGTATGGCGCTGGCACATCCTTCACTGAGCGCTGCCGCGGATGCAGGCGTTGAGATTATCGGCGATATCGAGCTGTTCTGCCGCGAAGCGCAGGCACCGGTTATCGCGATTACTGGTTCTAACGGGAAAAGCACCGTCACCACCCTGGTGGGTGAGATGGCGAAAGCGGCGGGCATGAACGTCGGAGTCGGCGGTAATATCGGCCTGCCGGCGCTGATGCTGCTGGACAAAGGCTGTGAGCTGTATGTCCTCGAGCTTTCAAGCTTCCAGCTGGAAACCACATCCAGCCTGCATGCTGCCGCTGCGACGATCCTCAACGTGACTGAAGATCATATGGACAGGTATCCATTTGGTCTGCAGCAGTACCGTGCCGCCAAGCTGCGCGTTTATGAGAATGCAAAGGTCTGCGTCGTTAATGCAGATGATGCGCTGACCATGCCGGTGCGCGGCGCGGATGAGCGCTGCATCAGTTTTGGCATCACCATGGGTGATTACCATCTGAACCGTCAGCTGGGCGAAACCTGGCTGCGTGTGAAAGGTGAGAAAGTGCTGAACGTGAAAGAGATGAAACTTTCTGGTCAGCATAACTATACCAATGCGCTGGCGGCGCTGGCGCTGGCGGACGCTGTCGGGCTGCCACGCTCCTCCAGCCTGAAAGCGTTGACCACGTTTTCCGGTCTGGCGCACCGTTTCCAGCTCGCGCTGGAAAATAACGGCGTGCGCTGGATTAACGACTCCAAAGCCACCAACGTGGGAAGCACCGAGGCCGCGCTGAACGGCCTGCACGTTGACGGTACTCTGCATTTACTGCTGGGCGGCGACGGCAAATCTGCCGATTTCTCCTCCCTGAAGCCGTATCTCACAGGTGATAAAATCCGCCTGTACTGCTTCGGCCGTGACGGCGGCGAGCTGGCTGAACTGCGTCCTGAGATTGCCGAGCAGACCGAAACCATGGAACAGGCGATGCGGCTGATTGCCCCTCGCGTGAAGCCAGGCGATATGGTGCTGCTCTCTCCTGCGTGTGCCAGCCTCGATCAATTCAAGAATTTCGAACAGCGTGGTGATGTCTTTACCCGACTGGCGAAGGAGTTAGGCTGATGCGTTTATCTCTCCCTCGCCTGAAAATGCCGCGCCTGCCAGGATTTGGGATCCTGGTATGGCTGTTTGCGGCACTCAAAGGCTGGGTGATGGGCTCTCGTCAGAAAGATAACGACAGCCTGATCATGTACGATCGCACGCTGTTCTGGCTCACGCTGGGACTGGCGGCGGTCGGCTTTATCATGGTGACGTCTGCTTCCATGCCCGTCGGGCAGCGTCTGGCGAACGATCCTTTCCTCTTTGCCAAGCGTGATGGCCTGTACATCATCCTGGCGTTCTGCCTGGCGCTGGTCACCCTGCGTCTGCCGATGGAGTTCTGGCAGCGGCACAGTACGGCGATGCTGATCGCCTCGATTATTATGCTGCTGATTGTTCTGGTCGTCGGGAGCTCCGTTAACGGGGCATCCCGCTGGATTGCCTTTGGCCCGCTGCGTATTCAGCCTGCGGAATTTACCAAGCTTTCCCTGTTCTGCTACCTGGCGAACTACCTGGTGCGTAAAGTGGATGAAGTGCGTAACAACCTGCGCGGCTTCTTAAAACCGATGGGCGTGATTCTGGTGCTGGCGGTGTTACTGCTGGCGCAGCCTGACCTGGGTACGGTGGTCGTACTGTTTGTAACGACGCTGGCCATGCTGTTCCTGGCGGGCGCAAAACTGTGGCAGTTCATCGCTATCATCGGGATGGGGATATCAGCGGTTGTGCTGCTGATCCTCGCCGAGCCTTACCGTATTCGCCGTGTGACCTCTTTCTGGAACCCGTGGGAAGACCCGTTCGGCAGTGGTTACCAGCTGACGCAGTCGCTGATGGCCTTTGGGCGCGGTGAAGTCTGGGGACAGGGTCTGGGCAACTCGGTTCAAAAACTGGAGTATTTACCGGAAGCGCACACTGACTTCATCTTCTCCATTATTGCGGAAGAACTGGGTTATATCGGTGTGGTATTAGCGTTATTAATGGTATTCTTCGTCGCTTTCCGTGCCATGTCCATCGGCCGGAAAGCGCTGGAGATCGATCACCGCTTCTCAGGCTTCTTAGCCTGCTCAATTGGTATCTGGTTTAGTTTCCAGGCATTGGTTAACGTCGGGGCCGCAGCGGGCATGCTGCCGACCAAAGGTCTGACGTTGCCGTTGATCAGTTATGGTGGTTCCAGTCTGTTGATTATGTCTACGGCCATCATGCTGTTGTTGCGCATAGATTATGAAACGCGTCTGGAAAAAGCCCAGGCGTTTACACGAGGTTCACGATGAATCAACCGAAGCGGTTAATGGTGATGGCAGGCGGTACCGGCGGACACGTGTTCCCGGGGCTGGCGGTTGCGCACCATTTAATGGATCAGGGCTGGCAGGTACGCTGGCTGGGAACCGCAGACCGCATGGAAGCCGATCTGGTACCGAAGCACGGTATCGAGATCGACTTTATTCGTATTTCTGGCCTTCGAGGCAAAGGCCTCAAGGCAATGCTGCTGGCACCGGTGCGTATTTTTAACGCCTGGCGTCAGGCGCGCACCATCATGAAGCGCTTTAAGCCTGATGTGGTGCTGGGCATGGGCGGCTATGTCTCGGGTCCTGGCGGGCTGGCCGCGTGGTCGTTAGGGATTCCCGTCGTGCTGCATGAGCAGAACGGTATTGCCGGCCTGACCAACAAGTGGCTGGCGAAAATTGCCACCAAAGTGATGCAGGCGTTTCCCGGTGCGTTTCCGAAAGCAGACGTGGTGGGTAACCCGGTGCGTGTCGACGTGCTGGCGCTGCCGCTGCCGGATGCTCGCCTGGCGGGTCGTGAAGGGCCGGTTCGTGTGCTGGTCGTCGGCGGTTCGCAGGGGGCGCGCATTTTAAACCAGACGATGCCGCAGGTTGCCGCAAAGCTGGGCGATGCCGTTACCATCTGGCACCAAAGTGGAAAAGGCGCTCAGCAGACCGTTGAGCAGGCTTATGCCGAGGCAGGCCAGCCGCAGCATAACGTCACCGAGTTTATCGATGACATGGCCGCCGCTTATGCCTGGGCCGATGTCGTCGTTTGTCGCTCAGGTGCGCTGACGGTGAGCGAGGTTGCCGCCGCCGGGTTGCCGGCCCTGTTTGTGCCGTTCCAGCACAAAGACAGACAGCAGTACTGGAACGCATTGCCGCTCGAGAAGGCCGGCGCGGCGAAAATTTTTGAGCAGCCACAGTTTACCGCCGACGCGGTCGCCACCACCCTGGCGGGCTGGAACAGAGACGTATTACTGGAGATGGCAGAACGCGCGCGCGCGACCGCTATTCCTGATGCGACTGAACGGGTGGCAAAAGAAGTGAGCCTGGCATCCCAGGCTTAACCCTCGCAGCGCGTGAAGCGCGGCACGAATTTTAAGTAGTCGATGGCGTTTAGAGAATGAATACACAACAACTGGCAAAACTGCGTTCAATCGTGCCCGAGATGCGTCGCGTCCGGCACATTCACTTTGTTGGCATCGGTGGTGCTGGCATGGGCGGTATTGCCGAAGTGTTAGCTAACGAAGGCTATCAGATCAGCGGGTCTGACCTGGCGCCAAACCCTGTTACGCAGCAGCTGGCGTCACTTGGGGCGACTATCTATTTCAACCATCGCCCGGAAAACGTGCGCGATGCGAGCGTGGTGGTGGTATCGAGTGCCATCTCCTCTGACAACCCGGAAATCGTTGCCGCCCATGAAGCGCGCATTCCGGTGATCCGCCGCGCAGAAATGCTGGCGGAACTGATGCGTTTCCGTCACGGCATTGCGATTGCCGGGACCCACGGTAAAACAACGACCACGGCGATGGTTTCCAGTATTTATGCGGAAGCGGGTCTTGACCCGACGTTCGTCAACGGCGGTCTGGTAAAAGCCGCGGGCGTGCATGCACGTCTGGGACACAGTCGTTATCTGATTGCGGAAGCGGATGAAAGCGATGCGTCGTTCCTGCACCTGCAGCCGATGGTGGCGATTGTCACGAACATCGAAGCTGACCATATGGATACCTACCAGGGTGACTTCGAGAACTTAAAGCAGACCTTTATCAACTTCCTGCATAACCTGCCGTTCTATGGACGTGCGGTAATGTGCGTAGACGATCCGGTCATTCGCGAGCTTCTGCCGCGCGTGGGTCGTCAAATCACCACTTACGGCTTCAGTGAAGACGCTGACGTCCGCGTGGAAGAGTACAAACAGATTGGCGCGCAGGGGCACTTCACTCTGGCGCGTCAGGACAAAGAGCTGCTCCACGTGACGCTGAATGCGCCGGGGCGTCATAACGCTCTTAACGCCGCTGCGGCAGTGGCCGTGGCGACGGAAGAAGGCATTGATGAAGACGCAATCCTGCGTGCGCTGGAAAGCTTCCAGGGGACCGGGCGTCGTTTCGACTTCCTCGGTGAATTCCCGCTGGATGCCGTAAACGGTAAAACCGGCACTGCGATGCTGGTGGACGACTACGGTCACCATCCGACTGAAGTCGACGCCACCATTAAAGCCGCACGTGCAGGCTGGCCTGACAAGAATCTGGTGATGATCTTCCAGCCGCACCGTTTCACGCGTACGCGCGATCTGTACGACGATTTCGCCAGCGTCCTGTCACAGGTGGATACGCTGCTGATGCTGGACGTGTATTCCGCAGGCGAAACACCGATTCCGGGCGCGGACAGCCGTTCCCTGTGTCGCACAATTCGCGGACGCGGTAAAGTTGACCCTATTCTGGTTTCTGACCCGGCACAGGTGGCGGAAATTCTGGCACCGGTCCTCACCGGTAACGATTTGATTCTGATTCAGGGCGCGGGAAATATCGGTAAAATCGCCCGTACCTTAGCGGAAATCAAACTGAAGCCGCAAAACCAGGAGGATGAGCATCATGGCTGATAAGATTGCTGTCCTGTCTGGTGGTACCTCCGCAGAGCGTGAGGTTTCCCTGAATTCCGGCGCTGCGGTGCTGGCGGGCCTGCGTGAGGGCGGCGTTAATGCCCACCTGGTTGATCCAAGAGAGGTCGACGTAACGCAATTAAAAGCGCTGGGCTTCGATAAAGTCTTTATCGCGTTACATGGCCGGGGGGGTGAAGACGGTACCCTGCAGGGATTGCTGGAATTAATCGGCATGCCGTACACCGGTAGTGGCGTGATGGCATCCGCCATCTCTATGGATAAACTGCGCAGTAAGTTACTGTGGCAGGGGGCGGGATTACCGGTTGCGCCGTGGGTGGCACTGACGCGTCGCGAATTTGAATTGGGCCTTCCGGATAGCGTTAATACACGCATTGCGGAACTGGGCTTACCGGTTATTGTAAAGCCGAGCCGGGAAGGGTCGAGCGTCGGGATGTCTAAAGTCGACAAAGCTGACGATTTAGCCTCCGCTTTAGCGCTGGCATTTCAACATGATGAAGAAGTTCTGATTGAAAAATGGCTCAGCGGGCCGGAATTTACCGTCGCAATGCTTGGTGAAGAAATTTTACCGTCAATCCGTATCCAACCGGCCGGAACCTTCTATGATTATGAGGCAAAGTATCTCTCTGATGAGACGCAATATTTCTGCCCTTGTGGTCTGGATGTGGAGCGTGAAACAGAATTACAGTCCCTGGTGCTTAAAGCCTGGCATATTCTGGGTTGCCGCGGCTGGGGACGCATCGACGTGATGCAGGACCGTGATGGACAATTTTATCTGCTGGAAGCGAATACGTCCCCGGGAATGACCAGCCACAGCCTTGTGCCGATGGCCGCTCGTCAGGCGGGGATGAGCTTCTCGCAGTTAGTCGTACGCATTCTGGACCAGGCGGGCTGATATGTCTCAGGCTGCATTGAACACGCGCAACCGCGATGACGAAGAAGAATACGCCTCTTCACGCCGGAGTAATGGAACGCGTCTTGCAGGCATTATTTTCCTGCTCGGGGTTCTGTGCACCGTGTTTATCAGCGGCTGGATGGTACTGGGCTGGATGGAAGATGCGCAGCGGTTGCCACTTTCTAAGCTGGTGGTCACCGGTGAGCGCCACTACACGCGTAACGATGATATTCGCCAGTCAATTCTGGCGCTGGGGTCTCCCGGCACCTTTATGACTCAGGACGTTAATATTATCCAGAGCCAGATTGAACGTCTGCCATGGATAAAACAGGCGAGTGTAAGAAAGCAATGGCCTGATGAATTGAAGATTCATCTGGTTGAATATGTGCCCATTGCGCGTTGGAATGATCAGCACATGGTTGACGTAGACGGAAATTCCTTCAGCGTCCCGGCCGATCGTGTCAACAAGCAAAATTTACCGATGTTGTATGGCCCTGAAGGTAGCGAAAACGAAGTGTTACAGGGTTTTCGTGAAATGGGTCAGGTGCTGGCGAAGGACAGGTTTACGTTAAAAGATGCTGCGATGACGGCGCGCCGCTCCTGGCAGTTGACGTTAACGAACGGCATTAAGCTCAACCTGGGTCGCGGGGACACAATGAAGCGTCTGGCGCGTTTTGTAGAACTTTACCCGGTTTTACAGCAGCAGGCACAGACTGACGGCAAACGGATAAGCTACGTTGATTTGCGCTATGACTCAGGCGCAGCAGTCGGTTGGGTACCGGCTCCGGTCGAGGAACCTAATCAGCAACAGAATCAGGCACAGGTACAGGCAGAACAACAATGATCAAGGCGACGGACAGAAAACTGGTAGTTGGACTGGAGATTGGCACCGCGAAGGTTGCCGCTTTAGTAGGGGAAGTTCTGCCCGACGGTATGGTCAATATCATTGGCGTAGGCAGTTGCCCGTCCCGTGGTATGGATAAAGGTGGGGTAAACGATCTTGAATCGGTGGTGAAATGCGTCCAGCGCGCCATCGATCAGGCTGAATTGATGGCCGATTGCCAGATTTCTTCAGTCTATCTGGCCCTTTCTGGCAAGCACATTAGCTGCCAGAACGAAATCGGTATGGTGCCGATTTCCGAAGAAGAAGTGACGCAGGAAGACGTTGAAAATGTTGTGCATACGGCGAAGTCCGTGCGCGTGCGCGATGAGCATCGCGTGCTGCATGTGATCCCGCAGGAATACGCGATTGACTACCAGGAAGGCATTAAAAACCCGGTCGGTCTCTCCGGCGTACGTATGCAGGCAAAAGTGCACCTGATCACATGTCACAACGATATGGCGAAGAACATTGTAAAAGCCGTTGAACGTTGTGGCCTGAAAGTTGACCAACTTATTTTCGCCGGTCTTGCAGCAAGTTATTCCGTGCTGACCGAAGATGAACGTGAACTGGGCGTCTGTGTGGTCGATATTGGTGGTGGTACAATGGACATGGCCGTGTATACCGGCGGTGCGCTGCGCCACACCAAAGTGATCCCTTATGCCGGGAACGTGGTGACCAGCGATATCGCTTACGCTTTCGGTACGCCACCGAGCGATGCAGAAGCGATCAAAGTGCGTCATGGCTGTGCGCTGGGGTCTATTGTTGGCAAAGATGAGAGCGTTGAAGTGCCAAGCGTCGGTGGTCGTCCACCGCGTAGCCTGCAGCGCCAGACGTTGGCAGAGGTCATTGAGCCGCGCTATACCGAGCTGCTCAACCTGGTCAACGAAGAGATTTTACAGTTACAGGAACAGCTTCGTCAGCAGGGCGTGAAACATCATCTTGCGGCGGGGATTGTATTAACCGGCGGTGCAGCGCAAATTGAAGGTCTTGCGGCCTGTGCGCAGCGCGTGTTCCATACGCAAGTACGTATTGGCGCGCCGCTGAATATCACCGGTTTAACGGATTATGCTCAGGAGCCGTATTATTCAACGGCTGTTGGTCTGCTCCACTACGGGAAGGAAACGCATCTCAGTGGTGAAGCAGAAGTGGAAAAACGCGTCTCAGTGGGGTCGTGGGTCAAACGACTGAACAACTGGCTGCGAAAAGAGTTTTAATTTTTTTAAGAGACCGGAGAGAATTAGCGGTCTCGGGCGACAGGCACAACGGAGAGAGAAATTATGTTTGAACCTATGGAACTGACCAACGACGCGGTGATTAAAGTCATCGGCGTCGGTGGCGGCGGCGGTAACGCCGTAGAGCATATGGTGCGTGAACGCATTGAAGGTGTTGAATTCTTTGCAGTTAACACCGATGCACAGGCACTGCGTAAGACGGCTGTAGGCCAGACTATCCAGATCGGCGGTGGTATTACCAAAGGGCTGGGAGCCGGGGCTAACCCGGAAGTGGGTCGCAATGCGGCTGAAGAAGATCGCGAAGCGCTGCGCGCTGCACTGGAAGGTGCGGACATGGTCTTCATCGCAGCAGGTATGGGTGGCGGTACCGGTACCGGCGCAGCACCTGTTGTGGCTGAAGTGGCGAAAGATTTAGGGATCCTGACCGTTGCTGTCGTGACCAAGCCTTTCAATTTTGAAGGCAAGAAGCGTATGGCCTTCGCGGAGCAGGGTATCACCGAGCTGTCCAAGCATGTGGACTCATTGATCACCATCCCGAACGACAAACTGTTGAAAGTTCTGGGTCGCGGTATCTCTCTGCTGGACGCGTTCGGTGCAGCAAACGACGTGCTGAAAGGCGCGGTGCAGGGCATCGCTGAACTGATTACCCGTCCTGGCCTGATGAACGTTGACTTTGCTGACGTTCGCACCGTGATGTCCGAAATGGGCTACGCGATGATGGGCTCTGGCGTGGCGAGCGGTGAAGACCGTGCAGAAGAAGCGGCTGAAATGGCTATCTCTTCTCCACTGCTGGAAGATATCGATCTGTCTGGCGCGCGCGGTGTGCTGGTCAACATTACTGCTGGCTTTGATCTTCGTCTGGATGAGTTCGAAACCGTGGGTAATACCATCCGTGCGTTCGCCTCTGACAATGCGACGGTGGTAATCGGTACGTCTCTTGACCCTGAAATGAACGACGAACTGCGCGTGACTGTTGTGGCGACCGGTATCGGCATGGACAAGCGTCCTGAGATCACCCTGGTGACCAACAAACAGACTCAGCAACCGGTAATGGATCGTTACCAGCAGCACGGAATGTCTCCTCTGACTCAGGAGCAGAAACCGGCCGCGAAGGTGGTGAACGACCCAACGCCGCAAACGGCGAAAGAGCCAGATTATCTGGATATCCCGGCGTTCCTGCGTAAGCAAGCTGACTAAGAATTGGCTGGAATTTGGGGATTTGCGCTCTTTGTGCTAAACTGGCCCACCGTTAGTGATATACACTCTCGGTTGGATAGTTAATTTGGCGAGATTATACGATGATCAAACAAAGGACACTTAAACGTATCGTTCAGGCGACGGGTGTCGGTTTACATACCGGCAAGAAAGTCACACTGACGTTACGCCCTGCGCCGGCCAATACCGGGGTCATCTATCGTCGCACTGACTTGAATCCACCGGTAGATTTTCCGGCCGATGCCAAATCTGTGCGTGATACTATGCTCTGTACTTGTCTGGTGAACGAGCATGACGTGCGGATTTCTACCGTAGAGCACCTGAACGCCGCCCTGGCGGGGCTGGGTATCGACAACATCATTGTTGAAGTCGATGCGCCAGAAATCCCGATTATGGATGGCAGTGCTGCTCCGTTCGTTTATCTGTTGCTGGATGCCGGCATCGAAGAACTGAACTGCGCGAAGAAATTTGTTCGCATCAAAGAGACCGTTCGCGTCGAAGATGGCGACAAATGGGCTGAATTCAAACCGTACAATGGTTTCTCGTTGGACTTTACCATCGACTTTAACCATCCGGCGATTGATGCAAGCACCCAACGCTATGCGATGAACTTCTCTGCCGATGCGTTTATGCGTCAGATCAGCCGAGCCCGTACATTTGGCTTCATGCGTGATATCGAATATCTGCAGTCCCGCGGCCTGTGCCTGGGCGGCAGCTTCGATTGTGCCATCGTTGTTGACGATTATCGCGTACTGAACGAAGACGGCCTGCGTTTTGAAGATGAATTCGTTCGTCACAAAATGCTGGACGCTATCGGCGACCTGTTCATGTGTGGTCACAACATCATTGGTGCATTTACCGCGTTCAAATCCGGTCATGCACTGAACAACAAACTGTTGCAGGCCGTCCTGGCAAAACAGGAAGCCTGGGAATATGTGACCTTTGAAGACGAAGCGGAACTGCCGCTGGCTTTCAAAGCACCAAACATGGTTCTGGCGTAACGGTTCATCCCGTTTCGTAAAAAATCGACTGGTTAACCTGGTACTCTCTCCGACCAGGAAGACCAGTCGTTTTTATTTTTACCCTTCGTTGATTGCCCCCTGCGTTATCCCTTATTTACTCTGCGCAGAAAATGTGTGCGTTAGCTGCATTCTTGACCGTTTTTCCCCGCGGCGGCACCTCATTCCTGCTGATGTGTATTGGCTTTAGTGGTAATATCTGGGCGCTTAAAAAAATAACTGAATTCAGCCTGTACCGGGCTGGCTTATGTGGTGGAGCAAGTGAGCGGAATACTGACGCGCTGGCGACAATTTGGCAGACGTTACTTCTGGCCGCATCTCTTATTAGGGATGGTCGCGGCGAGTCTCGGCTTGCCTGCGCTCAGCAACAGTGCCGAAGCGGCGACGCCGGCGAAGACCTCCACAACCAAACACGATCTCAACACGCGAGTTAACTTTACTAACCTTGCGTGGCTTGAAGCCAATCGCCGCCCGAATTTCTCCGTTGATTACTGGCACCAGCATGCAATCCGTACGGTAATTCGTCATCTGTCATTTGCAATGGCACCGCAGGCAATGCCTGTTGCTGAAGAGACGCTGCCGGTTCAGGCGCAGCATCTTGCCCTGCTGGACACGCTTAACGCGCTGCTCACGCAGGACAGTCAGCCGCCGGTCATGGTTCGCCAGACAGCGCAACGTGCGCTCGTTTCTCCCGTCTTATTCTCTGTCACAACATGGATTAGCCAGGCTCACGGCATTCGCGCCGGGCCTCAGCGCCTCAGCTAAATTAACTTTTTCAATACCTTAATTTATCTGCCCACAATGGGGCGTTTGAGAATTTATTATGCTAATCAAATTGTTAACTAAAGTTTTTGGTAGTCGTAACGATCGTACCCTGCGCCGTATGCGCAAAGCTGTTGCTGTCATCAACGGTATGGAACCGGCGATGGAGAAGCTCTCTGATGATGAGTTGAAAGCGAAAACGGCAGAATTCCGCGCGCGTCTGGAAAAAGGCGAAACCTTAGAAAGCCTGATCCCGGAAGCGTTCGCCGTGGTGCGTGAAGCGAGTAAGCGTGTATTTGGCATGCGTCACTTCGACGTTCAGTTGTTGGGCGGTATGGTGCTCAATGAGCGCTGCATCGCGGAAATGCGTACCGGTGAAGGTAAAACCCTGACCGCAACGCTGCCGGCATACCTGAACGCCCTGACCGGTAAAGGCGTACACGTCGTCACCGTCAACGACTATCTGGCACAGCGTGACGCCGAAAACAACCGTCCACTGTTCGAATTCCTCGGGATGACGGTGGGTATCAACATGTCCGGTCTGCCCGCGCCAGCTAAACGTGAAGCGTACAACGCGGATATCACCTACGGCACCAACAACGAATACGGCTTCGATTACCTGCGTGACAACATGGCGTTCAGCCCTGAAGAGCGCGTCCAGCGTAAACTGCACTATGCGCTGGTGGATGAGGTGGACTCCATCCTGATCGATGAAGCGCGTACACCGCTGATCATCTCCGGCCCGGCTGAAGACAGCTCTGAGATGTACCGTAAAGTCGACAAAATCATTCCACACCTGCTGCGTCAGGAAAAAGAAGACTCCGACACCTTCCAGGGTGAAGGCCACTTCTCTGTAGATGAAAAAGCGCGTCAGGTGAACCTGACCGAACGTGGTCTGGTGAAAATTGAAGAGCTGCTGGTGGCTGAAGGCATCATGGAAGAGGGTGAATCTCTTTATTCCCCGAGCAACATCATGCTGATGCACCACGTGACTGCCGCCCTGCGCGCCCATGCGCTGTTCACCCGCGACGTCGACTACATCGTGAAAGACGGCGAAGTGATTATCGTTGATGAACACACCGGCCGTACCATGCAGGGACGTCGCTGGTCTGACGGTCTGCACCAGGCCGTTGAAGCCAAAGAAGGCGTGGATATTCAAAACGAAAACCAGACGCTGGCCTCCATCACCTTCCAGAACTACTTCCGCCTGTACGAGAAGCTGGCAGGGATGACCGGTACGGCAGATACCGAAGCGTTTGAATTCAGCTCCATCTACAAGCTGGATACCGTGGTCGTTCCAACCAACCGTCCAATGATCCGTAAGGACATGCCGGACCTGGTGTACATGACTGAAGCGGAAAAAATTCAGGCCATCATCGAAGATATTCGCGAGCGTACCGCGAAAGGCCAGCCGGTGCTGGTGGGGACCATCTCCATTGAAAAATCCGAAGTGGTCTCTCACGAGCTGACGAAAGCGGGTATCAAACACAACGTTCTGAACGCCAAATTCCACGCCAAAGAAGCGGAAATCGTTGCACAGGCGGGTTATCCGGCTGCGGTGACCATCGCCACCAACATGGCGGGTCGTGGTACCGATATTATGCTGGGCGGTAGCTGGCAGGCGGAAGTGGCAGAGCTGGAAAACCCAACCCCTGAACAGATTGCGCAGATCAAGGCCGACTGGCAGGTTCGTCATGACGCGGTTCTGGCCTCCGGCGGTCTGCATATCATCGGTACCGAGCGTCACGAATCTCGTCGTATCGATAACCAGCTGCGTGGTCGTGCGGGTCGTCAGGGGGATGCCGGTTCTTCCCGCTTCTACCTGTCGATGGAAGATGCGCTGATGCGTATTTTCGCCTCCGACCGTGTGTCCGGCATGATGCGTAAGCTGGGTATGAAACCTGGCGAAGCTATCGAGCACCCGTGGGTCACCAAAGCGATTGCTAACGCACAGCGTAAAGTGGAAAGCCGCAACTTCGATATTCGTAAGCAGCTGCTGGAATATGACGATGTGGCTAACGATCAGCGTCGCGCAATTTACACCCAGCGTAACGAACTGCTGGACGTGTCTGACGTAAGCGAAACCATCAACAGCATCCGTGAGGATGTGTTTAAGGCGACAATCGATGCGCATATTCCACCGCAGTCTCTGGAAGAGATGTGGGATATCGAAGGCCTGCAGGAACGTCTGAAAAACGACTTTGACCTCGATCTGCCAATCAAAGAGTGGCTGGACAAAGAGCCTGAACTGCATGAAGAAACCCTGCGCGAACGTATCTTTGAAACCGCGCTGGACGTATATAAGCGTAAGGAAGAGGTCGTTGGCGCTGAGATGATGCGTCACTTCGAAAAAGGCGTGATGCTGCAGACCCTGGACTCCCTGTGGAAAGAGCACCTGGCCGCGATGGATTATCTGCGTCAGGGTATCCACCTGCGTGGCTATGCGCAGAAAGATCCGAAACAGGAATACAAGCGTGAGTCCTTCGCTATGTTTGCCTCTATGCTGGAGTCGCTGAAGTATGAAGTGATCAGCACCCTGAGCAAGGTTCAGGTGCGTATGCCTGAAGAAGTGGAAGCGATGGAGCAGCAGCGTCGCGAAGAAGCTGAGCGTCTGGCACAGATGCAGCAGCTGAGCCACCAGACTGACGACAGCGAAGCCGCCGCAGCGATCGCTGCACAGACCGGGGATCGTAAAGTGGGTCGTAACGATCCGTGCCCATGTGGATCTGGTAAAAAGTACAAGGCGTGCCACGGCCGTCTGAACTAAGCTCATAAAAAAACAAAAAGGCGCAGACATCTGCGCCTTTTTTATGGAAGTGACAATATGAAAATACTGCAAATTGCCGTCGGGATTATTCGCAACCCGCAAAACCAAATCTTCATTACCCAGCGCGCTGCCGACGCCCATATGGCAAACAAATGGGAGTTTCCCGGCGGAAAGATCGAGTCAGGTGAAACGCCGGAACAGGCGCTGGTTCGCGAGCTTCAGGAAGAGGTGGGGATCACTCCGCTTGGCGCCACGCTGTTTGATAAGCTCGAGTACCAGTTCCCGGACAGGCACATCACGCTGTGGTTCTGGCTGGTGGAAAACTGGGAAGGCGAACCCTGGGGAAAAGAGGGGCAGCCGGGTAACTGGGTTGAACTTCAGGCAAGTGATGCCGAAAAATTCCCGCCGGCCAATGAGCCTGTGATCCTGCGGTTAGTCGCACAACCGTAGGCCTGCTAAGCGAAGCGCCAGCAGGCTTTACAGACTACTGCTGGTTCTCACTCCAGTCATCGCTGTCCGAGAGATCGCCTTCGCTTGGAATACGTTTCTCTTCCGCCGCCCATTCGCCCAGATCAATGAGCTGACAGCGTTTGCAGCAGAATGGGCGGAACGGACTCACTTCGCCCCAGACAACGGTTTTGCCACAGGTTGGGCAGTTAACGGTGGTGATATCAGACATCGGCACTCCTTAACAACAGGCCAGTTCAAAATCGAGACGTTCCGGCACGGTGCCATTCTCACTGTCCAGCGGCATAAAGCGAATTGCAAAACGGCTCTTATGCCCGGAAATCTGTGGGTAAAGCTGTTCGCCAAGCGATACATTCAGGCGCAAAAGATCGGCATCATCGCCGTTATCCTGGTAGAAACCATTCAGGCTGGTTTGTTTGCGGAACGGCGCTGAGTTACGGATCAGATCGAGGATCAGCGACAGCGTCTGTTGCAGGGGCTCCAGGCTTTTCAGCCAGCTGTTTACCTGTGCGTCACGCTGCGCTTGCGGCATATGTAGCCACATGTGAAGCGTCGGCAGATCGAAGCTACAGCAACCGCCAGGGATGCTCAGGCGCTGGCGCACCAGACCGATCAGACGATCTTCACGCAAAAACTGACCGACGCGCGGCGCGGCCATCAGATTGCTGCTGCTGCTTTTAAGCTGCTGACGAAGGGAATCGATACGGCTTACATCCACTCCCGGAACTTCAGCCCATGCCTGCAATTTACGCTGCTGACGCTCCAGCTCTTTGAGCAACTCTGTGCGGACATCGCCGCGCTCAATCACATCCAGCAGATCGCCCACATTGCGGAAGAAGTGCAGCGCCGTGGCATGATCGTTAACAGGCAAATGTTGTGAAAGCTGTTGAATGAGGAATTCGATGCGCAGCCAGGTACGCATTTTTTCGTTGAGCGGATGCTCAAAAAGGATGTGTGTCGACATTATGGTTTTTCCTGTGCAACGGCCTGCGCGGCGAACGTCAGATACTGCGCGTGCAGACGGGCAACATCCGATGCAATGGCATCTGGTGCGCCGTTATTATTAATGACATCATCCGCAACGGCAAGGCGCTGAGCGCGCGTGGCCTGGGCGGCAAGAATTTGTTCAGCATGCTCACGTGAGACGTGGTCACGCGTCATGGTTCGCTGGATCTGCGTTTCGGGAGAGACATCAACCACCAGCACCCGATCGGCTCTCTTCTGCAGCTGATTTTCCACCAGCAGTGGAACGACCCACACTACGTAGGGAGAGTTGGCCGCAGCAATCTGACGCTGGGTTTCCTGGTGGATAATGGGGTGGAGCAGGGCATTAAGCCAGCGCTTTTCCGACGCATCAGCAAAAATGCGCTCACGAAGCTGGCGGCGATTAAGCGTGCCATCCGCAGTGAGGATGCTCTGACCAAAGTGGTGTTCGATAGCCTTTAGCGCGGGTGTACCAGGTTCTACCACCTGACGGGCAATGATATCGGCATCAATAATCGTGATACCCAGACGAGAGAACGCGTCCGCAACGGTACTTTTACCACTACCGATGCCGCCGGTTAATGCAACGATATACCCCATTAAATCAAATCCTGGGAATTATTCATTATTAAAATCAGTTGATTAAAACTTAAAGTTGCGCCAGCAACTGTTTAGCCCTGTTTACCGGCTTTTTACCAGGTAAATTTATAGGATTGTAGCGTAAAAAAAGAGAATTTCGCAGTCTTGCGGAGCAGGTATTAGTGCGTATGATAACGTCACTGGAGTTGTGCTTTTAACATATTTGCCTCTAACCCCAGGAATCCGCACATGCGTATCGAAGAAGATCTGAAGTTAGGTTTCAAAGACGTTCTCATCCGCCCTAAACGCTCTACACTGAAAAGTCGCTCAGACGTTGAACTCGAACGTCAGTTCACCTTTAAACATTCCGGTCAGACCTGGTCTGGCGTGCCGATCATCGCTGCCAACATGGATACTGTGGGAACCTTTGAGATGGCAACCGCTCTGGCACAGTTCGACATTCTGACTGCCGTACACAAACATTACAGCCCTGAAGAGTGGAATGCATTTGTTGCGTCCGCGTCTGCTGATGTGGTGAAGCATGTGATGGTCTCCACCGGGACCTCGGATGCCGATTTCGAAAAGACCAAACAGATCCTGAATGCGAACCCGGCACTCAGCTTCGTTTGTATTGATGTGGCGAATGGTTACTCCGAGCACTTCGTGCAGTTCGTCAGCAAGGCGCGTGAAGCCTGGCCGACGAAAACCATCATCGCGGGCAACGTGGTGACCGGCGAAATGTGTGAAGAGCTGATCCTCTCCGGTGCAGATATCGTGAAAGTGGGCATTGGGCCGGGTTCCGTGTGCACCACGCGCGTTAAGACCGGCGTCGGTTATCCTCAGCTCTCTGCGGTTATTGAATGTGCCGATGCGGCGCACGGGCTGGGCGGCCAGATCATCAGCGACGGCGGGTGCACCATGCCGGGTGATGTCGCCAAGGCCTTCGGCGGCGGCGCGGACTTCGTGATGCTCGGCGGCATGCTGGCAGGTCACGAAGAGAGCGGTGGTACCGTGGTTGAAGAGAACGGCGAGAAATTTATGCTGTTCTATGGAATGAGCTCTGAGTCTGCAATGACCCGTCACGTTGGTGGCGTGGCAAAATACCGCGCGGCAGAAGGCAAAACCGTGAAGCTGCCCCTGCGCGGCCCGGTTGAAAATACCGCACGTGATATCCTCGGTGGCCTGCGTTCCGCCTGCACCTACGTGGGGGCATCCCGCCTGAAAGAGCTGACGAAACGCACGACGTTTATTCGCGTTCAGGAACAGGAAAACCGCGTTTTCAACAGCCTGTAAGAGTTTTCGCTGGCGCATCTCCGTGCGCCAGCACGTCAGCACTATCCCGCACTCATCGCATCCCCCAGATGGAAAATCGGCAGGTACATGGCGACCACCAGCGTGCCGATGATGACCCCCGTTACAATCAGAAGCAATGGCTCCAGAAGCGCCGCCAGATTATCGGCCCGTTGCAAGGTCTGTTCCGTGTGATGGCGGGCCAGATTTGCCAGCATGCTGTCCAGCGCGCCAGACATTTCACCGGTTCGTAAAAGCTGGATACACAGCGGGGTAAACATGGCCGCTCTCTGAAAGGATGACCAGACGGGGAAACCTTTTTCAACGTCCTCCCGAATCGTGTGGAGTATTCTCTGCCAGTACCGACTATCAACGGTCTCCTCTGCGCTCTCCAGCCCCTGCAAAAAGGCAATCCCTGCCTGCTGCGTGAGCGACAGAACGGTAAAAATGTGTCCCAGCTTTTGGCCCCGCGCCAGCGTCCCCATCACTGGCATATGCATCAGAATGCGCTGCCAGCGAGGATTCTGCCGCAGAGCCCACGCGCCAGCGACGGTTGCCAGTATCACGGCAAACAACACGAGGGCGTAGGACTGCATAAATGCTGCCATTGCCATGACCTTTTGTGTCAGCCACGGGAGCGGAGTGTTAAACGTTTTGTAGATCGCGGCGAACTCGGGCAAGACCAGGGCGACCATCGCCAGCACGACGAGGACGGCTAGCGTCAGAACGATCGCCGGATAGCGCAGCGCCTTTTTCACTTTCGCACTGAGTTGCTGCTGCGCTTTTTGTTGCTGCGCGAGCTGACGACAGCACGCCTCAAGCTTCCCGGTTAGCTCTCCGACCTTTACCATCGAGACATGCAGTGGGCTAAAAACCGCAGGCCACTTTTTGAGTGACTCAGAAAAGGGGCATCCTTCACTGAGTTCATCAGCAAGACTTTGCAGCAGCGCCTGCCAGGGTTTTGACGGATGCTGGTCTGCCAGCATTTGCAGGCTGTGGGACAACGTCAGCCCAGCCTGCAGCAGCGTGGCGAGCTGGCGAAACATCTCATAGCAGTGATGTGGCTGCCAGCGGTGTCTCTGCGCGCAGCGGGTCAGCGTCAAAGGATGAAGATCGTAACGCATCAACCTGCTGTAGGCTGCATTGCGGTCTGTAGCCCAGAGCGTCCCGCTTCGGGGTTCTCCTTCCTGGGTGAGCGCTCGCCAGCGCCAGAGCCGGTTAGCTGGCATCGGGCATGCCCAGGACGCGAATCAACTCTTCAATCGTGGTCAACCCTTCTTCAACAGCCATGCAGCCGTGCTCAAAAAGAGAAACCATTCCCGTCTGCCGGGCGCTCGCCTCGATCACTTCTGTTCCCGCTCCGCGGGCAATGGCCTGTCGCAGGTCATTGTCGATCGTGAGCACTTCAAAAATGGCCACCCGGCCATAAAAACCGTGATAACAGCGATCGCAGCCGGTGGGCTGCCAGCGGGGAAGCGGTCTGGGCCACTCTGCGCGAGGTAAATCCGCATGCTCGCTGGCTTCCCGACGACAATGGGGACACAGACGCCGGACCAGCCGCTGGGCAATTACCATCGAGAGTGCGGAAGATATCATCCAGCGCGCCACGCCCATCTGCTCCAGACGCGTCAGGGCTTCCGTTGTAGAGTTTGTATGCAGTGTCGACAGCACCAGGTGTCCGGTCTGCGCGGCGTTAATGGCAATCCCGGCCGTTTCACCGTCACGAATTTCACCAACCATAATGATGTCGGGATCCTGACGCAGCAGCGCCCTGAGCACGCTCTGGAAGGTTAAACCCGCCCGGGGATTTATCTGCGTCTGGTTTAACCCCGCCAGAGGGATCTCAATGGGATCCTCCACGCTGCAGATGTTGACCTCCGGAGTATTACGCGCCTGCAACGCGCTGTAGAGCGTCACGGTTTTGCCGCTGCCGGTGGGGCCGGTGACCAGAATCAACCCCTGCGGCTGGTGGAGTACCCCATTAAAACGGGCCAGTTGTTCAGCGCTCATGCCGAGCGCTTTCGGTTCCAGCGCCTGCTGAACCTGATGCAGAAGACGCAGTACAATTTTCTCGCCACCGCTGCAGGGAAGCGTGGCAATCCG
This sequence comes from Enterobacter sp. HSTU-ASh6, assembly GCF_026319105.1. NCBI lineage: Bacteria > Pseudomonadati > Pseudomonadota > Gammaproteobacteria > Enterobacterales > Enterobacteriaceae > Enterobacter > Enterobacter sp. HSTU-ASh6. The sequence continues at coordinate 68,307 of NZ_WSPD01000006.1, read as the reverse complement.
AAATGAGACCGGCTCGTTTGCCAGCTCAATCGTGAACTGACCGTCCTGCGGTAAGCGGCGCTCTGCAATATCCAGATTACCTAGCACTTTTAAACGTGCGCTGAACTGGCTGGCCAGCGAGGCGGAAAGCGGAGGTTGTGGGTAAAGCACCCCATCGATACGTAAACGGATCTGACAGGCGTGCTCTCCCGGTTCGATATGAATGTCGGATGCGCGCTGGTTTATTGCCTGCTGCAGCGTGTGGTTGAGGATATCGACCGTTGAGTGTGTTTGCGAAACGACGGGCAGATGCGATTGCGACATGAGCTGCCGGTGTTTTTCCATGCGTTCTGCGCTCCAGCACTCGATATCAACCCGTTTCTGGGTCGCGAAGCGCAGGGCTTCCATCAGTTCACTGGCGGGGGTTCCCACGACGGCGATGCTTACCCTGTCACTGTCGCTGGTGAGCAGCAGAGCATGATGGCGCAGACAAAGTGCCACGAGTTGATCGGTTTTCATTAGCCGCTCCTCAGTTATTTTCGAAGCGGAAAACGTCTTCGCAGGCCTGTTTGAGCTCGCTGTCGTTACTGATATTGCAGCTGCGTTTCCAGCCCGTCATACCGTTGCCGCTGCTCCACTGGGGTGTCATCACCACCTCCAGCCCGGTCAGGCTCTCCTGGCCCGTTAATGACACGACGCCCTGCGTTACGCTCATGCCCGAGATATAACGCGTTGTCGTTGGGGAAGGGATGCCGTTGCTGCCGCCGTCACAGCCTGTCACGCCTCCATGATCCAGTGCGCACAGCTCAATGGCGGTGCGGTAGGGGACGAAGGTTTGCAACATATCGGTCAGCGCCGCTTTGCGCAGGTAGTTCTGATAGGCGGGGACGCCGATGGCGCTCAGAATCGCAATAATGCCAATGACCACCATCAACTCAATGAGCGTGAATCCGTGTTGTTTGTCCATATCTGCTCCTTAGGTTAAGTGGCGCTACTCTGTCAGCGCGAAAGGGCAGAAACGAGGGGCAAAAAAGGGAACGGGAAAGGGGCTTCAGAGAATTCATTCTGCGTTGCAGGGAGGTACAACGGAATTGCGAGCGGGGCAGGCATTCCCCTCTCCAGGTGGAGAGGGGGCCATCATTATTTGAAACGCATGGAAAGGTCGAGAGCGCGAACGTGTTTGGTCAGAGCCCCGACGGAGATGTAATCCACGCCCGTCTCGGCGAACTCACGGATCGTGTCGAAGGTGACATTCCCGGACACTTCAAGCTGTGCCTGGCCGTTGGTGAGCTTGACGGCTTCGCGCATCTGCTCTGTTTCGAAGTTATCGAGCATGATGATATCAGCCCCGGCCTTAATTGCCTGGTCGAGCTCCTCCAGGTTTTCGACCTCCACTTCAACGGGCACGTCCGGGTGCAGCCAGAAGGCTTTCTCAACCGCCTGACGCACGGAGCCAGAGGCAATAATGTGGTTCTCTTTAATCAGGAAGGCATCAGATAATCCCAGGCGATGGTTTGCGCCACCGCCGCAGAGTACCGCGTATTTCAGCGCCGTACGCAGACCCGGCAGCGTTTTGCGGGTGTCCAGCAGCTGGGTACGGGTGCCAGCCAGCAGGTTAACGTAGCGACGGACTTCACTTGCCACACCGGACAACGTCTGGACGAAGTTAAGGGCGGTACGTTCGCCGGTCAGCAGCACGCGGGACGGGCCGTCGAGTTCAAACAGCGGCTGGTTTGCGGCGATCGCATCGCCGTCTTCAACATGCCAGACGATCTGCACATCATCGCCCGCCAGCTGGGTAAAGACCTCTTCAACCCAGCGCTTGCCACAAAAAACGCCCTCTTCACGGGTGATAATCACCGCGTGAGAGCGTGTCTCTTTTGGCAACAATTGTGCGGTAATATCCTTTTCGGCATTCACGTCGCCGCCCAGGTCTTCTTTCAGGGCATGGGCGACGCTTGCCGGAATATCCATATTAATACGTTCCAGAAGCGCTTCACGTCGGTGGTCGGGGTTGTAGCGGCGAGGCGGCATGATAAAACTCCAAATTGGTAACGAATCATAATATTGAAACATGCTACTCTGAACCGAGTAACAGCACCATACATAAGGAGTTCCAGCATGTTGTTAGAAAACGGATGGCTGGTGGATGCGCGGCATGTGCCCTCGCCGCACCACGACTGCCGCCCGGAGGATGAAAAGCCCACACTGCTGGTTATTCATAATATTAGTCTCCCGCCGGGTGAATTTGGCGGTCCGTGGATTGACGCGTTATTCAAGGGAACGATAGATCCCGATGCGCATCCTTTCTTCGCTGAGATTGCGCATCTGCGCGTGTCGGCTCACTGCCTGATTCGCCGTGATGGTGAAGTGGTTCAGTACGTTCCTTTTGATAAGCGCGCCTGGCATGCCGGGGTGTCGTTGTATCATGGGCGCGAACGCTGCAACGATTTCTCCATCGGCATCGAACTGGAAGGCACGGATACCACGCCCTATACCGATTCACAGTATCAACAGTTAGTGGCCGTGACCCGCGCGCTTATCGGGCGCTATCCGGCCATCGCCGACAATATTACGGGACACAGTGATATTGCCCCGACGCGAAAAACCGATCCTGGACCGGCCTTTGACTGGCCCCGGTTTCGCGCCATGCTCAACGCGTCGTCAGAATAAGGAGATACCATGACGTTGTTTACCATGCTGCTGGTTATCATCGCTGAACGCCTGTTTAAACTCGGCGAGCACTGGCATCTGGACCACCGGCTGGAGGTGCTTTTCCGCCGGATTAAGCACTTTTCTATGCTGCGTACGCTGCTGATGATGGCCGGGGTGATGGTCATTACCTTCCTGCTGCTGCGCTCGCTGTACGGACTGTTTTTCAACGTGCCGCTGCTGGTGGTGTGGATCCTGCTCGGTGTCCTGTGCATTGGCGCAGGGAAGGTGCGTTTGCACTACCATGCTTATCTTAAAGCTGCGTCACGAGATGATGCCCACGCGCGCGGTGCCATGGCGAGCGAACTGACGCTGATCCACGGCGTGCCGCCGGATTGCGATGAACGCGAATTCCTGCGCGAGCTGCAAAACGCGCTGCTGTGGATTAACTTCCGCTACTACCTGGCGCCGCTGTTCTGGTTTGTGGTGGGCGGGCCGTGGGGACCGGTCCTGCTGATGGGGTATGCTTTTCTGCGCGCCTGGCAGACCTGGCTTGCCCGTTATCTGACGCCGCATGAACGTTTGCTGTCCGGGATTGATGCCATCCTGCATGTGCTCGACTGGCTCCCGGTGCGTCTGGTGGGCGTGGTGTATGCGTTAATTGGCCACGGCGAAAAAGCGCTGCCTGCATGGTTCGCTTCTCTTGCCGACCGCCATACCTCACAGTACCAGGTGTTAACACGTCTGGCGCAGTTCTCGCTGGCACGCGAGCCGCATACCGACAAAATTGAAACGCCGAAAGCCGCCGTCTCAATGGCGAAGAAGACCTCGTTTGTGGTGGTGGTTGTGGTGGCGCTGCTGACGATTTACGGCACGCTGGTGTAAGCCAGCGTGCCGTAACGATTAAAGCGTATCCGCAGGCGGGATGCCGAAATCAGGCATCCCGTTTTCGTTCCAGCGAACGCGCTTCAGGCGGGTGTGGCGGTTGGGATCGTATAGCGGATCGCCTTCTATTTCGGTGTAGTTTCTGGCGTGATACACCAGCACATCTTCCCCGTCTGGGGTCTTCGTGAAGCTGTTATGGCCCGGCCCGTACTGGCGGTTTTCATAGCTGGTGGCGAATACCGGGCGCGGAGATTTGTGCCAGTTCGCCGGGTTTTGCGGATCGGCGTTGCGGTCTATCCACACCAGACCTATGCAGTAGTTTTCATCGGTGGCGCTGGCGGAATAGCTGATAAACAGCTTATCGTCGTGAACCAGTACCGCCGGGCCTTCGTTGACCCGGAACCCACGGCATTCCCAGTCATATTCCGGCTTGCTGAGCATCACCGGCTCGCCTTTAAGCGTCCACGGGTTCGCCATTTCGCACAGATACAGGTTGGAGTTTCCGTTGATATCCGGCGCTTTTTGCGCCCACAGATACCAGCGCTTACCCTGATGAACAAAGGTGGTTGCGTCCAGGGCGAAGGTATCGAACGGGGTTTTGATTTGCCCTTTTTCCACCCACCTGCCGGTAAGCGGATCGCGGTCGGCACATTCAATGGCAAACATGCGGTGCTGGAACATCCCGAGCGCATCGAGCGCCTGCGTGTGCGCCGCCGCAAAATAGATGTACCACTTGCCGTCGATGTGGTGCAGTTCCGGGGCCCAGATGAGCTGACTCATCGGGCCGGTCTCGGGTTTTCGCCAGACCGTCACCTCTTCAGCGTCGCGTAGCCCTTCCAGCGAGTCCGCGCGACGGATCGCCAGCCTGTCGTACTGCGGCACGGAGGCGATAAAATAGTATTGCCCCTCGTGGTGCAAAATATACGGATCGGCGCGTTGTTCAATAAACGGGTTTGGCCAGGTTTGCATGCGACTTTCCTTATTTTGTCTCAGCGACGCTGAGTTCCTGATACTCGTTCAGCTCGCGATAGTTGTTGCGACGCTTCTCCAGGTCCTCCTGGATCCGCTTCATCGTTTCACGGTCAACCTTCAGCAGACGCACCACGCCTGCGGTAATGAGATACCCGATGCCCGGAATGACGGTAAACAGCAGGACAATACCGTTAATCGCATCCGCGCTTTGCGCTTTCGCCCCGGCATCGTAGCCGTACCAGGAGAGCAGGAAGCCGACCATTGCCCCGGCAATCGCCAGCCCCAGCTTCAGGAAGAAGATGTTGCCGGAGAAGCTGATCCCGGTGATGCGTTTCCCGGTTTTCCACTCGCCGTAGTCATCGACGTCGGCCATCAGCGACCAGTGCAGCGGAGACGGGATCTGGTGCAGGATATTCAGCAGGACGTAGAGCACCACAATGGTAAGGGTGGCTTTTGGGTCGAAGAAGTAAAAGGCCGTTGAGAAAATCGCCAGCACGATATTGGTCCAGAAGAAGACCTTCAGCTTACACCAGCGGTCGGTCAGCACTTTCGCCAGCATGCTGCCGAGCATCATGCCCACCACGCCCAGACTGATAAACAGGGTGGCAAAGTGGGTACTCTGGCCCATCACCCAGGTCACGTAATACATGGTAGCCGCCATGCGAATAAAGCCGGGGCAGACGTTGCACAGGGTCAGGAGCAGAATGCGCACCCACTGGTCGTTCTTCCACACGTCTTTCAGGTCGTTTTTCAGCTGGTCATTGGTCTGGACTGCCGGGCGGACACGCTCGCGCACGGTGGCGAAGCAGAACAGGAACATACAGGTTCCAATCAACGCCAGCACGGTCATTGCCATCTGGTAGCCTTTGGCTTTGTCCTCTCCTCCGAACCAGTCCGCCATCGGCAGCAGCGTCAGGGACAGCAGCAGCGTGGCGATACCGACCAGCACGAAGCGATATGACTGGCAGGCGACGCGCTCTTTAGGGTCGTTGGTAATCACCCCGCCCAGCGAGCAGTAGGGAATATTGATTGCCGTATAGGTCAAAGAGAGCAGGAAGTAGGTGACAAACGCATAGATAACTTTGCTGTTATAGCTCCACTCTGGCGTGGTGAACATCAGGATGCTGAACAGTGCGTAGGGGAAGGCAATCCACAGCAGCCATGGACGAAACCGACCGTATTTGCTGCGGGTACGGTCGGCAATCGCGCCCATAATCGGGTCGGTGACGGCATCAATAACGCGCACGGAGAGCAGCAGTACGCCCACCAGTGCCGGCGCCAGACCAAAAATATCGGTATAAAAATAGTTAACAAACAGCATGATGGCGCCAAAGATGATGTTGCAACCTGCATCGCCCATCCCGTAGCCGATCTTTTCTTTTACTGACAGTTTAGCGTTATCCATAGACTGCTCTCCGGTTTGCGGTATGGAGAGAATTATTTGCTGGCGAAGGAATATATGCGTTGCAGTATCAGGGCGGTGATATGGATAAAAGCGCTGTGGAGGTGAAAGTGTGAGGGAGGTAACAACGTGCGGTACCCGCAAAAGCAGGTACCGCAGAAGGAGGCTTAGTGGGCCTTCATGGCTTTACGGCTTTTCTGGCTGAACAGATAGCCGACGCCGAGCACGGCAATCCAGACCGGGATCAGGTAGACGGAAATCGCCATACCCGGTGTGATCAGCATGATGACCAGCACGGCCGCCATAAACAGCAGGCAAACCCAGTTACCCAGCGGGTAGAACAGGGCAGGGAAACGCGTGGTGACGCCCTGCTGCTGTTTCGCACGGCGGAACTTGATGTGCGCCAGGCTGATCATCGCCCAGTTGATGACCAGGGCAGAGACCACCAGCGCCATCAGCAGGCCAAACGCCGATTCAGGCGCCATGTAGTTGATGAGTACGCACAGCGCGGTCACGATGGCTGATACGATAATGGTGTTTACCGGTACGCCGCGTTTATCGACGTTGAGCAGCGCTTTCGGCGCGTTACCCTGCTGCGCCAGGCCGAACAGCATACGGCTGTTGCAATAGACACAGCTGTTGTAAACGGAGAGCGCCGCCGTCAGTACAACGATGTTAAGCGCATTCGCTACAACGGTATCGCCCAGTTCGTGGAAGATCAGCACAAACGGGCTGGTGTCAGCAGTGACGCGTGTCCACGGCAGCAGGGAGAGCAGTACGGCCAGCGAACCCACATAGAAGATCAGAATACGGTAGATAACCTGGTTAGTGGCTTTGGGAATGCTCTGCTCCGGGTTGTCTGCTTCAGCGGCGGTGATCCCCACCAGCTCCAGACCACCAAAGGAGAACATGATGATCGCCATCATCATCACCAGCCCCGTCATGCCGTGAGGCAGGAAGCCGCCCTGTTCCCAGAGGTTGCGAACGGTTGCCTGTGGGCCACCGTTGCCGCTGAACAGCAGCCAGCCGCCAAAGATGATCATCGCCACCACGGCAATCACTTTAATAATCGCAAACCAGAATTCCATTTCACCGAACACTTTTACGTTGGTCAGGTTAATGGCGTTGATAATGACGAAGAAGGCCGCCGCGGAGGCCCAGGTTGGGATCTCGGGGTACCAGAACTGAATGTATTTCCCGACGGCGGTAAGCTCGGCCATCGCAACCAGCACGTACAGTACCCAGTAGTTCCAGCCAGAGGCGAAACCGGCGAAACTGCCCCAGTACTTGTATGCAAAATGGCTGAACGAGCCCGCCACTGGCTCTTCAACGACCATTTCACCCAACTGACGCATAATCAGAAAGGCGATAAAGCCTGCGATGGCGTACCCCAGAATAATGCCTGGACCGGCTGACTGGATAACGGATGCGCTACCCAGAAACAGGCCGGTTCCGATAGCACCGCCCAGTGCGATGAGCTGAATATGGCGGTTTTTAAGCCCGCGCTTTAGCTGATCGCCGTGCTGTTGAGCTTCCATTTGAAACCTCGTGTGTGGTTGTTATGTTCACGCTGAGCGTGTGTAATTATGAATATCCATTTTCTGTATTTATTTCTTTACGGTTAATAAGGCCGAAAAAAGCGGAGAACTCTTCCGTAAGCGCCAGAATAGTGGTAAGTGCCTGCGAATGCACCTGCTTTATGACGCACGGATGACGAGTTGAATAAAAAGAAAGCATTTGTAAATCGTTCCGCTCATTCTTCTTATCCCAACCTATAGAATAGAAATTCGCCATAAGTGGGCGAAATTTCATTATTTGCTTTGTTGAATCGCTTCAGATTGCAAAAACCCTCGTTTCATTATGGTTAAAACTTCCTCTTTAGGGGTAATCAACTCATTTGTGCAAAGTTACATTTCTGAAACGTTATTTCTGTAAGGTTGTTAAAATGTGCAGGGTTTACTGATTTCAATCAAAACCAATATGGACAGAAGGTGAATACTTTGTTACTTTAGCGATACGAAATAGAAATTGGTAAGACCAATTGACTCCGGGCAAAAAGGCGTAAGACAGGGAATATGGCCTACAGCAAAATTCGCCAACCAAAACTATCTGATGTGATTGAGCAGCAGCTGGAGTTTTTAATCCTCGAAGGGACTCTGCGCCCGGGTGAGAAACTTCCGCCAGAACGCGAACTGGCAAAACAGTTCGACGTTTCACGTCCCTCTCTGCGTGAGGCGATTCAACGTCTCGAAGCTAAGGGCTTGCTGCTTCGTCGTCAGGGCGGCGGAACTTTTGTGCAAAATAGCCTGTGGCAGAGCTTCAGCGATCCGCTGGTAGAACTTCTCTCTGACCACCCAGAATCCCAGTTTGATCTGCTTGAGACCCGTCACGCGCTTGAAGGTATTGCGGCCTATTACGCCGCCCTTCGCAGCACTGATGAAGATCGCGTGCGTATCCGCGAGCTGCATCAGGCCATTGAACGGGCACAGCAGTCCGGCGATTTAGACGCCGAGTCCAGCGCCGTCGTCCAGTATCAAATCGCCGTCACCGAAGCGGCACACAATGTGGTGCTCCTCCATCTGCTACGCTGCATGGAGCCGATGCTGGCCCAGAACGTTCGTCAAAATTTTGAATTGTTGTATGCCCGTCGGGACATGCTCCCACTGGTAAGCAACCATCGCACCCGAGTATTCGAGGCGATAATGGCCGGGGAACCGGAGCAGGCGCGCGAAGCGTCGCACCGACATCTGGCTTTCATTGAGGAAATCTTGCTGGACCGCAGCCGTGAACAATCGCGTCGCGAACGTTCATTACGCCGCATACAGCAACGAAAGGATTAAGCGCCAGGTACTTTTAGAGCGCGGCAACTAAACGCAGAACCTGTCTTATTGTGTTCTTGCCCGAGAGCACAATGGGACAGGTTCCAGACAAATCAACGTATTAGATAGATAAGGAATACCCCCATGTCAGAACGTCTCCAAAATGACGTGGATCCGATCGAAACTCGCGACTGGCTACAGGCGATCGAATCGGTCATCCGTGAAGAAGGTGTTGAGCGCGCTCAGTATCTGATTGATCAGCTGCTTTCTGAAGCCCGCAAAGGCGGCGTGAAGGTTGCTTCAGGTGCAGGGGCTAGCAACTACGTAAACACGATTGCCGTTGAAGACGAACCGGAATACCCGGGCAATCTGGATCTGGAACGTCGTATCCGTTCTGCAATTCGCTGGAACGCCATCATGACCGTTCTGCGCGCATCCAAGAAAGACCTGGAACTGGGTGGCCACATGGCATCCTTCCAGTCCTCTGCGACCGTTTACGAAGTGTGCTTCAACCACTTCTTCCGTGCAGCGAACGAGAAAGACGGCGGCGATCTGGTGTACTTCCAGGGCCACATCTCTCCGGGCATCTATGCACGTGCATTCCTGGAAGGTCGTCTGACTGAAGAGCAGATGAACAACTTCCGTCAGGAAGTTCACGGTAAAGGTCTGTCTTCTTACCCGCACCCTAAACTGATGCCTGAATTCTGGCAGTTCCCGACCGTATCCATGGGTCTGGGCCCAATCGGTGCGATCTATCAGGCTAAATTCCTGAAGTACCTGGAACACCGTGGTCTGAAAGACACCTCTGAGCAGACCGTATACGCCTTCCTGGGCGACGGCGAGATGGATGAGCCAGAATCTAAAGGTGCGATCACCATCGCGACCCGTGAGAAGCTGGACAACCTGTGCTTCATCATCAACTGTAACCTGCAGCGTCTGGATGGTCCGGTAACCGGTAACGGCAAGATCATCAACGAACTGGAAGGCATCTTCGCGGGTGCGGGCTGGAACGTGATCAAAGTCATGTGGGGTTCCCGTTGGGACGAGCTGCTGCGTAAAGATACCAGCGGTAAACTGATCCAGCTGATGAACGAAACCGTTGACGGTGACTACCAGACCTTCAAATCCAAAGACGGTGCCTACGTGCGTGAGCACTTCTTCGGCAAATACCCTGAAACCGCCGCACTGGTTGCAGACTGGACTGATGAGCAGATCTGGGCGCTGAACCGTGGTGGTCACGATCCGAAGAAAATCTACGCAGCACTGAAAAAAGCGCGCGAAACCAAAGGTAAAGCGACCGTTATCCTGGCCCACACCATCAAAGGTTACGGCATGGGTGATACCGCAGAAGGTAAAAACATCGCTCACCAGGTTAAGAAAATGAACATGGACGGCGTGCGCTATATCCGCGACCGTTTCAACGTTCCAGTTACCGATGAGCAGGTAGAAAACCTGTCTTACATCACCTTCCCGGAAGGTTCTGAAGAGTACAAGTACCTGCACGAACGTCGTCAGGCGCTGAAAGGCTACCTGCCAGCTCGTCAGCCTAACTTCACCGAGAAGCTGGAACTGCCAGCACTGGAAGACTTCTCTCAGCTGCTGGAAGAGCAGAACAAAGAGATCTCTACCACTATCGCTTTCGTTCGTGCCCTGAACGTGATGCTGAAGAACAAGTCGATCAAAGATCGTCTGGTGCCAATCATCGCCGACGAAGCGCGTACTTTCGGTATGGAAGGTCTGTTCCGTCAGATCGGTATCTACAGCCCGAACGGCCAGCAGTACACCCCGCAGGACCGTGAGCAGGTTGCATACTACAAAGAAGACGAGAAAGGTCAGATCCTGCAGGAAGGTATCAACGAGCTGGGTGCAGGCGCATCCTGGCTGGCTGCTGCGACCTCTTACAGCACCAACAACCTGCCGATGATCCCGTTCTACATCTACTACTCCATGTTCGGGTTCCAGCGTATCGGTGACCTGTGCTGGCAGGCAGGCGACCAGCAGGCTCGCGGCTTCCTGATCGGTGGGACTTCCGGTCGTACGACCCTGAACGGTGAAGGTCTGCAGCACGAAGATGGCCACAGCCACATTCAGTCTCTGACTATCCCTAACTGTATCTCTTACGACCCGGCTTACGCGTACGAAGTGGCAGTCATCATGCATGACGGTCTGCATCGCATGTACGGTGAAGCGCAAGAGAATATTTACTACTACATCACCACCCTGAACGAAAACTACCACATGCCGGCAATGCCAGCAGGTGCCGAGGAAGGTATCCGTAAAGGTATCTACAAACTCGAAACCCTCGAAGGTAGCAAAGGTAAAGTTCAGCTGCTGGGTTCCGGTTCTATCCTGCGTCACGTACGTGAAGCGGCACAGATCCTGGCGAAGGACTACGGTGTAGGTTCCGACGTGTACAGCGTGACCTCCTTCACTGAACTGGCGCGTGATGGCCAGGATTGTGAGCGCTGGAACATGCTGCACCCACTGGAAACTCCACGCGTTCCGTACATCGCTCAGGTGATGAACGACGCGCCAGCGGTGGCGTCTACTGACTATATGAAACTGTTCGCTGAGCAGGTTCGTACTTACGTTCCAGCTGATGATTATCGCGTTCTGGGTACTGACGGCTTCGGTCGTTCTGACAGCCGCGAAAACCTGCGTCACCACTTCGAAGTTGATGCTTCTTACGTGGTTGTAGCAGCACTGGGCGAACTGGCTAAACGTGGCGAAATCGATAAGAAAGTGGTTGCGGACGCAATCACCAAATTCAACATCGATGCAGAAAAAGTTAACCCGCGTCTGGCGTAAGAGGTAAAAGAATAATGGCTATCGAAATCAATGTACCGGACATCGGGGCTGATGAAGTTGAAATCACCGAGATCCTGGTCAAAGTGGGCGACAAAGTTGAAGCTGAACAGTCGCTGATCACCGTAGAAGGCGACAAAGCCTCTATGGAAGTCCCGTCTCCTCAGGCTGGCATCGTTAAAGAGATCAAAGTCTCTGTTGGCGATAAAACCGAGACCGGCAAACTGATCATGATTTTCGATTCCGCCGACGGTGCAGCAGCTGCTGCACCTGCGCAGGAAGAGAAGAAAGCCGCTCCGGCCGCCGCTGCTCCAGCAGCTGCCGCAGCAGCAAAAGAAGTGAACGTGCCTGACATCGGCGGTGACGAAGTTGAAGTCACTGAGATCCTGGTGAAAGTGGGCGATACCGTAGCGGCTGAGCAGTCTCTGATCACCGTAGAAGGCGACAAAGCCTCTATGGAAGTGCCAGCGCCATTCGCGGGTACCGTTAAAGAGATCAAGATCAACACCGGCGACAAAGTGTCTACCGGCTCCCTGATCATGATCTTCGAAGTGGCGGGTGCTGCACCTGCCGCCGCGCCTGCTCAGGCAGCTGCTCCGGCTCCGGCCGCTGCACCTGCTGCTGCCGGCGGCGTGAAAGACGTTAACGTACCGGACATCGGCGGTGACGAAGTTGAAGTGACCGAAGTGATGGTGAAAGTGGGCGACAAAGTTGCCGCTGAACAGTCACTGATCACCGTAGAAGGCGACAAAGCGTCTATGGAAGTGCCTGCGCCGTTCGCGGGTACCGTTAAAGAGATCAAAATCAGCACCGGCGACAAAGTGTCTACCGGCTCTCTGATCATGGTCTTCGAAGTGGAAGGCGCTGCGCCTGCCGCAGCTCCGGCTGCCGCGGCTGCTCCGGCACCTGCCGCTGCACCGGCTCAGGCTGCTAAACCTGCCGCTGCCCCTGCTGCTAAAGCTGAAAAATCTGAGTTCGCTGAAAATGATGCTTACGTCCACGCGACCCCGCTGATTCGTCGCCTGGCGCGCGAGTTCGGTGTGAACCTGGCGAAAGTGAAAGGGACTGGCCGTAAAGGTCGTATCCTGCGCGAAGACGTTCAGGCCTATGTGAAAGACGCGGTGAAACGCGCCGAAGCTGCACCTGCTGCAGCCGCTGGCGGCGGTATCCCGGGCATGCTGCCATGGCCGAAAGTGGACTTCAGCAAGTTCGGCGAAATCGAAGAAGTGGAACTGGGCCGTATCCAGAAAATCTCTGGTGCGAACCTGAGCCGTAACTGGGTGATGATCCCGCACGTTACGCACTTCGACAAAACCGATATCACCGATCTGGAAGCGTTCCGTAAACAGCAGAACGCGGAAGCTGAGAAGCGTAAACTGGACGTGAAATTCACCCCAGTGGTCTTCATCATGAAAGCCGTTGCCGCTGCCCTTGAGCAGATGCCACGCTTCAACAGCTCTCTGTCCGAAGACGGCCAGAAGCTGACGCTGAAGAAATACATCAACATCGGTGTTGCGGTTGATACGCCAAATGGTCTGGTTGTTCCGGTCTTCAAAGACGTGAACAAGAAGAGCATTACTGAGCTGTCCCGTGAACTGACCACCATCTCCAAAAAAGCGCGTGATGGTAAGCTGACTGCCGGCGAAATGCAGGGCGGCTGCTTCACTATCTCCAGCATCGGCGGCCTGGGTACGACCCACTTCGCACCGATTGTTAACGCGCCGGAAGTGGCGATCCTCGGTGTGTCCAAGTCCGCGATGGAGCCGGTGTGGAATGGCAAAGAGTTCGTGCCGCGTCTGATGATGCCAATCTCTCTGTCCTTCGACCACCGCGTGATCGACGGTGCTGATGGTGCGCGTTTCATCACCATCATCAACAACATGCTGAGCGACATTCGCCGCCTGGTGATGTAATCGAAAAGCCGGCCGGTCGGCCGGCTTTTTTCTGATAATCTCATGGGGTTTATGAGGTTATTGGTGTAAGCGATAATTCGTGAGCCGTTTGTTGTTTCAAAATTGTTAACAATTTTGTAAAATACGGGCGGATAGAACGACCCGGTGGACGACGGGTATAAATTAAGAGGTCATGATGAGCACAGAAATCAAAACTCAGGTCGTAGTACTTGGGGCAGGCCCAGCAGGTTACTCCGCAGCATTCCGCGCAGCGGATTTAGGTCTGGAAACCGTCATCGTAGAACGTTACAGCACCCTCGGCGGTGTTTGTCTGAACGTCGGCTGTATCCCTTCTAAAGCGCTGCTGCACGTAGCGAAAGTTATCGAAGAAGCCAAAGCACTGGCTGAACACGGTATCGTCTTCGGCGAGCCGAAAACCGATATCGACAAGATTCGTACCTGGAAAGAGAAAGTTATCACTCAGCTGACCGGCGGTCTGGCGGGTATGGCCAAAGGCCGTAAAGTGAAAGTGGTTAACGGTCTGGGTAAATTCACCGGTGCGAACACCCTGGAAGTTGAAGGCGAAAACGGCAAAACCGTGATCAACTTCGACAACGCGATCATCGCGGCAGGCTCTCGCCCAATCGAACTGCCATTCATTCCACATGAAGATCCACGCGTGTGGGATTCCACCGATGCACTGGAACTGAAAACCGTTCCAAAACGCCTGCTGGTTATGGGCGGCGGTATCATCGGTCTGGAAATGGGTACCGTATATCATGCGCTGGGTTCAGAGATCGACGTGGTTGAAATGTTCGACCAGGTTATCCCGGCTGCAGACAAAGACATCGTTAAAGTCTTCACCAAACGCATCAGCAAGAAATTCAACCTGATGCTGGAAACCAAAGTGACTGCCGTTGAAGCGAAAGAAGACGGTATTTACGTTTCCATGGAAGGCAAAAAAGCCCCATCCGAACCACAGCGTTACGACGCCGTGCTGGTGGCTATCGGCCGTGTGCCGAACGGTAAAAACCTCGACGCGGGCAAAGCTGGCGTGGAAGTGGACGACCGTGGCTTCATCCGCGTTGACAAACAGCTGCGCACTAACGTGCCGCACATCTTTGCTATCGGCGATATCGTCGGTCAGCCAATGCTGGCGCACAAAGGCGTTCACGAAGGTCACGTTGCCGCTGAAGTTATCGCAGGCATGAAACACTACTTCGATCCGAAAGTGATCCCATCTATCGCTTACACCGAGCCAGAAGTTGCATGGGTGGGTCTGACTGAGAAAGAAGCGAAAGAGAAAGGCATCAGCTACGAAACGGCCACCTTCCCTTGGGCGGCTTCTGGCCGTGCTATCGCGTCCGACTGCGCAGACGGTATGACCAAACTGATCTTCGACAAAGAGACTCACCGCGTTATCGGTGGTGCTATTGTCGGTACCAACGGCGGCGAGCTGCTGGGTGAAATCGGTCTGGCTATCGAAATGGGCTGCGACGCGGAAGACATCGCGCTGACCATCCACGCTCACCCGACTCTGCACGAGTCCGTTGGCCTGGCGGCAGAAGTGTTCGAAGGCAGCATTACCGACCTGCCAAACGCAAAAGCGAAGAAGAAGTAAGTTTCTTCCGTGATTGCCTGACGCCTCCTCTGGAGGCGTTTTTTTTGCCTGAAAACTACCCGTTATGGTAGGTAAATTATTGTTATTTCCCCTAAAAATTTGCGTCTGTCTGCCGATACTTTTTTCACCATTGTGTAGCTACTGGCCGCACGGTTAACGATCTGGATTTTTGATTACACGCAAAAAGGAAATAACATGTCTTTGAAGAAAGTGATGGGGATTGGCTTATTAGCGGCAGTGATGACGCTGACCGGGTGCGGCGCGATGACGACGGCGGTGAAGAAGCGCAACCTGGAAGTAAAAACGCAGATGAGTGAAACCATCTGGCTTGAGCCATCCAGTGAGAAGACGGTCTACATTCAGGTCAAAAATACCTCTGATAAAGACATGAGCAACCTGCAGACGCTGCTGGCAAACGATCTGAGCGCCAAAGGGTACAAAGTCACGTCCTCGCCTGACAGCGCCTACTACTGGGTGCAGGCTAACGTCCTTAAAGCGGACAAAATGGACCTGCGCGAAGCCCAGGGCTATTTGAAAACCGGTTATGAAGGTGCCGCCGTTGGCGCTGCACTGGGTGCCGGTATCACTGCCTATAACAGTAATTCTTCGGGGGCGGCGCTGGGCGTAGGCCTGGCCGCTGGTCTGATCGGCATGGCTGCCGATGCGATGGTGGAAGATGTGAACTACACCATGGTGACCGACCTGCAGATCTCTGAGCGTAGCAAAGCGAAAGTTACTACCGATAACATCGCGGCGCTGCGTCAGGGGACGTCTGGCGTGAAACTGCAAACCAGCAGCGAGCAGGGCGATCGCGCGAAGTATCAGACCCGCGTGGTATCGAACGCTAACAAAGTCAATCTGAAGTTCGAGGAAGCGAAACCGGTTCTCGAAGCGCAGCTGGCGAAATCGGTCGCCAATATTCTGTAAGTTAAAAAGCCGGGTGGCAGCGCTGCCATACCCGGCTTATAACACTCAGCCCGTTGGCGGCATTCAGGGCGCGACGGGTTGCCAGGTTTTATCCGGGTTATATGAGGTGATCGCCTGGGCTTTCTGCGCCGAATCGCTACCGAGATCGGCCTGGTAAACCTTGTCGTCCTGGTTTATCACAAAGCTCATTACGCCCGTCTGGCCATAGCTGACCGGCCAGGCCACCATCGCGAAACCGTTGCTCTCCGGCAGGATCCGGAAGCGATAGCCGTGATAGCCGGTACCCGGTTCTTTCGGGCTAAATGCCGGGCCGAGCGGGCTGGGGGCTTCCCCGGGTGACGCGGGCCAGTACAAACCGTCTTTTTTCCCTTCCGAACTCACAATTTTCTGCGCGTAGGTTTGGTTCATCGCAAAGTAGCTTTGCTGCGCATCAACGTAGGCATGTAACGCTTCAATGGCGGCGAGCTCGTTACGTCCGATTTCGCGGGTCAGGATCTCTTCAGCACCTTCTTTGATATCGAATTGCCAGCCAGCGGGGGTTTTAATCACCGGAATAGGAAGCTGCCAGCCGCTGTCGCCAACGACAAGATGCGCCGTATCTCCTTCGACAACGGTGTTATGACGCACTTTCCAGTCGCGCAGGAAACGATCGACGGCATCCGGGTCAACGCCTTCCGGAGGCAGAAAATCGCGCCAGTTCTCGCCAAGCAGATTGCTCATCGCGCGCTCGTTATGCTCGCTTATGGCTTTTGCCAGCGCATCGGTCGCCTGGTCGGGCGTGGTAAAGGCTTGCTGCGCCATCGCCGAAGCGGAAAGCATGAACAGCACCAGTCCACTGAGAAGTTTACTTTTCATGTCGGTTCCCTTAGCGATGTCGAATTTCACGGCGTTCAGCGCGTCCAGCAGATGCCTGACGCGTCTGCTGCTGGCGGGCGGCGAGTTGTCTGCTTTGCGCACCACGTTGCTGCTGCGCCTGCCAGTTCGCGGAGCGGCTGTCGTTGCCGCTCAGCGCGTTGGCCCGGGGCTGGCTGTTTCGCTGCTGAAGCGTGCGCTGCTGCGCAGGTTGTGAAACCCGTTTCTCTTGTCTCTGGGTTGCAGCCTGACGGCTTTCTCGCTGCTGCGTGGTGGCGCGCTTCACCGTCTGCGGGTTGGTGTCGTAGCCACGGTAGTTATTGCGTTGCGAAATCTGCTTCAGCTGTTCGCTTGAGGCCTGACGTTGCATATCTTTCGTGGCAGGACGCGCCGTTTGGGGGAAGGTTTTACCCGTTGATTTCTCCATCTGGCTCAGGGCCGCCTGACGCTGGCTGTCGCGGTTAACCGGTTTTTGCTGTGTTGAACTTAACCCGGTTGCCGTGCTGGTGGAGTGGAATCGCGAGTTGAGCTGATTCGTGGGGTAGGGCACCCCTTCCCGATAAGCCGGGTTATGCTGCCAGGTACGGTTGGCGTCCGTCAGGCGCTGTCCGCTGATTTTATTGAAGTTCTCAACGTTAATATTGATGTTGTTATCACCGTTGCGGTTATAGCCGCCGTGATTATCCCAGTCGTCATGGTGATGATCCCAGTCATCGTCATCATCCCAGTCAATGCTGCTGAAAATGGCATAGGTTGTGGCGACACCCAGGCTGAAACCTAAGCCGTTGACGAAGCTGTTGCCAAACTGCTCCCCGGGTGACGGTGGGAGATACGTTGGTGGATAGGCGGTGTTTGGCCAGGTCCCGTAAACCGTATTGGGGTTATAGGTGGGAACGTAAACGACCTGCGGGTCGGCGGATTCAATTTTGATCACCGTTGGTGCGGGTGCAGACGCGGCGGTTGTGGTTGATTCGGCGGTGCTGGTTTTCGCCGGTGCCGGTTTTGTGACGGTGGTGACCGTCTGCTGAGGCGTCGATTGCAGGGCGCCGGTCTTCTGTGCCAGCGCGCGCAGGCGCTGAACGGAATCCATCACATCTTTTGGTTGCGCGAGGAACGCATCACCTAAATTTTGAACCCACGGCGGGTTTTCTCCCATTAGCGACATAAGCTGAGGGAAGGCGACCAGCGATTTTACGCTGGGATCCCAGGGCTGGCTGGCGACGGCCTGAATCGCGGCGTCCCCTTCCATTTTAGGGTTATCTTTTGACCACTGGGCCGCCTGGATCACGTTGGCCGGATAAGTCGAGGCCATTAAAATTTGTGACAGCAGGGCGTCCGGGTAGAGCGCGATGGGAGCAACCCACTGATCGATCTGCGCGGCAGAATACGTTGGCGCGACGACAGGGGCGGGTTGTGCTGCGGCAGGCGTAGCCGGTGCAGCCGGTTGTTGTGCGACAGGGGCTGGCGCAACGGGTTCCGTTGCACGGCTTTTGACAAACATGACGCCTGAGGCGGCAAGCAGCCCGGCACTGCAGAGAAGGACAAGCAGATGTGGTTTAAAGGGCAACTTCATAAAATGACTCCAACGAGACCAGCGCTGTGCCGTGAGGCGTTACGGTTGGCGTGAGTATTATTCACCCGTCTTTTACAGTTTTGACTTTTATTGGGAAGCGTCCGGTACGTCCGGATAAAGAGTGTGAGTATTTATTACACAATTATATGCGATGCGGGAAAAACCGCAGGGAATTCAGAAGGCCGCTCTTGCGAGCGGCCAGCAGCTAGTTGCCGAGGTTAACGACGAACAGCACCGTGATGTCGGATATATTCCAGCCACCGTGGAGTGCGGTAAGCAGTAAACCGAGCGCAACGATCAGCGCAGTGATTCGCATCTCCATTGCGTGCGTTCCTGTAAAGGCTACGCGGGTTCATTCCCCACCGGGAAAGGCAGAACCAGGCAAATGAGTGTATTGCCGCGTAGGTTACGGCACTGCTCCCGGGCCCGGTGACTGGTTGCTACACCAGCGAAGCAGGCCGGGTGCAACAGTATTACAGTAGGTACGCGCTGAGAAGCGGGGAAATGCAGTTGCATCCTTTTTCATCCGAAACTGGATGGCGGCTCATAAACGCCAGGAAGGGACTTGCAGATTTTCTTACTGAAGAGCAATATTAGTGTCGAGTGTATTGCCGCAAATCTGCCAGCCCGGTGTGCTACCACCGCAAGGCAACAAATTAACCGCTGTGAGGCGGTTTTTTTTGTACCCAAAATTCGCCTCATCTCTCCGCTACATCATGCTTAACGATTCAGCAAACTTTTTAATGTTGCTTTTTTGTAAACGGATTAACACTGTGCAGAAATCCTGCTATGCTGCCCGACGCGGTATCGGGCATTTACCCTACAAACTGCTGTCTCACAGGAGCGTGAAGAGAACGCCCGCCGCATATGACAATGAGAGCGAGGAGAACCGTCGTGCTAGAAGAATACCGTAAGCACGTAGCAGAACGTGCCGCCGAGGGAATTGTACCCAAACCGTTAGATGCAACCCAAATGGCCGCGCTCGTCGAGCTGCTGAAGAACCCGCCTAAGGGCGAAGAAGAATTCCTGTTAGATCTGCTGATCAACCGCGTACCGCCTGGCGTAGATGAAGCTGCCTACGTAAAAGCCGGATTCCTTGCTGCTATCGCCAAAGGCGAAGCCACCTCCCCACTGGTTACTCCTGAAAAAGCCATTGAACTGCTCGGCACCATGCAGGGTGGTTACAACATTCATCCGCTGATTGACGCGCTGGATAACGACAAGCTGGCGCCGATTGCCGCTAAAGCGCTCTCTTCCACGCTGCTGATGTTCGATAACTTCTACGATGTGGAAGAAAAAGCCAAAGCAGGCAATGTCTATGCGAAGCAGGTCATGCAGTCCTGGGCTGATGCCGAATGGTTCCTGAACCGTCCTGCTCTGGCTGAAAAAATTACCGTCACTGTTTTCAAAGTGACCGGTGAAACCAACACCGATGACCTCTCTCCGGCGCCGGATGCGTGGTCTCGCCCGGATATCCCTCTGCACGCCCTGGCGATGCTGAAAAACGCCCGTGAAGGTATCGAACCGGATCAGCCAGGCGTTGTCGGTCCGATCAAACAGATCGAAGCCTTACAGAAAAAAGGTTTCCCGCTGGCCTACGTGGGTGACGTTGTGGGGACCGGCTCTTCCCGTAAATCTGCGACCAACTCCGTGCTGTGGTTCATGGGTGACGATATTCCGCATGTGCCGAACAAACGCGGTGGCGGTCTGTGCCTCGGCGGTAAAATTGCACCCATCTTCTTCAACACCATGGAAGATGCCGGCGCACTGCCGATCGAAGTGGATGTTTCTAACCTGAATATGGGCGACGTGATTGACGTTTACCCGTACAAAGGGGAAGTGCGTAACCACGAAACTAACGAACTGCTGGCGAGCTTTGAGCTGAAAACCGACGTGCTGATCGATGAAGTGCGCGCCGGTGGCCGTATTCCACTGATCATCGGCCGTGGCCTGACGACCAAAGCGCGTGAAGCGCTGGGTCTGCCACACTCAGACGTTTTCCGTCGTGCGAAAGACGTCGCGGAAAGCAATCGCGGTTACTCGCTGGCGCAGAAAATGGTGGGCCGCGCGTGCGGCGTCGCTGGCATTCGTCCGGGCGCTTACTGCGAACCTAAGATGACCTCCGTCGGTTCTCAGGACACCACTGGCCCAATGACCCGTGACGAGCTGAAAGACCTGGCGTGCCTGGGCTTCTCGTCTGACCTGGTGATGCAGTCCTTCTGTCACACCGCGGCATATCCGAAACCGGTTGACGTGACCACGCACCACACGCTGCCAGACTTCATCATGAACCGTGGTGGTGTTTCCCTGCGTCCGGGCGACGGCGTGATCCACTCCTGGCTGAACCGTATGCTGCTGCCGGATACTGTGGGTACCGGCGGTGACTCCCATACCCGTTTCCCAATCGGTATCTCCTTCCCGGCGGGCTCTGGTCTGGTGGCGTTCGCGGCGGCGACCGGCGTGATGCCGCTGGATATGCCTGAATCCGTACTCGTGCGTTTTAAAGGCAAAATGCAGCCGGGTATCACCCTGCGCGACCTGGTTCACGCGATCCCGCTGTATGCGATTAAACAGGGCCTGCTGACCGTTGAGAAGAAAGGTAAGAAAAACATCTTCTCTGGCCGCATTCTGGAGATTGAAGGTCTGCCGGATCTGAAAGTTGAGCAGGCATTCGAGCTGACCGATGCGTCCGCTGAGCGTTCCGCTGCGGGTTGTACCATCAAGCTGAACAAAGAGCCGATTATCGAGTATCTGAACTCGAACATCGTGCTGCTGAAGTGGATGATTGCAGAAGGCTACGGCGACCGTCGTACGCTGGAGCGTCGTATCCAGGGCATGGAAAAATGGCTGGCCGATCCGCAGCTGCTGGAAGCCGATGCTGACGCTGAGTACGCGGCGGTGATCGACATCGATCTGGCGGATATCAAAGAGCCTATCCTGTGTGCGCCGAACGATCCGGACGACGCGCGTCCGCTCTCTGAAGTTCAGGGCGAGAAGATCGACGAAGTGTTCATCGGATCCTGTATGACCAACATCGGTCACTTCCGTGCTGCCGGTAAACTGCTGGATACCCATAAAGGCCAGTTGCCAACCCGTCTGTGGGTGGCGCCGCCAACCCGTATGGACGCGGCTCAGCTGACCGAAGAGGGTTACTACAGCGTGTTTGGTAAGAGTGGTGCGCGCATCGAAATTCCTGGCTGTTCCCTGTGTATGGGTAACCAGGCGCGCGTAGCCGACGGCGCGACGGTGGTCTCCACCTCGACCCGTAACTTCCCGAACCGTTTAGGCACCGGTGCGAACGTTTACCTGGCGTCTGCAGAGCTGGCGGCGGTTGCGGCGCTGATTGGCAAACTGCCAACGCCGGAAGAGTACCAGACCTTCGTGGCTCAGGTGGATAAGACTGCGGTGGATACCTATCGCTATCTGAACTTCGACCAGCTCTCTCAATACACCGAGAAGGCTGACGGGGTTATCTTCCAGACGGCGGTATAAAAACCAACCCCTCACCCTGGCCCTCTCCCCAAAGGGGAGAGGGGCTGGGGGTGAGGGGTATTTTTTTATTTTCATTCCTCCCACCTCTCACGCTTTTTTTCTTCCTCTCTGCTGCGATAATTACCGTAATGGCTTTGCAGAGGAAAACACTATGGATTACGAATTTCTGCGCGACATCACTGGGGTGGTGAAAGTGCGTATGTCGATGGGCCACGAAGCCGTAGGACACTGGTTTAACGAAGAGGTGAAAGAGAATCTCGCCCTGCTTGATGAAGTAGAACAGGCGGCAAATACGGTGAAAGGCAGTGAACGTTCCTGGCAACGTGCCGGACATGAATACACGCTGTGGATGGATGGCGAAGAGGTGATGGTGCGCGCCAACCAGCTTGAATTTTCGGGTGATGAGATGGAAGAGGGGATGAGCTACTACGACGAAGAGAGCCTGTCGCTGTGCGGCGTAGAGGACTTTCTGCAGGTTGTGGCGGCGTACCGGGCGTTCATGAAACAGAAATAGCTTACCGGAGCGTCCTTGCTCCTCGTGCGTTTTACACGGCCGGAATATTGCGGCCGTAGTAGATTTCGCGCATCTCTTTCCAGAGCAGGTCTGTGATGACCTTGCGCTCCTCTTCGCTCAAATCTTCTGGCCGGGTATGGAACATGTAATGCTTCAGGTCGAACTCCTTCAGCAACATCTTGGTGTGGAAAATGTTTTCCTGATAGACGTTCACGTCCACCATGTCGTACAGCGATTTCATGTCGTCGGACATAAAGTTCTGAATGGAGTTGATTTCATGGTCGATGAAATGCTTCATCCCGTTGATATCACGGGTAAAACCACGCACGCGATAATCAATCGTGACGATATCTGATTCCAGCTGGTGGATTAAATAGTTCAGCGCGTTTAGCGGGGAAATCACGCCGCAGGTCGACACTTCGATATCGGCGCGGAACGTGCACAGCCCACCTTCCGGATGACTTTCCGGGTAGGTATGTACGCAGATGTGGCTTTTATCAAGGTGGGCCACAACCACTTCCGGCAGCGGGCCCGGATGTTCAGTTTTGTCGATGAGCTTCGGATCGACCGGCTCTTCACTGACCAGTATGGTCACGCTGGCGCCCTGGGGTTCATAATCCTGTCGGGCGATATTCAGAATGTTTGCGCCGATGATCGAACAGGTTTCTGTCAGGATCTCAGTCAGACGGTTGGCGTTGTAGAGTTCATCGATATAGGCGATGTAACCATCGCGCTCTTCCGCTGTTTTGGCATAGCAGATATCGTAAATACAAAAACTCAGGCTTTTGGTCAGGTTGTTAAAGCCATGCAGTTTAAGCTTTTTCAATTAGTTCACCCCCTGGGAGGACAGTGCATCTTGCAGGTACTGCGGCAAGGCAAAGGCTGCGGTATGGACCGCCGGATTGTAATAACGGCACGTGAGCGCTGCCTGATGGAAGCGTGCCTGGATAATTTCGGTGGAGAGATGGCGCAGGACGTCGTTATCCGTGGCCCAGGCAAAGGTCATGATCCCACCGTAGTAGGTTGGAATAGCGGCCTGATAGAAACTGACATCGCCGAAATAGGTGCTCAGTTTACGATGGCTGTCGAGCGCTTCATCCTGCTGCAGGAAGCAGACGCCATTTTGCGCCACGAAGATCCCGCCTGGGTTCAGGCAACGCTTGCAGCCTTCGTAGAAGGAGGAGGTAAACAGCGACGCCCCAGGGCCGATCGGGTCGGTACAGTCGGAGATAATGACGTCAAAGGTCTGGGTTGTCTGGTTAACGAAGTTGACACCATCGTCAATCACCAACCTGAAACGCGGATCGTCGTAGCTGCCGGCATTGTGGTTGGGCAGATACTGACGGCAGAAAGAGACCACGCCCGCATCGATCTCCACCATGGTGATGGTCTCAATGGATTGATGACGGGAAACTTCGCGCAGCATTGCGCCGTCGCCACCGCCGATAATCAGCACGTGTTTTGCGTGCCCGTGCGCCAGAAGCGGGACGTGGGTCATCATCTCATGATAGATAAACTCATCGCGTTCGGTGGTTTGCACCACGCCGTCCAGCGCCATGACGCGGCCAAAGGCGGCATTCTCGAAGATGATCAGATCCTGATGATCGGTTTTTTCATGATAAAGCACGTTATCAACGGCAAAGTACTGACCAAACTGGTCATGCAGTGTTTCATGCCACAACGTGTGGTCGGCCATACGCGGACTCCTCCTTTGTTAACATCCGTTACACTCACAAAAAATGAGCGAAACATGATAGCTAACTATAACCGCGGTTGCACGGCTATAGGTTCAACAAGGGGCGTCGGGAAGGTTATTTCACATAGGCGAGCAGGCTGAGTGAATCGCGAGCCAGCGCTTTGCATTTTTTTGCAGTGGGGATGCCAATACCGCTTAAGTCACGGTAGCTGTCTTCACCGAGCGCCTTCATGTCGAAGCTGTCGTAGTTGCTGAGATCCCACTGGTTCTGTTGGGCAAAAAAGACCAGTGCGCGGCGAATCTGGCCGTTGGGTAAATTCTGGTAGCCACAATCATTTTTCAGGAATACAAAAACCGCCGTTAAGTCGGCCATATCTTCCGCTTCATTTTCACTTAGCGCATAGCTGTTCGCACACATTGCCATCAGGCTACTGAACAAAATTGTCCTGAAAAACGTCTTCATTGCTTCTACCACTGCTTCACGGAAAATTAACGTTAGCATACTTGATGCCAGTGCGACGATCTTTATTATTGCCGCTTTACTTGACCTTCCGGTAAGGGGAGGGTTTATGCTCAAAAGATCGCCTGCTGGAAATAAGGAAATGAACATGCAACGTCGTGATTTTTTGAAATATTCCATCGCGCTGGGAGCGGCCAGCGCCTTACCTCTCTGGAGTCGCGCGGTTTTTGCGGCTGACAGACCTGCCTTGCCCATTCCCGACTTACTGACCGCTGACGCCCGTAGCCGTATCCAGCTTGTTGTTCAGGCCGGTAAAACGACGTTCGGCACACACAGCGCTACCACGTGGGGTTATAACGGCAATCTGCTCGGTCCGGCGCTTCGGTTACGCAAAGGGCAGGCGGTGACGGTAGATATCCACAACACGCTCGCCGAAGAGACGACGCTGCACTGGCACGGGCTGGAAGTGCCGGGCGAGGTGGACGGCGGGCCGCAGGGAGTCATCAAGGCGGGCGGCAAGCGCAGCGTTACCTTTACGCCGCAACAGCGCGCCGCAACCTGTTGGTTTCACCCGCACCAGCATGGCAAAACCGGCCATCAGGTAGCGATGGGGCTGGCGGGGCTGGTGCTGATTGAAGACGACGAAAGCCGTCTGCTGCGCCTGCCTGAACAGTGGGGCATCGACGACGTGCCGGTGATTGTGCAGGACAAGAAGTTCACCGCTGATGGGGAAATTGACTATAGGCTTGACGTCATGAGCGCGGCGGTCGGCTGGTTTGGCGATACGCTGCTGACCAACGGTGCGATTTACCCTCAGCACGCCGCACCGAAAGGCTGGCTGCGCCTGCGCCTGCTCAACGGGTGTAACGCACGCTCACTCAATTTCGCCACCAGCGATAAACGTCCTTTGTACGTGGTGGCCAGCGACGGGGGACTGCTGCCAGAGCCGGTGAAGGTGAATGAATTACCGATGCTGATGGGGGAACGTTTTGAAGTGCTGGTGGATATCAGCGACGGCAAAGCGTTTGACCTGGTGACGCTGCCGGTTAGCCAGATGGGGATGGCGGTTGCGCCCTTCGACAAGGCGCATCCGGTGCTGCGTATTCAGCCGCTGCAGGTGACGGCCTCCGGTACGCTGCCGGATACCCTGACTACGCTCCCGGCACTACCGTCCCTCGAAGGGTTAACCCAGCGGAAGCTCCAGCTCTCCATGGACCCGATGCTCGACATGATGGGTATGCAGGCCCTGATGAAGAAATACGGTAATCAGGCGATGGCGGGAATGCATCACGGACAGATGATGGGCCACATGAATATGGACCACGGCAAAATGGGCGGTATGGGGAACATGAACCACGGTGACCATGGCTTTGATTTCCACAACGCTAATATGATCAACGGCAAAGCATTCGACATGAACACGCCAATGTTTGCTGCCGCAAAAGGGCAGTTTGAGCGCTGGGTGATTTCAGGTGAAGGGGACATGATGCTGCATCCGTTCCATATCCACGGCACCCAGTTCCGTATTCTCTCTGAGAACGGCAAAGCGCCGGATGCGCATCGCGCTGGCTGGAAGGATACGGTGCGAGTGGAAGGCGGCGTCAGTGAGGTGCTGGTGAAGTTTGACCACGATGCACCGAAAGAGTTTGCCTACATGGCGCACTGTCATCTGCTGGAGCATGAGGATACGGGGATGATGCTGGGGTTCACCGTATAAAGCGGTGCGGCCTGATGCCCTCACCCTGACCCTCTCCCACGGGGAGAGGGAACAAACACTAAAAACGGCAACTTTCGTTGCCGTTTTGCATTTATTTGGCATCGTCCGGCAACGCATACGCCACAATATAGTCGCCCATCTTCGTGCCAAACGAACCGTGACCTCCCGCGGAGATGACAACGTACTGCTTGCCATTCACTTCATAGGTCATCGGCGTCGCTTGTCCACCGGCTGGCAGACGGCCTTGCCACAGTTTCTCACCGTTGGTCATGTTGTACGCGCGCAGGTAGTTATCTGCGGTTGCCGCGATGAACAGCACGTTACCAGCGGTAGAGATTGGGCCACCCAGCATTGGCATACCCATATTGAACGGCACTGGAACCGGCATCGGGAACGGCATGCTGTCCTGCGGGGTACCAATACGTTTTTTCCACACGATCTCGTTGGTTTTCAGATCCAGACCGGAGATATAACCCCAGGCAGGCTGTTTACACGGCAGACCAAACGGAGACAGGAACGGATTCAGCGTCACGCCAAACGGCACGCCATACTGCGGCTGAATACCGGCTTCGGTACCGCTGCCTTTCGCGTCTTTCGGCTGCTCCATCGGGTTACCAGGACCGCGCGGGATCAGCTTAGAGACAAACGGCAGCGCCATTGGGTTGGCAATCGCCACCTGACGGTTCGGGTCAACGGAGATCCCGCCCCATTCGAACATCCCCAGGTTACCCGGGAAGACCAGCGTGCCCTGCTCAGACGGCGGTGTGAAGATACCTTCATAGCGCAGCTGATGGAACATCACGCGGCACACCAGCTGGTCAAACATGGTGGCGCCCCACATGTCTGCTCCGCTGAGGTCTTTCTTCGGACGGAAGCTCAGGTCAGAGAACGGCTGCGTCCTGGTGACGTAGTCGCCTTTTGCTGCACCCTGCGGAACCGGTTTTTCCGGCGCAGGGACGACCAGCTCGCCGTTACGACGGTCCAGCACGAAGATGTTACCGGTTTTCGCCGGAGCATAAATCACCGGCACGGTTTTACCGTTAACGGTAATGTCCGCCAGCGTCGGCTGGGACGGCATGTCCATAT
The DNA here is from genome assembly GCF_026319105.1 of Enterobacter sp. HSTU-ASh6. Taxonomy (NCBI): domain Bacteria; kingdom Pseudomonadati; phylum Pseudomonadota; class Gammaproteobacteria; order Enterobacterales; family Enterobacteriaceae; genus Enterobacter; species Enterobacter sp. HSTU-ASh6. Next base: position 40,963 of record NZ_WSPD01000006.1, on the reverse strand, counting down.
CCCACAGGTCGTGGTGAACGGTCTGATAGCTCCAGGCCAGTTTACCGGTGGTCGCGTTCAGCGCCACGATGGAGCTGGCATAACGCTCCTGCTCCGGTGTGCGATTTCCGCCCCAGATATCCGGCGTGGTCACACCCATAGGCAGGTAGACCAGATCCAGCTTCGCGTCATACGCGGCCGGTGCCCAGGAGTTCGGCGAGTTAAAGGTAAAGGTGTGTTCATCCGACGGGATCGCGTTTGGATCTTTCGCGCCCGGATCAAAGGCCCACAGCAGTTTACCGGTGTTTACGTCGAAACCACGAATAACGCCAGAGGTTTCGCGGGTGGAGAAGTTATCCGTAACCGAACCCGCAATCACGATGGTTTTATCGGTGATAATGGGCGGTGAGGTCGGCTCATACAGACCCGGCGTGGTGTCCGGCATGTTGGTCTGCAGGTTGAGGATACCTTTGTTGGCAAAAGTTTCGCACAGCTTGCCCGTTTCGGCGTTAATCGCGAACAGGCGACCATCGTTCACCGGCAGCATAATGCGGCGAGGACAGTCGGCAATGACCTCTGGGCTCGCATTATCCGCACGCGCTTCGTGATAAGAAACGCCACGGCAGGTGACGTGCTGGAAGGATGGGTTAGAGTTCAGCTGCGGATCGAAGTGCCATTTCTCTTTACCGGTGGCCGCGTCGAGCGCGAACAGACGCTGGTGCGCCGTACACAGATAAAGCATGTTGCCCACTTTAATCGGCGTGACTTCGTTGGTCAGTTCACCCGGATCGTTCGGCATCTTCAGATCGCCGGTACGGAATACCCAGGCTTCTTTCAGGTTTTTAACGTTGTCGGCGTTGATCTGCTTCAGCGGGGAGTAACGCTGGCCTTCCTGGTTACGCCCGTAGGCTGGCCAGTCACCGTCAGCGACCTGCGAGATCGCCGCCGCTGGCGTGGATTCTGCATTCAGCGTCCCGTTGATCTCCTGCGGGTCGTTAAAGCCGGCCCAGGTCAGGATGCCGCCGCTGATTAACAGGGCCACCACCAGCGCCGCAACGGCACCACTGGACGGCACAATCAGGCGACGCCAGACGAACGGCAGGATCAGCCAGATACCGAAGAACACCAGAATGTCGCTGCGCGGCGTCAGTGCCCAGAAGTCGAAGCCGACTTCCCAGACGCCCCAGATCATGGTTGCGAGGAGTAATGCGGCGTAAAGCCACAGTGCGGATTGTTTTCTACGCCAGAGCAGGACGGTTACGCCAAGCATAACCAGGCCCGCAATCGGGTAGTACCAGGAGCCGCCGATCGCGACCAGCCAGACGCCACCGATTAACAGGTACAGGCCGCAGAAGGCGGCGAATAGCGCTGTTAGTGTCACCAGTAGACGCGGCTGTTTAGAGTTTGTTTCAGCCATAGAAAGTGTACTCGTCAGTTTTTGTTAATAATTTGCTAGCAACTAATTATAGGTATTAACAAGTGTGATCGGAATCACAATATTTGCTTTTTATAACTCATGCGCCAGGCGTAGCCATTTACTGGTATAATGGCTGGCTTGCGTATCGATGCCGGAATACCCTGTATTCGCATTGAGAGATTTTCATCAAAATCATGTGGTTAGTAATATGAAACATACTGTTGAAGTGATGATCCCGGAAGCCGAGATCAAAGCGCGTATCGCCGAACTGGGTCGTCAAATCACCGAACATTACAAGGACAGCGGCAGCGAAATGGTGCTGGTCGGTCTGTTGCGTGGCTCTTTCATGTTCATGGCAGACCTGTGCCGTGAAGTGCAGGTGCCGCACGAAGTCGATTTTATGACCGCCTCCAGCTACGGCAGCGGCATGTCCACAACCCGTGATGTGAAAATCCTGAAAGATCTGGATGAAGATATTCGTGGCAAAGATGTGTTGATCGTCGAAGACATCATCGACTCCGGCAATACGCTCTCAAAAGTGCGCGAGATCCTTGGCCTGCGTGAGCCAAAATCGCTGGCTATCTGCACCCTGCTGGATAAACCAGACCGCCGTGAAGTGCAGGTGCCGGTCGAGTTTGTGGGTTTCTCTATCCCGGATGAGTTCGTTGTCGGTTACGGCATCGACTATGCGCAGCGTTATCGTCATCTGCCGTATGTTGGGAAAGTGGTATTGCTGGACGAGTAAGTGTGGCCCCGGCCCTCTCCCTGAGGGAGAGGGAGAAAACCCCCGGCTTTATTTATGGTTCACATGCTTAAGCTTGAGGTTGGCAATTCCTGAACGGTAACGCTGCTCCAGCGTTTCCCGGTTGGTGGCGGTGACTTCCAGGTTACGTAGCAGACCATCGTGAATGCCGTACGCCCAGCCGTGGATAGAGACCTTCTGCCCGCGCTTCCATGCTGATTGCATGATCGTCGAGTGGCCCAGGTTATACACCTGCTCCATCACGTTGAGTTCGCAAAGGGTATCCATACGACGTTCCTGCGGCATTTCACCCAGCAGTGAGCTATGTTTGAACCAGATATCACGGATGTGAAGCAGCCAGTTATCAATGAGCCCCAGTTCCGGGTTTTCGACCGCCGCCTGCACGCCGCCGCAGCCGTAGTGGCCGCAAATGATGATGTGCTCAACTTCCAGAACATCAACGGCATATTGCACAACAGAAAGACAGTTGAGATCGGTATGAATCACCAGGTTGGCGACGTTGCGGTGAACAAACAGTTCGCCGGGCTCAAGACCTGTCAGGCGCTCTGCCGGCACCCGGCTGTCGGAACATCCAATCCAGAGAAAGCGTGGGTTCTGCGCTTGCGCGAGCTTTCCAAAAAATCCGGGGTCTTCCTCCACCAGCATTTTTGACCATAGTGCATTGTTGCTGATGAGTGTATCTATGTTGTTCATGGAGGTTAGCGACCTGTAACCGAGTAATTGCGTTGCGCTACTATAGGGTAACCCGACTTTTAATGAAACCACACAACGTGTGTCAGAACCTAAGGTAAGTTTATTTCATGGCGATTGCACTGGAGCTTGAGCAGCTAAAAAAAACCTATCCGGGCGGCGTTCAGGCGCTACGCGGGATAGATCTGAAAGTAGAGGCGGGGGATTTCTACGCGCTTCTGGGGCCGAACGGGGCGGGGAAATCGACCACCATTGGTATCATCAGCTCGCTGGTGAATAAAACGTCCGGCAGGGTGAGCGTCTTTGGCTACGATCTGCAAAAAGATGTGGTGAACGCCAAGCGTCAGCTCGGGCTGGTCCCGCAGGAGTTCAACTTCAACCCGTTTGAGACGGTGCAGCAAATCGTCGTCAACCAGGCGGGTTATTACGGCGTTGAGCGAAAAGAGGCGTTAGCACGCAGTGAAAAATACCTCAAACAGCTCGATCTGTGGGAAAAGCGTAACGAACGTGCGCGTATGCTGTCCGGCGGGATGAAGCGCCGCCTGATGATTGCCCGTGCGCTGATGCACGAGCCAAAACTGCTCATTCTCGACGAACCGACTGCGGGCGTGGATATCGAACTGCGTCGTTCCATGTGGGGCTTTCTGAAAGACCTCAACGACAAAGGCACCACCATTATTTTGACCACCCACTATCTTGAAGAGGCTGAAATGCTGTGCCGCAACATCGGCATCATTCAGCACGGCGAGCTGGTGGAAAATACCTCGATGAAGAATCTGCTCTCCAAGCTCAAATCAGAGACCTTTATTCTCGATCTGGCGGCAAAAAGCCCGCTACCCAAGCTTGAAGGGTACCAGTATCGTCTGGTGGATACCTCGACGCTGGAAGTGGAAGTTTTGCGCGAGCAGGGAATTAACAGCGTGTTCTCGCAACTGAGCGCGCAGGGCATTCAGGTTTTAAGTATGCGTAACAAAGCGAACCGACTGGAAGAGCTGTTTGTCTCTCTGGTGCAGGATAAACAAGGAGACAAGGCATGACGCATCTTTACTGGGTCGCGCTGAAAAGTATCTGGGCGAAAGAGATTAACCGCTTTATGCGCATCTGGGTGCAAACCCTGGTGCCGCCGGTGATCACCATGACCCTCTATTTCATCATCTTCGGTAACCTGATTGGTTCCCGTATTGGTGAAATGCACGGCTTTACCTATATGCAGTTTATCGTGCCGGGCCTGATCATGATGGCGGTGATCACCAACGCCTATGCTAACGTGGCGTCGTCGTTCTTTAGCGCCAAGTTCCAGCGTAATATTGAAGAGCTGCTGGTGGCACCGGTGCCAACGCATGTGATCATTGCGGGTTACGTCGGTGGCGGCGTGGCGCGCGGTTTGTGTGTCGGGATCCTGGTGACGGCCATCTCGCTGTTCTTCGTGCCATTCCAGGTGCACTCCTGGCTGTTTGTGGCCCTGACGCTGCTGCTGACGGCGATCCTCTTCTCGCTGGCCGGTCTGCTGAACGCGGTGTTTGCCAAAACGTTTGACGATATCAGCCTGATCCCGACCTTTGTGCTGACGCCGCTGACCTATCTGGGCGGGGTGTTCTATTCCCTGACGCTGCTGCCGCCATTCTGGCAGGCGCTGTCGCACCTGAACCCGATTGTCTACATGATCAGCGGTTTCCGCTTTGGCTTCCTCGGGATCACCGATGTGCCGCTGTTTACCACGGTCGCGGTGCTGGTGGTGTTCATCATCGCCTTCTACCTGCTGTGCTGGTATCTGATCCAGCGCGGGCGCGGTCTGCGCAGCTAATCTTCCGCCCGGCGACATTCTGTTTGCCGGGCGCTTTTCTTTGACAGTTATCACCGAAAGCTAACCTTCACTCCGCTAAACTACTTGCCTGCTAAGGAGAGAGTTATGCTGGGATGGGTTATCACCTGCCACGATGAACACGCGCAGGATATGCTGGACAAGCTTGAAGCCAGGTTTGGTCCGCTGGTGCAATGTCGGGCAGTCAATTACTGGCGCGGTTTGAGCACTAACATGCTCAGCCGAATGATGTGCGATGCCCTGCATGAAACGGACACCGGTGACGGCGTTATTTTTCTTACCGATAAATCAGGCGCGGCGCCATATCGTGCAGCGGCTCTGTTGAGCCACAAACACGACTGCTGTGAGGTCATCTCGGGAATTAATCTCGCTTTACTCGAGTTAATGTATCCCCGGCGTGAGTCATTGAGCAGCGCAGAATTTCGTGATGCCATCGTGGCGCAGGGCGAACCCGGCGTGACCAGTTTATGGCATCAGCAGCAAAAAAATCCGCCCTTTGTCCTGTTTCACGAACGCGACAACCACTGAGCTTTTTTCTATTCATAATCCATCAAAAAGGTCGCTGCTGCATTGAAATCGCCCGCTTTAATCGCCCCGCCATCGGCTAACAGTTGGGCTGAAAAGTGAAGATTCTCCAGAGATGACCAGTCACTGCTGCGATCAATATCGGTACTGGTTTCACTGTTTGGGATCATCATGCTGGAAGTATCCGTGTTAATGATCCTGACGGCGACCCCTGCCGCGCTCCCGCTACTCAGCCCTAACATGCTGTGATCCGGAGAAACAAAGGCCGATGTCATCTTCACCTTGAGCTTGGGGGTATAACAGCTTGCAAGCGAGATTGAGAAGGGAATAACCGGCGTGTTGTTGTTTTTAATATCATCTATCCAGTAATCACCCAGCGCAACGTTATTACCCGAGACGGTATCACCCTGGGCGACACCAAATGAGCAACTGCTTGCCGGGACCGTAAATTTCAGCGTGCTGGTTGTGGCACTGAAGATAATTTTGGGCTGACTGCTGGTTCCAATTTGGAAATAGGCAATCGTACCGGCGAGTGAGTTTCCGGTATTGATACCTTTCTGCGGTTTAAATTGTGGCGTGATCCAGAGCGTAAATTTGAGCTTCCATTGGCTGTCGGCATCGGCATAGGGAGCCCCACTGCTTTGTGATGGCACCGTATTATCCGTGCCATTTCCTCCCTTCAGATAGAGATCAACCGTTGGATGCGATGAACCACAACCCTCTGATACGTAACACATTAACTCGACAGTGTAGTCAATGCCCGGCACCGTGGTTTTAAGCAGGGCGTTGCCCTCTGGCGTGGTGTATTGCGTATCGAGCAAATTCCCTGCGGCATTCGTAAAGTGGACGGTATTGTCGTAGGGGGTCCAGTTTTTACAGCCTATCGGGTTGCTGGTAATAAACTGGATCACATATGTGGATGTCACATCCAGGCTCGTTGGCGTGGAAACTTTATTTGTCGAGAGGTTAAGAAGCGATGAGCTTCCAGTGGTATAAGTGCCCGCGTTATTGCTTTCGATATAACAGCTTTGATCGGCCAATGCCGGGCGGCACAGCATTCCAAAGGCGGCAAATACCAGAAGCATCACCAGGGCATTGAAAGCACTCTTTTTTATCATAAGTTGAAATCTACGCAGAAAAAGAAAGGAACTGCCGGCATCCGTCCGGACAATTCCTCTCTGGTTTCACTGATAGGTCACCATGAACGTTACCAGGGATGTCACCGCACCAGGCGTAACATCGGCAATGGTTTTTCCATCGGCAATAACAATACGCGCATTCATATCCAGCGAACCGGAACCCGAACTGATCGTCACGTTTTGGGTAGGTTGGGTGGTGCAATTGAGAACGGTGCCGGTATCGGCAAGACCTTTCCAGACTTCGAAAGCCGTTCCGTGTGTTGAACCAAATTTGTCGCTGGATCCGGTAGAACAGCTTGTGCCTGCGCCCGGGGTGGCCTGCACGGTGGCGCTTTTCACCCCCGAACAGTTGCTGAAATTCAGTTTAAAGGCTTCGATACGGCTTTTCGCCGTCAGATCGGACTTGAACACATCGCCAAAATTAATCTCTGTCGATGCATTGCCTGTGGAATCCTGAATTTCTGCGGTACAGGTGCCTGGCACAACATTGGTTTCAAATGTTGCCGTCAGACTGGATGTACCGCTGATCTGTGCCTGTGAGGCGAAGGACAACAGTCCACCGCAAATCGCCATTGTTAAAGCCGTCAGATGTTTACGCATTACTCGCTCCTTTCCCTGTCCCGTTATTCGTAACTGAAGTTAAACGTCGCAATGGCTCTGAATGAGCCCGTTGTGGCCTGATTGGCTACGGTTTCTACCATCGTGGCCACCAGCCCAACTTCTTTTGCGCTGATTTCTGCTGGTGTCCATACCAGCCGTTTACTGTTATCTGTCGAATTGATGACAAAAGGGGCATCCGGAGCAGAGACACGCGCAATAGACAGCCCCGTGTTGGCGGCTCCTCCTGCTGATGAGTCGATGCCGTTCGCGATAGCGGTGTTGACGCTACCTGAAGCGGTACCTGCCACTTCCGTCTTTAATGAAACCAGACTGGAAGGGCACTCGGTGATCACCAGTTTGAAGTTTTCTTTTGCTTCTCCCGTTGCAATCGTATCTACACGGGTATTCCCGTTAGCGCCAATCGTAATGGTATTATTTGTGCCATCACCTGTTCCCCCATCAATTTTAATATCACAGGTTGTTTCCCGGATATTTGCGCTGAAGGTCAGGTCGAGGTTCTCTGCTGCTCTGACGCCGCACGTCGCCGAAAATAAAACAGCAACCAGCGCGGTATGGACGAGAAATCGCTTTTTATCAAAAGCAGTTACGTTATTTTCCATATTTAATGTTTCCTTTGCATAATGCATGTTTGGTTATGGAGGATGGTGGTTAAACCCACCTTCTGTTCATCAGTACCAAAATGATAATTTACTGAGCAGGTTTCATCCTTTCCTGCTCCCCATACTACGGTTAATTTACCTGTTTCATTTACCCCCCTGACATATGCTTGCCCTGCCTGGCCTACGCTTCCAATGATGTCTCCCTTTTCATTCATGACGTCTGCGCCCAGCGGAATAAACCCGCTATCTGAACGCGTTAATTCGAGCACCGCCGAGCGACCCTCATTCGTTTTAAAATCAACCATCACCACCGCGCCATTACGCGGTACCTCCACGGTACTGTTATTTTCAACGGCGACATCCTCCGTTAAGGTACTGGTATCCAGGGTGATCCGATTTTCGCGGTATGCAGAGAGATAAGGCATGACGACATACCCTGAGTCACTGATTTCGCCACGGCTGTTGCTCACATGGGCTCCCTTTGCGCCACTGGCCTTAATGAGCGCCAGCGCGTCATTTTCACCAATGCTGCCGGGCGTGAAGGTGACTCCGCCACCGTGAATAATCGCTCCGCCACTGTAGCTGGCAGAGTACTGTTGGCTGTTTTGTGAATCTGACGACGCGGAAAGGCTAAGAGGGCCATAGTCGCTGTTATAGCTGCCATAGGCGCTCACCTGACTTAAATTTTCAGCGGTGCTTTGGCTATAACTCGTCGTCACACTGTAGTTATAGCGACTGTCTTGCGAAGCACCGTTAGCCGTCATATTGAGGTTATGTGAATGTCTCAGGTCTGAGCTCATTCCCATATTCACGTTGTTAAAACCGGCGAGACTGTTTTTATTTTTTAAGAACGAGTCAAACGGTATGCTGAAATTTAAATAGAGGCTGTTATCTGCTTCGCCAAATGCATCATAGGTCCGTTGCAGAGACACGTTATAACTGCCATAACGAAAATTGTTGCTGTAGCCCATCGCATAACTGGCCGTCTGGTTATTCCCGTTCCACCAGCTTTGCCAGCTGCCGTTAATATAAAGAGATCCATAGTTCTGTTTATTTATGTCCAGCGGCTGGTTCAGGTTTATTTGTAACTGGTTCTTCATTTGCTGAAGGTTTTGTTTTGCTTCGTCCGCACTCTGGCCATCATACTGAATGTGATCCTGCAACTGGGCGGCGTCATCCAGGCTGAGATAGTCCTGCGTTGAAAAGCGCAGCGCTGCGACATTCAGAGACGTATCCGTCTGGTCTACGGTCTTGTTCCAGGAGAGACGGTAGCTCTGGCCTTTCATTGCCGGAATCGTATCAATCTGTGCTGAAGAGCGGGTCACATCAAAGGCAAACGCCCCCAGAGGCGTATTCATGGCGATGCCAGCCAGAGCTGCAGAAAAACCCATATCGGTATATTGCAGCCCGGTATAACCGGTAAAAAGGTTATTGAGGCCATAATAGAGTGTGCCAAACGCCAGTCTGGGTGAGAAATGTAAAGCCTCATCCTGCAACTCACCCACCCCGGCCTCCCAGCGGGCATAGCCTGGCCGTAACATCTGTGTGACGGAGGAGAAGGGAACGGTAAAAGCGTGTTGGCTACCGTCAGCCTCTTCTATGGTTACGGTGAGGTCTTGTCCATAACCGGTGGCATTCAGATCGTTAATCTCAAATGCCCCAGGGGGAACGGTGGTTTCGTAGATTTTATTCCCGCTCTGGGTGACGGTGATTTTGGCATTGGTGTTAGCCGTACCGCGGATCACGGGAGCGTAGCTGGACATTCCGCCAGGTAGCATTCGGTCATCGTTAAACAGACGGCCACCCCGAAGATGGAGGGCATCGAAGGCATCTCCACGTGTCCAGGAATCGCCCATTACCATCTGCGCCTTGAGCGGCGTAATATCCCTTTGCAGATAAATATCCTGGTTATCGTAGCGGGTACCGCTCTGCTGATCCCAGTTCAGGCTTCCGTTTGAGCGCAACCGCCACGGCCCGTAGTTAACACCATAGTGAAGCCCGGCATAGGCGCTGTCGCGCTGCGACTGCTGGCCCTGGTTATGCCAGGCATTCATATCGTAAGACAGCAACCCCGCGGGAATACCCTCGTCCCAAAGTGACGGGTCGATATAGCCCGCCGCGTGTTTCAGCAGAAACAGTTGCGGCAGGCTGACGTTCAGCGCCTGGCTTGTGGTGTCAAAATCAACCGTCGAACCTGGATATAAGGTGGCGATATCCAGGCACGTATCGTCGTTATCGTCGATTTTGAGATGAGAAATATCTACATCCATCTGCTTTAGTATTTTGAGGGGAATACAGGGTGTGGCACGGGCGGTACCGTTATCGGTAAATTCAACATCCGTCACCGCTTTTGTTATGCCGTTAACAACAAGCGTTACGCGATGAATACCGGGCGTAACGGGATTACCTCGGGAAAAACGATGCACATCAATATTCCCGTCAGTAGTAAATAAAAACTGATCGTTAAACTCAATATCATTATTTTCGCCTCCGGTAACAGACGATGCAGCATGTTCTTCTGCGTGTGCATTCAGGGCGGCACACAGCAGAAGAGAGAATAATGCGTATCGGAATGACATATTTCACGGTGAGGCTTATCTGTAATATGTGTTGATTAACGCGTAATGGCGATTTGATGATTTTCAGAACCGCCAAAATCATTAATGGATACAAAATTAAGCATGCCGGAGGTCCCGTTCAGGAGGCCTTTGATTTTCATATTTTCACTGGAGAACGGTTTAACCGAATGGCTCTCAATAGAATACCTTTTCCCCCCGGCACTCAGTTCTGCACTGGCAATCGAAATATTAAAAGGTGAGTCATTTTTTGCTGTTACGACGCTGCTACCTGCGGCAGCGTTCAGAGACCACTTAAGATTTTTTACGGCTTCTGCCGCTGTACCTTTTAATCCCTCCGGGCGGAAAAATAATTTAATGCGGGTACGGAAAGCCACCTGCAAAAGGTTTTTCTTATCCGCCCCTTGCGCTTTGGGTGGGACTTCCAGAACATTAAACCAGTAGAGTGACTCTCGGTCCTGAGGCATATTTTGGCCCAGCCAGGTAATGCGAATCGCCTGGCCTTTATGTGCATCCACACGCGTGACGGGAGGCGTAACAATAAAAGGGAGTTTTAGCTGCTGGGGATTAACGTTATCGCGTCCGTCATCCAGCCACGACTGAACCAGTAAAGGTTTATTGCCTTTGTTCTGCAGGTTGACCGTCACATCTTTTGCCGTGGAAGGATAAACGATACGCGTCCCGGAAATGATAATGTCGGCACAAGCATGAAAGGAAATAAGACCAGCCAATAACAGTGCTGACGCCTTTACAACGTTAAGTTTGATACCTGACATAAAATTCCGCCTCAGTTCTACATATTTATTACATCAATTGTTTTGCTGCTAATTATACTAATGGCAGGTGTTTTGTTATTGGATTTCGTTTTTTTTAGATGTCTGTTAAGTTTAACTAAATGATTTGCGAGCATCTTTTTTTTGCGAGTAAATACAGGGGGTTGTTTTTGTTTGCAGTACCGGTGAAATGAAATAAAAGTGATTTAGAGGTTTTTTTTATTCTCGTTTTAAGAAAGAACTTAGCCAGAGGGACATTAAAGCAGAGTTATGAGAATCATTATGTTACAATGGTGAAAGATGAATGTTGAAGGCTTATAGGGTTCATGTTTATTCGATTTGTCCTGGTCCTGATGATCTTTTCCTGTAGCGCGTCCGCCAGCCTGCTCAGCGACCAAAAGGCAGTAGCACAATACATGCAAACCACGGAAGACGCGGCGATCTGGGCACAGGTTGGAAACGCGGTCGTTAACGTTGGCAACGTGCGTGCGGGACAGATACTGGGCGTGGTTCCTGCCGCTGCAGATTACTACGAATTTCGCTTCGGTTTTGGGACTGGCTTTATCGACAAGGGGCACCTTGAGCCGGTTCAGGGAAAACAGCGCGTCGAGGATAGCCTCGGCGATCTGAATAAACCCCTGAGCAACCAGAACCTTATCACCTGGAAAGACACGCCGGTGTTTAATGCGCCTTCCAGCGGGAGTGCGCCGTTCGGCACATTAAGCGCCAACCTTCGCTATCCGATACTGAACAAGCTGAAAGACCGTCTGAATCAGACCTGGTATCAGATCCGCATCGGCAACCGCCTGGCGTGGGTCAGTAGCCTGGATGCACAGGAAGATAATGGGATCCCGGTTCTGACCTACCATCATATTCTGCGTGATGAAGAGAACACCCGTTTTCGTCATACCTCTACCACGACCAGCGTACGTGCCTTTAACAACCAGATGGCCTGGCTGCGCGATCAGGGATACACCACCCTGACGATGTATCAGCTGGAAGGGTATGTGCGTAACAAACTGAATCTGCCTGCCAAATCGGTGGTGATCACCTTTGACGACGGGCTGAAATCGGTGAGCCGCTATGCGTATCCGGTTCTGAAAGAGTACGGCTTTAACGCCACGGCGTTTATCATTTCGTCACGCATTAAGCGCCATCCGCAGAAGTGGGATCCTAAATCGCTGCAGTTTATGAGCGTTCAGGAGCTGAAGGGTATCCAGGACGTGTTTGATATTCAGTCCCATACGCACTTTCTTCACCGCGTCGATGGTAACAAACATCCGATTTTGCTCAGCCGCAGCTATCACGTGATCCTCTTCGATTTTGAACGCTCGCGCCGGGGGCTGGCGCAGTTCAATCCGCGAGTGTTGTATCTCTCCTATCCGTTTGGGAGCTACGACACGAAAGCGATTAAAGCAGCAAATGACGCCGGTTTTCACCTGGCGGTGACAACGATGAAAGGGAAGGTCAAGCCGGGGGATAATCCGTTCTTACTGAAACGCCTCTATATCTTAAGAACGGATTCGCTGGAGACGATGTCGCGGCTGATCAGCAATCAGCCGCAGGGGTAAATCAGGCAACCTGAACCGGGATCGCTTTCGCGGTGCGTTTCATCTCGTTGTCGCCTTCGAAGTAGGCCACTTTCGGCTGCCAGCGGCGCGCTTCTTCGTCAGACATCATCACGAAGCTGGCGATGATCACAATGTCGCCCACGTCCGCGCAGTGCGCAGCCGCGCCGTTCACGGAGATGATCTTTGACCCGCGCTCGGCGGCAATGGCATAGGTAGAGAAACGCTTGCCGTTGTTCACGTTCCAGATATCAATGGCTTCGTTTTCGAGAATACCCGCCGCGTCGAGAAAATCCTGATCGATCGCGCAGGAGCCTTCATAGTGCAGGTCGGCCTGGGTGACTTTCACACGGTGAAGCTTACCTTGCAGCATTTTGCGAATCATTACGTTTACCTTTCATTTTCCGGGTAGAAAAACTACGCCAGTTCAACCACTTTGTTGTCGATGAGGCGGGCCTGGCCAAGCCATGCCGCCACCAGAATGACCGCGCGTTTGCTGGTCTCTGCAAGCGCCAGAAGCGTGTCGGCATCGCGGATTTGAATATCGTCAGCGCGGAAGCCTTTGTCGTTCAGCGCCTGTTCAGCCAGAGCAATAATCTCTTCGGCGGTTAACTCTTTCGCCAGAAGCTGATCCGCCATGGTGTTCATGACTTTGCTTAATCCCGGGGCGATCTTACGCTGCTCTGCGGTCAGGTAGCCGTTACGGGAGCTGAGCGCCAGACCGTCTTTAGCGCGCACAATCGGCACGCCCACGATCTCGATATCATAGCCCATGTCGGCCACCATCTTGCGAATGAGCGCGAGCTGCTGGAAATCTTTCTCACCAAAGCAGGCAACGTCAGGCTGCACCAGGTTGAACAGCTTGCTGACGATGGTCGATACGCCACGGAAATGGCCCGGGCGGCTTGCGCCTTCGAGCATGGTGGAGATACCCGGTACGTCAACGTAGGTTGCCTCTTCCGTACCCTGTGGATATACGTCCGCCGGTGCCGGCGCGAAGACGATGTCCGCATGGCGTTTTTTCAGCTTCTCGCAGTCTTCCTGCAGGGTGCGCGGATAGCGTGCCAGGTCGTCGGCCCGGTCAAACTGCATTGGGTTAACGAAGATACTGACCACCACGATATCTGCACGGGCTCTCGCTTCGTCGACCAGCTTCATATGGCCATCATGCAGGTTGCCCATGGTCGGGACCAGTGCAATACGTTTACCTTCCTGACGCGCGCGACGGATATGCTGGCGAAGCAGCGGCAGGGTTTCAATGATTAGCACAACGAGACTCCTTAATGGAAACTGTGTTCTTCACCCGGGTAAACACCGGATTCAACGTCGGCAATATACTGCCTGACCGCGGCGCGCATGTCGCCCGCTTCCGCGAGGAAATTTTTGGCAAATTTCGGGATATGCCCACCGGTGATGCCAAAGGCGTCATGCATCACCAGAATCTGACCATCGGTCACGTTGCCCGCGCCAATACCAATCACCGGAATCGACAGCGCGTCGGTAATGCGTTTCGCCAGTTCAACCGGCACGCACTCCAGAACCAACAGCTGAGCGCCTGCAGCTTCCAGCGCCAGGGCATCCTCAAACAGCGTCTGGGCTGCATCGCCACGGCCTTGTACCTTATACCCGCCAAAGATATTCACGGATTGCGGCGTCAGGCCAAGATGACCGCATACCGGCACGGCGCGCTCGGTGAGCATTTTCACCGTCTCCACCAGCCAGGCGCCGCCTTCAATTTTGACCATATTCGCCCCGGCACGCATGACCGTTGCCGCATTGTCGAATGCCTGCTCTGGTGTGGCGTAGGCCATAAACGGCAGGTCGGAAAGCAGCAGGCAGGCCGGTGCGCCACGACGCACGGCGCGGGTGTGGTAAGCAATATCCTCAACCGTCACCGGAAGGGTGGAATCATGTCCTTGTACCGTCATCCCTAACGAATCTCCGACCAGCATGACGTTGATACCCTCTTCGGCAAACAGTTTGGCGAAGCTGTAGTCATACGCGGTGATGGTGGCGAAGCGTTTTTTTTCCTGTTTGCATTTCTGCAGTAAGGAGATGGTGGTTGGTTTCATACTGTTTCCTGATAGCCCAAAGCGAATCTTTGCGCATTCTAACAGTAACATTCGGGGGAACAATGATTTTAGGTCGTCGATTAGCCACATTTATTTTGTGGCTAACAGGCTTACCAGCGAGCGGGTCTTTCCGCGTGGAGGTTGTCCAGAATGTCCCTGAGCGGAATGCCGTCGGGGAAGGTGAGATCGGGCGCGACTTCAAACAGCGGCCACAGCATAAACCCGCGATTTTTCATATCGTAATGCGGAACGGTGAGGCGGTCGGTATTAATGACGTCATGACCAAACAGCATAATGTCGAGATCCAGCGTGCGCGGTCCCCAGCGTTCGGCTTTGCGTACACGACCCTGCTGCAGCTCGATGCGCTGAGTGTTATCCAGCAACGTTTCGGCGTCCAGAGCGGTTTCCAGTACCACGGCGGCGTTCAGGTAATCCGGCTGATCCTGCGGTCCCAGCGGTGGCGTGCGGTAGAAAGAGGAGACCGCCACGATCCTGCTTTGCGGGATCTCCCCCAGCGCCTGAACGGCAGCATTCACCTGCTCCAGCGGAGAGGCTAAATTGCTGCCGATAGCGATATACGCGAGGGTCATGCCGTGCCTTCGCGACGCGGGGCGCGTTTGCGCGGACGACGGTGGCGGCGACGCGGGGCCGGCTCTTCATCAAGGCCGGTGAGCATATCTTTCTGCTCCGGCGGCGCGGAGACCTGGAACTCGGCCCACCACTGTGCCAGACGCTGCAGCTCCTGATTGCGTTCCACTTCAGCGCGCAGTGACAGCAGATCAAACGCCGCGCGGAACTTAGGATGCTCCATCAGCTTCCAGGCGCGTTTGCCCTGGCGACGGGACATTCGCAGCTGAAGCTGCCAGATATCGCGCACCAGGGTGGTAATACGTTTCGGAATAGCCAGCGTACGGCAGCCCTCGTCCAGCACGTCGTTTGCGGCCAGCGCGAAAGCATCGTAATAGGCGAGACCGCTCTCCTGGGTAATTCGCTGGGCCGTTTCCAGCAGCGGATACCAGAACATCGCCGTGAACAGGAACGCCGGGTTCACGCGCATGTCGTTGCGGATACGGGTGTCGGTATTCTTCAGTACCTGGGCAATCATCCGCTCCATTGGGCTATCACCGTTTTCGGTGAAGTAGCGGGTAATGGTCGGGAACAGCGGCTGGAACAGGTTGTATTCACGCAGCAGATTATAGGTTTCAAAGCCGTAACCGGCCTGCAGCAGCTTTAGCGCCTCTTCAAACAGGCGGGCTGGCGGCACGTCGTTGATCAGCGTCGCCAGACGCGGAATAGGCTCGGCCGTTTCCGGGCTGATGCGCATATTCAGCTTGGCGGCGAAGCGCACGGCGCGCAGCATACGCACGGGATCTTCACGATAGCGCGTTTCCGGCGTGCCAATCAGACGGATCAGACCTTCTTGCAGGTCCTGCATGCCGCCGACGTAATCGCGCACGGTGAAATCTGCCACGCTGTAATAAAGGCTGTTGATGGTGAAGTCGCGACGCTGGGCATCTTCTTCGATAGAGCCGAAGATATTATCGCGCAGCAGCATGCCATTCTGGCCACGCTGCGACGTGGTGCGATCGGACGCGCCTGCTTCATGGTGCCCGCGGAAGGTCGCCACTTCGATGATCTCGGGCCCAAACATCACGTGAGCCAGACGGAAACGGCGACCGACAAGACGGCAGTTACGGAATAATTTGCGCACCTGCTCAGGCGTGGCGCTGGTCGTCACGTCGAAATCTTTCGGTTTTTTGCCCAGCAGTAAATCACGTACTCCACCGCCGACGAGATAGGCCTCGTAGCCCGCTTTATTCAGACGATAGAGCACCTTGAGGGCATTTTCACTGATATCTTTGCGGGAAATAGTGTGCTGCTCACGCGGAATAACCGACATGTGTGGCTGCGCAATAGCATCGTTCGCCATGCTCTCTTCGCGGCTTAGCACTTTACGGCAAAAATTAGCGACTCGGGTAAAAATGGTACACCTCGTAGTGTGTTTTGTTATGAAAAAAGCGGCTAATCATAGCTCAGCGCAACGCATTTGAGAATGCTGGATTTTTGGCACATCCCTGAGCGTCCAGTTGGTGACGGCCATTTTCAGCAGTTCGTCAGTACGCAGATCCTGCCATTCGTTGGTTACATTCTGGTTGAGAAATCGCAGCGCGTCGATCAAAACAGGCCGCGGATCGCCGTCTGGCAGGGCAGGGGCGTGATTCTGCTTTGACAGCTTACAGCCCTGCTCGTTGACCGCCAGCGGCAGATGAATGTAATCCGGTGCCGTCCAGCCAAACTGGTGATAAAGCGAGATTTGTCGCACGGTAGGCTCGACCAGATCCGCCCCGCGCACAATTTCCGTTACGCCCTGAAAATGATCGTCCACCACCACGGCCAGGTTATAGGCGAACAGGCCATCACGACGGTGAATAATAAAATCCTCGGCGGCAAGACGCGCATCGGCGAAGATCTCACCGGAGAGTAAATCGTTAAACCGCGTCACCGGGGCGCGCTGCCTGATGCGCACGGCGGCATTTTCCGGCGGAAGGTTACGCGTGCGGCAGTGGCCGTCATAGACGCCTCCCACGCTCTGGATACGCGCGCGGGTGCAGGTGCAGTTATAGGAAAGCCCCTGAGCGCTTAGCCAGGCCAGGCGTTCGCGATAAGCGTCGTGACGTGTTGACTGCCAGAGAACCTCGTCATCCCAGTGAAGACCGTAATGTTCCAGCTGACGCAGAATGGTTTCTGCTGCACCGGGAACTTCACGCGGTGGGTCAATATCTTCAATGCGAACGAGCCATTTGCCCTGGCTGGCGCGAGCCTGCAGGTAGCTGCCGAGCGCGGCAATTAATGAGCCGAAGTGTAATTCACCGGAGGGAGATGGCGCGAAGCGCCCAATATAGTGTGATTCAGACATATCAACAGTAACAAGGCGGGAGAGACTCCCGCCTTTGGAGTGTGTAAACAGCGCTGGTATTAACCGGCCATCTGTTTTTCGCGGATTTCGGCCAGCGTTTTACAGTCGATGCACAGATCGGCGGTTGGACGCGCTTCCAGGCGACGAATACCAATTTCAACACCGCAGGATTCGCAGTAGCCAAAATCTTCGTCTTCGACTTTTTTCAGCGTTTTCTCGATCTTTTTGATCAGTTTGCGTTCGCGGTCACGGTTACGCAGTTCGAGGCTGAACTCTTCTTCCTGAGCGGCACGGTCTACCGGATCCGGGAAGTTAGCAGCTTCATCCTGCATATGAGTAACGGTGCGATCGACTTCATCCCTGAGTTGATTACGCCATGCTTCAAGAATACGCTTGAAGTGCGACAGCTGGGCTTCGTTCATATACTCTTCGCCCGGCTTCTCTTGATACGGCTCCACCCCAGCGATGGCGAGAATACTCAGGGACGATGTTTTACGGTTTTGCCCTTCTTGCATGTTGCTTCTCCTTAACACGCACTATCGATCCCCGTGTTGGGGGAAAAATCAGGTCGCTATAAATAGCAGATGCTTTTCCGTATGGCAATTATCTAAACGTAACACTTGACAAGCCTGTGAGGAAAAGCGTATTTGCGCACGCGGCCAGAACAATTAATCATCAATCGCCTAATCCCTTATAAGACAATGGGAAGAGAGGATCTCAGAGTCATATTATCGGCAGAAAGTTCCGCTTTATAAGCTAAAACCTCTACCCCCTGCTTTTGTGCCTCATTCAACAATTGCGCGTATTTAGGATCAATATGGCGGGCAGGGGAGAACCGTTCAATGGCTGAATGCAATACCGCAAACAGCAACACGGCGCGTTTGCCCGCCGCCGCAACACTCATTAGCTCTCGCAGATGCTTCTGGCCACGTAGCGTTACCGCATCCGGGAAGTAGCCATTTTCCTGTTCCGCTAACGTCACTGATTTTACTTCAATATAGCACTCAGGCCTGTCTTCCGCCTGTAACATGAAGTCAATTCTGCTGCTTTCATCGCCATACTTCACTTCGCTTTTATGCGTGCCATAACCCACCAGTTCGGGAAGGGTTCCCAGGGTCAGCGCTTCCTTTACCAGCTGATTGGCGCGCAGGGTATTCACACAAATAAATGCCCCATTTTGCGTTTCAGTCATTTCCCAGGTATGGGCATATTTGCGTTTCGTATTTTCTGACGTGGAATACCAGACCGTGTCACCCGGCGTCGCGCACCCCGTCATGGCACCCGTATTGGGGCAATGCAGGGTGAGCGCTACGCCTTCAGGCGTGATCACGTCGGCAAGGAAGCGTTTGTAGCGCTGGACAAGCGTGGCATGCTGCAGGGGAGGACTAAACTTCATCAGAATTCCTTTCGGTGTTGCCCAGCGGCCAGCGCTGGAGCGGCGTATAGCGGGTGCGTCCCTGTGCAAAGACGGATTCGTAAAGCGCGAATTCATTGACCGGAAAAGCCCAGTGAAAACCCGGCGGCGGGATGGCAACGGCCTGGCCGGCATCGCGCAGCAAGGTGATATGCGGATGAAACGGCTGCGGACTCTGATAACAGCCGCTCCGCGCCGCCTGTGCGCGCAGCATATTCGCCAGTTGCAATAACCCGCGCGGCGGCTGGCGCGTCCCCAGCCAGAGCACGCGCGAACGCAGCCACTGACCCGCGTCGTCGAGGTGCAGCGTAAATGCCGGCTGGGTAATGCGCCCGGCCATGGCGGTTAATGCCCGCTGTTTTTCGGCGCTGACGTCCCCCAGAAAGGCCAGCGTCAGGTGCAGGTTAGCCGCTGCGACAGGGCGGCCTGCTTCCGGCGGGAAGTGTTCAGCGCGCCAGCGTACAATTTGACGCTGCAGGGGGGCGGGCAATTCAATGGCAAAAAACAGCCGTTTCGACTCAGGCATAAGGGGGACTCGGTAATGATATGCGCCGATGCTACAATGTACGCCGACTAATGTTAACCCTCTGGAGCTGTTCGTGTCCTCATTGCCGGTCGCCGTCGTCCTTCCTGAGCTTCTCGCTGCCTTACACCATGCCCCTCAGGTTTTGCTTAACGCGCCTACGGGCGCCGGTAAGTCGACCTGGCTGCCGCTACAGATCCTGAAAGACGGGAACATCAGCGGGAAAATTATCCTGCTGGAGCCGCGCAGGCTGGCCGCACGCAACGTGGCGCAGCGCCTGGCGGAACTGCTGGACGAAAAAACAGGGGAGACGGTGGGGTACCGCATGCGCGCCGAAACCTGCGTGGGGCCGTCCACGCGGCTTGAGGTGGTGACCGAAGGGATCCTCACCCGCATGCTGCAAAACGATCCGGAGCTGACCGACGTCGGGCTGGTGATCCTGGATGAATTCCACGAGCGCAGCCTGCAGGCGGATCTGGCCCTGGCGCTCTTGCTGGACGTGCAGCAGGGGCTGCGCGACGATCTTCGGCTGCTCATCATGTCGGCGACGCTGGATAATGAGCGGCTGCAGCAGGCGTTGCCGCACGCGCCGGTCATTAGCTCGGAGGGACGCGCATTCCCGGTCGAGCGGCGCTACCAGCCGCTGCCAGCGCATCAGCGTTTTGACGAGGCCGTGGCCATTGCAACCGCAGAGCTGCTGCGTCAGGAACCCGGCTCGCTGCTGCTGTTCTTACCCGGCGTGGGCGAGATCCAGCGCGTGCAGGAACAGCTGACCTCCCGCGTAAGCAGCGATGTCCTGCTGTGCCCGCTCTACGGTGCGCTGTCGCTGGCCGAACAGCGTAAAGCGATCCTGCCCGCGCCTGCGGGTCAGCGTAAGGTGGTGCTGGCGACCAATATCGCTGAAACCAGTTTGACCATTGAAGGGATTCGCCTGGTGGTGGACAGCGCCCAGGAGAGAGTGGCCAGTTTTGACCCGCGTACCGGGCTGACTAAGCTCCTGACGCAGCGTATTAGCCAGGCGTCGATGGTACAGCGCGCGGGCCGTGCGGGACGTCTTAAGCCGGGTATCTGCCTGCATCTGACCAGCGCGGAGCAGGCTGAACGCGCGGCACAACAAAGTACGCCGGAAATTTTACAAAGCGATCTGTCCGGGCTGGTGATGGAACTGCTGCAATGGGGCTGCCGTGACCCCGCCCAGCTGACCTGGCTTAATCCTCTGCCAGCCGTGAACCTTGCCGCTGCGCGGGCTTTACTGACTCAGCTTGGCGCCCTGGACGGTGAGCGGTTGTCCTCCCGCGGGCAAAAAATGGCCGCGCTGGGGAACGAGCCCCGGCTGGCCGCCATGCTGGTGGCGGCAAAGGGGGATGATGAAATCGCTACGGCTGCGAAACTGTCCGCTATCCTTGAGGAGCCGCCACGCGGAGGCAGCTGCGATCTGGCCCAGGCCTTTTCGCGCAATCAGGGAAACTGGCAGCAGCGGGCGCAGCAGCTGTGTAAGCGGCTTAACAGCCGCAGCGGCGTGCCAGACAGTGAGAGTCTCCCACGGCTTCTGGCGCAGGCTTTTCCGGACCGGATTGCCCGTCGGCGCGGGCTGGATGGTCGCTACCAACTGGCAAACGGTATGGGCGCGATGCTGGACAGCGATGACGCCCTGACGCGCCATGAGTGGCTGATCGCACCGCTGTTGCTGCAGGGAAGCCACTCCCCGGATGCGCGGATTTTGCAGGCCATTGCCGTGGATATCGACACCCTGACCCGCGCGTGCCCGCAGCTGCTCCAGCAGTCCGACATCGTCGAGTGGGATGATGCGCAGGGTACGCTGAAGGCATTTCGTCGCAGTCAGATAGGTAAACTGACCCTCGGGACGAAGCCGCTGGCGAAGCCGTCGGAAGAGGAACTGCATCTGGCGATGCTGAACGGCATTCGGGAAAAAGGATTAGGTGTTCTGAACTGGACACCGGAGGCCGAACAGTACCGTATTCGTCTGCACTGCGCCGCGCGCTGGCTGCCAGAATATGCCTGGCCGGCGGTGGATGATGACACGTTGCTTGCATCGCTGGAAACCTGGCTACTGCCGCAAATGAGCGGTGTACACTCGCTTCGGGCGCTGAAAGCGCTTGATGTTAAGGTCGCGTTACAGAATTTACTCGACTGGTCGTTACGTCAACGTCTGGATAGTGAACTGCCAGGGCATTACACTGTGCCGACCGGCAGCCGGATTGCCATTCGTTATCACGAGGATAATCCGCCGGCGCTGGCGGTACGGATGCAGGAGATGTTTGGGGAGGCGACCACGCCGTCCATCGCCGAAGGACGTGTTCCGGTGGTGCTTGAACTGTTGTCGCCCGCGCATCGTCCGCTGCAGATCACCCGCGATCTGGGGGCGTTCTGGGCGGGGAGCTACCGTGAAGTGCAAAAAGAGATGAAGGGGCGCTACCCTAAACACGTCTGGCCTGACGATCCAGCGAATACGGCGCCGACGCGGCGGACGAAGAAGTATTCGTGATGCAGGGGAAAGAGGGGAGTGCGGCCTGGACAGTGCGGCCTGATGCCCTCACCCCGGCCCTCTCCCACAGGGAGAGGGAGAAAACAAATTTTGAGAGATTTCTTCTTTCACAGACCGGTGGAAGAAAAGAGAATCGGGCCTTTGCGCCTGAAAGTTGCGGAGAAAAAGCATGGCGGGGAATGACCGCGAGCCAATAGGACGTAAGGGAAGACCAACGCGTCCGGCGAAAGAAAAGGTAAGCCGTCGTCGCCTCAGAGATGAGGACTATGACGATGACTATGAAGACGATTATGAGGATGAAGAACCGATGCCGCGCAAAGGAAAAGGCAAAGGGCGTAAGCCTCGGGGCAAACGCGGCTGGTTCTGGCTGCTGCTGAAGCTGTTTATTGTTTTTGTTGTGCTGATGGCGATCTACGGCGTGTATCTGGATCAGAAGATCCGCAGCCGTATCGACGGTAAAGTCTGGCAGTTACCTGCGGCGGTGTATGGCCGTATGGTGAACCTTGAGCCGGATATGTCCATCAGTAAGAACGAGATGGTCAAACTGCTGGAAGCCACGCAGTATCGCCAGGTATCGAAAATGACGCGGCCTGGCGAATTTACCGTGCAGGCAAACAGCATTGAGATGATCCGCCGTCCGTTTGACTTCCCGGACAGCAAAGAGGGGCAGGTGCGCGCGCGTCTGACCTTTGACGGCGATCGTCTGGATACCATTGAGAACATGGATAACAACCGTCAGTTCGGTTTCTTCCGTCTCGATCCCCGTCTGATCACCATGCTCTCATCAGCAAACGGCGAACAGCGTCTGTTTGTGGCGCGTAACGGCTTCCCGGATCTGCTGGTGGACACCCTGCTGGCAACCGAAGACCGTCACTTCTACGAGCACGATGGCATTAGCCTCTACTCGATTGGCCGTGCGGTTCTGGCTAACCTCACTGCGGGGCGTACCGTGCAGGGGGCAAGTACGCTTACTCAGCAGCTGGTGAAGAACCTGTTCCTCTCCAGCGAACGCTCTTACTGGCGTAAAGCTAACGAAGCGTACATGGCCGTGCTGATGGATGCGCGCTACAGCAAGGATCGTATCCTTGAGCTGTACATGAACGAGGTGTACCTCGGTCAGAGCGGCGATAACGAAATCCGCGGCTTCCCGCTGGCGAGTCTGTATTACTTTGGTCGTCCGGTCGAAGAGCTAAGTCTGGACCAGCAGGCGCTGCTGGTGGGCATGGTGAAAGGGGCGTCCATCTACAACCCATGGCGTAACCCGAAACTGGCGCTGGAACGTCGTAACCTGGTACTGCGTCTGCTGCAACAACAGCAGGTGATTGACCAGGAGCTTTACGACATGCTGAGCGCGCGTCCGCTGGGCGTTCAGCCGCGCGGTGGGGTGATCTCGCCTCAGCCGGCGTTTATGCAACTGGTGCGTCAGGAGCTGCAGAGCAAGCTGGGTGATAAAGTGAAAGATCTTTCCGGCGTGAAGATCTTCACCACCTTCGACTCCGTGGCGCAGGATGCGGCAGAAAAAGCGGCGGTGGAAGGCATTCCGGCACTGAAGAAACAGCGTAAGCTCTCCGATCTTGAAACCGCGATGGTGGTGGTTGACCGTAACAGCGGTGAAGTTCGCGCGATGGTGGGCGGGGCTGAGCCGCAGTTTGCGGGTTACAACCGTGCCATGCAGGCGCGTCGTTCGATCGGTTCTCTGGCAAAACCGGCGACCTATCTCACTGCCCTGAGTCAGCCAAATCAGTATCGCCTGAATACCTGGATTGCGGATGCGCCGATCTCCCTGCGTCAGCCTAACGGTCAGGTCTGGTCACCGCAGAACGATGATAAACAGTTCAGCGGCCAGGTGATGCTGGTGGATGCGTTAACGCGTTCCATGAACGTGCCAACGGTCAATCTGGGGATGTCGCTGGGCCTGCCGGCCATTGTCGACACCTGGCAGAAACTCGGCGTGTCGAAAGATCAGCTGCACCCGGTGCCTGCGATGATCCTCGGTGCGCTTAACCTGACGCCGATCGAAGTGGCGCAGGCGTTCCAGACCATTGCCAGCGGCGGTAACCGTGCACCGCTGTCAGCGCTGCGTTCGGTGATTGCCGAGGATGGCTCCGTACTGTATCAGAGCTTCCCGCAGGCGGAGCGTGCCGTTCCTGCTCAGGCTGCCTATATGACGCTGTGGACGATGCAGCAGGTTGTGCAGCGCGGCACCGGGCGTCAGCTGGGGGCGAAGTATCCGGGTCTGCATCTGGCGGGTAAAACCGGGACCACCAACAACAACGTTGATACCTGGTTCGCCGGTATTGACGGGCGTGAAGTGGTGATCACCTGGGTAGGCCGCGATAATAACCAGCCGACCAAGCTGTACGGTGCGAGCGGGGCGATGTCGATTTACCAGCGCTATCTGGCTAATCAGTCTCCGGTTCCGCTGAACCTGGTTGCGCCGGAAGACATCGTTGATATGGGCGTGGACAGCTCCGGTAACTTCGTCTGCGGCGGCGGGATGCGTACCCTGCCAGTCTGGACCACAAACCCGGACTCGCTGTGCCAGCAAAGCCAGCCAGAACAACCAACCGGTAACCCGTTTGAGCAGTCTTCTCAGCCACAGCAGCCGCAGCAGCAACAGCCGCAGCAGCAGAATGAGAAGAAAGACAGCGACGGTGTCGCAGGCTGGATTAAAGATATGTTCGGCGGTAACTAATCGCCTCAGGTCCCCCCGCAAGGGGGGATTTTTTTACCCATTCCCCCCATTTTTTTAACCCTCTTTTTAATACTGATTAACCCTTCGTTTTCTCCTGGTTATTTCTTAAACCCTTAATTCTCGTAGGGCCGCGTACTGCTTGCTTTGCAGCCAACGTTTCGCCTATTATGCTGCGGTCATAATAATAATTCTCGTTTACGTTATCATTCACTTTTCCATCAGAGATACACCATGGCGCTTTCCAATACTGCTCAGCCAATTAACACGTCGCTGCGTAAAATCGCGGTCGTTGTAGCCACAGCGGTTGCCGGCATGTCGGCTTATACTCATGCTGCCGAAACCCCTAAAAAAGAAGAAACCATTACGGTAACCGCAGCACCAGCGGCACAGGAGAGTGCCTGGGGTCCGGCTGCAACCATCGCAGCGAGACAATCCGCGACCGGGACCAAAACGGATACCCCCATCCAAAAGGTACCGCAGTCAATTTCTGTAGTAACAGCTGAAGAGATGGCGCTGCATCAGCCGCGCTCGGTTAAAGAAGCTCTGAGTTACACGCCAGGCGTTGCGGTAGGCACCCGTGGTGCATCCAACACCTATGACTATTTGATTATCCGTGGCTTTGCGGCTGATGGTCAGACACAAAATAACTACCTCGATGGCATGAAAATGCAGGGGAACTTCTATAACGACGCGGTGATCGATCCTTATATGCTGGAGCGCGCCGAGATCATGCGCGGTCCGGTTTCCGTTCTGTATGGCAAAAGCAGCCCTGGTGGCTTGCTGAATATGGTAAGTAAGCGCCCAACCACCGAGCCGCTGAAAGAGATCCAGTTCAAAGTAGGTACGGATAGCCTGTTCCAGACCGGGTTTGATTTTAGTGATGCCATCGACGACGACGGCGTTTACTCTTATCGCTTAACGGGTGTAGCGCGCTCTAATAACGCTCAGCAGGAGCGTGCAGAAGAGCAGCGTTATGCCATCGCGCCATCTTTCTCCTGGCGTCCTGATGAGAAGACGACCTTTACGTTCCTCTCTTATTTCCAGAACGAGCCTGAAACAGGTTACTACGGCTGGTTACCGAAAGAGGGGACGGTCGATCCGTTGCCAAACGGCGATCGTCTGCCGACTGACTTCAACGAGGGCGCGAAGAACAATACCTATTCCCGTAACCAGAAAATGGTGGGATATAGCTTCGACCACGAATTCAACGATACCTTTACCGTGCGCCAGAACCTGCGCTTTGCCGAGAATAAAACCTCGCAAAACAGTGTTTACGGTTATGGCGTCTGCACCGATCCGGCGAATGCAGGCAACAAACAGTGTGCGGCGCTGTCCCCTGCTGATAAAGGGCATTATCTGGCGCGTAAATACGTTGTCGATAATGAAAAACTGCAGAACTTCACCGTTGATACTCAGCTGCAAAGCAAATTCGCTACTGGCGAGGTGGATCACATTCTGCTGACCGGCGTTGACTTTATGCGCATGCGGAATGACATCAACTCCTGGTTCGGTTATGACGACTCGGTTCCGCTGCTGGATCTTTATCATCCTGTGAACAGCGATTTTGATTTCGGTGCAAAAGATCCGGCTAACTCAGGTCCTTACCAGGTCCTGAACCGCCAGAAGCAGACCGGTCTTTATGTTCAGGATCAGGCGCAGTGGGATAAAGTGCTGGTCACGTTGGGCGGCCGTTATGACTGGGCCGATCAGGAGTCCTATAACCGTGTGTTCAATACCACGTCCAAACGTGATGACACCCAGTTTACCTGGCGTGGCGGTGTTAACTACCTGTTTGATAACGGTGTAACCCCGTACTTTAGCTACAGCGAATCGTTTGAACCGGCTTCGCAGACTGATGCTCAGGGTAAACTGTTCTCTCCGTCTAAAGGCAAGCAGTACGAAGCGGGCGTGAAATACGTTCCGGACGATCGTCCGATTGTCGTCACCGGTGCGTTGTACCAGTTAACCAAAACCAACAACCTGATGGCGGACCCGGCGGGCTCCATCTTCTCGGTTGAGGGCGGTGAAATCCGTGCCCGTGGCGTAGAGCTGGAAGCGAAAGCTGCACTGTCTGCGAGCGTTAACGTTGTCGGCTCCTATACCTACACCGATGCGGAATACACCACCGATACCAATTACAAAGGCAACACGCCTGCACAGGTTCCGAAACATATGGCATCGTTGTGGGGTGATTACACCCTCTTTGATGGCGCGCTTTCCGGCCTGACGTTGGGTACCGGCGTGCGTTATACCGGTTCAAGCTATGGCGATGCGGCGAACTCCTTCAAAGTGGGCAGCTATACCGTCGTCGATGCGCTGGTCCGATACGATCTGGCTCGCGTTGGTATGGCCGGTTCGAACGTGGCGCTGCACGTGAATAACCTGTTCGATCGTGAGTACGTTGCCAGCTGCTTCAACACCTACGGTTGCTTCTGGGGTGCTGAACGTCAGGTTGTTGCCACCGCGACCTTCCGCTTCTAACCGCTCCTTGGGCACGGTTCGCCGTGCCCTTTTTATTTAAGTTGGCTGATATGCAGGATAATCAAACGCAACCCGACACCACCTTTACGCTCAACCATCTCTCCTTTCGCGTACCCGGACGCACGCTGCTGCATCCGCTCTCTCTGACGTTTCCGGCTGGTAAAGTCACGGGCCTGATTGGTCACAACGGCTCCGGTAAATCCACGCTGCTCAAAATGCTGGGCCGTCATCAGCCGCCTTCAGAAGGCGACATTCTGCTGGACAACCAACCGCTGGAGAGCTGGAGCAGTAAAGCCTTCGCGCGTAAAGTGGCCTATCTGCCGCAGCAGCTGCCGCAGGCGGAAGGGATGACGGTACGCGAGCTGGTGGCCATTGGGCGTTATCCCTGGCATGGCGCGCTGGGGCGCTTCGGCGTTGCCGACAGGGAGAAAGTGGAAGAGGCGATTGCGCTGGTGGGACTAAAACCGCTGGCGCACCGGCTGGTGGATAGCCTCTCCGGCGGAGAGCGTCAGCGCGCGTGGATTGCGATGCTGGTGGCGCAGGACAGCCGCTGCCTGCTGCTCGACGAGCCGACCTCCGCGCTGGATATTGCCCACCAGGTCGACGTGCTGGCGCT
This sequence comes from Enterobacter sp. HSTU-ASh6, assembly GCF_026319105.1. Taxonomy (NCBI): domain Bacteria; kingdom Pseudomonadati; phylum Pseudomonadota; class Gammaproteobacteria; order Enterobacterales; family Enterobacteriaceae; genus Enterobacter; species Enterobacter sp. HSTU-ASh6. Next base: position 13,267 of record NZ_WSPD01000006.1, on the reverse strand, counting down.
GGTGCATCGCTTAAGTCAGCAGCGGGGTTTGACGGTGATTGCGGTCCTGCATGATATCAATATGGCCGCGCGTTATTGTGACTACCTTGTCGCGCTACGTGGTGGCGAGATGATTGCACAGGGCTCGCCGTCCGAGCTGATGCGCAGTGAAACGCTGGAACGTATTTACGGTATTCCTATGGGGATTCTGCCTCACCCGGCCGGGGCTGCGCCGGTGAGCTTTGTATACTGATGCTGAATAACATACTTATCAGCCGCCGCCGCCTGCTGACGGCGATGGCGCTCTCACCGCTGCTGTTAAAAATGACGCCGGCGCGCGCTGCCGCCGTCGATCCGCACCGTATTGTGGCCCTGGAGTGGCTGCCGGTCGAGCTGATGATGGCGCTCGGCGTTACGCCCTACGGCGTGGCGGATATTCCCAATTACACCCTGTGGGTGAATGAGCCGAAACTGCCGGACTCGGTGATCGACGTCGGCCTGCGTACCGAACCAAACCTCGAGCTGCTCACCCAGATGAAACCGTCATACCTGTTCTGGTCGGCGGGCTACGGTCCATCTGAAGAGGTCATGGCACGCATTGCGCCAGGACGCGGATTCGCATTCAGCGACGGTAAAAAACCGCTGAGCGTGGCGAAAAACTCGATTAACGAGATGGCGCATTTCCTCAACCGCGAGGCCGAGGCCAAACAGCATCTTCAGGAATTTGATGACCTGATAGCTACGTTAAAACCGCGTTTTGCGCGCCGGGGCGATCGCCCGCTGCTGATGGTGACGCTGCTGGATGCCCGCCATATGCTGGTCTTTGGTAAAAACTGCCTGTTCCAGGAAGTGCTCGACAGTTTTGGCATCCGTAATGCCTGGGAAGGGGAGATGACGTTCTGGGGCAGCACCGCCGTGGGTATCGACCGCCTGGCGGCGTTTCGTGATGTGGATGTGCTCTGTTTTGACCACGGGAACGAACGTGACATGCAGACGCTGATGGCGACACCGCTGTGGCAGGCGATGCCGTTTGTGCGTGAGCAGCGCTTCCAGCGCGCTCCGGCGGTCTGGTTCTACGGCGCGACGCTGTCAGCCATGCACTTTGCCCGGGTGCTGGATAACGCGCTGGGAGGTAAAGCATGAGCAAGCGTATCGCCCGCTTCCCGGCGTTGCTTTTGGCCGTACTTTTCCTCGCCGCGCTGGGGTTAACCTGGTTCAACCTCTCGGCAGCGCTGCCGCGTGGACAGTGGGGCGGCGCGCTGGCCGCACCGGATATTGATAACATTCAGCAGATGCTGTTCCACTACAGTCTGCTGCCGCGTCTGGCGATCTCGCTCCTGGTGGGGGCCGGTTTGGGGCTGGTGGGCGTTCTGTTCCAGCAGGTTTTACGTAATCCACTGGCGGAGCCCACGACGCTCGGCGTCGCGACCGGCGCGCAGCTTGGGATCACGGTCATCACGCTGTGGTCCCTGCCGGGGGCGCTGGCCTCGCAGTTTGCCGCACTCGCGGGGGCGTGCGTGGTGGGGGCGCTGGTCTTTGGCGTGGCCTGGGGCAAACGCCTCTCCCCCGTGACGCTGATTCTGGCCGGGCTGGTGGTGAGCCTCTATTGCGGGGCGATTAACCAGTTACTGGTGCTGTTCCACCACGATCGGCTGCAAAGCATGTTCCTGTGGAGTACCGGCACGCTCACCCAGACCGACTGGAGCGTCGTGCAGCGTCTGTGCCCACAGCTGGCCGGCGGCACCGTACTGACGCTGTTGCTCCTGCGTCCACTCACGCTGATGGGACTGGATGATGGTGTGGCGCGTAATCTGGGGCTGGCGCTGTCGCTGGCGCGCCTGGCTGCATTGACGCTGGCGATTGTATTGAGTGCCCTGCTGGTGAACGCGGTTGGCATCATTGGGTTTATCGGCCTGTTTGCCCCGCTGCTGGCGAAAATGCTCGGGGCGCGTCGTTTGCTGGCGCGTCTGCTGCTGGCCGCGCTGATTGGGGCGCTGATCCTCTGGCTTTCCGATCAGCTGATTCTCTGGCTGGCGCGGGTGTGGCGGGAAGTCTCTACCGGGTCGGTCACGGCGCTTATCGGTGCGCCGCTTCTGCTCTGGCTGCTGCCGCGTCTGCGCAGCATGAGCGCGCCAGCGATGGATGCGGGCGATAAAGTTTCTGCTGAACGTCAGTCGGTGCTGTGGTTTAGCCTTGCCGGTCTGGCGGTGCTGGTTATCGCCTCGTTTACTGCGCTCGCTTTCGGGCGCGATGCGGCGGGCTGGCACTGGGCAACGGGCGAGTTGCTTAACGAATTGCTGCAGTGGCGCTGGCCGCGTATCTTCGCTGCGCTGATCGCCGGGGTGATGCTGGCGGTAGCGGGGTGTATCATTCAGCGTCTGACCGGCAACCCGATGGCGAGCCCGGAAGTGCTCGGGATCAGCTCTGGCGCCGCCTTTGGCGTGGTGTTGATGCTGTTCTTTGTACCGGGCAATGCGTTTGCCTGGCTGATGCCTGCCGGTAGTCTCGGTGCGGCGACCACGCTGATGATTATCCTCATTGCTGCCGGTCGCGGCGGATTTTCTCCGCACCGAATGCTGCTGGCCGGGATGGCGCTCAGCACCGCGTTTACGATGCTGCTGATGATGCTGCAGGCGAGCGGTGACCCGCGTATGGCGAAGATCCTGACCTGGATTTCCGGCTCAACGTACGGTGCTACCGGCAGCCAGGTTGTCTGGTCCGGGATCGTGATGATCGTGCTGCTGGCGATGGTCCCGCTGTGCCGTCGCTGGATGACCATTCTGCCGCTCGGCGGTGAAACCGCGCGTGCGGTGGGCATGGCGCTGACGCCAGCGCGTGTGGCTCTGCTGCTGCTGGCGGCGTGCCTGACGGCGACGGCCACCATGACGATCGGACCGCTGAGTTTTGTGGGATTAATGGCGCCGCATATTGCGAGAATGATGGGATTCCGCCGGACGATGCCGCATATTGTGATGTCTGCCCTCACGGGCGGGGTCATGCTGGTGTTTGCGGACTGGTGCGGAAGAATGGTGCTGTTCCCGTATCAGATCCCGGCGGGCCTGCTGTCGACCTTCATTGGTGCGCCGTATTTTATTTATCTGTTGAGAAAGCAGAGTCGGTAATAAAAGTAAACGGCAATCCTTAGATTGCCGTTTTAGTGTTTGCTCCCTCTCCCTGTGGGAGAGGGTTGGGGTGAGGGCATCAAGCTGCTCATCTTAGAGCTTCGCAAACACCTTACGCGCCGCGTCGATGGTGTTATTGATATCTTCTTTGCTGTGCGCCACGGACATAAAGCCTGCTTCGAACGCTGACGGCGCCAGGTAGACGCCTTCTTCCAGCATCAGGTGGAAGAAGCGCTTGAAGCGTTCGACGTCACATTTCACCACGTCCTGATAGCTGGTCACGGTTTTCGCATCGGTGAAGAAAATCCCGAACATGCCGCCCACGTGGTTCACAACCAGCGGAATACCGGCTTCTTCTGCCGCGTCAAGCAGTCCGTTTGCCAGCTGCGTGGTCAGCTCAGTCAGGGTTTCATGAATCCCCGGTTGAGCCACTTCGCTCAGGCAGGCAAAACCTGCCGCCATCGCAATCGGGTTACCGGAGAGCGTGCCTGCCTGGTAGACCGGGCCGGTTGGTGCCAGGGCTTCCATGACGTCCTTACGCCCACCAAATGCCCCGACCGGCATGCCGCCGCCGATGATTTTGCCAAGGCAAGTCAGATCTGGCTCAACGCCATAATAAGACTGGGCACCCGCCAGCGCCACACGGAAGCCGGTCATCACTTCGTCGATGATCAGCAGGGCGCCGAATTCATCGCACAGGGCACGCAGGCCCGGCAGGAAATCAGGCTGCGGTGGGATGCAGTTCATGTTACCCGCAACAGGCTCAACGATAATGCAGGCGATCTCCTGCGGATACTGCTCGAATGCCGCGCGAACGGAAGCCAGATCGTTGTAGGTGCAGGTCAGAGTATGTTTGGCGAAATCTGCCGGTACGCCAGGGGAGTTTGGCTGGCCGAGGGTCAGCGCGCCGGAGCCCGCTTTCACCAGCAGGCAGTCCGCATGACCATGGTAACAGCCTTCAAATTTGACGATCTTATCGCGGCCAGTGAAGCCGCGCGCCAGGCGGATGGCGCTCATGGTCGCTTCGGTACCGGAGTTCACCATACGCACCATGTCCATGGTGGGCACCAGCTCGGTGACCAGCTCCGCCATTTTCACTTCCATCTCGGTTGGCGCACCGAAGCTCAGGCCGCGCTGTGCGGCTTCGATCACCGCGTTACGGATAGCCGGGTGGTTGTGGCCCAGCACCATTGGGCCCCAGGAGCCGACATAATCGATATAGGCTTTGCCATCGACATCATACAGATACGCGCCGTCAGCACGTTCGATAAACAGCGGCGTACCGCCCACGCCGGTAAAGGCGCGCACAGGTGAGTTCACGCCACCCGGAATAAGCTCGCGGGCTGCACTGTAGAGGTTTTCAGACTTGCTCATGGCGTCGTTCCTGGTTCGTATAAAATGATTAAGCACACTATTCTAAGTGATCCGCGAAAGGTAATGAAATTTTTGCCCGTTTTCACGGCTAAACAATTGTTAAGTATTTTTCACGGGAAGATGCGACACACTCTGGTAAAATCCCTGCGGCTATTTGTATGACGAAAAGAAACGGTAATGAAAGCAGACCTCCCCACTTTCGAAGAACAGCAGTTCAGACGTGCCCAACACCGTATCAGCATCCGGCGGCTGATTAATCGCGATAAAACGCCGCTGGCAATTCTGCTCGCCGCTGCCGTGGTGGGTACTCTCGCGGGTCTGGTTGGTGTGGCGTTTGAAAAAGCGGTGAATGCCGTCCTCAACTGGCGAGTGGGAACCGTAGCCGGTTTCGCCGATAACCCCTGGCTGGTCTGGGCTGGGGCATTCTGGCTCTCTGCGCTGTTTGCCATGGTGGGCTATTTTCTGGTGCGCAAATTTGCGCAGGAGGCGGGGGGCTCGGGCATCCCGGAAATTGAAGGTGCGCTGGAGGAGTTACGCCCGGTGCGCTGGTGGCGGGTGATCCCGGTGAAATTTATCGGTGGTATGGGAACCCTCGGTGCGGGGATGGTGCTGGGACGTGAGGGACCGACCGTACAGCTGGGCGGGAACGTCGGGCGTATGGTGGGGGACCTGTTTCGGATGCGCAGCGCGGAAGCGCGCCATACGCTGCTGGCCACCGGTGCGGCAGCGGGGCTTTCAGCCGCGTTCAACGCGCCGCTGGCGGGGATTTTATTCATCATTGAAGAGATGCGCGCCCAGTTCCGCTACAACCTGATCTCCATAAAAGCGGTCTTTACCGGCGTCATTATGTCGAGCATTGTTTTTCGCATTTTTAATGGCGAAAGCCCGGTGATCGAAGTGGGGAAACTGACCAATGCGCCGGTGAATACGCTGTGGCTTTACCTGATCCTCGGCATGATTTTTGGCGTGGTGGGCCCGCTGTTTAATATCTTTATTTTACGCGCTCAGGATTGGTTCCAGCGTATTCACGGTGGGGATACAACCAAATGGGTTCTCATGGGCGGCCTGCTGGGCGGGATGTGCGGGGTGCTCGGCTTTATTGAACCGAACGCCGCCGGCGGCGGGTTCGGGCTGATCCCGATTGCGGCTGCGGGGAACTTCAGCGTGGGCCTGCTGCTGTTTATGTTTATCTCCCGTGTCATCACCACGGTGCTCTGTTTTTCTTCCGGTGCGCCCGGCGGGATATTCGCCCCGATGCTGGCGCTGGGAACGCTGCTCGGCACTGCCTTTGGCATGGCGGCCGAGGCCGGTTTTCCGGCATACCATCTGGAAGCTGGCACCTTTGCGATTGCCGGAATGGGGGCGCTGCTGGCGGCGTCCCTGCGTGCGCCGTTGACCGGGATCGTGCTGGTGCTGGAGATGACGGACAATTACCAGCTCATTTTGCCAATGATCATTACCTGTCTCGGCGCGACACTATTAGCCCAATTCCTGGGTGGAAAACCGCTATACTCCACCATCCTTGCGCATACTCTGGCAAAACAAGAGGCTGAACGGGCCGCAACGCAGAATACTTGAATGAATTACCAGGGTATTAGATAATGACACAAAGAATTGGGTGAATTTTACCCAATAGCAGTAGCAGTATTCATGGGAGCATAAGATGAGTGATGATGTAGCTGTGCCGCTGGAATTTACCGAAGCAGCAGCCAACAAAGTGAAAACCCTGATTGCCGACGAAGACAATCCGGATCTGAAACTGCGTGTCTATATTACCGGTGGCGGCTGCAGCGGCTTCCAGTATGGTTTTACTTTTGACGATCAGGTCAACGATGGCGATATGACTATCGAGAAGCAGGGTGTTGCACTGGTGGTTGACCCGATGAGCCTGCAATATCTGGTGGGCGGTTCGGTGGATTATACCGAAGGCCTGGAAGGTTCGCGCTTTGTGGTGACCAACCCGAATGCGACAAGCACCTGCGGGTGTGGTTCTTCGTTCAGTATTTAAGAGGGTGCGGGCTGATGCCCTCACCCCGGTCCTCTCCCACAGGGAGAGGGAGAAAAGACTAAAAACGGTAACCTTGCGGTTACCGTTTTGCGTTTACCTGTCATCCAGCGCAAACGTCGGCAGCTTCAGATGCCAGCGTATCGCCGCTAAACGTATCACCAGGGTCACGACCATTCCCAGCATCGCTGCATTTTCCAGTGGGATCGCAAAGGTGTAATACGCGGTCGCGTGAACAATGCCGCCCGCAATACAGGCCGTTGCGTATATTTCAGTACGCAGGATCATCGGCACTTCACGCGCCAGAATGTCGCGTATGATCCCGCCGCCCACGCCGGTTAATACGCCCATGCAGATCGCCACCATCGGGCCGGTACCCGCATTAAACGCCTTGTTTACGCCGATCCCGACAAACACGGCCAGGCCCACCGCATCCAGTACCGGCAGTATCCATTTCGGTAATCGGCGAGGCTGACGAACCAGCACAATGGTTAACAGGCAGGTGACCATCGCCACCACCAGATCGGTCGGATCTTTTACCCAAAATACCGGGCCATTTGCCAGCGCCATATCACGGATAGTCCCACCTCCCACGGCGGTGACCACGCCCAGCACCAGCACGCCAAACGGATCCATGCGTAGTTTTCCGGCGAGCAGGACGCCGGAGATAGCAAAAACGGCTGTGCCAAGAATATCCAGCCAATAAACGAGCATCGTTAAATCCTCGAACGAATGTTAGTGACTCTCTGCCAGCGCGGCACAGAGCTGTTTTGCGGCGAGGATAATACGCGGGCTGGCGCGTTCAAACCAGTCGCTGTTGAGCGGGATCACCGGAATTTTTAGCTGCCTTTGCCAGAATTGTTCAATTTTAGGAATCTCGCTCGCATTTCCGACCACGACGATAGCCTGTGGCTGGCGCGCCAGAACCTGTTCACGGCTTACCTGGGGCCACGGTACGCGGCTGGCCGCAAAAATATTCTCACCACCACAGACTTCCAGCACCTGGTTCTGAATCGATCCCTTTCCGGTGGTGAACAGCGGCTGGCTGCCAAACTGCAGGAAGATGCGTTTTTTCACTGGAGTGTCGTAGCGGGCTTTCAGCGCGGCATAGGCGCTGAGCATCTGTCTGGCGGCGTCGTCCGCCTTTTTGGGGGTAGGGCTATAGGGAGCCAGGGCGCGTAGCGCCTGCGCGACTTGTTCAATGCTCACCGCGTCAACCCACATCACTCTGATGCCAAGCGAGGTCAGCTGGTTGACCTGCCGCTCGGCGTTGCCGCCGCGCCAGGCCAGCACGAGATCCGGTTTAAGCGCCACGATGCGCTCAAGGTTCATCCCTTGCCAGGTTGCTACCTGTTCAATGCCCGCTGCCTGCGGGGGATAATCGGAAAAGCTGCTCACGCCAACGGGGGTAATGCCGGCGGCAAACGCCAGTTCCGTGTTCGCGGGGGAGAGCGTAATCACACGCGGTACCGCATAAAGCCACAGCGGTGCGAAAAGAAGCAGGGCGGCCAGCGCCCTGATGCTATGTTTAGCCACGTGCCAGAGTCTGCACCAGGCGTTCCACCATCACGGTGGACTGTTTTGCTGCAACGGTCAGGAACTCGTCGAAGCTGATGTGGGACTGCTGGTCAGCCACGTCAGAGATGGCGCGAACCACCACGAACGGCACGCTGAAGTTATGACAAACGTGAGCGATCGCGGTCGCTTCCATCTCAACGGCCACCGCCTGCGGGAAGTTATGGCGGATTTTCGCCAGACCCACGGAGCCATTGATAAACGCATCGCCGCTGACAATCAGGCCGCGTACCGCGTTGAGATTGAGCTCCGCAATGCAGGTTTCTGCCGCGGCAATCAGTTTGTCGTCAGCCTTGAATCCTGCCGGACAGCCCGGGAGCTGGCCGTACTCGTAGCCGAAGGCGGTCACGTCAGCATCGTGGTAGCGCGCTTCGTCGGAGACCACGATATCACCCACTTTCAGCGTCGGCGCCAGGCCACCTGCAGAGCCGGTATTAACGATCACGTCCGGCTTGCAGCGCTCAAGCAGCAGGGTTGCACCCAGCGCAGCAGCCACTTTACCGATGCCTGATTTCAGCAGAGCCACGTCAACACCGTTCAGCTGACCGGTGTAGATCTCACAACCCCCCAGAGAGAGTGTCTGACGGTTCTCAATTTTGTCACGCAGCAGCGTAACTTCTTCTTCCATTGCACCAATAATGCCGATTTTCATAGATTTACTCGCGATGTGCCTTGTTAAGATGCATAGTCTATCATGCGGTTAAGGGGAAACGCATTCTCAGGCGGGGGAGCACATGTCACCAATCGATTTTCGCACCAAAATTAACTGGCACCGACGTTTCCGTTCGCCGCAGGGCGACAAGAGCGAACATGAGATCCTGCGTATCTTCGAAAGCGATCGCGGACGGATCATCAATTCGCCCGCCATCCGTCGTCTGCAGCAAAAGACTCAGGTGTTTCCACTTGAGCGTAATGCCGCGGTGCGCACGCGCCTGACCCACTCCATGGAAGTGCAGCAGGTGGGGCGCTATATTGCCAAAGAGGTGTTGAGCCGCCTGAAAGAACAGCGTTTGCTGGAAACCTATGGTCTGGACGAACTGACGGGCCCTTTCGAAAGCATCGTTGAGATGGCCTGCCTGATGCATGACATCGGCAATCCGCCTTTCGGTCACTTTGGTGAGGCGGCAATTAATGACTGGTTTAAACAACGGCTGTACCCCTCGGATGCGGTCAGTCAGCCCCTCAGCGATGACCGCTGCATCGTACGCGATCTTCGCCTGCGTGAAGGTGAAGAGGGGTTGAACGATCTGCGGCGTAAAGTGCGCCAGGATCTCTGTCATTTCGAGGGTAATGCACAGGGCATCCGGCTGGTCCATTCACTGATGCGTATGAACCTGACATGGGCCCAGGTCGGCTGCATCCTGAAATATACCCGCCCCGCCTGGTGGATGGGGGAGACGCCTGCGTCCCACAGCTATTTAATGAAAAAACCGGGCTATTACCTTTCTGAAGAGGCCTATATTGAACGGCTGCGTAAAGAACTCTCTTTGACGCCAAACGGCCGCTTTCCATTGACCTGGATTATGGAAGCCGCGGACGATATTTCCTATTGCGTGGCCGATCTGGAAGACGCCGTTGAGAAAAGAATCTTCAGCGTCGAGGAACTTTATCAGCATCTTTATGCGGCCTGGGGGACCCATGAAAAAGGGTCGCTGTTTGCGCAGGTTGTCGAAAATGCCTGGGAAAAATCACGCTCAAATACATTAAGCCGCAGTACGGAAGATCAATTCTTTATGTATTTGCGGGTCAATACATTAAATAAACTGGTGCCGTATGCGGCGTCGCGCTTTATTGATAATTTACCGCTGATTTTCGACGGGGAATTCAATCATGCGCTGCTGGAAGATGACAGTAGTTTCAGTCAACTGCTCGAACTTTATAAACATGTGGCGATGCGGCATGTGTTCAGCCATCCGGATGTTGAACAGTTAGAGCTGCAGGGCTACCGGGTAATCAGTGGGTTACTGGAAATTTATTCCCCGTTGCTTCAGCTGTCGGTCGACGAGTTCAGTGAGCTGGTGGAACACGAACGCGTGCGCCGAATACCTATTGAATCGCGACTTTATCAGAAACTCTCTACCCGTCATCGTCTGGCGTATGTCGAAGCGATGAGCAAGCTGGATCGCCATTCTCCTCAATGGCCGGTGATGGAATATTATTATCGCTGCCGTCTTATCCAGGACTATATCAGCGGCATGACCGACCTGTATGCCTGGGATGAATACCGCAAGCTCATGGCGGTGGAATAACCCCGGAGTTTTGTAAAGACGACCAATAAATTTTTACCTTTTCCATAAACTTATCGCCGGAACTAAGCGGTATAAAATGAATCTGAGTTACACAGCAATTTTGCGTTACCTGTAAATCGAGATTGAGAAACATGAAAAAAACCACATTAGCAATGAGTGCACTGGCTCTGAGTTTAGGTTTAGCGCTGTCTCCTCTGACTGCTACTGCAGCCGAGACCGCGTCGTCGGCAGCAACCGCGCAGCAGATGCCAAGCCTGGCACCGATGCTCGAAAAAGTGATGCCATCGGTGGTGAGTATTAACGTTGAGGGTAGCACGACCGTCAATACGCCGCGCATGCCGCGTAACTTCCAGCAGTTCTTCGGCGACAACTCGCCATTCTGCCAGGACGGTTCACCTTTCCAGAGCTCTCCGTTCTGTCAGGGCGGTGGCGCAGGGGATGACAGCCAGGGCGGCGGCCAGCAACAGAAATTCATGGCGCTTGGCTCGGGGGTCATTATTGATGCAGCGAAAGGCTACGTCGTGACCAACAACCACGTTGTTGATAACGCTAACAGCATTAAAGTTCAGCTCAGCGATGGCCGTAAATTCGACGCTAAAGTGGTCGGTAAAGATCCGCGCTCTGATATCGCGCTGATCCAGATTCAGGATCCGAAAAACCTGACGGCGATTAAGATTGCCGACTCCGACGCACTGCGCGTGGGTGACTATACCGTCGCGATCGGTAACCCGTTCGGTCTGGGCGAAACGGTGACCTCCGGTATCGTCTCTGCCCTGGGGCGCAGTGGCCTGAATGCCGAAAACTATGAAAACTTCATCCAGACGGATGCGGCGATCAACCGCGGTAACTCCGGCGGCGCGCTGGTCAACCTGAACGGCGAACTGATCGGTATCAACACCGCGATCCTGGCCCCGGACGGCGGCAACATCGGTATCGGCTTTGCGATCCCAAGTAACATGGTGAAAAACCTGACCGCGCAGATGGTGCAGTATGGCCAGGTGAAACGCGGTGAGCTGGGTATCCTCGGTACGGAGTTGAACTCCGAACTGGCGAAGGCGATGAAGGTTGACGCCCAGCGCGGGGCATTCGTCAGCCAGGTGATGCCGAACTCCTCTGCCGCTAAAGCGGGCATTAAAGCGGGGGATGTGATCACCTCTCTGAACGGTAAACCGATCAGCAGCTTTGCTGCCCTGCGTGCGGAAGTGGGTTCCATGCCGATTGGCAGTAAAGTCACCCTCGGCCTGTTGCGCGACGGCAAGGCGGTTAACGTCAGCCTGGAGCTGCAGCAGAGCAGCCAGAATCAGGTTGATTCCAGCACCATCTTCAGCGGGATTGAAGGTGCCGAGATGAGCAACAAAGGGGCAGATAAAGGCGTGGTAGTGAATAACGTAAAAGCGAATTCACCGGCAGCCCGTATCGGCCTGAAGAAAGGCGATGTGATCATGGGCGCTAACCAGCAGCCGGTGAAAAACATCGCGGAACTGCGCAAAATTCTCGACAGCAAGCCTTCCGTGCTGGCGCTCAATATCCAGCGTGGTGACACCTCTATTTACCTGCTGATGCAGTAATCCTCTTAAGCCCCTGTACGCGGGGCTTTCTCGTTTCTGTGACCCTTTCCACAAGTCCATACTTCTCTCCCCGGCTTTGTGCATCTGCACAATGCGACCCTAATGGAACTCCCCTATGCTTGAGCTCTGCTCACAGGAGGGTTACATGGCTGGCTGGCATCTTGATACCAAAATGGCGCAGGATATTGTGGCGCGCACCATGCGCATCATCGATACCAATATCAACGTAATGGATGCCCGCGGGCGCATTATAGGTAGCGGCGATCGTGAACGGATTGGGGAATTGCACGAAGGTGCGCTGCTGGTGCTTTCCCAGGGGCGGGTCGTGGATATCGACGATGCGGTAGCAAAACATCTTCACGGTGTTCGTCAGGGTATTAATTTACCGCTGCGCCTGGAAGGGGAAATTGTTGGCGTTATTGGCCTGACCGGGGAACCGGAGTCTCTGCGAAAATATGGCGAGCTGGTCTGTATGACGGCTGAAATGATGCTGGAGCAGTCGCGCCTGATGCACCTGCTGGCGCAGGACAGCCGCCTGCGCGAAGAGCTGGTGATGAATCTTATTCAGGCGGAAGAGCATACGCCTGCACTCAGTGAGTGGGCGCAGCGTCTGGGGATCGATCTGAACCAGCCGCGCGTGGTGGCGGTGATTGAGGTGGATAGCGGCCAGCTTGGCGTGGATAGCGCGATGGCGGAGCTGCAGCAGCTGCAAAATGCGCTGGCGACGCCGGAACGCAATAATCTGGTGGCGATTGTTTCTCTGACGGAAATGGTGGTGCTCAAACCGGCGCTTAATCAGTTTGGTCGCTGGGATGCGGAAGATCATCGCCGTCGTGTGGAGCAGCTGATTGCGCGTATGCAGGAGAATGGTCACCTGCGTTTTCGCGTTGCACTGGGAAATTACTTTACCGGGCCGGGCAGTATCGCCCGCTCGTGGCGGACTGCACGCACCACCATGATGGTGGGCAAACAGCGGATGCCGGAAAGCCGTAGTTACTTCTATCAGGATCTGATGTTGCCGGTGTTGCTCGACAGCCTGCGCGGCGGCTGGCAGGCCAACGAGCTGGCGCGCCCGTTGGCACGCCTGAAAGCGATGGACAATAACGGTCTGCTGCGCCGGACGTTACAGGCGTGGTTCCGTCATAACGTGCAGCCGCTGGCAACGTCGAAGGCGCTGTTTATTCACCGCAATACCCTGGAGTATCGGCTCAACCGGATTTCGGAACTGACGGGGTTAGATCTGGGGAATTTCGACGACAGGTTGCTGCTGTATGTGGCGTTGCAGCTGGATGAACAGCGATGAGGGAGTGCAGTCTGATGCCCTTGTATGTTTAAAGTCACTTCAGTTACCCGTCAACAGACGGGTAAACTGTCACTGAGTTTGACCTGATGCCA